>CAMWMD010000024.1 GCA_947175265.1 uncultured Porphyromonadaceae bacterium | reverse complement strand
TTGTCGAGAAATGCGACTAATTGGGCGAAAACGTATTTGTCTTTATTCATAACAGCCTGATTCAGACTGCAAAAGTAATTTCAAATCGTTGCACGGCAAAATCTCTTATAACAAATTGAATCTCAATAATTTCAAAGAACTCTTATGATTTTTTAGTGGACACTAATGAATTAGAATATTCCATTAATGAGATAAGTGGATAGAGTGGAACGGCTTATACGTAATCTTCTCGTAGTTTCTGTATAAACGGTTTTCCCCAGAAAATAAGAATGGTCAGGTTCGTGGATATGGAATTGTCGACCACGTTGGAAAGATAGCTTTTGACGGAAGCAAGGTTATGAAGGTGTCGGAACTTATAGACTTCTCATCCAAACAGGAGTGCAGCCTTTCGCCACTTGATGTTTACCGGGATATGTTCAATGTTAAGATTGACAACGATGGACGAAACGATTATATATGTATCAGGATTAAGGACGGCGGCACATATCAGAAGCAGATTACTTTGCGTCAGGCAGCGTGGTACAATGGCGTGAAACCGGACGACAAGGAAGATGTTGCCCTGACGATAGCCGCTACCATGTTCACGGAAGAGATCCTCACGGCATACCTCAGTCAGCAATCAATCCATGACTTTAAGAGCAGAATACAGTCTGCCACTGCCGTCAAGAATAGGGATGGAAGATATGCACTGAGGATTACGATGAATGACGGTATGCCAATTCCAATGATACCAATGGATAGCCAGGACGAAAGCGATTACCGCAGACTTTCCCCGGACGACAGACAAGACTACCTCCTGAATCTTGCCGTTCATTATCTAACCAGAGAAGATGCAAGAGCGATCATACAACGCATACGCCAGACAACCAAAGACCAGACAGGAGTACGTGTCCTATCGCATCCGCAAGACTTCACCCAGCAGACCGCCAACGTCTTTGCACTCAATTTTGCAAAAGTCCTTTCATGTTTCAACGTCAACACCGACCGCGGCGAAAACCGAGAATGGGAAGTCGGCAACCGCTCTCTATATGATGACCTCGATACAAGGCAATCCGGCACACATCTCTCAATGTAAAAATATAGTGACTATTCCTGCGCGTCACACGTATAGTCACAATTCGGAGGAAAATTTGATGAGGATAATTCCGAAAACGAAGCACATCTACACAGTAGGCAACCTTTATCTATTTAACCCTTCTTTCGATTAGCTTATGCCCCAACTGATATCGAATAGTGATAGTAAACTCAATGTCATTGCGTAATAACCCCAAAAGAATCTTAGCTCAAACTCAACTAATGGATCTCACAATCCCCAAACTCGAAGACGCTATCCCCGAACACAAAAGCGAGTGCGACGGTTAACCCTCCGTATATGTCGGTACTTACGGCAAGTACAACGACGGTTCGCTTTGCGGTCTGTGAATTGACCTCAGCAGCTTCTACGACTACGACGAGTTTATCAACTTCTGCAAGGCAATCCACGCCGACGAGGATGCCCCGGAGCTTATGGCTCAGGACTACGAGGGATTCTCTCGCCAGGAGTACAACGAGGGATTTATGTGGAGGATGACTTCGATAGTATCCTAGAGTATTCGGATATGTGCTACAAGCACGGCTCCGATGCAGTCTATGACTATATGGAATTTCACGACGAACTCGACAACTTCGAGGAAGCCTACTACGGAGAGTGGGATAGCGAAGAAGACTTCGCCCGCCACATCGTCGAAGAGTACTACAATCTTGATAAGATGATGGGCAGTCTCGCCAATTACTTCGACTACGGGGCCTTCGGACGCGAGCTGTACAACTGGGACTACACGATGGGAGCAAACGGTAATGTGTTCCGCAGAATCTGACCCTCAGACCCCTCTACATCAAGGGCTTTTCCGAAAGGGAAGGCTCTTTTTCATTGTAGGGAAAGGCTAATAATTAAGATTTTTTTTGTAACTTTGCGTCATAATACAAAAAACATAACAATGGAGCTGATTCAGCAAAATAAGATACGATTGGAAGATGGCCATAAATATTCAGGTTGGGGATATTTTGAGAATGGTCAATTCATTCCACATGGGTGCGGTAAAAAATTTTATTCGGACCATTATGTTTATGGCAATTTTAATAGAGGACTTGTTGAAGGTCCTGCAATTGAAAGCTATGACATGTATATGCAGACTATGCAGTTTACAAACAATCGTGGTAATGGTTGGGGATTGAGTATTAACAGAGGTAGGCTGTCAGAATTTGGGTATTATAAGGACAATAAATTGCAGATTGACCTTTCAGACTTCGCTCTTTGGTATTATACTAAAATGCAGGATGCCGGAAGAGAGGAAAATATGTTAACAGTATATACTTTTAATTCCTCCCATGAAGTGGCAGAGTTGCTTATTGGCTATAAACCTGGACCTATACAAAATGGCGTTGGCCTTGTGGGTATGGGATTTCATTTTATGCGTGACGGATCTATATGGATGGGGAATACTGCTACGCGGCGTTTTTCTGGCAAATTAATTCACTTTAACTCTGATGGCACAATTGATTGCGGCAAGTTTGATAATGGCGAATTAAAGGAGCGGATGGAACTTCAAGAAATTATAAATACTTATTATGGCACTTTTGATTTTTCTGAAGACGATTTATTCGCGAATCTGTTTAGGAGGCGCGAGAAAAATCCATTACGTGAGCAATTTCGTAACACGCAACCTATAAAAGTTGGTTATAACTACTTTTCTAATGTTATTTCCCAAGTTAATAAGTCTTCATTAAATAAATTTTATATGAAGTATACATTATGGGAAGTAGATTTTAACGGAACAGGAAATTTTATTTCCCTTGGAGACGAAGAGGACCGTGAAGAGTGGGAAATAGGAGACTCCTACATTATAACACCTCATGGCACTTTGGAAATAAAAGATGCCATTTTTGTTAATGAGGGACCACTTGTAGGCGTCCAATTTCAAGTTAATGGAACATTAACAATGGACGAGTTTTCATGTTCACATGGGTTTGAATCTGATATAGATGTCACTACCGTTGCTCTAATGCGACAACCCCACAACGTATGGCTTTGGGTTTACGCTTTTGATGAAAATGGAAATCCTGTCGCTAATTTTTGTGGTACAGATGATTTAGATGGTCTTGCTAATTTTATCCCTTTTTTAGAACGTAAATATTTAAAAAAGTAATATTTTTTAGACACCTCAAAATTATATTTACAATATTGGTCTTCTGTTGAGAAGGCCTTTTTTGCGTCTTTTCCACTCCTAACATATAGAGGTAACTTTGTGGCCTAATTAACATTCGCTGAGCATCTTTGAATACTGCTCAATGCGAATCAATTCACAATACGCCATGTCAAAAACCACATACCATATCTCGCTCAAAGGCTATGTCGGAGGCTGGGACTTCGACCGCTCGACCGTTGACAAAACCCTCGCCAAGAACGAGGGTAAGGAGGTTAATGTATTCATCGACAGCTTCGGCGGTTCGCTCGCCACCGGCTTGTCAATCTCTGCCGCTTTCCGCAATCCCGTCAAGGTAAATGTACATTTTGTCGGACTAAACGCTACCGCCGCAACCATCGCTTCACTCGGCGCGACTCACATTTCCATTGACGCAGGGGCTATGCAAGGCCGAAGACCTGCTTGCCCTGATGAGAGTTGTCGGATGGCTCTCGCCTAAGAAAGCTCTAGACTGTGATTTCGTCATTGAAATCACTGACCTGGAAGATTAATCGACTCTGCGTCTGATTGACGCGCTAACCTCCGTTAAGGCTTCTTTGTTATTATAGTGACTATTCCGGCGCACCACGCGGATAGTCACTATTTTTTATGGAGGGATTTAATAAGGCGTTTAATTGGCGTGAAGATTAAAAGGAACTTTTTAAGAGCATTTAATCGAGCCGATTTAATGTGATTTAGAGGGGTTTGGATAGTGACTATTATAGTGACTACGGGCGATAGTGACTAAAAGAAAAATCGCCAATTCAGTGTGAATTAGCGATTTAACTTTTACTTTGGTGGTGCCACCAGGAATCGAACCGGGGACACAAGGATTTTCAGTCCTTTGCTCTACCAACTGAGCTATGGCACCTACTTGTCAGGATTACTCTGTATCTCTTTACAGTGTTGTTGTTTCCCGTTTGCGAGTGCAAAGTTAGACATTATTTTCGGTTCTGCCAAATATTTCGTCAACTTTTTTCTCTTTTTTATTTTAAAATTTTATACCTTACTGATTATTTGCATTTTAAATATTCATATTTTTCTCCACTTGACCTGATTTTTCTTGATGCTTAGTGCCTATTCGTATATTTTTCGTTTTACTATTACGATTGGACTTTCCTTTTACATTCTTTTTGGTATATCACTTATGACTCTACTTCTCCACTGCTTCCCTTCTGTCTTCACATTTTTACTTGCATGTCGAAAGAAACACCGTAGCCTCTAAACGCTCGCATCCTCATTTCACAAATATACCAAAAGGAACGCCGTAACTTGAAACCGGTCACTTTCATTGCTTGAGGGTATGCTAAAAGCGTATGAACTGTCATTGCTTTCGGGCTCGCCGGCGGAAACGTCCGAGAAGATAACCGGCTGCTTCCTTCAGTTCGGGGAAACGCATCAACCGCATCATTCCTATATAAACCGACCCACCGACTGCTATCTCTGCCATAAGCCTAAGTATGGGCACCGATATAACCTCTCCTATCAGCAGGCAAGCGACGGCCATCAGCAGGGCACACAGCAGGAAAGGACAGAGGTCTCCTATCATTCTTCCCAACCCATAACCAAGAGACCTCGCTGTCATGACCACTACCACGAAATATGTCATGGCCGATGCAAAGAACTGCCCCCACACAAGCGTATCCACATCATGGCTCCCTATGGTGAGCACTATCGCCACAAGTATCGCCAGATCCTTTACCACCTCTATGATGAACAAACGTCTGCCGAAACCCTTGGCAAGAAGATAATTGCCGTAAAGGGAGACAAGCACAACAGGAATGCCCCTTACCGTGAGAATCATGAAAAGGGGTATTGCAGCATCCCACTTATGTCCGAACAAAGTATGGAACAGAGGCGCACCCACCACAGCCAGCCCTATCATGGCTGGAAACAGTATGAAAGCGGTGAAGCGGTTTATCTTCTGCACATAGCGGTGGAAATCGTCAGCGTTATCCTGCACGCGCGAAAGAAGCGGCACGAAACTTGACGTGAGCACCTGCGACAGTGAGGCGCTTCCCATCTTGCTCCATTTGTCAGCCTGCGTGTATACGCCCAGCGATCTCAGCGAGAAGAAAGCACCTATGACGAAAGAATATATCGTGAGGAATATCGTGTTGAGCATGGATGAGGAGAATACACTCAATCCTATACGCCATACACGCTGCAATGAGGTTTTCCTTATAAAGCAAACGGGATACCATTTCCCGGTCAGCCATAATATTCCCGTCTTCACTCCGGCCAGCGTGACCGACTGCCATACGAGTGCCCACGCGCCATAACCTAGGAGGGCAAGCAGTATGCCCACTCCTCCACCGACGACCTGCGCCACCACATTGCTCACGGCAATCATCTTCACGTCCATACGCTTCATGAGGCGGTTGGTCTGCACTATGGCAAGGGCATTGAGTACAAACGTGAGGAACATTACCTTCGACAAAGGTATCAGCCTACGGTCGCCCTGAAAAATCTCAGCTATCCAGGGGGCACAGAACCACAGAATCCAGTAAATGCCCACACTCACCACGAAATTGAACCAGAAAACGGTGGAATAGTCCTGCTCCGTCGGGTCTTTACGCTGAAGGAGCGCCGCGCCGAACCCACTGTCGGCGAAAATAATTGCAAACGATTGGAACACGAGCAAAGCCCCGACAAGGCCGAAGTCATCCTGCGAAACCACATTAGCGAGCACCACCCCGACCACGCCGTAGAGTACCTGCGACGCGAGACGGTCTACCGTGTTCCATTTTAGGGTACGTGCCGTGCGGAGTTTCAGTGACGGTTCTTCAGCAAGGTCCGGCTCACTCATCCCCTACGGTCTTTTCTTCCGGATATTCCTCCTCCACAACGACATCGGCAGGCGCCCCCTCCGGAAGCGGGAACAGTTTTCCGCCCCCTACCTTCTTTATCAGCGGGTCTCCTTTATAATATATCTTTGTGGAGCCGAGTCCCTTCACATTGAGAGTCTCCATAGGCCAGCACCCTATTGTGCCGCTCCCCAGAATCTTACACTGCACCTTTCCTGCCTGAAGGCGGTCGGCGGAGATTGTTCCCGTCCCCACCATTTTGAACACCGCTTCCCTGCATGTGCCTGACACGTTCACGTTTCCGTTGCCTGTGGCAAGAGAGGCATCGACCTTATTCGCCTTGACATTCTCCACGATCAACGTACCGTTGCCTATCTGCGTAGCCTTGAAATCGGCACAGGGCGCCGGGTTCTCCACCACGAGTGTGAACGTGGATGAATTCTCGACAGAGGTCAGGAAATCGGAATAGACATAAAGCACCGGCAGGTCGGGATGCCCCACATCCTCGGTCGAAACCTGTATGCGCAGTTGGCCATCTTTTGGGGTGAGTATGAAAGCATCCGCAAACTCCTTGGCACCGCTGTACTGCACGAATCCGGATGAATCAGGCAGACAACGGTAGACCACATTCACGTTGTCAGTCACCTTAAGACGGTCAAACTGGCCTACCTCAACCTTGTACGACTGTATCTCCTGTGCGTAAGACGCCAGCGTCGCCAACACGAAAAAAGCAATGAAGAATATCCTTCTCATTTAGCAATAATGTTTATTTTTCCGAAAAACCGGGATCCTATATATAGTATAGTCCTTATATAATAACGCAAGAAACGGGCCTCACACCACCGCGCCACTGAAATATCGTTCCTCTATTTCCCGGAAAATCTGTTCTAATTCGTCAGCCGTCTCCGCACGGAGCATCCTTATCCTGGTCTGTCGGAAATCGGGAAGCCCCTTGAATAGAGGTGTCGCCGCCAGGTGCCTGCGGATGTGAAGTATACCGCGGTATTCGTCAATACGGTCGATGCTTTCCCGTATCTGACGGCGCAACAACGCAAACTTCTCGGCATCCTCCACCCTGACTCTTTCCCCGCCATGCACAAAACTGTCTACCTCCCGGAAAATCCATGGAGAACCAATCGCTCCGCGTCCGATCATAACGCCGTCAACACCATACTCGTCAAAAGCCCTCACGCACTCCTCCGGAGTCGTGATGTCGCCATTGCCGATCACAGGGATCTCCATCCTCGGGTCAGCCTTAAGTTCGCCGATCAATGTCCAGTCGGCATGTCCCGTGTACATCTGTGAGCGCGTGCGCCCATGCACGGTCAGAGCCTTTATCCCGCAATCCTGGAGTCTCGGTCCCAGGTCAGTTATAATCTTGTTCTCGCAATCCCATCCCAGACGGGTCTTCACGGTGACAGGGAGAGCCACAGCCTTCACCACCGCCTCCGTTATGGCAAGCATCTTGGGGATATCCCTCAGCATACCGGCTCCGGCCCCTTTCCCGGCCACCTTCTTCACGGGGCAACCGAAATTTATGTCGATAAGGTCGGGGCCGGCCTCCTCCACCATCTTCGCGGCCTCCACCATAGGCTCCACGTCACGCCCGTATATCTGGATAGCCACCGGGCGCTCCCTATCGTCGATGTTCAGTTTCCGTGCTGTGGAGGCGATATTACGCACAAGCGCCTCGGCCGAAACAAACTCCGTATATACCATCCTCGCCCCCTGCTCACGGCAGATGAGGCGGAACGAGGGATCAGTCACGTCTTCCATGGGAGCGAGCATCACAGGCCTCTCCCCTATATCTATATTTCCTATCTTCATCTTTCAGATCAAAGTAAGCATGGAACATCTTGACGGCGCCACCATCTCGGCCACCCTCCTTACCTCCTCCGGAGTGACGGCGCGGATACACTCGGCGGTGTCGGAAATGTCCCTCACCTCACCGGAGAACAACAACGTCTTCGCCATTGACATTACCCTACCCTCCCTGCGGTCGGAAGACACGATCAACTGTCCGCAATACTGTCTTTTCATCTTCTCGAACGTGACGCCGGATATAGGCGACTGGGCGAGCCTATCGAGTTCGTTGAATATTATCTTCTTGCATTTATCCACTTTCGAGGGGTCTGACCCGAAATACACCATCAGGAGCCCTGTGTCGGTCATGAGGTTCGTAAAACTGTCTACGGCATAGACAAACCCACGCTTCTCGCGCAGTTCGCGGTTGAGTCGGGAGTTCATGCCCGCGCCACCAAGATAATTGTTCAGGAGATACAAGGCAAACCGGCGGGGATCATTCCTGCCCATAATTCGCGCCCCTATAATCGTATTAGCCTGGTGTGAGCCGAAATCCTCTGTCATTGAGAAGGGTTCCATCGGAGGAGGGAGTATTCTGTCGTGAGGGGTGAAGGGGAAATGCATGCAGCCGAAATATTTCTCAGCCAGACGGAGGAACTTCTCCGGCTGTATAGGCGATGAACAGTAGAGCACCATATTGCCCGGAGTATAGAACCGGTCGAGAAAACGGCGGCAATCGTCACTCCCCAGCCTCTCCACGCTATCAGGAGTGCCGAGGATATTGTGTGCGAGCCCCGACCCTTTGTATGCGAGATCCTCAAAACGGTCTACCACAGTCTCGGAAGGCGAATCGAGATAACTCTTAATCTCCTCGATCACCACCCCCCTCTCCCGGTCGATCTCCTCCTTCGGGAAACGGCTTGAGGAAAGTATATCAGCCAGTAATTCCACAGCCCTCTCCTCATATCCTGCTGGCGCGCCTGTATAGACCATCGTATCCTCCTTGGATGTATAGGCGTTAAGGTCGCCGCCTACCGACTCCATACGGTCGGATATCTGCCACACCTTCCTCTTGTCGGTCCCTTTGAAAACGGTATGCTCCACAAAATGTGCGAGACCATGACAAGTCTCATCCTCATCGCGGCTGCCGGCATTAACAGAAACTCCAATATAACTGACAAGGCTGTCGCAGGGCCAGCACAACACCCTCAGGCCGTTTGCAAGGGTGTAAACTGTGGTCGTTCGGCTCATATTTTTTACCTGTTGGGAATATTCTACGGTTTTGATGCGCAAAATTAATAAAAAAATCCCTAAATTTGCAATTTTACTTTTCTCACCCTCTTCAACTTTTACCTCTGACTCATGAGAAAACTCTTATTCGCAATTTCATTTGTCATGCTCATCACGGTCTCTCTGCTCATCGCATGCTCCGGCAAAGACCGCACGGACTCGCCCGACACAGCGCAATCGCAACTCAAGGCGCTTGACAAGACACTTGACAACATCAACATGTACCGCGACCAACGGCGCATAGCCATTGACTCCCTGCGTGCAGAAAGCCGCAATATCACCGACTCTCTCCGGTTGTGGCAAACGCTCCTTGAATTGTCGTCGCAATACCGCCTTCTGAATGCCGACTCCGCCACGCTGATAGCACGCTATGCGATGGAATACGCCCCCTCCACCTTATCTAAAGACGAAATCACTTACGGCAAACTGAAAGCCATTCAGGCCATCTCCACCAGTGGTCTTTTCTATGCCGCGCTCACCCGGCTTGACTCCATAAGTCCGGAAGGGATGCCCCTTGACCTCAAGATAGAATACTGGAACACCACCCGCATGGCATACTCCTACGCCGCTTCCCACGCTCAGGGTCTCGATGAATATGTGACGACCCTGCAGAAGACTCAACAGGCCATGAGCGACAGCCTGTTGAAATACCTGCCGCACACCGACACCATGTATCGTTTCCTATATTGTTCCGAACTGGTCAAATCATCCGATTGGCAACGTGCTGAAGTCATGCTCTCGAAATTCCTTAAGGAGGTACCCCTATCCGATAATTTCCACGGTATGCTGGCTTATCAACTTGCCCAGGCCTACAAAAATCAGGGGGATTTCGAAAACTACGTTAAATATCTGGCGATTGCCGCCCAAAGCGATATCCTCGCCAACGTAAAGGAGGGGCTGGCTCTACAGGAACTTGCCCGCTGGCTATACCGTCAGGGGGATTACGAGAGAGCCAACCGCTACATCTCGCAGTCGCTCGAGGACGCCATTACCGGAAACGTACGCATGCGTACGGCCGCCATCTCGAATATAGCCTCCCTCATAGAGACCACAAACCAGAAAGAGTTGCGGAGATCGCACAACTCAATGGCCATCTATGCCGTTACTTCGACGGTGCTCTTCATACTCACGGCAGCCCTCGCTTTCATTTTCCTCCGCAACTCCCGAAAAATTCGTGCCAATGAAAAGAAACTCTCATCCTCTACCAAAAAACTGGAGGCATACGTGGCCAACTTCATAGCCCTCTGCTCAAACTATTCCCGCCGGCTTGACAACCTGACGATGCTCGTGGGCAGGAAAATCGCGGCCGGACAGACCGAAGACCTCGTGAAGATGATCAATTCCGGGAAAATCAACGAGCAGGATTCGGAAGGCTTCTACTCCCTCGTCGACAAGGCGCTACTTGACCTGTACCCCGATTTCGTCGAGAGCATCAACACTCTTCTCGCCCCCGACAAGCAGATCGAACTCAAGGCCGGCGAGCTCCTCACTCCCGAACTCCGCATCTATGTATTCATACGTCTCGGCATCAACCAGAGCACAAAAATCGCCCAGATACTTCACTACTCCGTCAACACAGTCTACTCCTACCGCAACAGGATGAGAAATCGGGCCATCGACCGTGATAATTTCGACGAGCAGGTGGCCAATCTCGGCTCTCATGAAAACTGGATAGACAATCTCCCTGAATAAAAAATCAAAATTATTCAGAACATTTTTTCGTAATATCATACTCATAAAACGCTAAAATGAGACGTTTTTATTGATATATTCACTTATATATCATCTATATTATAAAATTTTATAGTATTGATTTACAGATATATAATTCTATATTATATTATATTCCATCTCATTTGGCATTAATATCGCTTGGAAAAGCATTTTTCATTGCCTAATTTTGCATCGTCAGGAAAAGGAAACGACACCTTCAGGACAGGAGACGCTATCCAACCCCCGACACTTATGGCAAGATAGTTTCATGACTCATAGGTTATATTTATAAGGTAAATTCATTATTGTCCTGCAGGGTGAGAAATCTTGAGGATAAAAAAGATTTTAGGTTATTTTATGGAGCAGCCAAGCAGGCTAGCCTGCTTGAAAAGATATAGATTAAATAAATCGTTTATGTTAGGTTTGTAGAAATAATTTTGATTCGCAATGCGGCAGAGATCTTGTGAAAGAGCTCTGCTTTTTTTATGTCAATACCACTACTTGTACTTGCCGTCATAAAATTTAACTTATATTTCGCACAATACCCCAGTATCAGTTGTTATATTGCTAAGACAGGCGCACAATCTCTTCCACATTAACCGCCGCCTGACTTTAACACTGTAAACCACAGCCCTTACGCATGAATAATTCAACCGATAATCGATTCACCTCCTTTCCGGGTTTTGCCTCATGGGTAAAGCCGTTCAATGAATGGAGGGTGGCACATATTCCGGAAAATACGTTCCTGATATTTCTGGCCATAGTAATTGGCATAGCGTGCGGATTCGCAGCCTTTGCATTCAAATGGCTGATAAGCCTCGTTGCGGGTCTGTTCCTTCCTCATATAAAGGACGGGACAATAAACCTCTGGATAATACTCCCCCCTATCGGTGGCATACTTCTTGCCGGAATATTCACACGCTACATCGTACGCACCAACCTTGCCCACGGCGTAGGGCAGCTTATCAACGATCTTAAGAAGAAGCTATACCGCCTCCGTCACAACATAGTGTTTTCCCCCATTATCGGTGGCGCCATAACTCTCGGCATGGGTGGCTCCGCGGGTGCCGAAGGCCCCATAGCCTATACAGGAGCCGCGATAGGAAGCAATGTGGGGCAACTCCTCGGGCTTTCTCCAAGAATGCTGAAAATACTGATAGGATGCGGCACCAGTGCAGGCATCGCCGGTATATTCTCCGCTCCGATTGGGGGACTGATGTTTGCTCTGGAACTTGTAGGGATCGAACTCTCAATCCCGGCTGTGCTGGCGGCCACAGTGTCATGTCTCGCCTCATACCTGACGATATTCACCCTCCACGGCGGACATTCCGACCTGACCTTCACACCCCTCGACAACTATTCCATGGATATGCTCCCGTTGGTCTTACTGCTGGGGGTATTCTGCGGTATCTATTCAATTTACTATTCATATATAGCGGGACGTCTTGACACATTCTACAAGAGAATCAGGAATCCCTGGCTACGCAACCTCACAGGGGGCCTCGCCATAGGGTTGATACTGTTCATGTTCCCTGCTATGTTCGGCGTGGGATATCCCATACTCGGCAACGTCATAAACGGCGACTGCACCGCTCTTGCCAAGGGGAGCATCCTCGAAGGATTGCTCACAGGACCACAGGGACTCATGCTCGTAGCGGGAGGCATACTCCTTTGCAAATGCTGGGCTGTGGCCTCCACCAACAGCAGCGGAGGCGTAGGCGGTGATTTCGCACCCACATTATATGCCGGAGGCATGGCAGGATTCCTGTTTGCCACATTCTGCAACACCTATTTCTCCACGGAGCTCCCTGTAGGGGTATTCGCATATCTCGGCATGGCCGGAGCCATGTCAGGCATAATAGAGGCGCCACTCATGACCATATTCATAACCATGGAGATGACACAGACCTACCGCTACGCACTTCCGGTCACGCTTTGCGCCTTCGTATCGTTCCTTGTAGTGAAAATCAGAGCCCTGCTGTCGGAAGAATATCAGCCTCTGATCCACCACCACCTATGGTTCCGACACGGACACCCCGAGGCCACACGCAACAGCAGCAAATAGCAAAAGGGCAGCCGGCTCGAAAGCCGCTGCCCTTTCATAAAATAAGCAAAGTGTTTTATTATTTTATGGAGTAAATTGTCAACACCATTTTCTCCGGCTTATCCCCCGGCGGGAATCATGACAGACGCTTATTTACCTAGGCGAGCGTTCTCGCGGGCTATGTAAGCATCGATTGTAAGGCCGTTTCCGAGCACGAAATCAGGATATTCCTTCTTTATCTGTGAATAGCAATCAAGTGCCTTGTCATACTTCTTCTGCTCGTCATACACGTTAGCCTCTTTGAGGAGCACTCTCGGCACGATCTGAGGATTGCGGTCAGCTTTTTTGACAGCCTTATTGAAATAAGAGAGAGCCTCGTCGTATTTCTTAAGGTTCACATAGCAGTCGCCTGTAAGCACAAGGGCATTGGCCTCAAGCACGGCATCATCACATGAGAAACGCTTCAGATATTCAGCCGCCTCCTCATACTTGCCAAGGTTGTAGAGGCTCTCGCCGGCACTGAGAGCCGCGAGCTTACCGGCCTGATTGCTATATTTATCAGCCACCGCCTTATACTGTGAGGCAGCGATTGAATCGTTACCCATAGCATTGAGTTCCACCTTATTGTAAGCCTCAAACGCTTCATTAAGACGTGGATTGCGATAGATAAAGAAATAACTCATTATAAAGACGGCCACCACTACGATGCCGCCAATACACCAATATATGTATTTCTTGTTGTTTGCAATCTTATCGCCCGCAGCCGTAAGCTGTGAGTTCATCTTATCGATTGCCGTCTCATCCTGCTGATTCTGATTCTGGGATGCCATCTCTTTTCTTTAAAAGTTACTGAGTTTTTGTAACGTTGTGTTTACTCGGTTAATTCAAGACGCGAAATTAAGTAAAATATATGTCACTCGCAATTTTTTTCAGAAATTTTTCGTCTGCTACCCTATTTTATGTTAATTTCGCAGTGTTTTTAACAATACAACACTTTAATATGCCCCCCAAACAGTCGTTGAACCTTGACCAACGCCAGACATTGCGCCTGTCGGCACAGCAACTTCGTTTCGTGAAGATGCTTGAGTTCAACGCGCCCGAACTTGAGGAGGCGGTGGAGAAGGAACTCGACGACAACCCTGCCCTGCAGGTGAGCGAAGACACTCCACGCACCAACGATCTCCCCCCTCTTCCCCCGCCGATCAGGAATGCCTCTCCCGATGACATCGCGGCCTACGACTTCTCCCCCGCCGATACCGACGAATCCCTTTACGACAATCTCCTGCGGCAACTTGCAGAGAGGGATGTGCCGGAAAATATCGCCCGTATTGCGGAATATATAATCGGCAACCTTGATTCCAACGGATATTTGCGCCGCCCGCTCTCCTCTGTGGTCAACGACATGGCCTTCACGGCAGGAATCGAGGCCGACATGATGGATGCCGAGAAAGCACTCGCCATAGTCAAGGATCTCGAACCCTTCGGTATGGGGGCTGCCGACCTAAGGGAGTCGCTCCTCATACAGTTGAGGCACCTCCCCGACTCCCGGGCTCGCGATGATGCGGAAAGGATACTCGAGGAGCAATTCGACGCCCTCTCGATGAGACATACCCACAGAATCATATCAGGGCTGCGAATAGATGCGGAAAGGGTGGCGAAAGCATTAGAACTTATATCCTCCCTCAATCCGAAACCGGGGGCGGCACTGGCTCCCGAGAAGTTTACCAACAACATCATCATCCCTGATCTCATAATAGACAATGAAGATGGCGAACTGACCGTCAGCACCGCCAACAGGATTCCTGACCTTACCATCTCACGCACATTCTCCGAGGCAATGGCCGAATTGGGAAAGAAAGGGAGAAAAGGGGAAAAGAAGGGCTCTGAATTTATCGCCTCACGCTATAACGACGCACGCGATTTCATACGCATCCTGCGACAGCGGCAGGAAACCCTTCTGAACGTGATGGGAGCGATCCTCAAGATACAGAAGGAATATTTCGAGACTCAGGACATCTATCGCCTGAAGCCGATGATGATCAAGGATATATCGGCTCTTACAGGCTACGACCTCTCGGTCGTGTCGCGTGCCACAAACAATAAGTATGTATCCACGCCATGGGGTATTTTCCCCCTGCGTTTCTTCTTCAGCGACTCAATAGGCGAAGAGGGTGATGAGGGCGTACCCGTGCTCACCAACCGAAAGATCGAGGCCGAGATTTCAGCCCTGGTGGAGAAGGAAGACAAACGTCATCCCCTGAGCGATGAGAAAATCAAGGAGGAGATGGAGAAAAGGGGTTATGACGTGTCACGACGCACGGTAGCAAAATACCGCGACCGCCTGGGCATACCCGTAGCGCGACTTAGAAAGGAGATGTGATTTTGTTAAATTTCTCTCTTGCTTGTGTTGCGATAATATTTTTTATTACTTTTGCATTTCCAAATTTTCCAAACCGCCGCCGGCCGTAAAGAGAATGGACACCGGGGCGGAAAACTTCAGGCCAAGACCATATATTATAGAATGAAACGACTTATCAAGATTTTGACTCTTACTCTGATGCTCGGAGCATCTCTGACGGCCTTTGCCGTCACCAAAAACGAGATGGACCAGGCCCGCGCCCTCGCCGCAAAGGCTTACCTGCGTTACGCCAACGATGGCTCGGGATACCTCGACCAGATTTCTCCAAAATCTATGGCAGACCTTGAGAAGCAACTCAAGGCGAAGGAAAAAGAGAACATAAAGGCTTTCAAAAGCATTCCACTCCCTTCGGGATATGAATCCTGGACCAAAGACCAACTTGTGGAATTCTGGGGTAAGGCTTTCTCCACAAGCGGGCTTATAGAGAAGGGACGCGGCGGACGTGCGCGTGCAAAGAAATACATCAACGACATGACCATCGCCCCGCCTGTCAAGGAGGAGAAGAAACAGGAGGAGAAAAAAGAGCAACCGCAGCCCGCGCAACAACCATCCGCTGAAAAGGAGCAAAATCCCGTAGCAGCAGTGGCCTCCGGCAATACTCCAGCAGCGGTAGACAGTATGCAGGCCACTCTCGACAAGGCCGAGGCAATAGTGGAGGGGGGTATGCAGGCCGTAGAGGAAGATCCGCAGATAAGCAAGGTGAAAGATCACTCCCTCACCTATATCATCATTCTGATAATTCTTGTGGCTGCGGTGATAGCGTTGGTGGTGTTCGCCTCCAATGTCATGAAAAGGAATGCGGCGGCCGCCCGTAAGGGTGCTTCCGGCGCTCCGGTCGCTGATCTTTCCACGGGTGATGACTCAGAAAAGATTATGGAGTTGAAAGATAAATTCTCAGCTACCCTTACGGCGAAGAACAACGAGATAGCCTCCCTTTCCAAAAAGATAGAGACCCTTAACTCGCAGAATGCGGGTCTCAAGAAGAATCTCGAGGCCCTTACAGCTGAGGTTGGGGCGTTACGCACACGTCTGGGGGCAGCCACCAAAGCGCTTGAGAGCGCGCAGGCGGTAGTGGCATCCGCCAAGGCAGCTGCCGCTCCTGCTGCCGCTCCTGTTCAGCCGGCGGCTTCTCAGCCGGCGGCATCGGCTCCTCTCCGCACGATATATCTTGGGAAGGTCAACTCAAAGGGTATCTTCATTCGTGCCGACCGCAGCCTGAGCGTGGGTAATTCCGTTTATCGTCTTGACACGGCCGATGGCTTCTCAGGGTCATTCCGTGTGGCTTCCGACCCCACAGTCTGGGAGATGGCGCTCCTCACACCCCGTGAGACACTCTCAGGAGGGTGTGTCGCCGACAACCTTGAGGATACAGCCGGAATGGAGAAGATCGTAAATGATGCCGCAGGCACAGCGATATTCGACAACGGATGTTGGAAAGTTCTCCGCAAGGCCAAGATTCATTATGAATAATTAAAAAAATAAAAAATTTACGGAATAATTGCGGAATCCAAATATTTGCAGTAACTTTGCACCGCAAAACGCCACTTGACAGAATCATGAGGCGTAAAAGGAGGCCCTGATGGCGGAATTGGTAGACGCGTTGGTCTCAAACACCAATGGTGCGAGCCGTGCCGGTTCGAGCCCGGCTCAGGGCACAGCAGGATGACCAGTCAGTAAAATGACAGGTCATCCTGATTTTTTCAAAGTAGCATAGTTCTTCAAGAGATCCGTATCATTCATTTGATTCTGGATTTATAGAATATGTAGGTCAGAATTCACTGGAATTGGTATAAATTTAACTTAACAATGTTAAAATCACAGTAGGTTAGGTTATTTTTGATAAAAAATTCTGATTAATTATTGTGGATTGAAAAAAAAGCATTAACTTTGCACCGTTTTTGATAGCAAAAAAATTGTTTTATTATTTTAAATTTTAAGAGAAATGAAAAAAGTAGTTCTTTCACTTGCTGTTCTTTTCAGCATGGCTATGGTATCTTGTGGTGGCAACAAGGCAGCTGAGGCTCAGGATTCTGATTCTGCAGTTGTTGTAGAGGAAGTTGCTGTTGAGGAAGTTGCTGTTGATTCTGCTGCTCCCGCTGCTGACTCTGCTGCTGCTCCCGCTGCTGATTCTGCCGCTGCTGCTCAGTAAGTAATAGCCAATAAGACAAAAAGCAAAAGTTTGACCGGAACTCCTTGAGTTTCGGTCATTCTCTTTTTTGCTCATATCTCTTTAAAATTGTAACTTTGCATTCCGAAGCCCCTATCGGGCTGTTTTTCCCATGAATAAGAACCAAAAGATCATCCTTTTCGGAGGTATTGCCGCTGTCGTATGCCTCGTGGGCCTGGTGGTGGCCCTTATTGTGATTAATGCCAACCGCACTGAACAGGTCAATCAGGCAAGGGAGGAAACAGAAAACCTTCGCCTCGCTAACGACCGCCTCCTCCTTCAGAATGAATTCAACCAACTCAACGCCGATTTTTCACAATATGAGGATCAGCAGGTATATCTCAAGAATGACTCTCTCGTGCAAAAATATAATGAGGCACGCCTAAAGGTTGAGGGCCTCCTTTCTGAATTGAACCAGGAGAAGAAAAGCAATGCGGCCAACCGCCAGCGCATTAAGCAACTTGAGAGTGAGATCGCTACCCTGAAAAATATCGTGAAGCACTATCTCGAGGAGATCAAGAGGCTCGGTGAGGAAAATGAGGGTCTGAAAAAGGAAATTCAGGCTGTGACCCAGAGAAACGAACAACTCTCGACACAGTACACACAGGCCGCCACCCAGAATGCCGAACTGGCTCAGACTGTCAAACTTGCGAAGAAGTTGAATA
Source organism: uncultured Porphyromonadaceae bacterium (assembly GCA_947175265.1). Classification (GTDB taxonomy): domain Bacteria; phylum Bacteroidota; class Bacteroidia; order Bacteroidales; family Muribaculaceae; genus Lepagella. Next base: position 25,389 of record CAMWMD010000024.1, on the reverse strand, counting down.
TCACAGGTCTTACGCTCAGTGCCCTCAACAAGAAAGGAAAAGCAGAGAAGAATATCACCAAGGCACGTCAGTTGGCCATACATTTCACCGTCAGTCCCAACAATACAGCACCTGCGGGAATGAAAGATTTCTATGTGCGCATAGTGACTCCGGAGGGCACGCTGCTCGGTGGAGGCGGTTCTTTCCAGATGGATGGACAGAGTGTACCCGCTACGGCTCACCGTCAGGTGGAATATGCCAACGAAGAGATGAGCGTGACGCTCTACTGGGATGTCAACACCACGCTCACACCCGGCGACTATACCGTGGAAGTCTTTGCTGACGGCTATCGCCTCGCATCACGCCATTTTACGATGAAGAAGTAAGATTTCTTTAGGCTCAAGGCGCGAGGCTCAAGGCTCAAGGCGCGAGGCGCGAGGCGCGAGGGCAATAAGATTTATAAGATTTGTAAGATTCATAAGAGCAAAAAAGGGCGCGAATCATCGCGCCCTTTTGAATCTCATATAAGCCTTGAACCTCGAGCCTAATGCCTTGAGCCTTGAGCCTCGAGCCTTGAGCCTTGAGCCTTGAACCTTGAGCCTAATGCCTCGTGCCTCGTGCCTTGTGCCTCGAGCCTAAAGAAAGCCTCAATTCCTCACCTTCACACTCTTGCCTCCGCATCTTACGATATAGAGACCGGAAGGCAATGCTACGTTGAAATCTCCTTCTCCTTCAGCAACCTTCATACCGGCTATATTCCATATCTCAACAGGAGAAGAGGCATTAACTACATTCAGAGAGCCACTATTGCTGTAGACACTCCAGGAGGCTTTGTCATCGATAACACTGCCGACACTCGCATCTACACTCTTGTTTGCGATTACCACATAACCGTTGGCAGGCAGAGTCACAGTCTTGTTGGCATAGTCAATCACCGGATCAGAAGCACCCCACTTGGAGAGTATCTGATAATCTGAAGCATTACCGCTGCGGAAGGAAGCCGTGGCTGACAATTCAGTGTTTACACTTGAATTGATGAAAACATGAATCTCCTTATCCTCTATAAAAGACGTAGCCGTCAGCAAAGTCTTAGGAGTGGTCGGTGAATTGAAATTGAGGCTGTAGTCTGCATCCGGCCCGAATAGTTCGGGGTTCGCAAGACGGATATGGATCAATTCACGATAACGGTCAACGAGACCACCATTATAGGGATTATCCATGAGAGCCCAGTCCACTATCTTGTTACCTGTGTCATTACCTCCATCCTTTGTCTTAGTAGTCTGAGCATTACCCATCTCAGAGAATTGCCATATCATGTGCGAACCCGGGGTCATAAGCATCTGTACGGCAGCCCCGGCAAGGCGGAAACAGGAATTCTCACGATTACCTTTGATACCCGTTGCACCCCATTGATCCTGCTTGTAGGCCAGACGTTCCTCATCATGGCTTTCAAGGTAAGATACGGTGGAGCCTACAGTGCGGCTTGCTTTTTTGGCCCACATTGTGTTAAGATTGCTCTTCCAGCCCATGGCAAACTCACAACCGTTATAGTTATTGTTAAACCAGTTGAGTTCGCCATCGGTTGCCATCTCATTCTCCTCCTTGGCGTCCCCGAGAAGTTCATTGATGAAATAGGCATCGGGATTCACTTCGCGCATAGCGTCATGCAGACGCTTCATACGGTCGACCCGGCTCTGATTGAACCTGTTTGTGCGCGTCTCTAAGCTACCTGTACCGGCGTATGAACTGTTGTCGCCAAGACCTTTCACGAGGTCGAAGCGGAAACCGTCTACCTTATACTCCGTCAGCCAGTATTTCAGCATGTCGTGCCACTGCTGCTGAACCAGAGGATACTCCTGCTTCCAGTCGTTGAGTACGCTATATGCGTGGGGAGCGGTCTGATTATAGAAAGGATTACTGTTTGCCGCATAAAGCTGATACCAGGGATGAAGACCAGCGCTTTGGTTGAATACCACGTCGAGAATGACGGCTATGCCGTTTTCATGGCAGATATCGATAAATTCCTTATAGTCCTGTGCGGTGCCGTAAGCCTTGTCTATTGCAAAATAGAAATTGGGATTATAGCCCCACGAGAGATTTCCATCAAATTCATTGATAGGAAGAAGTTCCACTGCATTGATGCCAAGCGATTTGAGATAAGGTATCTTCTCGATTGCCAGACGCACCGTGCCGTTACCGAGAGCCTTACCCTCAGTGCCTGTGAAATCGCGGAAAAGGAGTTCGTAGATTACGAGGTCATCCTTCGGAGCGCCCTTGAAATCCTTTACTTTCCATTCGTATTCACCGAAATTATCCTGAAATACAGCCAGACATACGTTATTCACCTTATCCGTGGGATATGCGGGCATGTCGGGATAAACCTCGGGAGATATCCATTTGTCGTTGTTGGGGTCGAGCACAAGACGTGCGTAGGGGTCGCCCACATTCTTGTAGGATGTGCCGTTGTTGACCATGTAATAGTAAAGTACCGGCTCGTTTACAGGCACACCGCTTACAGTCTTGGTGAAATAACGGTATGAGCCTTGACCGTCGGCCGGACCATCGACATAATCCATCACGGAAGCCTGAGCGACCTTATAATCATTCCATGAACCGACAAGAAGTACGGTCTCTTTCTCCGGTGCTGCGAAACAGAATGTCACCGTGCCGTCGGAATTACGGAATGCACCCATAGGGGGTACTGTCTGTGAAGCGGCCGGCTGTGAGGGTGTAGGCACGCAATAGAAGGCTGTGCTGCTGACAGTCTCACCGTTTGCTGTTGCGTATGCTGTCACCGTGAAATCACCCGTCGTTGAGAATGTATACACTCCCTCTACTCTTGTATTAGCCGCGACTGCATTCTGATTCAATATTTCAGTGTCGTTCACTGTGATGCGAATATCAGCTTCCTGATTGGCCTGTGCTCTGAATTTCACCTCTTTATCAAGACGCACGATATTCGAGCCCCATGATGATGAGAGTTCGACACTTAGACCTTCGGCTTTGGCTGTGCCGATTCCAAGCACGGTAGCCAAAAGCATCATCCATAAAGTCAGATAGTTTTTAACCATAGATTTTAAAGTTTTTATTAATAAAAGATTTATTCTTCGTCAGGTATATATGTTTCCTCCCTCATGTGAGTGTATTCCTCCCAATCCGGGTCTTCCTCCGCCTCTATGAGAAACGGAATTGCAGGCAATTGCTCAAGAGCCTTATTGAAGACTATCGAGAAGATTTTGAGATTCTTCGTATAGAGCACCCAATCGCGGCTGCCGTCTCCCGTGTAAATCCCCGTCATGACAGCGACCTTATCCTTTTTTAAAGCCTCTGTCAGAGCATCTGTCACCTCCTCCATAAGACGAGCATCCTCCTCTTCGGGCATCCCGTCAGGAAGAGCGTTGTATTTCCAGGTCACATCAATCCGGTAACGGTACTTTCCGCTCTCACGGAATTTATCCATCCCGTCATGCCCCGTCACGATTATTGTCATTCCGTTATCGCTAACGCAAGGATAACTCCACCACTTTTCCATTTTCAATTTTCAATTTATTGTGATGAGACTTGCTCCGAAGCCGTATTCGCGGAATGAGGCATCCTGAATTTCCGCTTTCGGATATTCCTTCTTCAGTAATTCAAGGACAGCCTTGCGGAGAACACCCTCCCCTTTGCCATGTATGAATACAATCTTCTGCCCCTTACGCTGCTTATTGCTCTCCATTACTTTCCTCACCTTCGCCAACTGCATCTCAAGCATATCCTTGGGCTCCATGCCGACGAGAGAGTCTGTAAGTTCCCCGATGTGAAGATCCACCTCTATCAGAGGAAGCACCTTGTAAGGATTAGACGCCGGATCCATGCTCTTCTTCCTCTTTTCGGCATCAACCTTGAATTTCTTCGACAATTCCTTTGCCGCATCCTTACCAACAGGCTCCCCTTTCCCGGAAAGCGATTCAGCCAAAGCCACAGCCGAGACCTCAAGCGGCTTTATCGCCACACCGTTCTCAACCAAGGGAATCTCAATCACGGGATCCTCAAAATATATCCCCGGTCGGAAGCAATGGAACTTATGGAATTTGGTAAGATCCAGTTTATGGGCCACACTCACCGGAGGCTGGAGAGTGAAAGTCTTATTCTTTTTATAGGCTACGCATTGGAAAGCTACACGTTCGTAATCGGGCAATGTGGCATGGGTGAGTGTCACGAGGTCAAGCAGTTCGTTGGGTTCCACCGTCCCGACGTTTACCACAGTCCATCCTCTCTCCTCCTCACTGCGGCGCAAGAGTGTGAAATCGAGCCAATAATTGGAATCGTTGACCAACACCGCCGTAAATTCCGACTTATCAAGCGCCTTGACGTTTGACGGCTCGAAAGCGAGGGTGATGTTCAACCGTTCGCCATGTTTTGTCTCCTCGGCAAAGACGGCTTTCTGCGGCTTGGGCAACTCTGCCTCCTTCTTTTTCTCTTTCACAGGTGCCGGAGTCGGTTTCTTACCCTCGTCGTATGCTTCCTGATCAAACATCAACCGCCCGGGTTTCTTCTTCTCCTGGTCGTGACCTGCCGGTAACACCACGACCACCTCCTTCAGGAGGATAGGGGTCTCGAAACCATCCTCATCCTCCACGAAAGCCATCTTCCCCTCTATCTTCGTAATCTTGCCGCCTCCGATTGAATTGAGGAAGCGGACGGTATCTCCTATTTTGGCCATAACATTTTTTGTAAATTGAAAATTGAAAATTGGAAATTGGAAATTAAGAATCCATAAAACTCATAAGATTTATACATTTTATAAGATTTATAATTCTTATACTTCCTAATACCTAAAGCCTAAAGCCTAATTAGGTAGGTTTTCCTGGAATTCTTCGTCCACCTTCTTTTCTCGGGCTTCGTATGCATCCACTATGCGCTGCACAAGAGGATGACGCACGATATCCTTCTTGCCGTATTCTATGATGCCGATTCCGTCGACACCCCTCAGAATCTTCAAAGCCTGCAGCAGACCGCTCTGCACGGTACGCGGGAGGTCGATCTGTGTGGCGTCTCCGGTAATTATCATGCGGCTGTTGACACCCAAACGAGTCAGGAACATCTTCATCTGGTGCTTTGTGGTATTCTGCGCCTCATCAAGTATAATGACGGCATCATTCAGCGTACGTCCGCGCATGAAAGCAAGCGGAGCAATCTGAATGGTATCGTTTTCCATATACTCCTTAAGTTTCAGTTGCGGAATCATATCCTCCAGAGCATCGTAAAGCGGGCGCAGATAGGGGTCGATCTTATCCTTCATGTCACCGGGGAGGAATCCCAACTTCTCACCGGCCTCGACAGCCGGACGAGAAAGGATGATGCGCTTGCAGGTCTTGTTCTTCAAGGCCGCCACAGCAAGGGCAATGGCAATGTAGGTTTTGCCGGTTCCGGCCGGTCCAAGCGCGAAGGTGAGGTCATTATGCGCGAAACTGCGCACCATCTTCGCCTGATTAGCGTTGCGAGGTGCGATAGGGCGTCCCGACTGTCCGAAAATTATCACCCCCTCCGAGTTTACAGGCTTCGGAGGTTCACCCTTGACGATATCTATGATGACGTCTTCGGAAAGTTTGTTATAGGTAGCGGCATAATTTTCGATAGCCTTGACTTTCTTCTCAAATTCCGCGGTCTCCCCTTCCTCACCAATCACCTTGATGACATTGCCACGTGCGGCCATGCGCAATTTCGGGAAGAGATTGCGGATAAGATTTATATTATTGTTGTTGACGCCGTAGAAAGTCTGCGGGTCAACCCGGTCGATTATTACTATTCTTTCGTTCATAGTTCTTTAGGTTCGAGGTTCGAGGCTCAAGGCTCGAGGCTTAAGGTTTTTGATTAAATATTAGAATTTGTCTTGCCTCTCACGATAAGCAATCAGACCATTTAACATCTTTCTTACTTCTTTAATTTTTTCTACTGGCTCATTAAATTGTGGAGGAGTAAGATAACCCAAGCGAAAACAAATTTCCAACTGTGTCTCCAATTCAAAAACGGAACCTCGTGAGATTGTAAGGAATCTTATAAATTCTTTGTCAGTTTCTCTTCCATGGCCTTCTGCAATATTTGAAGGAATCGACACTACAGATCTTCTAATTTGATCTGAAAGCCCATACATCTCCTCTTTTGGAAGATATTTTAGCAGAGCATAAACTGCCACCACTAACTCCATCGACTTCTGCCACACCTTCAATTCTTTAAAATTACTTTTATTCATTATAATGAATGTCGCTTGCAAATCACACTTCTAACTATCTAACTCCTTGAGCCTTGAGCCTCGAGCCTTGAGCCTTGAGCCTACCCCACACTCCCTTCCAGGGTGATTTGCAGAAGTTTCTGGGCTTCAACGGCAAATTCCATCGGAAGTTTGTTCATCACTTCCTTGGCATAGCCGTTCACGATGAGGGCCACGGCCTCCTCGGCCGGTATTCCCCTCTGGCGGCAATAGAACAACTGTTCCTCATTGATTTTTGATGTCGTAGCCTCATGCTCCACCGTACTGCTGGAGTTCCTTACGTCGATATAAGGGAATGTATGGGCGCCACACTGATTGCCCATGAGCAGGGAATCACATTGGGTATAGTTGCGGCATCCCGAGGCTTTCTCAGCGACCCTCACGAGACCGCGGTAGGAATTCTGGCTTTTACCTGCCGAGATACCCTTGCTGACGATCGTACTTCTGGAATTACGCCCTAAGTGTATCATCTTCGTGCCTGTGTCGGCCTGCTGGTAATTGTTGGTGACGGCAACGGAATAGAACTCCCCTACGCTCTCATCACCCTTGAGGATACATGAAGGATATTTCCATGTTATGGCGGAGCCTGTCTCCACCTGAGTCCATGATATTTTGGAACGGTGACCACGGCAGAGTCCCCGCTTTGTCACAAAATTGTAGATACCCCCCTTGCCGTCCTTATCACCGGCATACCAGTTCTGGACGGTGCTGTATTTCACCTCGCTCCTCTCCTCGCAGACAATCTCTACGATTGCAGCATGGAGTTGGTTCTCATCACGCATAGGTGCGGTGCATCCCTCGAGATAACTGACGTAGGCATCATCATCAGCCACAATCAGCGTACGCTCGAACTGCCCCGTACCGGAGGCGTTGATGCGGAAATAGGTGCTGAGTTCCATGGGACAGCGCACACCCTTCGGTATGTAGACAAACGAACCGTCGGAGAATACCGCCGAGTTGAGGGCGGCAAAGAAATTGTCGCGGTAACCTACCACACTTCCGAGATACTTCTTCACAAGATCGGGATAATCCTTGACGGCTTCGGAGAAAGAACAGAATATGACGCCGAGTTCGGCCAGTTTCTCCCTATGTGTGGTCTTGACGCTGACGGAATCCATCACCGCATCCACGGCGACGCCGGCAAGTTGCTTCTGCTCCTCAAGGGATATGCCAAGCCGGTTGAAAGTCTTGATGAGTTCGGGATCCACCTCATCGAGACTCTTCTTGAGTTCCTTCTTCTTGGGAGCGGCATAATAGGATATCGCCTGGAAATCGATTTCAGGGATTTTGAGATGCGCCCAGTCAGGCATGGTGAGTGTCTGCCAATATCTGAAAGCCTTGAGGCGGAAATCGAGCAACCATTCAGGCTCCCCCTTGACCTTTGAGATATACCTCACCACCTCCTCGTTTAGACCGGGAGGGACAATATCGGTCTCGATATCGCTTGTAAAGCCATATTTATATTCGGAGGAAGTAGCCTCCTGAATAACCTTCTCACTGTCTGAAGGGCCCCCGATGTCAAGGCCTGCCTCCTTGCCCAAAGTCTCCGATACGGCTGCGGCAGCCGCATCAAACCCCTCCACTGCCTTCTGTTGCGCAGCGGTAATATTCTCCTGCCTCTCGGTGTCTGTTCTCTTGTTTTCCATATCCTATAAAACAAATGCGATTTCCTTACCGTTCGCAGTTGTTGACGAAATAGATAAATCTTTTACAAAAATAATGAAAAAATCTGAGGGGGGCAACAAAATCGGATTCCGATTCCGGATTTTAGAATTTCAATTTTCAATTTCCTTAAACGCTGCCAGTTTGTCGAGCCAGTATTTGCGGACATCGCTCCAGCGGTAATAGGGGCCACTCACGGGAGTGCCCGGCAGAGTCACCTCCCTCTCGTTGATCATCGCTTTCACGAGCACATCCTCATCCTTCGCACCCTTACGGCTGTCGGGACGGTAGAACACGAGTTGGAAATTACCCGCCATGGGTATTATGTCGTAATCGCGCCAGTTGCGGGCATCGAGGGTCTCCAGGTCATTGATTTCCTCGCCATAGTGACCGAGTTCCATAAGGACAATGGCATTGAGCAATATTCCGTCGTGCCCGTAACGGAGGTTCGCACCCGGACGGTCGGCGACAACGGCCGAATCCGTGCGGTTGATGATACGGCGTAGAAGATTGCGCTGCACGTAAGGGAGCCTGTGTCTGGTCAGTTCGGTGTGGCCGCCGTGAATGAACCAAAAGGCATTTCCCCCTTTCCATATCTCCTTGAGTTCATCGTTTGTGAACACCTCCTCGAGAAGCCAAGGCTGGCCAGTGTGGCTCTGGGTGTTGGCGAGCACCCAGTAAAGGTAAGGCATAATACCGGGAGCGACACTGTCTGCGGCGAATTTCGGGTCGGTGACGAGCCGTGACAGCCACGCATCCCCGGCGTTGTGCCTCTCCTTGAATTCCTTGACTACCGTCTCCTCAGCCTTGTCCTTGATTGGCCAGGCCGGTTTGTCATCGTAATTCATAAACCACATGTCGGCATAGCTGGCATCTTTCGTCGGCTTCACTTCAGGCGCCACCTCCTTAATCCCCTCAAGTGCATTCGCCATGGAGAGGATGCAGCGGATTACGACCGTAGCCTTCGCATCGATATCGGCATCTCCGTTGAAGATTTCCGGATAATTGCGGGCCATACGTCTTCCTATCGCCTGATGTTGAATGGCACCCTTGTCTGACAGTTCACCGAGCCGCTGATGTGAAGCCTGCTCAATCTCGCGCAGCGCGTGGAGCACGCTATCGCCCAAAGGCGTGAGTTTACCGTTTCTCTCCGCGCTTTCGAGTCTTTGCACCGGAATCAGATAATCGTTGCCACCGATAAGCCATCGGCTCCCGTGCCGGCCGTAATGCTCAAGATGGAAAGGCTCATATCCTGCGGGAGGGGGCGTTTGAGCCGGCGGCTCATTCTCCACGTATGGATAAGCCATAAGATTTCCCGACAGCTGATGAGCAGAAGGAGTTTCTGCGGAGGCCTGTAAAGCCGACCCTAATGCCAACAAAGTTAAAGATAAAAATAAATTCTTCACGATAATTATTCTTGATTATTATTGATCTTGATTCCTATTGTGTCAGTGTGTAGAAAGCCATGGCTTTCTACACACTGACACAATAATTTCCTCTCCTCTTCCCTCTCTTCCATCCTATCTCTTCTCTCTTCTTTCCCTTTCCCTTCACATAAGAGCCTACTGATTAATATCTCCATTGCGCCGAAACTATACTCTCGGCGAGGGCATTCATTTCCATACAGATATCTCTCTTGCTTAGATTCGGACTGCTACGCTCCCCAATCCTTCTTAATGAAACCAACAAAAGATTTCCAGTAGAGCAATATTCATGCATTGTCTTTGAGGGATGCCGTCTTTTCTCGTAAGCATTCTCAATAATCCTTATCATCTTCCAACCCTTTTCTAACCCTTCTTTCCATAATTCCTTCTCCATACCATGAACAAAAGGTGAGACGAGCACAAAACCCTCCTGAGCTAATTCACGGCAAATCATATTGCGAGCAATATTATCCTTCCGTGAGCGTCTGCTTGTATATCTGACCACGACCTTCTCAGGATAAGATATTAAGGGAATATTACCATAACAGTTAAATCGCTTCCCATCTTCTTTCTTGATTTCTCCATTATGATAAAATTCCGGATAAAGCTGCCTTAGAAGAGCTCTCCGGGGATTATCAACTATATATTCATCCCAAATTTCCCATTGTTCATATTGATAGAGAATCTTATCATTATAACCCTTTTTGAAAAATGATTCTCCTTTCTCATTTTGGAATTTCCAAAGGCGGTGAGAGCAATCCTTGAAGAAATAACTGAGATATATCCCTAAATGAAAATCCAATTCTATCGACACTCTGACCGTAAAATGAAGATGATCAGGCATGATCACATAATGCCTGATTTGAAGCACGCCCCTATTTCTACGATTGAATTCACTGACTGCATCAACAATCATTCTACCTGTCGTACTCGGGACTGCATAACATCTCCGATTCGGGTCTGAAGGATTGCCTTGAAGAGTGGAGAATATCGGAGTGGAGTCATTTTTGAGGACTGTAATCAAATATACCCCCGGACGTTTATAATCATGATTAAAGGACCGGCGTAATTGTGAGTGTATGACACCCCTACTCCACCAAGGTGTTTCTTCCTTATTAACTTGCAATAAGGATTCCAGATTCTCATCCGAAAGAATTATTTCTTCTCTATCCGGCATTGTTGATAAAATTGGAAGATTCTAAATAACAAAAATATAGGAATGCAAATTTCTTAGATTTCTGTGTTAGAGTGTATAAAGCCATGGCTTTATACACTCTAACACAGGAGGAATGCTACCTGCTAACATAGAAGGATTGCTACCTGACACTGGAGGATTAATTATTTTAAGAATAATTTTGATAAACTACTTTATCAAAAAAGCCGCTTCCGGCTATGGAAGCGGCTTTTTATTTTTATAGCTGATTGCTATGTCTGTTTCTTAGCGAACCACTTTAGAAACTTTGTTGCCCTTCACCTGGATGAAGATGCCATTCTCAGGATTAGCAACCTTGATGCCCTGGAGGTTGTAGTAAACAGGAGCAACGTTGTTGTCAACCTCAACACCCTTCACACCTGCGAGAGCGTCAGTTACCCATTCGGGAACATCCTCACCACCAGTTGTGTCGAAGTAAACGTAAGCAGCGCCGTCGAGGTTGAGGTTCAACCAGATAGTGCCGTCGAATTCCTCTTCGAGTTTGATATTTTTGGGGTTGCCACCGTTGAATACCTCAGTTTCGGTATCAACCATTATAGCCTCGCCGTCACCACCGCAGTTAATCTTATTCCATGCATCGTCAGCGAATTTAAATTCGTCGCCAGCAACTATAGGAGCAGGAACAGTGATAGAGAACACAGTCTCAGGAACAACTTCCTTCATCTGCCATGCCTCATCAACACCCCAGCCATTCATACCACCGCGAACATATACAGCGGGGAAAGAAGTGTCAATTTCTCCCTTTGCTGTGAGAGTAATAGTAGAGAGGTCGCCTGCTACGGTTACAGTGTAGTCACCTGCTCCGGGAGTCTCAATATTGTTCTCGAAACCTGCTTCCAGTGCAACTGCAACACCCAGTTCGGTGCCATAATTACAACCGTATACACCACCATTGAACTCTACCCAACCATCACCTTCTGCATCAACTCCTGATGCAGTAGAAATCTTAAACTGGGTGAGACCTTCGAGTTCAAGAGTATATACACCGTCAGCATATTTGAACACTGCAGGAGCTTTAGGAGACCATGCGGGTTCGAAAGCGGGACCGGCACCGGTAGCGTAGAGGGGAGCACCATTCTGTGCGAAAGCTGAAACTGCCATGAAGGCTGCAGCTGCGAGAGCGTAAAATTTCTTCATTCTGAAGTAGATTTTAAGTTAGTTAAAATATTTTGTTTGTTTATCTCTTAGTTAAGCAGATGTCGCCTCGTGGAAAGATTCGGCAACAGCATTAAAAAGGGTGGAATCTCCGTTTTTCATGGATGAGAACCTTGCCTTTTATGCTCCGCAAAGTTAAGAACATTTTTTTAATTTTACAAAATAATTAGAACTTTTTCTAAAAAAACTTACTCCGCTCTCAGAATTGTAAGATAATATCAGGAGGGTGAATCGTTCCGGAATCGTTTCAGGGGTGGAACGTTTTGCAGGATATGGCATGAATCATAATAAACTAAGAGATAGCGATTAATCGACGAATTTAAGGGTAAAAAATCGAAAAATCATGGAAATTCCGTTCCGTTCCAAAAAATAAAAAAATGCGAAATTTCGAAATTTGCAGTAAAACGAGAGATTTAAGGAGTATAAGATGAGTTCAGATACAATTGGTCACAAAGATAGTAGGCGGGAATAAAAATGGTGTCATATTCTACAATGAAAAAATAAGGATCATTTAGGAAGAAAGAGAAAAAAATTCCCGGCCGGTGCTTTAACCGGTCGGGAATTTTTTATTTGAAATTAATTATATCAGTATCAATTTTTCTTTGTCAGAGTCATTACATAAGGCTGATGGCTGAAATCAATCTTGACATCATACTTACCTGACGGGATATCCATATCTGAACCCTTCATTGAAAGGTTATAGACAAGATTGCCTGCTGAATCAGTACCTGCCGGCACACCACCGAAATCAACGTCGCCCCAAACCTTGTTGGCAGCAATCTTGCAACCACCATCAAGATCTACATCTGTGGCAGTCCAAGTCTTCAAGTCTTTGGATGCTGTGAGATCAATAGATGTGTCATGACTCCATCCATTATGATTACCGATGAGAGACAATTGATTAAGGGCTGTCATTGAGTAAGTGAGCTGAACGAGGTTGACGTCAACCCAGTAGAGGTGGTTACCTCTAACGGGAGTCTTAATCTGAGAAGCAGTCTGATCACTTGTAAGGAGACCTGTCATCACGAGACCATCCTCACTTATCACAGCCTCCTCGGCATCGCTCTGGCGGAAGATAGGCTCAGCTTTCTTATCGGGTTTAGCGCCAAGGAACCACTGGTTGTTGATTGCCGCTACACCTGAATAGTTGATGTAGTTGGTAGTGTAGAGGAGCATCAACTTATCGGCTGCTGTAGAACCTGAGAAGGGATATAGCACCTCAAACGCATAGTTCACAGTGTATGAATCCTGCTCCATGTTGATTGTCACAAGCACGTCACCGGTTATTGAGATATGGCCAACGCCATAGTCAGCACCGAGTTTACCGCTCATGCCGTCAGCCGCGGGGTTAGCGCCGAAGAGAGTAGCGGCAGAACCGGCAGTCATAGCCGACTGGGGAGCGATCTTGAAGAAGTAGCCGTCAGGAACGGGAGATTCAATCTTGATAGCGAACTCAGGATTATCGTATGCTGAAACGCCTGCGCCGGCAGTGTTGTTCATCAGGATAGCAGCACTCATGTCGGGTGTGCCGTCAGCTGAACAGGGCACGAGATAGTAAGAATCCTCAATAACCTTTGCAGCATCGAATGTCTTCACATTGAGAGCCTCAGTGAGGTAGTAGTTGTTAAGACCGCCGAGACGTATACGAGTGTTGTTTCTCACAGCGTAAGCGGCAAGACGGGAACTAACGTCATACGTACCGGGCTTCTTGGTGATCACGCTCTGGATAGCACCATTGAGGAGGTTCGGGTTTACAGTCACGGCATCACCTTCGATTACTGTGGAGAGAGTGGTTGTCTTTGAGAATGAGTTGTCATTTCCGACCTCCATATCCACCTCCAAGGTATAACCTTCGGGGAAGTTCTCGAGAGAAGTGATATTGGCTACAGTCACATACTGGTTGGCCTCATTAGCCGCAGTAAGGTTGATAGCCTCACTGTTGGGAGCCATCACGAGATTAGAGTTCTCGAAATAGGCTTCCGGATCGGTATTGGTCTGGCCGGGAGGATTGGGCAGATCGAAGTCGTCGCAAGCAGCCAAAGCCAGCGTCAGAGCCAATGCTGAAAATAATTTTATCTTTTTCATTGCTGTTGTTTCTGTTAAAATTAACGAGACGGTGGCGGGGAAGGGGGGAAAACCATGCTTCCCCGCAACCGTAAAGACATTAATTGAATTCCGGATCGCGACCTACGAATGTAACTTCGTGAACACCTGCCTTATAGAAGATCTTGAGGTTGGGGACGTCCACAACAATTGTGATCGGAGATTTCTCAGTAACGAATACACCCCAGTTACCAAGCCCCTGAGCAACGATATCGCCAGAGAAACCGGTTTCCCACTTATCAGTAGTCGGCAAACAGTAGAAGTCAGCCTCATTTGAACCGAGAGACGCGTCAGGTGACCAGCCGAGCAACTCAGTGAAGAAGCGGAACTGTGCACATGCATCGGGATTGCCGGCATTATATGAACCTTCCGGATTGTCAGCAGACGGTTTAAATTTATCATCCTCAGGATTCTTCGGATTGAGATAGAATGAGCCGACATAAAGTTTCTCGCCAATCATATCATCAGGCTCGAAGAGCGACCAGTTGTTCATATAAGCATCAAGGTTAGCAACACTCGGAGCAGTAAAGCCGTTAGCCATGCCTGTATCGATGTTCTCAACGTCACCGCAGATGTAGATCCATGCCGGTTTCTTCTCAGCGTAGTTGATCATCACCTTATTGTAGCAAACATAGTTGGAACTTACGATGCGGGAGCCCTCGATAGAGGGGATCTGGCATACAGCCTTAAGATACACCTTATACTCATTATTGTATATTCCGCGGTCAACGAAATCAGCATAATCCTCAACGTTGAGCAACTGATTGACAGCGACACCGAGTTCGTAAGTCTTGATTGCCATGGAAGCGGATGTGGGAGTCTCGTTTGGGAGGGCAATCCAGTCAGCCTCAGGAGCATCGGGATTAAGAGAAACGAGTGCTGAATACTCGCAGATTGCAGAATAGCCGTAGTCAGGCTGCGAGCAGAAAAGGTTGAATGTCTCGGCATCAGTCATATCTGCAGCGCAGCGGAATACCTGATTTTGGAGAGCCGGCTCATTAACCGTAAAGGTTGTAGGCGCATGATATTTGGGTTCGTCCTCCTGCTTGCAGGAAGAGACACCGAGCACCATAGCAACCATAGCCAATATAATCGATATCTTTTTCATTTGTTTCGGAAAATTGATTTAGATTAATAACCCGTAGTCTGCTGGAAGCTTGAAGCGGTCATTGTACGGGTAGGTATAGGATAGAGCTTAGTGTACTCGGGGAGGTTAGTACCGTTCTGGATACCGCCCTTCCATTCCCAAGTATAGCCTGTGCACCACTGGTTCCAGCGGATGAGGTCAGTACGGCGAACGTTCTCCTGATAGAGCTCGCGGCAACGCTCGTCGCGGAGTTCCTGCATAGAGAGACGAGCCCATTGATGGCTTGTGTCACCTACGGGATCACCATACGCACGCTGACGGATATAGTTGACATACTGGAGAGCCTCTGCCTCAGAGCCACCGCCGCCATTGAGGATAGCCTCGGCAGCAGTCAGGTAGATTTCGGCAAGACGGATAGCAGCGTAGTCACCCTTGGCAGAACCGATGTTTGTGGGAGACTCAGCCTCGTTGATAGTGCCGTCTTCGTTGTAAGCCCAGTTGGAGTATTTGGGGCAGAGGTAGCCGTTCTTACCCCAGTCGTCACCCACGAGAGAGATATTCTCCACGGTGAAGCCATGAGCGGAAGTCTGCCAGAGGCTGACACGACGGTCCTTGCTGTCTGACATGTTCACGTCGTCCCATTCGAACTTGCGCACGAACGACTTGCGGGCCACCATACACTTCCAGCCATAACCGGCATTATACCAGTCTTGAGCCACATAACCCACCTGATTAGGATCGAATGAGTAAGGAACGCCGTTAATCACTTCATTGACGAGTGCCTTCCAAGCATCTTTCTTATCATCCGCTATCTTGTTGTAGTCCTCAAGGTCCTTTGCATATTTCTCTGCATCGGCAACGTAGGTATAGACAATCTTACCTGCATCGGTATCCTCATAAGTGCCATTGAGGGAAGCATTCTGTGTCGGCTTTGCCAAAGTGACTTCGACACCGTTTGTACCAATCCAACCCGCCTGGAGGAAGCCTGAGCCGGAGAATGAGGTAAGGTTGACGTTATCACCTACGATAGACCAGATAATCTCATTGACATCGCTGCCTGCGTTGCCGACAACATACTTGTCGTTGTTAGCGCCGAAGAGCGCATTGTAACTGCGGGCAAGACCATTGCCGTAGTAACCACCCTTACCGAGACGGTCGATGATGTTCTTACAGTGCTGGTAGCACTTCGCATAGTCGCCTGTGCCGGAGAATACCTCGCCATTGAGATAGATTTTGGCAAGGATAGCCTCAGCGGCGTCAAGGCCAACGAAACCGTAGTAAGGTTTCTGGTCAGCCGCGTATGCAGCCACGACATCCTCGAGGGCAGTGGTCACACGGTTGTAGACCTCAGCACGGGGAAGTTGAACAGGCTCAGCGCCGACAGGAGTGGTCTCATCAGCGTAAGGCACCTTATCGTAGAATGAAAGCATGTAGTAGTAGCAAGCAGCCCAGAGGGTCTTGGCCTGGAGACGGTAGTTCTGCAATTTCGCAGCATCAACATTTGCGAAATAACCGCTGTTCAGGTTATTTATGAATTGGTTGCAGAGTGTAATGTTGATGAGAAGACGGGAGTAGAACCCATAAAGACATCCCTGGTCGGGGTTGAAGAGACCGCCGTTGAAAGGGAGACCATAGTCCGCGGGGTCCCAGAGCCATGAGGCCTCATCAGTAGGGATCTCCTCAGCGATGAACATAGCGCGCTGGAAAGCGGCCATACCGCCGTCGAAGCCACCGACGGGAGAGGTACCGTTCGCGCCGTAAGTGGAGAAGTTAAGGTAGATGTCGGCCAACACGGCATCGACATCATTTGATACATCTGTATTTTCGTTCGGGTCGCGGGGCTGAAGGTCAAGGTCGCCCACACAAGAGGGGAGGCCGATAAGTGAAGCCGCAACGCCTAAGCCGAGAAATATATTTTTAAGATTTTTCATATTATTTGTTCTATTCTTTGATGATAAAAAGATTAGAATGTCACAACAAGACCAAGAGATGTTGTGATTGGACGGGGATACGGATCACTCTGCACGCCACCGAACTCCTCAGGATCGATACCGGAGAACTTGGTGATCACGAAAGGATTCTGAACGGCAGCGAAGAGACGTATCATAGTAGTGCCGTTGAATACGTCGCGGAAAGTATAACCGAGCGTGATGTTGTCGCAACGGAGGAAGCTTGCATTCTCCACGAAATAGCTTGAGAGCGGGAGGTTGTTCGCGCTTGCAGCGTTCTTGAAGAGGAATGAGTCGGCAAGAAGGTTGCCAAGCATGTACTGTGCGGCAGACACGTTGTAGATACGAGTGTTGGAGTACTTCAGGTTGTTGTAAACGTAGTTGCCGAGGTTAGCGCGGAGTGAGATACCGAGGTCCCAGTTCTTCCAAGAGAAGTTGTTGTTCCAAGTCATGGTCACTTTCGGATCCTTAGAGTGGTACATGATTTTGTCCTGGTCGTTGATCACGCCGTCCTGGTTTTGGTCGACATACTGGTTCTCGAGAGGATCGCCGTTAGAGTCGTAAACCTGCTCGTAAACCATGAATGTGAATGCAGGCTGCCCTACGATATGCCAAGCGAGGTTACCGCCTGTACCGGAGGGAAGGCCGATAGCAGAGATTGCGGAGTTAGCGCCGCTACCCTGAAGTTTTGTGATCTTGTTCTTGTTCCAAGCCACGTTAAGACTTGTATTCCAAACGAAATCGTCAGTCATCACAGGTTTTGCACCTACAGTGACCTCGACACCGAGGTTCTCCATGTTACCGATGTTGCGGAGCTGGAAGTTTGAGGTGTTGGTCGCTGCGGTAGGCACGCTTGAGAGGAGGTCGCGGGTCTTGCGGAGATACCAGTCGGCAGCAAGAGTGATGCGGTTGTTGAGGAAGCCCATGTCGATACCGACGTTCCAAGTAGTGGTAGTCTCCCAAGTGAGGTCGGCATTATACGACTGCGGGAATAGAGGATTGATCCACTTGCCGGAACCATTAGGATCAAGATATTGGAAACCTAACTGATATGACTCCGTATAGATCGGGAGATAGGGGAAATAACCGCCGACTTCCTGCTGACCTGTCTCACCCCAGCCGAGGCGGAGTTTGAAATCATTCAACCAACCGCGGGTACGCTCCATGAAAGCCATGTTGTTGATCTTCCAACCGAGTGCAAGAGCGGGGAAGAGACCCCAGCGGTTATCCTTTGAGAAACGTGAAGAACCGTCATCACGGAGAGTGAAGGTGAGGAGGTAGGTATCATCAAAGATATAGTTCACACGGCCGAAGAAAGATACGAGCTGGTTGATGTTGCCCCAGCGGCTCATGGGAGCGTCCTCGTAAGCATGTCCGATCTGATCCTGAGTGGAGGGATCGGTAGTGATGGAGTAAACGCCACCGGCATAACCGAGGTTGTAGCCGAGAGTGTTGATTATCGTGTTGCTGTGGCCGAAGTAGTCGAAACGCTGCCAGTCGTAACCGAGAGTCACGTCAACGTTAGATTTAGCAGCCTCAAATTCTTTCTTATAGTTGATGAAGAAAGAGAGGTTGGTGTTGCGCTGAAGCTCATACCAATCGTAGTGAGTACCGGCACCATTCTTATAGTTGCTTCTCCACGCCATGATAGAGTTGGCATCCATATCGGAGTAAGAGGTATTCTTCGACACCTGATAACCGAGGTTGAGGTTAAAGTGGAGTTCGGGGAGCCAGTGGAGAGAGTAGTCGATAGCGAGGTTGCCGGTAGAGTTGAGGGTCTTGCCCACGCTCTTCTGGTTTTCGAGAAGCTGGAGGGGGTTCTGTGAAGCATTCTCCTCAGGCATACCTGTGGTCTGGAGTATATTGTAATATCCGTTGAAAGCCATAGGCATCTCGGGAGAAGCCATAGCGTAGTTTGTATATACGGGATAAACCGGAGCCATACCAACGGCAGTGCCCACCACGCCGGCAGCGTTTCCGGTCTTCACGAAAGAGCCCTGAGCGTTAAGGTTGACAGAGAGGTGATCCTGGAGGAACTTCGGAGTAAGGTTGAAACCTACGGTAGTACGCTCCATAGAGGATGTCTTGATGATACCCTGATTGTTGGTGTAAGAAGCATTCACACGGTAGGGGAGGAAACCTGCGGAACCGCCGACACTGAGTGAGTAGTCGTGGGAGAATGCAGTGCGGAGCACCTGCTTCTGCCAGTCGGTGTCATAGAGGTTGTAAGCTGAACCGGTCTCAGTGCCGAGCTCGGGGTTAACGGGGTTAGCGTAAAGCATCTGCTTAGCGCGGTCGTTACCATACTGCTCGATGAGGTTGACATACTCCTGAGCGCCCATCATCTTGAGGGTCTTGCGGGCTGTGTTCACGTGGAAGTTGGCAGCGAAGTTCACCTGCGGACGACCGCTCTTACCTTTCTTGGTAGTGATGATTATGACACCGTTAGATGCGCGAGAACCGTAGATGGCGGTAGCGGAAGCATCCTTAAGGATAGTCATGCTCTCGATGTTGTTGGGGTTGAGCATAGTGAGGGCGTTAGTACCGCCGGCGTTGCTCTGGTTGCTCTGGGGGACACCGTCGATGACGATCAACGGGTCGTTGGAAGCAGAGAGAGATGAGCCACCACGGATACGGATGTTGGCGTTGCCGGAGGGGTCACCACCGTTGGTGGTCACGGTCACACCGGGGCTTGCGCCTACGAGGAGGTCCTGAGCGGAAGTAGAGATACCCGCGTCGATGTCGTCGGGAGTGACGACAGCCACAGAACCCGTGGCATCAGATTTCTTAACAGAACCATAACCGATTACGACAGCAGCCTCAAGGGTAGTGGCGTTTTCTTTCATGGTAACTTTGATGTTGGTCTGTCCGTTGACCGCTACCTCCATGGGATCGTAGCCGATGTAACTGATCACCAGCGTCGCGTTAGGAGCGACGTTGAGGACGAAGTTACCATCAATGTCTGTCGACGTACCGTTCGAAGTGCCTTTTTCCATGACGGTGGCACCAATCAGAGCATCACCCAGCTCATCATCCACGTAGCCGTGAACAGTGATTTTCTGAGCGAGACCGGGAAGCGCGAGACTCAGCACGAGTGCCAGAGTCAGCCACAACTTCCTGTTCAGATGAAAACAGATGTTCTTCATGCAAGAATTGGAAAATTTAGTTGATATTGAGTTTTAACTATATTTCTCTGTATCAGAAGGTTATAAATGCCCGCCGGCATCAGGGCGCAAATCAGGAAACGCTCATCAGCGACTAACATCTTATCCAATCTCAGGTGTATTTTATCCAAGAGCCGCTAATGCTTGAGCTTTTCACGTCCCAGGGTAGGTAAACACATCGCAAAAGTAAGAATTTATTTAAATTCATTAAGCCATTTTAACACCGTTAACAATGTTAATTAACGAAATTAACATAAAAACATGTTATGCAACATATTTCATATTTCTTGAATGATTTTTCTTGTTTTTCACACGATTTTTTATATCGGATGCAACAAAAGGGATAGTCGTCAACGGAAAGATGCCACCACTTTCCGCCTCACAGAAGCCACATTAACAACGGTCATGACCACCGTCAGGAGGAGCCCGACGGCAGGCCCGAGCCACCATCCCCCGCTCTCCGCGCCAAGCCCTTCGAGAGGCCTTATGTAGCTCGCGCGAAGGGCCTCGCCGCATGCCACGGCACACAGCCACGCCACTCCGGAAGCTACCACCACAATCCTTATATAAGGCGCGGCGACATCCTTTACGGGGCATCCGAGCATCAGCAGGGAATGGAGTTTGTCGCGGTTTTTCTCCATGAGCAACGACATGGAGAGAAGGAGGATGAAGAAGGATAGAAGGGTTATGACGATACCCACGGCAAGGACAATACCCACAATGACCTTCAGGAGATAAGAGGCCGACGAACCTCTCTTATCACCCGCCACCTCAAGATTGTGCGCCTCGAGATAATCCTTTATCGCCACATCACCCGGGCTGCTCACGTCGACAATCAGACGCGAAGGGAGCGAGGCCTTGCCCGAACCGAGCTCGCGGTTGCTCCACTCCATGAAAGAGCGGGGCACGAGGATGGTGTTGAGGCGGTTGGAATAACCCACTACCCTACCCTGCATCACCTTACGCCGCGAGCCGTCTTCGGAGGTGAGGGTAAGGCGCAAGGGTATTCCGCTCATTATGCTCTCCGACATCTGGGGGAGCCCTGCGGAATTGGCGAATCCGAAGTTATAGAGAGTGAGGTAATCCTTGGAAATTATCAGGGGTACGGTCTCCTCCCCTTCCCGGAAAGACCAGGCCCCCCCTCCGGCATCCACAAATCCGTCGGGTATCGATTCAAAGAAGAGGAGTGTCGACATCCCCCTTCCCCCCTGGTCGACGGAAGCCATCACCCTGTAGTCGGCCGAGGAGAACTCCCCGACATCCCTCACCCAGGGCTGGCTGCGGAGTTCGGAGGTCTCCTCCGGGGTAAATGAAGTAGCCCCCTTCTGCCATGTGTCGGCGGAGGTGACACGCTTGTTGACGACAAGGAAATCACTCTTCACGAAACTGTCATCGCTCGTGAATAGGGAGCTCGCGTCTTCATAGAACTGCAGGCCGCCCACAATTATGGCCAGGCCAATGAAATTCGACAGGAGGAATCCGGCAATCCTCGCCGGAGAGGTATTCTTTCGTAGTAAACGGGAAATCATAATGTAATTACAGTTTCAACTTTATCACTTCTCCCTCCATGAGGAGCGGATTACCCACGGAGGTGGAGATTATTGCGGCGCCCTGGCGGGTAGCCTCCTCCACAATCATACGGGCCGCCTTGCGGTTGTTCTCCTCATCAAGATGGCTCACCGGCTCATCAAGGAGAATGAAATCGAAGGGCTGGCAAATCGCCCGGATCAGCCCTACCCTCTGCTGTTGCCCCACGGACATGCGTCCTACCGGATAGTCGCGCCTCGAATCGATGCCGAGGATATGCAGCCATTCCTCTATGCGCCCTTTCTCCGCGAAACCCGTGAGGGAATTTTTCAATTCTATATTCTGCATGGCGGTCAATTCCGGGAAAAGGGATAACTCCTGAGGGAGATAGGCGAGGCTTTCCCTCCTGAGGAGTTGCCAGCGGTCAATCTTTATTCCGGCCGCATCCTCACCGTCAAACAGGAGTCTCCCCTCATAATCCGTCCGAGCCCCATATATATAGGAGCAGAGTGATGACTTTCCGCCGCCGCTGGCAGCCTCAATAAGATATAGATTCCCCTTGCGGAGAGAGAGTGTGGATTTCCACACATCAGAAAAAGGGATGCTCTCCGCGACAAACACACGCGGAAGCATCCCTTCAAGTGTAATTTCACTGATCATATATCATCAATATGCGCTACGTTTGCTGAAATCCTTCAGAACCGTGAGCAGAATATTCTTGGAATTGTCTTTTGCAGTAACGGTGACGTCGAGACGGAGACCGCCGTCATCGGGCACAAGCTTACCCTCTATAGTTTTCAATCCGGAGTCGTCGTTCGCTGCCATTGAAGAAGCGGCGGCAAGCCAGGCACCTTTCATAGCGGCGGCAGTATTCTCCACATCAAGCGCGCCGGAAACGGTGCCCTCGCTGAAACGCACCATGTCGCCATCCTTTTTTGTGGAACCGAATTGCGAAAGGAAATTCATCACGTCGGCACCGGGGTCGCCGTCGGTCTGCGCGAAACCGTTGACGGGTATCTTGCCGTTGTCCCTGACACCGCAGGCCACACCGACAGTGCCGTCGATCTGTGCGATGGCCTTAGTGTACTCGCTGAATAGGTTTCCGCCGAACGAGGAGAGCATACGCTCCACCTTCTTGGTGAAATCTTTGGTTATGCAACCGGCCACAAGGATATCGGCAGTTCCGCCAATCCCCTTGACGAGATCCGCGTCGACCTTCTTGGTGGGGAGAAGGAACTTCGCGTTGTCGCCCTTGTCATTGAGTACGCACAGGTGGCCCTCCATCTTCCCTTTTCCACAATCAATGGTGACAGCCACGCTTGCGGGATCCTGGAAAAGCGCGCCCACGGCGAGATTCAACTGAGCCATCTCCCCCATTGAGAGCATGTTCTTCGCCAGTGTGCTTATGTCGGCCCATCCGGCGATATCGGTCTTCATCTCCGCGATAGGCTCGGAGACATTCTTGGTGAGAAAACTCTGGTTCTCGCTCAATGTGGCGTAATTCTTGATTGCCTTGGCATCTATTGTAGTGACGGAAGACCAGCATAACCACATCTGGGCACCGTTGATGGCAACATTGTTGCATACCTTCACGCCCCCTTCAGCTTCGGAGAACTGTCCCCCGGTCTGCTTCTCCACAAAAGAGATGAACTTGTCGGTGTCGGCAAGCATGGCTGTGGCGTAACTGTTGTAGGCATCGGTAAAGATTACCATCCCCTGGGGGTCAATGCCGCTGTCGCCGTTGAGGAAAAGGCGCAGCATCTCGGCGTTGGCGCCGGGAGAACTGAGGCCGTCGAGCCACTCCTGAACCTCCTTGCCGGCCTTTATCGAGGAGCCGTCGACCTCACAGCCGGATTTCTCGAGCACCGATTTCAGGTTGACACCCACCACCATACCGGATGATGAGGGGACGGTAGAGAGGAGTGAGGAAACGTCGGAAGACTCCTGCTTACAGGAAGAGAGCGCGGACATCACCGCGACTACAAGGACGAGCAGCGACTTGCGGAGCAAGCGTCGCCGGGATTGTGATTTTTTCATATTTCGTACGTTATTTGTTTCTTATTTTCTTAAACGCCACGGGCGGGCCTATGACGCACAAAGTTAACGAAATTTTTTATCTTATCCCAAAATATTTTGTCCGCTCACAATAAATATGTATCTTCGCAGTCTAATCTTTACCCCTTTTTCACCGTCACCCCCTTTTTCAGGAGGGGTAAGGATGGTGGATAAACCTTAAATTTAACAGAAATGAACCAGATTTCACAACGTATCCAGTCGCTTTCACCTTCGGCTACCCTTGCAATGTCGCAGAAAAGCGCGGAACTCAAGGCATCCGGCGTAGACGTCATCAACATGTCGGTTGGCGAACCTGATTTCGACACCCCTGATTTCATCAAGGAGGCAGCCAAGAAGGCAATCGATGAGAATTATTCACGCTATACACCCGTCCCGGGGTACCTTTCGCTGCGTAAGGCAATCTGCGGGAAACTCCTGCGTGAGAATAAGATTGAATTCGCTCCCGAGCAGATCGTGGTGGGTACAGGCGCCAAGCAGGAGCTCTGCAACGTGCTTCTGGCATGCATCAACCCCGGGGATGAGGTAATCATTCCGGTGCCGGCATGGGTAAGTTATGTGGAGATGGTGAAACTTGCCGAAGGGGTCACCGTGGAGGTTTATGCCGGTGTAGACCAGGATTTCAAGATCACTCCGGAGCAACTTGAAAAGGCCATCACACCGAAGACCCGCATGATAATGCTCAATTCCCCGTCGAACCCCACGGGAAGCATCTACAGTTATGATGAACTGAAGGGTCTCGCCGATGTGCTTGCCAAATATCCCGACATCACTATCCTCGCTGATGAAATCTACGAGCATATAAACTTCGTGGGTGAGGTGCACAGCATCTCCGAGTTTGAGAGCGTGCGCGACCGCGTTGTCATCATCAATGGCGTTTCGAAGGCCTACGCCATGACCGGTTGGCGTATCGGCTACATGGCCGGCCCCCTTGCCATAGCAAAGGCTGTGACAAAACTTCAGGGACAGTACACTTCCGGCACCTCCTCCATAGCCCAGAAGGCAGCGGAGGCCGCTTACGAAGGTTCCCTTGACTGTGTTGAAGAGATGCGCAAGGCATTCGAGCGTCGCCGCGACCTCATTGTGAGCCTGGCAAAGGAGATACCGGGGTGGATCACCAACGAGCCCCAGGGGGCGTTCTATCTTTTCCCGGAAGTATCCTCATTTATAGGTAAGAAGGCGGGCGACCGCGAGATAAAGAGCAGCGGCGACTACGTGATGTATCTCCTTGAGGAGGCACACGTGGCATGTGTAGACGGCGCGGCTTTCTGCGCACCAGGCTATATGCGCTTGAGCTACGCTACCAGCGACGACAATATCCGCGAGGCCATGCGACGCATCAAGGAAGCATCAGCGAAACTTTCTTGAGGCGAGGCGCGAGATAATGTGTCGTATGAATCTTATGTGTCGTATGTGATTTATACTACACATAAGATTCATACGACACTTAAATCACATCAGGGTGCCTTTCCGTAAATTTTTCAAAAAAATTAACTAAAAAATTTGGAGATATAATATTTTCTTTATAACTTTGCAACGCATTCGGAAAAAACACGCCAAAAGCGAGATCCGGAAGCAAGGGCGAATACCAGAGTGGCCAAATGGGGCAGACTGTAAATCTGCTGGCTTATGCCTTCGGTGGTTCGAATCCATCTTCGCCCACACGACATCAATTATTGCACATAACGACTAAATTCAAGGCGTATCCGGGAGGACTCGCCTTTCTTTTTGTTTAGGCGGTAGGTTCTAGGCTCTAGGCTCTAGGCTCTAGGCTCTAGGCTCTAGGCTCTAGGCTCTAGG
>CAMWMD010000023.1 GCA_947175265.1 uncultured Porphyromonadaceae bacterium | reverse complement strand
ATTTGAAGATCAATATATTTAAAATTTTTTTATCGTGCAAATGTACGACTTCATAGTAAATTCCTTCATTACCAATAGTGGGATGAAGGAATTTATTATATACGACATATATGCACTTTTACGATTGGTAAGGTGTCCTGTTGACTTTCTCATTTGTTGGTTTTACCTTTGCAACAGAATTAAAAAATCAGCAAATTTTGGCAAATATAGGCAAGACTACCATGAAAGAAGATCCCTCCGAAAAGATGTTCCGCGGTATCCCCTACAATAGCATTGGCTTCAGAAACTGGCTTGTAACCTCGCGAACCCTTTCCGAAAAGGAGGCTCAGAAACAGGTTGACCTCATCAGAGAGGCCGACGTCGAGCTTTGGGAACCCGGTAAACCGGAATTGTTCCGAAATCTTGGGGAGTGGCTTGAAGAAGCACGAAAGGCTTCTTCAGAAACTTTACGCTCCCTCTATCTTGATTTCGCTTTTACTCTATTGGTGAGTCATATCCAGGAACTCAAGGAGTTGAAAGAAACGTTAAAAAAAGATGGCAAACGATTTCTCTCTGCCGTTATCACGGCTTTCGAGTGGTATGAGACATTCCTACGTTCTACTCTCAATTACTATGAGTATGACCCGGAATTGTATGAAAATTATGATTTTGAAGAAAAACCTAAGCGATATCCGAAAATCCCTCTTGATAATGAATTCAATCAGTATCTGAAGGAGTCGAAATATTCCGACCGTCTGCGCCACAAGATGGTGTCGAACCTGCGCAAACTGAATGCTCTTGTCATAAATAACGGACGGGGTGATAGCGATTGGCTTCAAAAGATCGTGGACAAAGCAAAAGCAGGAGAAAATATCCGGTACGCTCGCCTGATGGCTAATACGATTGTACATAGTGTAATAGATAATATTGATGGCACTGAAGGCATAACGGAATCTGCTCTCCGGGGTGCTTTATCAACACTGAATCATTATCTTGACTTTTTGATAAGAATATATCTTCTAAATAAAAAATAAAAGTCTATGAACACAGACTCAAATAAAGTCCTACTGGTCGGAATTGGAGAAACAGGCTTGGGTACGATTCAAATAATTCGCTCGAATAAAGTAAAAGGGATTACTACACTTGGTATTGATGAGGAGTCCCAACTTAAACTGCAGTATGCTCAAAAGCTAAAAGAAGTAGAATTGGTAATTCTCGTTGCTGATTTAGGCAGCGAGAAAGAAGATATCTTAACTTTGCAAGCCGCAAAATTGGCAAAAGTAAACGGAAAAATTGTAGCTTCTTTCGTCACAACCCCACGTATTTTTGAGGGTGAGAAGAAAATTATGCATGCATTGGAAACAGCAATGGAGCTTAAAAGCGAAGTTGACGCATCATTAATTATTAATAAGGAGAATTTCACTAATCTACCTGAAGATGGATATTCTCCTGCCGAATTTGTAGATTCCCTTGTGCCTGTGGAGGATAGGATTGCAGATGTAATTCAGAATATGATGGCTCTCATATCTATGTCAGGGGCAATTAACATAGATTTCGAGGATTTGAAAACGGCTCTTGCACAAAGCGGCACTTTCGCTATTGAGCAAGGGATGGGGATTGGAGAGAATAGGATCCGTCTCGCCATAGGGATAGTGCTTTCATCTCCCATACTGAGAACATGCGATATTTTTACTTCCCGGAAAGTCCTGATAAAAGTTCTCATGCCTAAAAATTCTCCTATGAGGTTGGAGGAAACGAAGATTATGTCAGACTTTATGGGCAAATTTCCTTCTTATGCAGACGTGAAGTGGGGAGTTGGAGAGGCAGATGATGACGATATTCTGTCGGTAATTTTCCTCGCTTCAGGTTTTGATGTGAAACTTCCGGATTAATCCAATCATAATGTTAGGAGCAATCGCAGGAGATATCATAGGCTCGACATACGAGTTTATTGACATGAGAGATTACAACTTTGATTTGCTGCCTTCCGGAAGTCATTTTACCGATGATACAGTAATGACAATTGCGGTCGCTTTATGGGTGACCGGGCATGAAGGAGAGGAACGAACCAAAGAACAGTTAATCGAATGTATGCAGAGTTTGGGACGGGCATATCCCTATGCTGGTTATGGCAGTTCCTTCAACAGTTGGCTATGGAGTGAGAATCCGCAACCCTACAATAGCTGGGGCAACGGAGCCGCAATGCGTGTCAGCCCGGTAGGACTCTATGCGAAGACCTTGGATGAAGCACTTGAATTGGCCAAAATAACAGCCGGAGTATCGCATAACCATCCCGAAGGCATCAAAGGCGCACAAGCTGTGGCCGCATCCGTATGGATGGCTAAACATGGTCATTCCAAAGATGAAATCCGCGACTACATTACCGAGAAGTTCCACTACGACTTGACAAAGACTATCGATGAAATACGTCGTACATATCAATGGGATGTATCGTGTCAGGGGTCTGTGCCTGAATCGATTATCTGCTTTCTCAAAGGCAAAGACTTTGAAGATATTGTACGTTTCGCGGTGTCGCTCGGTGGCGATGCCGACACAATGGCATGTATCGCCTGCTCAATGGCAGCTTGTGTCTATCCTATTCCCAAATGGATTGCAAAGGAATGCGAGAAAAGACTCACACCGGATCTTCTAAAGATAATGAAAGACTTTGAGAAATATATTAAGAATACAAATTTAGATAATTGATTTATGACATTTGAAGAATTTAGGGATAGTGCGTTGAACTTTATCTATCCGGAAAATAAATGTATCTACTGTCTGGAGGTATTGACAGTAAAGAACCCTCTAACAGAGATATTCGAAAAGAGTAAATTTGATGTAGAAATCAGATAACGAATCTTTTATCCTGATAAGGAAGCGGCAGTGATGAAAGTGAAGATACTTGGGGCTGAAAAATCCCACCTGACACCTATTTTTGCGATATTCCTTTATGAACTTCCGATTAATAAAGATGTGTCAAACAACCAGTTCCAAATGGTATGGAGCTATGATCGTCTCGGGAATATGATTGACCACTCCTATTCGACCGAAGTAATAGAGGATATTGACCATTCATCAGCAAAATACAGAGGCAGAGAAAAGGAATCAATTAGATTCAAACCGGGAGAAATTGTAGAGATATATGAATTTCAGGACCCTTGCCTCTCAGGCAGCGCGAAAAACTGTATAAGTCATACCAAGAATATGTCTCAAAAAAGGTAAAGAAAGATGATTATGGAAACTGTAGCTTCCAGGAGTTGTTAGATATGCTATGATATGAAAAAACCACTAACTATCGACGAGGTGCTGCCACTTCGGTATTTCGAGATGGAAAATTCCGGAATACTGAAGATGCACCTCAATACATTTGAAAAATTGCTCAATGAGACTCCAATCTTGGAAGAGTATTTGGATAAGGCAAATTCCGTGCTCGACCGCCAGGAAGAAGCAGGGGTAATCTCATACATATGGACTGACTCTGAATTTCCGGAAAGACTCCGTAAAATCGCCAATGATTGTCCGCCGATAATCCATTTGAAAGGTAATATAGAGTTATTAAACGAAGTGAACGCGGTTGCTGTAATCGGGGCACGAGCTGCCGACAATGAAGGCAATGAGGTATGATAATGAGTGAGCAGCCATTCGGAGTCAAGGCTAATCCCACAAGATTAGTGGCACGCAACCGACTTCAGGCAGCCATGTCAAAAGCTGTGATACTTGCCCAATGTCCTGAAAAAAGTGGCAGTTTACACACCATGCGCTTTGCCCGAAAATATGGTAAGGAAGCATTGGCTGTCAAATTCCCGGTGATGACCTTGGCAATTCCCGGACTACTAATTTGAACACACTGGCAAGAACACATGGC
The DNA here is from genome assembly GCA_947175265.1 of uncultured Porphyromonadaceae bacterium. Classification (GTDB taxonomy): domain Bacteria; phylum Bacteroidota; class Bacteroidia; order Bacteroidales; family Muribaculaceae; genus Lepagella. Next base: position 41,028 of record CAMWMD010000023.1, on the reverse strand, counting down.
ATAGTAAAACAAGGCAAAATAGAGTTGGCACGGAGTTGTGTTCAGATTTGTGGTCAAAGCAAAAGAAAAAGCAGCTACAACCATTGTCGTAACTGCTTGATTTCTAATTTGTGGTCCAACTTGAGAAATCTCACTTTTGTTATATCTTGAAAATCAACTCTTTATCCGAATATCTTTCAGCAACTCCAACATTCCCTCCTACGGCGCATAGCATCGCTTATCATCGCTTTGCTCCGCCGAAGCCGTCGGAATCATACTTGTTGTTACTCGCAAGTTCTCTCACTAGTCATCTGCAAATATAACGAATTTATAAGTTGAATTAGTATACATTGTGGTTAAATGTTTACATTCACTAAAGTTTTGACAATTCATCAATGAGTGCCGGCCGACGTGGAGTCCGCGATTTTTGCTCCACCACGATTTGGGTTGCTTCATTCGTACCTCCATATTTGATAAGGTTCCTGAGAAGATTAACACCATCGCGGTAGGATTTACGATCAGAGGCTCGCTGAAAGAAGTTTCTGACAGCAGTCGTATAAAGTTTTATGATTTCTTCCTTGAAAAGCTTTTTAACATCTTTAGGAGCATCTTCAATATTGTAAAGTGATGGATTCTCTCGTATATAGTCCATATATTCCTGCCACATCTTCTCTTTCGTATATATATAGAGCAGATGACTGAAATCCCCTTTACCTTTGGCCTCGCTTATCAATGTATCCACATATTTTGGCCATTCATTTTGAGATGTCAATGACTTTAGCACGGAATACATTGATTCCTGTGTGAATTCCTTTTCTCCCCATCTGCCGCCTTTGAAGAAGAAGTGTCTTGCCAACCTTACCTGATTGTCTTTATCTCCTATTGCGCGATAGACTTTATATTCCCATTCATGCCAATCGCTGACCAGCCCCGCATAATCTGCATCTTGGCTTAACCCATCTTTAGCAAGCCTAAGCACCTCTTCATAATCAGAATTATCCCATGCTATTTGAATAAGCCGTCTACGGAAATCAGGATTGGATACGTTATCATACATAAACTTGATTTGCTCTTCTTCGCTACCACATCGCGAAATTATCTCAAGTTTATATTTTTGTGCGGTATTTGCAGCATATCTTGAACTCCAATCATCGCCATTGGGCTTGATGGCATCCAGTGACTTAATTACCCTATTCTGTTTTTCTGGAGTATCAGCGAGATCGATAGCCATTTCCATCCAATCCCACCACCAATCCCAACCTTTCAGGTCTTTATCATTAAAACGAGAAAGTGCGAGTTCAAAAATCTCTGATTTGAAACTCTCAGGAAGAGACTCTTCTTCGCATAAGTCATGCCATTTCTCAAAGCAGTCGCTGACTATTGCTCCTAACTCACCGGCGCTATCATCACCGCTGTTAAGTATATCTTCTGAAACAGAAGCGATTCCTTTGAGCACAGCCACAGCAACCTCCCATTGACCTTTCTCTATTGCTTCATCCGCTTCATCGAGTATACGTGTAACCGAACGATTGAAATCGAAAGTGTCACTATACTCAATATAGCCATGTCTTCCACCATAATCATCAATCAAATCTTCAACACGTGCAGCGTACTTGTCCGGATTAGGTTTGAATAGTGTGCCCGCTCCAAGTGCAAGGAATCTGTCTTGAAACTGTCTATCATTCATACATTCTTTTCGTATGAAATCCGCGAGTTCCTTCTTATCTAATTTAGATAAGAGTAAGTCAATATTATCATTCTTCTTGGTCATTCTATAAACTTTAAAAATTACTATTCTGTATCTTCCATTCCTTAGCCGCCTCTGTCAATCGGTATTTTTGCTTAGGGTGCTTCGACTCCTTGCTCACGGCAGGCTTCGATGATGCGGTGGATGCCGCTGCCCCAACTTTCAAGGAAAGTTGAGCGGTAAAGAGCCTGTGCCATATTGCGATTGTAAGGATATGACACGTGGAAACTCATAATTGATTTACTCGCTATCATTTTCATCGTGTTCTTTTTCTTTAAGGAAATAGATTGCTTTCTGACGCTCGATTTCTGCACGCAGTTGTTCCGGAGTGGGAAGATATAGCATATACTTGGAGGCGAAAAGATGGTCATTGTCATGGAGGACTGAATATCTTGCTATATCCTCGTCGGTGTCATCGCAGAGTAATATGCCGATTGTTGGGTTGTCGTCCTTCCCACGCTTCAGTTCATCATACATCCTTACATACATATCCATCTGACCTACATCCTGATGTTCGATAGTTGAAGTCTTTAAATCAATCAGAACAAAGCATTTAAGGATATAGTTATAAAATACAAGGTCTATGAAATAATCTTTCTTTTCAGTGTGGATATGCTGTTGTCGGGCTACAAAGGCAAAGCCTTTCCCCATCTCAAGCAGGAATTTCTCAAGGTTATCAATTATGGCCTGTTCAAGGTCAGACTCCCTATAAGATGAATCGGCGGTAAAGCCTAAAAATTCTCCGATGACCGGATTTTTGATAAATTCCGTCGGATTCGGATTTTGTAGTGGAGCAGTCAGCTCAAGCATCTCTTTCTCCACAAGATCTTTGCGTTGAGATGCTAAGATTCTGAAGTAATACTGAGAACTGATATTACGCTGTAATGTACGCGTACTCCAATTTTGCTTTAAAGTTTCCTGCTCATACCAAGCACGGGCCTCGTTATTAAGTTCCTGAATAAGCGTTCGGTAATGTGTCCACGATAGTAGAATCTTAGATTTTCCACTCACTGAGTGGAAAATCTTCGGAAACATCTCATAGAAATTTTTATAGCCATAGAGATTTGTCTTAGTAAAGCCCTTCCCATACGAAGATGTAAGGCGTTTTGAAAGCCTCTTGATAATCGATGCACCATATACGGCTCGATTCTCTCCGTTGAGTTCCTCCTCAGCAATAAGTTTACCAAGTTCCCAGTTTCTTTTCACTAACGCCTCATTAACTTGCCTATAGGCCGTAGTTCGTGCCTGTTCTATGACTCCCGATGCTTTGTTATAGAGTGCATCAATAGTGATGTCTAATACTCTGTCCATCTTGTTTGGCTTCATATCATAGTCTTCTAAAAAGGATTATTATTGATATACAGAGACATCCGTCACTTCCTGCCCAATGATCTTCAGCGACTTTGGTGTAAGGCCAAAAATCAGCCAACCTCCTTCTGTATTCAGAAACGCACATGCCGCATGCATACCGTCTTTTAGTTCGCCGGTACTTTTCTTCAGCTCCAGAGTCCGCGACTTATCCGCCTCAATCAAAGCCTTCATATCGTCAATCGTCATGATTCCTCCGGAATAAATAATGAATCTCCTTTTTCCGTAAGCTTATAAGCCTGTTTCGCACTCGTAGGTTTGTCGGGATTTGCATTGTAATATAATCTAACTTGATCAAAGGTGAGATCATTTTCCTTTTGAGATCTTTTGTGGATGTATAATCAAGCCTATTTGAAAGTTCGTTAGCAGAAAGTGGACTTTCATGTAACATACAAAGAAGATCAATTGTATCAGAAATTATTTCAGAAGCATTATCTTTGGTTCGAGAACTATTCCATACTTGGACAAACAGTTGTTCAAGTATTTGTACAAGTTGAATTTTATTAGTAATATCGCATTGATTGATATATTCTTGAACTTGGACAGTATGTTGTCCAAGTATCTGTCCAAGTCCATCGCTAATATAATTTTCAACATTACTTAGAGTATTAACAACTTCACTTGAAAACCCATCTCTACAAGGTATTGTCATAAGAAAATACGTTCTATCATTATCCGTGTCAATGATAGCAGGGGATGAGCCGTTATCTCTCAACGACTTTTGTATTGTAGGGATTCCCGTAGCTCGACCTTCGGTTAAATCCAGCTCCTTTAGGAAATCTCCCAATCTTCGGTTTCGGTATCTCCGTGCCTTTAACTTCCGGGCTGCTTTTATTGCCTCTGAACTGATTGAACGATCAGGACCGGCCATGGCAGCAACATTCTTTATGGAACGATTTTCTACAGGTCCGACCAACAAATCCATTTCATCCAACACCTCCATTAACGGTCTTCCTATAAAATTCCCGGCCAGTTTACTTTTTACTGCTTTTAGATGCTCATATACTAATATATCAGAGATGTCTTCGATTTTAATCGCATCATTTCCTCGTTCATCGAAAGGAGTGCGGTCTGCTAAAGCGCGTACCTCATCCAATGTTTCTCCTCTTGCTTCTATTGTAGAAGCCTTGCTGCGTACATAATATTTTAGGGGAGATTTTCCTTTGGCAACCACACTTTCTGGTACACAATATGGTCTGTTGGGTCCTGTCGGCACCCAAATCACCAATATATACTGTCCATCGACTTCTTCCTTTGATACACGGCTATTGTAGGCTATAGATCTAAGATTTGAAGTAGTAATCTTGGCATCGTAACCAACCATATCCTGCATGATGCTGTCAATATCCTCAATAGGTAATCCTTTGACCGGACGTTTGGCTATCCCGTTATCATCTTGTTCTACCCCCACTAAAATATAGCCTCCACCTGTATTGTCCAGGTCTGTGGCAAAATCACAGATGGTATGATAGATCTTATCCGGATTCCATCCACGCTTAAACTCAATACGGTTGGATTCTATCTTTTGCTTATTCAGCAGGTCATCTATATTTATCGGTAGAGCCATATCGTTAGCTTGTGTTTATGAATTACAATTCAAATAAATGCAATTTTATCATATTTGGCAGTATTCAGAAACGCGCATGCCGCATGCATACCGTCTTTCAGTTCGCCGGTACTTTTCTTCAGCTCCAGAGTCCGCGACTCATCCGCTTCAATCAATGCCTTTATATCGTCAATCGTCATTAGTGATTCTCTTAAAAAATATCACTTGAGGAAATTTTTAATTTAATGTTTTCTACAAATTTACTGAGTTCATCTATGAGTAAGAATATCTCAGAGGAATTAAATTCAATAAAAGACCCATCTTTATTGCGTCCATTTCTATGAGAGATCAAATGTCTCCAATATATGATTATATTAGTACTTCTTTTACAATCTGGAGCATTTTCTTGTTGTTGAGCTGAGTACGGAAGTGGACGTTATAGCCTTGCTCTGAAAGGTTCTTGAAGAAAATCTCAGCACACTTTATTTTTGCTGCTTCGGCACCTCGCAAAGTAGATTTGTTCTCAACATCCTTGGTTTCCACAACGATGTTGAGTTCCTTCTCTCCATTGGCTTTCTTAACGACATACATAAAGTCCGGGCTATATGTTCCTCCTGCGATTGTCGGTATGGCAATACTACTACGAGGAATTTTACCATAAACAATCACTTCCGCTACTCCGTTAAGACCTCCGTCAAGATTTGATTCGATATCTTGCAGCTCTAATGGAGAATCGTATGCTTTTGTGTCATACAAATATTTTTCTGCGGGATCGCCTTCTTTCATCTTTATGCCAATTCTACCTTGAGCAATTTCCTCTCTTACATTTCCGTTGGGATATGTAAGCGCAGTAGCTCCAATTGAAGTATTTGTTCTCTTATATTTGAAACGTCCTTGCAATGCCTCAATCTTCCAATCTGTGAAAGCTTGGATTATAGAACTTATTGCATGTTCATTAAAATATGATTCCATTAATTTCCCATATTTTTTGCTATACCGGCAAATAGCACTATGGATCTTTTCTAATGAAATATTTGTGGCTGCCGATATACGCTTAATAAATATACCATAAGGCAATCCTTGATTAACAGTGTACTGCACACCACTATTTGATGAAGAAGACATATGTTCACCATCGCTTGTTATTATATCTCTATGGCTGGAAATTACCCTATCCATAAAGATATTGCCACTACCTAAAATGGTATCAAGAGCTTTGTCAATCTCCTTATTAAGGTCTGACTCATACCAAATTGTATAGCGTTGATTGAGTTTTTCCCAAAGGTCTCTTAATTCCTCAAATCTCGCTTTTCTTATTTTTACAGGGTGAGTGGGTTTACTGTTGCGATCTCTGACCTTTCCGCTGTCAAGACCTGATTTGAATAGTGGATATTCCTCAAAAAACAGTTCTTTATTTTCGGGAATGATATTATACTTGTGATCAACATATTTCTTGGTAAGCAGTTCAACAAATAGAATTGTTGGATCAGTTCCCATCTTCAGTGCAACTTGCTGAACAATTTCAGGTGAAAGGGTCACGGCTTCCGGTATCTCACTATTTATCTGCTCAACAAGTTTTTTCGCGAAGTCAGCCTCGGTAAAGTCTACAATATAGTTGAGCGTGAATTCCTCATTAGAAATTCTATTGCCACACTCATCTACAGGGAGTCGCAGACCTCGACCAACCTCCTGGAGTTTGGATATTTCGCTTCCGCTTGACCGAAGTTTGGCGATAGTAAATACGTTAGGATTATCCCACCCCTCCTTCAATGTCCATTTTGAGAATAGAAATCGTCGGAGCATAGGATTACCATCTTTATCTTTGAAAGAGAGCAGATGCTTCTTACCATTGAGAATGTCGTTTACCTCCTCAGCTATACTTTCATCGGAAGAGCTATTGTCCTGTGCGAAATATCCGGCATGGCAGGCTCGGACATTTTTCAAGCTTGCTTCGAGATATTCCTTGTATTGACTTTCTTCGTCTGACAGTTTACTGATGGTTTCTTTGAGCTTCTCCTTGAGCAATCTCTCAAAGGTCTCTAAAATATAAGGTTTCTTGCCGTCATCTCCCTTTCTATATGACGTTATATCATCGATAAAGAATAGCGCAAGTGTCTTAATTTTGAATGTCCTACCGGAGAAATTATGACGTTCTGTTTCAAAATGCCGCTCAAGAGCCAACCTTAGCATCTGTTCCTGATAGGAATTCATGAACACGTCAACATCCATTTCCTCTCCTACGGTTTTGATTTGTCCGTTGGAAAGTTCAATGGAGTTTTTATCAATTGACTGAATTGTCAATCCGGTCAGTTCATCGGATATTTGAGAAAGAGAATCACCTACATGTAGTTGGAATGTCTTTGTCGGGGCGTCAGCCTGTTTGTGCTGTAGAGTTGCCGAATCATTCGCAATAACCGATAGCAATTTAATCTTCTCATTTCTGCTGGATGTTGGTTCAAAATGCTCCTTCGCAACGCCTTTAATCAATCCTTGATTAAAAGATTGACAAGCATTAAGATCATATAGAAGATTCTGATAATCTTTAATTATCCTCTTATTTTTACCTTTTCCGATAGTCTCCTCGGGGAATGTAGCGCCAAATCTAATGATGCATTGTGGCGCAATCTCTTTTTGGATTACACCGAATGCTTTCTGATCTCGTGAAAACTTATGAGGCTCGTCTATAATCACAAACGGTCGAGTAGCTTTAAGCGCGTTGTATGGGCGATAGAATCCCTCAACGACACTTCCATAGTCATCTCGGCTTAGGATATAATTTTTCGCATCCTTCAGTAGCTGCATATTTACTAAAAGGACGTATATCTTTTTCGTATCCTGGCATGAGCCTTTCACAAATTCGCTTACTGCCGAAGGGAAATATTGTCGTCCTTTCTTTTTCTTTTTAGGAGGCTCAAGAGTCAAAAGATCAATCTCTGCATCATAGCCACATACATCGCGGAAATGACGTTTCACATACTCATCCTCCATAAATTGACGAGCCCCGGCTTTAATCGGCAAGGTAGGAACTGCTACTATGAACTTATTTATGCCATAGCGTTTATGGAGTTCATACATTGTCTGAACATATACGTATGTCTTTCCTGTTCCGGTTTCCATTTTTATATCAAGATTCAAGCACCCGGCATTATGGGTGTATCCTCCATACTCGGAAGGGATCTTGTTTAAACCTTGCACACTTCGGATATTATCTCCGACCCCATCCTTGAATATGGTTATCTCCGGATTTGAATAGTAATTTACAGGAGGCTTTATCCATGTATCTTTGAATACATCGGCTATAGCATCAACAGCTTTCTGCTGATGAGGAAGTGAGGATTGAAGAATCAGTTCCATATCAGTATCTTATTTCAAAGTTGATACGAAGATTCTTTTCTCCAGCCTGAACTGTCTGGAGACTATCTTTGAGGCTCTGCAACTCGTTCCATCCAAATGAATATCCATAGATAACCACGTTTTGAGGATTGAACGATGCGTCTGTCTGAAACTTATCAAGGAGAGAAGCAACAGCTTTATCTGACAAGTCCGGATTAATGAGATAGATGTGTTTATCTATATAATACGCCTTGTAGCCGCCGAGATCTAAGACTTGATAATCTGAGGTCAGTCCATAACCATCTCTTTCCAACCATGTAGTCAGAATAGTAGGAACGCCAAACTCTTCTATTAGAGTATTGTCACCGAATGCGGTATCTTTTTCAAATTTAATAATCTTCTCTAAGGCAACACCTGATGGTTCTTTCAAAGTGTAATGTTTGAAACCGAGATCGCCATGAAAAAGAGGATTTGCTTCTTTTATTTTCTTCGCGGCACGTTTGATCCTATCAACCCCTAATTCATCGATAGTCTTAAAACCTGCTTTATAAGCTTCAGTTTTACTATCAAAGAGTGCTGGAATTTGAACTAATATATAATTCAATATCTCGCCATCTGATATTAATTGCATGGCGGCATGAGCTGTAGTCGATGATCCACCGAAGAAATCCAGAACATATATTGATTCCTTTTCTGTTGGTGCGATACCTTGCTGTAAGATAAGTTTGATAAAATCTACAGGTTTAGGGAAGTCAAAATATTCCTTTCCATCATAAAGTTCTCTAAGTTCGCGTGTGCCTTGAGTACTGTACACTGTCTCCAAGATTGATGATAATCCAGTGTATTCGCTTTCTAGATCCTTCATGAATTTTTTACGTCGGGGGCGACCGGTAGACTCAGCTGGGAACAGGACTTCATTGTTGGCAATCAATTCCTCCATTCTCGTAGGTTCATAACGCCATCCGGTAGGGGGACACGTGTATGTTATGCCTGTGGCTGGATTCGTGAGGTCATAATGAAGATTCGGACGTTGGGACTCTGTAGCAAGTCCTGTCATATCGGCACTCATCCACGGACCTCTTGGATCATTATCTGGATTAGAGTATTTAGTTTTGTCGGATTCCTTGCCCAATATACGGCAATCGCTCCTCCTGCCGTAACACAGAAGATAATCGTGATCTTTGGATGCTCCGTTCTTGGTTCTACTATCGACCATCTGTCGTTTCTTCCAGATAAAGGAACAAATTAGATTCTCTTCTCCGAAAACATCATCACAAAGAAGCTTTAGATTCCCTTGCTCATTGTCATCAATAGAAACGAAGATAACACCATCTTTACTGAGAAGGTCACGAGCAAGGAGTAAACGTGGCAACATAAACATCAGCCATGCAGAATGAGATGCAGACCCACGACGAGTCAGATCAAGAATGCGTTGGGCTTTTTCAATAGAAATACTGAGCTTAGTAGACAGTTCCTCTGCTGTAAAATTGAAATTGTCATTGTAAACAAATCCATCAGAACCTGTATTATAAGGCGGATCGATATAGATACACTTAATCTTCCCGGCATACGATTTTAACAGATGCTTAAGAGCGTCAAGATTGTCGCCACTTATATATATGTTTTTGCTATCTTTGTTCTCCGGTTGATTATTATGGGCTTCATCCGGCACAATTACAGTAGTTGTGTCTAATGATGCCAACATTCGGGCATAGTTTTTACCAAGAAAACGAAGCTCATAGCCTTCGTCCGTTACATCTATTTTATCTTTAAGATATTCTTGAAATCTGACAATATCGAAACTCCCATCTTCCTTAAAGCAAGCAGGGAAATGTTCTCTAAGCACCTCAAGTTCATTAGCCCCGGGGGTTACTGAATTATTTTTATCAAGTATATCCTTTATCATCAGAATTCAATTTTAGTATTCAGTAAATCATCGACATTCACGTCTAAAAGCCTGGAAATTTTAACGAGAGTTGGTAAATCTGGCTGTGAACTATTTGTACACCATTTTGAAACAGTTGATGGGTTTACATTTAGCTGTTCACATAACCATTTATTTGTCCTTTTTTTCTCTGCCAAAACTACTTTTAATCGGTTTATATCAGTTTCCATGTCAGTAAAAATTGTTATCCAACTGCAAATTTAATGAAAGTTCTTCACATTTCCAATAGGAAGTACTCTTTTAAATCCATTACCTATATGAATTTGATAAGGATAGACGACTAATTAGGGATATTCAGAAAATAACCAACTGATTATTTGCCAATATCTTATATATTTTGTAACTTTATAAAGAACCCCCGATCCACCCATCACGGGCTGTTTCGGGGGTATTTTTCATTTTTTCTACCGTGAAATTACAAAAAATATCCGATATTACGGCAACTTTGCCGTTCACAGAATTCGATTTTCTTCAGAAATATCAAGATCTCAGGTAGCCCACCGACATCAAACTGCTGTGGGAAGGCTGTGAATGGATGTACGGACTTCTGATGGAGAAATCCCGTATGATGGGAGAGCCTATGCCGCGTAGTAAATACCATGATGTCAACAAAGCGCGTCTGGTATACGCCAAACAGCGCAAGCCCCGCAAGTCCGAGACCCGTAAGCTCATGCGCAGACTGCTGCATCTGTTGGAAAAACTTCTGAGGGAATGGAACCGACTCAACAAGCTCATGGGAGGACTGATTCTTCTGACCGCAGAGCAGAACAAGCGGCTCACGGTTGCAGACGCCTTCGGAAAGCTCTTGCGGCACTTGACGATGCTCCCGGACGCACTAACTTTGCACGACAAAAACGTCTCCCGCCGTGCCCGGAAAAATACCATTAGACCCAATAGGTTACATGAAAAGATAACTTTATCGATATATGGGTTCTCGAAAATTAATTTGGAATTTATAAAAAAGATTTAGTAATTTTGCACCACGTTTTGGTTCGCGGCAACGCGATTAATAGGGAATCCGGTGAAAATCCGGAACAGACCCGCTACTGTAATTCCTTCAAAACTCATCAACATGATGCCACTGTCGGCTTATCCGATGGGAAGGCGTTGATGAGAGGATAAGTCAGGAGACCTGCCAAGACAACATATTGTTTTGTAGTTTTCGGGATATATTACCACAAAACAACCATCATTCTCCTTAATTCGGGAATGAAAATGGTTTGCTGCGTAATAGTACCCCAATTTTAACTTTGGCAGCAGACCGAATGAAAAATTGGATACTCATTTCTTTGTTCTTTTTTAGCCACCTGTGTTTGCAGGCGGCTGAGCCGGTTTATACCCTTTCCGGTAAAATAATCGATACCTTAAAAGATCCTGTCTCCTTTGCAACCTTAAGTTTCAATGATGCCAAGTTCGTTACAACTACTGATTCTGACGGTTTGTTTCAGATAAGTTTGGAGAAAGGTAAGTATGTTTGTAAGGTAACAGCAATTAGTTATCAGACTTACGAGTTTACATTGAATCTGACAAAAGACACTACCTACAATATAGAAATGGCAGAGGATGCTGTTCAACTCCAGGGTGTCAATGTATATGGAAAGAGCGTAGGTAAACAACTTGAGGAGGGTGCGTTTTCGGTTAGTATAGTCGAGATAGCCCCCAATCTCAATAAGATGGTAACCCTTAATGATCTTATAGATCGTACGGCAGGTGTAAAGGTCAGACGCGAAGGTGGTGCCGGATCGGACTTTGACCTTACAATCAACGGTATGTCAGGAAATTCAATACGTTATTTCATTGATGGGGTTCCTTTGGAAACAAAAGGTACGGGACTTAGATTGGATAATGTCCCTCTAAATACGGTCGAGCGCGTTGAACTTTATAAAGGCGTTGTTCCTTCCCATCTCGGATCTGATGCTTTGGGTGGAGCGGTAAACATTATAACTCGGAAGAAAAAACAGAATTTCTTAGACGCTTCTTATGGAATTGGATCGTTTCATACTCATTCAGGCGATGTGACAGGACAGTATTACATCCCGGGTACAGTTGTTGTCATTCGGCCTACTGTGAGTGTAAACTATTCCAAGAATGATTATTTGATGAAAGGGGTTGAAGTATGGAGCGAAGAACAGGACCGATATATCTTCACTAATAAAAAACGATTCCATGATGACTATTTTTCACTGTTTGGGCAGGTGGAAGTCGGTGTCAACGATGTAAAATGGGCTGATCAATTCTTTGTCGGGTTCTCTTATAATCAACTTGATAAGGACATTCAGACAGGAGCTATGCAGAACAAGGTGTATGGAGAAGCCAGTCGCCATTCCCATTCATTCAATGTTGTAGCACGTTATAATAAACGCTGGGATAAGGTTGACACACGTCTCTCATTGTCCCATACTTGGGATCATAGCGAAACAGTAGATACGGCTTATCGCAAGTATTCGTGGGACGGAAGCTGGATGCCATCGTCAGGCAATGAGATGAACAACCGTGCTCGGACAATACGTGTCTATAAACGTCCACTAACTGTAATGAGTGCTGGTGTCAATTATGAGTTTAATGAACATAATAATTTAGCATTCAACTACATGCTAAATCTACGAGGCAATGATAGATATGATGAGGCAGATAAGAGCTTCGAGCCTTCAAACGATGTCGTCACGAAACATATACTTTCTTTTACTTACTCCCAATCATTCTTTAATAGAAAATGGCAGACCTCATACTTTGTAAAGAATTATATCAATTCCCTATCAATTAGGCAGACCGATGACTTCACGATCACAGGCTCTGACCAGATAGACAGGGACAAGACCAATTGCTACTGGGGTGCAGGATTAGGAAGCCGGTATACATTTGTCGAACTCTTTTCAATCAAAGGATCGTATGAGCGCAGCGTGCGTCTGCCTCTGTCGAGGGAACTTCTTGGAAACGGAACGACTGTATATCCGAATCTTACCCTAAATCCCGAGCAAAGCAATAACTATAACTTCGGACTATTCGGTACCGCTCTTTTCGGGGATTTAAACCAGCTTACCTACGAGTTGAATGGTTTCGTCCGCAATGTACAGAACTTTATCCGTGCCACAGTCTCAGAGAGGGAGGGAATGATGCAATACGTCAACGAGCCGGCAATCCATGTATATGGCCTTGATGCTGAAGTTTCATATATCTGGAACTCATCATTGCAGTTGTCTGTCAATTACAGCTGGAGCGACGCGCTAAATATGAGGAAATACAAGACAGACGGCAATCCTTCAGCTACATATAGGAATAGGGTTCCAAACCGTCCTTGGATGTTTGGAAACATAGACATCTCATATACCTTCCGGGATCTCTTCACGAAAACAGACAAACTGCGTGTAAGCGCTGAGCATCAATATATCCATTGGTATTTCCTTAACTGGGAAGCGTATGGATCTGTTGCTTCAAAGGCCAGGATCCCAACACAGAACATCAGTAATCTTTCACTTTCTTATTCATGGCGTAACGACCGCTACAATTTCACGGTGGAGTGTAACAATGTGTTCGACAATCTGGCATATGACAATTATATGCTTCAGAAACCGGGACGTTCATTCGCGGCAAAATTCAGAATATTCATCAATTAATAACAAAATTCACTAAACAATGAGAAAGTTCAAATTCCTTTTCGCATCGTTTATGGCGCTTTTCATTGCATTCGGCATGACAAGCTGCTCAGATAACGATGATCCGGATCCGACTCCGGATGATCCCACGCTAATCCAAGATTATCACTTTGACCTTTGGGTAGCGCTTGACCGTCATGGCGGTATGGGGCGTGACGTACAGACACTCGTGCGTAGTGTAAACTCTCTTGAGGCTGACCAGCCGGAAATAACCTTTCAGGGTCAGGGAACAGAGGTGAACTCCATACTCTCCCTCGAGACTATCCTTAAAGGAGCCTACTATTATCAGGTGCCGGTATCGGGCGACCGTTTCGCCAAGTATACAATCAAGGACAATCAAATTCAAGTGGTGAAGGAACGCCGATTCCAGACAAATACCTATTCTACAAGAAAGTATACACATGCCTGGATCAACGACAATACCCTCGTAATAGTGGCGGCAAATGGAGATGCTTCAAAGATAATCTGGACAAAACTGAATGCAGATGACATGACTATCATCGATGAGGGAACTCTTGATGTAAAGATGCCGGAGGGTGGTGAACTCTTCACAACTTCAGGTATCCTCACTTATCGTGCCTCAGACAATAAGCTTTTCTACTTCTATTATGCAAAAACAGGCAAGGCTTTTGGTGGCAAAAGAGTTACTCCTATGATGACAGCAGTGATCAACCCGGCTAATATGGCAGTGGAGAGTGACACTCCCTGTTTCCTCGACTGCGAGATGGTGGGCACGGCTTATGGCGAATTGCTTCAGACCACTACTTTCATCGATGGCAACAACAACCTCTATATAGCCTGTGTCACTGATGATGCTGACGGCAATGAGCACAGCCATCTGCTTAAGATTCCCGCCAACTCTACATCTTTTGACCAAAGCTATGATGGCTTTACCGCTGACGGCAAATTGATTTCTGTCATGTATGTCGGTAATAATAAGGTGGTTGCTTATGCAAGAGAGGATAAAATAGGCACAAAGATAGATGATTTCAGTCATTATTATACTGTTCTTGACGTGATATCCAAGACAAGTACACCTATTACTTTTAATGGACAGCGTCTTGCTTACAGCAGCGGACGCTTCTCTTCCCGAATGGCTTATGTCAATCATAAGGCATATATCGGAGTCGATGCTGAAGGTCAGAAGCCTCAGATCTACATTTACGACGTGACTTCCGGACAGACCACGCTTGGTGCTACTATGGCACCAGGATATTACTTCGAGCAGATACGCGTAGTCGAAGATGTGAAATAATATTAAGTATAGATAATTTTTCGAAATTTTTGCCAATGTCTCCCGGGATAATGTGAATTACTCCGGGAGACGAAACCACAAATATAGGATAGTATGAAAAAACTGATTTTCTTTCTTTCAATTATGCTTACGGTGTCAGTAAATGCCCAGAATCTTCTGAATTCAAAATCAGGGAAGACAGCAATTCTAATGGTACACTTCGGCACTACTGTTGACGAGACCCGCGCTGCAACGATAGATGCTTTAAATGATAAGGTAAAATCGACATTCCCGGGAATAACAGTAGAGGAAGCTTATACCTCAAGAATAATAATAAAGCGTCTTGCAAAGCGTGGAATTCATAAGAATACACCGAAGGAGGCTCTCCTTCGGCTTGCTGCAGACGGATATACAAATGTGATAGTACAGGGCACCAATGTCATCGATGGGATAGAAACGGAAGTGCTTCGTCAGGAAGCCGCCTTAATGTCGCAGTTCTTTACAGAAATACGTGTAGGGCGACCGTTGCTGTATTCTATTGCTGACTGTGAGAAAACAGTGGAGGTGCTGAAGAATCGCTACAGCGATCATGCAGGAAAAGATAAGGCTGTAGTGTTGGTAGGTCATGGCACCTCCACTCCTGCCACAGCTATTTATTCCCAGATTGATTATATGTTCGGAGCTGCTGATGCCGGCAGCTTCCATGTGGCCACAGTGGAAGGGTATCCCACCTACGAGACTACAGTAGCCGGACTTAAGAAGGACCGGATGAAAAAAGTTTGTCTCGTTCCGTTTATGTTTGTAGCCGGCGATCATGCCCGTAATGACATTGATGTAGAGTGGCGCGAACAGCTCGAGAAGGATGGCTTCCAGGCCGAAACTGTCATTGAGGGTTTAGGTCAGATTCCGGAAATCCAGAGTATTTATATCAATCATATCAGGGAAGCTTTGACAGCTCCGGTAGTAGATGCAGCCTCTCATAAAGCCGGTTTTATAAAGGAAAATTTATAATTAAGTGGAAATTCATAAGTCATAAGTCATAATTACTCCCAATTGAAATTCATATGATTACAAATTGATCATACTGTACATTTAATTTGAATAACTACTTATAATATGTTAAGAGTCGGGAAAATATCTGTTGTAACAGCACTGATAGTATTGGTGGGGGGATTATGTTGGCTTATATATTCAATATGGTTCAAGCCAACTTCTATTCTTGTAGTCAATCCATTGCCCGCACAGGAAGCGGAAATAATCCTAAACAACGACAGCCGCGACATAAGGGTAACTTGTGTCAGTATGGAAGAGGCTAAGGATTTTGAGAGCTACGATGCGGTGATGATGTACGGACGTGGCCTTTATCTCGACTCTGTTCAACTTCGTTCGCTCGACCGTGCCGCCGGCAAGGGTGTGCCGGTATTTACAAATACTCTTCGTAATTTCAGTTTTGTCGTAAATCATAATCTTGATTCCTTACAGACTGAAAAACTTCAGCTTTATTTCTCAAATCCATGCAGAGAGAACTATCGGAATATGCTTAGATATGTGAGAAGCATTTCAACTCCGGGTCGTTTCGGAGATAAGGCATTTTCGGAACCGATAGCTATGCCCTCTAACATGTATTATCATCTTGAAGCCGGGAAATATTTTGATAAGGCAGTTCAGTTAACTGAATATCTCAATAAAAATGGACTGTATTCCCCTTCGGGCAAAAATGTTGCGTTTGTATCAGGTGTGAATTTCCCGGTTGAGAACAACCGTGCCCATATAGATACTCTCGTGACTCGCCTTACTCAAGATGGATATAATGTATATCCTCTGACTGGTACAGGGAAAGCACGCGAAAGAATGATAAAGGATGTCATGCCGCATGCGATAATCTATCTTCCAATGGGGCGTCTCGGCAATGACTCGCTTATAAATTGGGCTTATGACAACAAGATTCCACTTTTCATGCCATATCCGCTCATTCAGTCAAGGGAGGAATGGCTTGATGTAAATAATCCGATGGGAGGCGGGACCCTCAACGCACGCATAGTGGTGCCCGAGATTGATGGAGGAATGACCCCGTTGTGCATTTCCACTCAGGATCCATCCCCGGAAGGATATCTTCTTTATAATCCCGACAAGGAGAGAATGAACGCCTTTATCAGTCAGTTTGAGCGATTCATGAACCTTCGTGAGCAATCAAACTCTGCAAAGAAAGTTGCCATCGGCTATTTCAAGTCGCCCGGCAAAGATGCTCTGCTTGCTTCAGGAATGGAAGTCGTCCCCTCTCTATATAACTTTCTTAAAAGACTCAAAAACGAGGGCTATAATGTTGATGGCCTTCCTGTCACTCTTGAGCAATTCAGACATCAGATAATGAACCAGGGAAGCGTCATGGGCGACTATGCCACTGCTGCCCAAGAGAAATTTATGGATGAGGCAGACCCATTATGGATAAATAAAAAGGATTATGAAAGATGGGCTAAAGAAATACTTCTGCCTGAAAAATATGCTGAAGTGGAACAGCGTTACGGAAAAGCTCCGGGGTCTCTTCTTGCAAAGGGCGACAGTATTGCAGTAGCAGCCCTTAGGTATGGCAATGTACTGTTGTTTCCGCAACCGCGACCCGCTTTGGGAAACGATGACTTCAAGTTGGTGCATGGAGTCGATGTAGCGCCTCCACACAGCTATCTTGCGCCTTATCTTTTCATGCAGAAGGAGTTTGACGCAGATGCCCTGATACATTTCGGAACGCATGGAAACCTTGAATTCACTCCCGGCAAGAATGCCGGACTCTCACAGGCTGACTGGGCGGAAGTACTTGTTGGCAACCGTCCGCATTTCTATTTTTATACCACCGGCAATGTCGGAGAGGCGATAATTGCCAAGCGCCGAAGTCACGCAGTGATAGTGACTCATCTCACACCTCCATACGTGGAAAGCGGCCTGCGTCAGAAATATAACGCGCTGATAGAAAATATTCATACAGCCATTGCTGATCCCTCTCGTAACACCGGGGTCCTGAAGCGTCAGATCATTGGTCTTGGTTTTCATCGGGATCTTGAGCTTGATTCGACTTTGTCGGGAACATATACCGTAGAGGAATTAAAGAAAATAGATTCCTTTGTTGAGGAACTTGCAAACGAGAAGATAACAGGAGCCTATTATGTGATGGGGGTGCCTTATTCACCCAAAGACATAACCACGAGTGTTCTTGCCATAACAGCGGATGAACTTGCCTACAGCCGTGCGAGAAAAGATTATGAAAAGGGTAAGATATCAAAAGAATCCCTTCAGGATTTCACTTTTGTTTCCCATCACTACATTACTGATGCCAAGCGGTATCTAACCGAAATACTTGAAGGAAGCAAATCAGCGACAGATGATGAAGGTGATAGGGCATTGGAAACACGTCGGCTGCTTAAGGCTTCTGCAGGCGCTGAATTAGACGCTATGGTAGATGCACTCAACGGAATCCCGGTTCGTCCCGCTCCCGGTGGAGATCCGGTCTTGAATCCGAATGTGCTTCCGATGGGAAGGAATATGTATAGTATCAATGCCGAGGCGACTCCCGGACCCCAGGCCTGGGAAAAGGGGGTGGCTCTTGCAGAGCAAACCTTGTCTGACTATCTGAAAAAGCATGGCGAGTATCCGAAGAAAGTCAGCTATACATTCTGGGCAGGTGAGTTCATATCCTCACAGGGAGCAACTGTAGCGCAGGCATTGCGTATGCTCGGGGTAGAGCCTGTACGCGACGAACAGGGACGTGTCATGGATCTCAGACTGATTCCATCCGATGAACTCGGACGACCGAGAATCAATATAATGGTTCAGGTCTCTGGTCAATTGCGAGATATTGCCTCTTCACGTCTCAAGATGATTACCGATGCGGTGAAACTCGCTTCTGATGCAAAAGATGATATATATCCCAACTACGTGGCTGACGGCACAATTGAACAGGAAAAGGCATTGGTGGATAAGGGTGAATCGCCTAAGCGAGCTCGTGAACTCTCCAAGATGCGTGTTTTCGGTCCCGTCAATTCCGGCTATAGCACCGGGATGCTTCGCTACACAGAAAATTCAGGTGAATGGGACGACAGAAACGAGCTTGCCGACGGATACCTCAACAATATGTGTGCAATGTATGGAGATGATGAAAACTGGGGTGTAATCAACAGAAACGCCTTGGAATCGGGTATAAATGGAACAGATGTTATCGTGCAACCTCGTCAAAGCAATACATGGGGCCCCATATCTCTCGACCATGTGTATGAATTTACGGGGGCATTGTCGCTTGCCGCTAAAAGCATCGGTGGCAAGATGCCGGATGCCGTCATGGCAGATTACCGTAATTCATACATTCCCCGACTTCAGGACACAAAGGAAGCGATAGCTGTGGAGACGAGGGCAACCATACTTAATCCGGATTTCATAAAGGAGAGAATGAAGGGGGATGCCACGACTGCACAGATGTTCGGAGAGATTTTCAGGAATATCTTCGGTTGGAGCGCGACTCGTCCGGAGGCTTTGAACGATAAGATATATGATGATCTCTACGATGTCTATGTAGAGGATATCCATGGTCTTGGAGTCAAGGATTATTTCGAAAGGGTCAATCCGGTAGCCCTTCAGGAGATGACTGCCACTATGATGGAAAGTGCAAGAAAAGGTTTTTGGAATCCTACAGATAAGCAGTTGAATGCAATATCTAGTCTTCATGCTGATGTGACTGCGGAACATGGTGCCCCGTGTACGGAATTCGTATGTGGTAACAAAAAACTGCAGGAGTATATCTTATCTCGATTAGACAGTAAAAATGCTAAAAGATACGAAAAGGAAATGGCAGAGGCAATCGCAGAAAGTGCAGGCTCAAGGAGGCTTAAGGCTGAATTGAATGGATTTTTGTCAGACAAGATCAATGAGACGTCTTCCTATTATCTGGCAACAGTGATTGTAGGGGCATTGCTGATAATCGTGGTCTTGGCAATAACGGTAAGGAGAAAGGAGAGGAAATGATGTTGTTTCGGCAGATTTTCTTTATCGTGATAGCATTGGCAGCGATAGTGAGGGTATCTATCCTTCCAAATAGAGCATGGATTCCGATCGCAGTTTGTTGGGGTATTTTTGCTCTATCTTTTACGTATTATATGAGCGGATTGACTCCGGATGAAATCAACGGTATGCTCTACTCAAAGACACTTGTGGTATGTGAATTTATAGAATTGCTGCTGTTCGTTTTGATTGTGTTTTCGTCCGGAACCGCCGGCAGAATCATCGGGTATTATCCCGGTGTAATGATACTTGCACCGATAGCATTGCTCTCATCAGTTGCCTCACGCTCTTTTCCAGGCCTTGATTTCATGATTCCGGGGCTACTTTCCGGGGCATCGGTGTGTGTCGTTTCCGCTTCACTCGTATTCTTATGCCGTATTCTACGGTGTGGGAAAGAATGTCTTTATATAGTCTCTTTATTCGGGATCCTGATATGTATAATTTATTATGGAATGCCATGAAAGCAATATCTGAGATACTATTTACGATTTCTAACGGACTTATGATTCCTGTGGTCTTGTTGCTTCTCTATCTATTGGGAAGGGCGATATGGATTCTGGCAGGGTTATACAGAACTGTTGTACTTCACAGACACATGTCTACAGCACTTAATGAGGTAGTCTGTAACTATTCGTATGAATTGCTTCAAACTACTCTTTCCAGTCTGCAAGTCACGAAAAACAACATCATTATTGAGTATCTGACAAGAATTATGAATCATAAAGACGATTCAGCGTATTGTGATCATGAACTGGCGAATTTTCAGGTAGAAGTGCAGAAAATACTGGCAAAATATCGGATGCTCATAAAGTTTGGCCCTATGCTTGGGCTCATGGGTACGCTTATTCCTATGGGGCCCGCGCTTGTAGGTCTTGCTGTAGGAGACATTGCGTCAATGGCATACAATATGCAGGTGGCGTTTGCCACCACAGTAATCGGAATGCTTGTTGCCGGCATAGGACTATGTGCATTGCAGCTCAACCAAAGGTATTATGCCGTATATCTGAACGATTTGGAGTTTATTATCGCTAAAATTGCAACAGAATGAAAGAGAATCCTATTCTTCGCAATGACGAAGACGACAATCCGATGGGGATGCTGACAAATCTATTTGATGTCGCAATGGTATTTGCTGTCGCCCTTATGGTGGCGTTAGTGAGCCACTTCAGCATGAACGAGATTTTCTCAAAGGAGAATTTCACTATCGTAAAGAATCCCGGTGCCGAGAATATGGAAATAATCACCAAGGAGGGTGATCATATAAAGAAATATACCCCGACCGACGATGATTCTTCCTCTTCAGGATCTAAGGGAAGAAAAGTTGGGTCGGCGTATCAACTTGAGAATGGAGAAATAATATATATACCTGAATAAATCAAATCAACTATGCGAAAACTTAGATATTTACCGCTACTGCTCGCTCTTGCGCTCTTGTTTTCATGTGGAGGACACCGGAATCAATCGGATGCGAAAGGAAAATCAAATGCAGATGTAGATTCAGCTTCTTTGATAGCGGCTAGATATGCCAAAGGCTTTAATGTGAGGTATGGCGATGATATTACCCTTCTTGACATCAATGATCCTGAAAACAAGGAGGCCGAGCAGTTTCACTTTGCTCTCGTAGACAAGGAGTATAAGGGAGATATACCGGAAGGATATACACGCCTCAATATACCGATAGAAACCGCCATCTGTATGACTTCCCTTCAGCTTTCCAACTTCCTGAAACTCGGCATACCGGAAAAGATAGTCGGAATCACGAGCACCCGTCATCTTCATAATGAAAAGATGAACCAACAGCTGAAGGATGGAAAGACCCATAAGATCGGAATAGAAGGAAATTTCGACAACGAGGTGATAATGGCAATAAATCCGGATGTTATTTTCATCTCACCCTTCAAGCGTGGCGGATACGATGCAATCCGCAATGTTGATATTCCTATGATTCCGCATCTTGGATATAAGGAACTGTCTCCGTTGGGTCAGGCTGAGTGGATAAAGGTAATAGGTTTATTGACCGGCAACGCCTCTCTTGCAAATTCTACTTTCGATGGGATAGAAAGCAGATATAATGGACTTAAGTCTAAAGTAGATACAGTGAAGAATCGTCCTACTGTATTCAGCGGTGAGATGCGTGGTGGCAACTGGTATGCGGTAGGTGGCAAAAGTTTCCTCGCCCAGTTGTTTAGGGATGCCGGAGGCGACTATTTCCTGAAAGACAACAATGAATCAGGAGGAGTGACCCTTGACTATGAGACAGTCTATACCAATGCCGCACACGCAGACTATTGGAGAATCGTCAATAGTTTTGACGGTGACTATAGTTATAATGTCCTCAAGGAGCAGGATAACAGGTACACTGATTTCGATGCCTGGAAAAATCATGGTGTCATCTACTGCAACATGATGGAAGTACCTTTTTACGAGAGCATGCCGGTGGAACCGGAGATTGTATTGGCTGATTTTATCCACGTATTCCACCCGGAAGTGTTACCGGACCATAAACCGAAATATTACCATATCTTGAAATGAGCAGAAGCAGTACGGTTATCCTTATGATATTGCTGGGAATCTCAATAGCAGGATTCTTCATACTGAATCTTCTTTTGGGTTCGGCCCATATCCCTTTTGATGAGATAATTGGCATCCTTTTAGGTCGCAATGACGGCAATGTTATATGGACAAATATAATACTTAAGTCAAGATTACCCCAATCATTGACAGCTATGATGGCTGGAGCAGGACTGGCAGTGAGTGGTCTGCTCATGCAGACGGTTTTCCGCAACCCTCTTGCCGGTCCGTCGGTACTCGGCATCAGTTCCGGTGCCAGTCTTGGTGTGGCTTGTGTTGTCCTTCTGTCAGGAAGCATTGGTGGTGTTGCCCTGAGTAAGCTGGGTGTGATTGGAGAGGTTACCATCACGTTGTCAGCGATTGTCGGCTCATTGCTCATCATGGCGCTTATAGCTTTTGTAGCCCAGAAGGTAAGAGGCAACGTCACTCTTCTTATAATGGGAGTAATGATAGGCTATATCGCCAATGCCATCATCGGAGTGCTCAAATTTTTCAGTGCAGAGGAGGATATCAGGGCTTACGTGATATGGGGACTGGGGAGTTTTTCAAGGGTTTCCGGAGGGCAGGCTTCAGTGTTCATCATATTGATGCTTGTCCTTCTGCCAATGTCCTTTTTCCTGATAAAGACCCTCAATCTTCTTCTGTTAGGAGACTCGTACGCCAAGAACTTAGGTTTGAACATCAAGAGGGCGAGACTTTGGGTTATCGGATGTTCGGGAGTGCTGGTCGCCGTAGTGACAGCATATTGTGGTCCTGTTGTCTTTCTGGGTCTTGCCGTTCCGCATATCTGTAGAGGTCTTTTCCATACATCCAATCATGCGGTGATACTTCCTGCCTCATTGCTTGGTGGCGCGTCACTGGCGTTGTTGTGTAACTTAATCGCAAGGATGCCCGGTTTTGAGGGTGCTCTTCCGGTCAACTCCGTCACGGCGCTTGTGGGAGCTCCCGTGGTGATGTGGGTGTTGTTCAACAAACGTAAAAACGATGTGTGATGAGAAGGAATGAAACCATAAGAGTTGTAGGTCTGGATACCGGATACTCAGACAGGAAGCATACGACGGTCATTACACATGACATAAACGCCTCGTTGTATTCAAGGGAACTTACCTGTCTCTTAGGACCGAACGGAGCGGGAAAGTCAACACTCCTTAAGACTCTGACAGCATTTCTGCCTCCTTTGAAAGGCGATATAATGATTGAGGGCAGACTGTTGAATGTCTATTCCGATTCCGACCTGGCTAAGGTGATCGGTGTGGTTCTTACCGAACGCCTTAACATAAATAATATGTCGGTCGATGAGCTTGTAGGTATGGGACGCAGCCCATATACAGGCTTCTGGGGACACATGTCTGCTGATGACAGGTGTATAGTGGAAGAATCCATCGCTTTGGTGGGAATAGGAGGCCTTCGAGGACGTATGGTGCAGACTCTCAGCGACGGTGAGCGTCAGAAAGTGATGATCGCCAAGGCTCTTGCACAGGAGACTCCGGTGATTTTCCTTGATGAGCCAACCGCCTTTCTTGACTATCCCAGCAAGGTCGAGATCATGCAGCTGCTTCAGACACTTTCCCGCGAACGGAACAAGACAGTTTTCCTTTCCACTCACGACCTTGAGCTTGCACTTCAGATAGCAGACAAAGTATGGCTTCTTGACAAGCCTCATGGTGTGACTATCGGCACTCCGGAGGATCTTGCCCTGAAGGGTGAGATGACAAAGTATTTTCAAAGGGATGGTGTGACTTTCGATATAGAGAGCGGTCTGTTCAAGATCGACCATAAACTGACTGATTCGATTACTCTTGAGGGTAAGGGCCCGGTCGCTAATATGGTAAGGAAGGCACTGACCCGTCACGGCGTTTCGACGGATGCTAAAGACAATAACAACAGGATATATGCGGATGAATCAGGAATTAGCCTGAATGGTAACAGCCATCCCGATATAGACTCTCTTCTTGATGCTGTGGATCTTCTATTCGATCGCAGATAAGTTGAATGGCAATGAAACATCTTGTTAAGCCTGTAGAAGTGATAACGTATGTAATGAGAGGTAGAAAATGAAAGCAAAGATATCAGTCGTGGGTATAGGTCCCGGTGGACTTGACGATATGACGTCGAAAGGACGGGAAGTGATCAGCAATAGTAAGATAATAATTGGTTATAAATATTATATACCATTTATAGAGTCTTTGATAGCCGATGGAACCGAGATAGTGCAGAATGGAATGCGTCAGGAGCAGGCACGTATAGAAAAAGCGTTTGAGATAGCGGAAACCGGCAGGGATGTGTGCGTGATCAGTTCCGGTGATGCCGGTATATATGGGATGGCTCCTCTCGTGTATGAAATGTTGAGGGAGCGCGGTTCGGAAATTGAGGTAGAGGTTATACCCGGAATCAGCGCCTTCCAGAAGGCTGCATCACTATTGGGTGCCCCGGTTGGACACGATTTCTGTGTCATCTCGCTCAGCGACCTTATGACTCCATGGACGGTGATTGAGAAGCGTATCAAGGCGGCAGCTCAGGCCGACTTTGTGACTGCAGTCTATAATCCCAAGAGTCATGGCAGATATTGGGAGCTGTATCGGTTGAAAGAATTATTTCTTAAATACAGAGATTCGGACACACCGGTAGGATATGTGCGTCAGGCAGGAAGAGAGGAGCAGAAAGTCACACTAACAACATTAGGATCTTTTGATCCCGAAGATGTGGACATGTTTACGGTCGTCATTATAGGTAATTCTCAAACCTATAGGTTTGAAGAGCATATGGTGACACCAAGAGGATACTTTGGGGAGGAAACACATGAGGATACTGGGATCGGACAGTCGATAATGATCGAGAGTTTCCGGACTATTGAGCGGGAACTGGCAGATCCGGATATCCCGCTTGGCAGGAAATGGCCTCTTCTACATGCCATCCATACCACTGCTGATTTCGATATGGAGAATATCGTAAAGGTTGATGACGGAGCAGTGGCGAATATTTATGAAGCCTTGTCTTCAGGAAGCGTACGAACCATAATCACGGATGTGACAATGGCAGCCTCCGGGATAAGGAAAGGTGCTTTGGCGCGTCTCGGTGTGGAAGTGAAATGCTATTTGTCTGATTCGAGGACTGCAGATCTTGCCAAGAACGCGGATATCACCCGGACCCAAGCTGGTATACGTCTGGCAGTCTCGGAATATCCGGATGCCCTTTATGTCTTCGGCAATGCGCCGACGGCTCTTATGGAACTATGCACACTGATACGCTCCCGGAAGGCAAGACCATGTGGCATAATCGCGGCTCCAGTCGGGTTCGTGCATGTATGTGAGAGCAAGCACATGGTGAAGCCCTTCAAGAATATTCCTAAAATAATAGTCGAAGGGCGGAAAGGTGGAAGCAACCTCGCTGCAACTCTTGTCAACTCCATACTCTGCTGGCCCGATGCGGAGCAGTTAAAACCTGGAAGAGATGTGTGAAAAGCAGTTTATAGTAATAGGACTGTCAGATAGCCGCAGTCAGTGGTTTACTCCGGATGAGAGAGATTTAATCAGTTCCGGCCACGTCTTTTCCGGGGGCAGACGACATCATGAAATCGTGAAAGATCTTTTGCCGGAAGGATGTGTATGGATTGATATTGTAGTGCCTTTGGATAAAGTGTGGGTAGAATATGCCCGATATGGCAAGATTGTGATATTTGCTTCAGGAGATCCATTATTCTATGGTTTTGCCGCCACTCTGAGGCGTGAGTTTCCTGATTGCCGTATGAAAGTATATCCGGCGTTCAATTCGCTTCAGATGCTGGCTCACCGCATGCTTATTCCGTATGCGGATATGGTGAATGTATCAGTTACCGGCAGACCATGGAAAGTACTTGATACGGCAATCATCAGGCAATGTCCCCTCATAGGCGTGTTGACCGACAAAAAAAAAGGACCTGCGGAAATTGCCGGAAGATTGCTTGAATATGGCTATGACAATTATACTATGACGGTTGGAGAAAATCTTGGAAATGAGAGCGAAGAGCTTGTCAGGTCTCTTTCGCTTAAAGAAGCCACAGGAAAAAGTTTTTCTCATCCGAACTGCGTGATCCTTACCATGACCTATTCCCGAATGGTATATTTCGGCATCCCAGAGACTGAATTTTACCATCTTGAGGGGAGAACGAATATGATAACCAAGATGCCGGTGAGATTGCTGACACTCTCAATGCTTGATCTTTATGGGAGGCACACTCTTTGGGACATTGGTTTCTGCACAGGCTCCGTTTCGATAGAGGCCAAACTTCAGTTTCCTTCGCTTGAAGTGGTGGCGTTTGAACGTCGGGAAGAATCGAGGGGACTTCTGATTGATAACTGTCGAAAATTTGGAGCACCGGGTATAACCGGAGTGATCGGAGACTTTATGAACTGTGATCTAAGTCGCTATCCCTCTCCGGATGCAGTGTTCATAGGGGGACATGGCGGACGACTTGATGAGATGGTCGGTCGCATATATAAGGTTTTAAACAAAGGTGGCGTACTTGTCTTTAACTCTGTCAGTGCGGAAAGTTGCAATTTATTCCGTAAGGCAGTGGAAGCCTTTGGTGGAGTCATTGAAGCTGAGCACATACTGATTTTGGATGATCATAACCCGATAACAATACTGAAAGCAAAATGAAATACATAGTATATATAAATGATGCCGGACTTAAGTTAGGTGAGATTATACGGAAAGAAAAGTCCGATTACGTACTTATCGACCAGAAAGCGTTCTCTTCAGTTGATCACCATGCAGTAGAGGCAGTCATCTTTATAGGAGCTTTGGGAATATGTGTGCGTATGATAGCCCCGATGGTAAATGATAAGTACACAGATCCTCCTGTAATTTGTGTGGATAGTGTCGGGCGCAATGCCATAGCGGTCCTTTCCGGCCACGTCGGTGGTGCCAACCGCTTGTGTGAGGAGGTGGCTCACATCATAGGAGCGAGACCGGTGGTTACTACTCAGAGTGACAATACCGGAATGTGGAAACTTGATATTTTGGGAAAGTGTATGGGCTGGGCCACCGATGCAACACGAACTGAAATGAATCAAGCTATAGCTACGTTTGTCAACGGTAAGCCGGTAGGTTTACTACTCGATATCCGTGACAAAGGAACTGATTACTTGGAGTCTGCTCTTCCTCCCAATGTTTCTGTTGTCACTGATCGAACCGATATGACGCAATATCAACTGATAATTGCTGTCACTCCTTATGTTTATAATTATGATATACCTACACTCTACTATCGTCCTTTGGTATTGAATCTTGGTATCGGTTGTCGTCGTGATTGCAATCCTGATGGAGTGGCAGAGTATATTGGTAAGACTTTGGTTGAGAATGGTATCAGTCCTAAGGCAATTAAGTCGGTTTCCACAATAGATTTGAAGAAAGACGAGCATCTCCTTGCTGAGCTTTCAAAGTGGCAAAACATTCATTTGTGCAACATATTTACACCCGATCAACTCACTGGTATCGTTGTGCCAAATCCTTCGGAGAAAGTGCTGGAAGTGACAGGAGTTCCTGGCGTTGCGGAAAGCTGTGCCATAAAATCAGCTGATTATGGAAAAATTATTTTTGAGAAGCATAAGGGGAAGGTTTCTGAAGACTCCGATTTCACATTTGCCATCGCTCTTGATAAAGGAGCCTTGCGTGGAGGTCATATTGAGATAGTCGGGGCAGGCCCTGGCGATCCTGAACTTGTATCGGTGCGAGGGAAACGTTTCCTTGAGCAAGCCGACCTTATCTTATATGCCGGAAGTCTTGTTCCTATAGAATTGACTTACTATGCCAAGCCAGGTTGTGTGGTGAGAAGTTCTGCATCAATGAACCTTGAGGAGCAGTTTGCTTTGATGAAGGAATTTTATGATAGAGACAAACTCGTGGTTCGTCTCCATACAGGCGACCCTTGCATATATGGCGCGATTCAAGAACAGATGGCTTACTTCGACCGATATGGCATGAACTACCATATCACACCGGGTATCTCATCATTCCAGGCAGCGGCTGCCGCTTTGAAATCTCAATTTACAATTCCAGAGAAAGTGCAGACCATTATTCTTACAAGAGGGGAGGGTCGCACTCCAATGCCGGAAAAAGAGCAGCTTCATAAACTTGCAGCTTCGCAAAGCACCATGTGCATTTATCTCAGCGCCGGAATCGTAGATGATGTGCAGAGGGAGCTTTTGATGGCATATCCTCCGGAGACCCCTGTAGCTGCTTGCTACAAGCTGACTTGGAAAGAAGAGAAAATATATCGTGGTCAACTTAAGGATTTGGCAAAGATAGTTCATGATAATAAGCTTACATTGACAACTCTTCTTGTTGTGGGAGAGGCTATAGACAATCGTGAAGGATTGTCACGCCTTTATAATGACAGTTTCAAGCATCTTTTCAGAAAATGATACTTGTTTTCGGAGGAACTACGGAAGGACGAATAGCTGTAGAGACACTTGATGAAGGCACCGGACACTATTTCTACTCTACCCGAGGTGACCTTCAGAAGATAGAATGTGCTCATGGCAAGCATATTAATGGTGCGATGACACAGTCGGACATGGTCGATTTTTGTAGATCAAAAGCCATACGTCTGATAATTGATGCGGCGCATCCGTTTGCTTCTTCTTTACATTCCACTGTTGATAAAGTCAGTCGTGAATTGTGCATTCCGGTCATAAGGTTTGAGCGTAGATATCCTTCCGTTGACTACGAAAACACTGTGTGGTGTGATAGTTTTGATAAGGCTATTAAGGAGATGGAGGAGGTCGGCATTGAAAGACTCCTTGCCTTGACCGGTGTACAGACAATAAAAAAACTAAAACCATATTGGACCATGCATGAGACTTGGTTTCGTATACTGAAACGCGATGAGTCTTTCGAGATAGCGACACAAGAAGGGTTTCCTACGAATAGACTGGTCTATTATGATGATGATTCGGTGGATTCTCTGGTTAAGACTATTCATCCGGATGCGGTTCTGACAAAAGAAAGCGGTGAGACCGGTGGTTTTATGGAAAAGATTGAGGCTGCCAGACATCATGTGATAAAGGTGTTTGTCGTAAAGCGCCCTATACTGTCAGCTGACTTTATTGTAGTTGACGGAAGGCATGGATTGCGTCGTGAGATAGAAAGGCTTTTACCTGAATTTTATCCGTTGCACACAGGTTTCACTACAGGCTCTTGTGCCACAGCTGCAGCCAAGGCTGCACTTGTGGGATTATTGACGGAGAAAAAGGTGAAAGACATTGACTTCAAAATACCTGAGGGTGAGACCCTTCACATGCCAGTCGTATCAGTGATGATTGAAAGGTATTATGCTATAGCCAGCGTAATCAAGGATGCCGGGGACGATCCGGATGTGACCGACAAGTCATTGATATCTGTTAAAGTTTCATTTGCGGAGCATGATGGAATCCGCTTCTTTGGAGGAGAGGGAATAGGGACAGTAACCCTTCCCGGATTAGGACTTCCTGTAGGTGAGGCTGCCATAAATCCTGTCCCGCGTTCTATGATGAGCTCCGAACTTTCGGCACTATACGATGGTGGACTTGACGTTACAGTGTCTCTGGAAGGCGGAGAAGAACTTGCGGAAAGGACTTTCAATCCAAGAGTCGGCGTAGTGGGTGGTGTTTCCATTATCGGCACATCCGGCATAGTGCGTCCATTCTCCCATGAAGCGTTTCTGGAATCCATACGAAGGGAGATGAAAGTGGCTTTGGCTAACGGTTGCGAAGAGGTAATTGTGAATTCCGGAGGTAAAAGTGAGAAATACATGAAGGCTCTATTCCCTGAGGTGCCTCAACAAGCCTTTATACATTATGGCAATGCCATTGGAGAGACAATGAAGATAGCCGAGGAGTGTGGGGTTAAACACCTCATTATCGGACTTATGTTGGGAAAGGCGGTGAAACTCTCGGAAGGCAATATGGATACCCATAGCCATAAAGTTACGTTCAACAGGGAATTCCTTATGTCTTTGGCAGAGGAATGCGGTTGTTCAATAGATTCTAAGGAAATAATGGCCAATCTATCTCTTGCAAGGGAACTTCCTTCACTTCTTAGCGAAGCCGATGCGGAGTGCTTTTTTCCAGAACTTTTAAGACGCTGTCATTTGCATTGTTCTGAGATTTTTAAAGGAATATTAGATGCGGTCTTGATCGCGGACGATGGTAAGATATTAAGTAAGACATAGCAATGAAAAAGAGTTCGTTTCTAATAGCCGCAGCTTCGTCTGGAAGTGGCAAGACCACTCTTTCGTTGGGACTTATGAAAGCCCTGTCGCGAAGGGGAATGGCAGTTCAGCCCTTCAAGTGCGGTCCCGATTATATAGATACCCAATACCATTCGCTGGCAACGGGAGGCAGTTCAATAAATCTGGATTTATTTATGTCGACAGAAAAGCATGTAAAGGAGATTTACAGCCGGTATGGAGCTGACAGCGATGTAAATATAGTCGAGGGCGTCATGGGTATGTTTGATGGTTATGACAGGATGGCGGGTAGCAGTGCAGAACTTGCAGAAAAACTGAATATTCCGGTTGTCCTTCTTGTCAACGCCGCATCTACGGCTTTTTCTGTGGCCGCTACAATATATGGATTCACCCGTTTTCGCAAAAATGTAAAGGTGGTGGGAGTGATTTTCAATCGTGTAGCCTCTGAAAATCATTATGCTTTCCTTAAAGATGCATGTGCCGAGACAGGAGTCCCTTCTTTGGGCTATATACGCAAGAATGATGACCTTAAGACACCGTCACGACATTTGGGACTGACTCTTGATTCTGTTGCTGAAATAGAGCGGTTTATCGATGCGGCGGCTCACGAGGTGGAAAGTAACATAGATATTGAAACTTTGCTGTCGCTTACCGAGGTAGATTCAGACGAACCGCAGCAGTGTGAGACAGTGGTTGATGATAAGGTAGTTGCCGTAGCAAAAGATGAGGCGTTTAGCTTTATCTATCCCGTAAATATAGAGGTGTTCCGAAGCAGGATTGTTTACTTCTCTCCGCTGCGCGACACGTCGATTCCGGATGCCGACTTGATCTATCTCCCCGGAGGATATCCCGAACTGTTTGCTGATGAATTGGAGCGAAATTCCGTTATGCGTAAGGCCATAAGGGAATATGCGGAGTCCGGGGGAAGGATACTGGCGGAATGTGGAGGCATGATATATCTGACCGAAGAAATTGATGGCAAGCGGATGTGTGGAGTTTTCCCATTGAAGACCACAATGGAGCATGCACATCTGACATTAGGCTATAGGAAGGTGAATTTCCCTGAATTGAATATACGGGGACATGAATTTCACTACTCTCATACAGTTCCTGCAAGGGAGAATATTCCATCCGTTGCGCATCAGTTCAATGTGAAAGGCGTGCCGGTAGCGACTCCTGTATATAGATACCGTAACACCTTTGCAGGTTATACACACCTTTATTGGGGAGAGACAGACATTTTTAAA
Organism: uncultured Porphyromonadaceae bacterium; assembly: GCA_947175265.1. Lineage (GTDB taxonomy): Bacteria > Bacteroidota > Bacteroidia > Bacteroidales > Muribaculaceae > Lepagella. The sequence continues at coordinate 9,153 of CAMWMD010000023.1, read as the reverse complement.
CTTTGGGATCAATGAACAGGATATACACAAAGACAGGTGATAAAGGTACTACTGCTATTCATGGTGGATTGAGAGTGCCTAAAACAGATATACGAATAGAGGCAAACGGAACTCTCGATGAGCTTAACGTAGCCGTAGGAGCGATACGCACCACGTTGCCTTCTGACCATCAGTGGCAACTGCGGCTCCGTGAGATTCAACTCAATCTCATGGCTCTTATGAGTATTGTGGCAACCTTGAGCGAACAGCGCGTACACAATCCCAATCAACTTCCGGATACGCTGGTAGGGGATCTGGAATGTTGGATTGATCATATCAATTCGCAATGCACGCCTCCTGACAGTTTCATACTTCCGGGCGGAACACCATTGGCCACGCTGATGCATCAGGCAAGAGTGACTGCAAGGAGGGCTGAGAGGAATCTATGGCATCTTAATGAAATGGATCCTGTGCCTGAGACAATTCTTCAATACGTCAACCGCCTGTCTGACCTTTTCTTCATTATGGCACGTCATGAGCTTCAGCACGCGGGTTGCATGGAGGAAGCATGGCGTGAATTTGGTTATAAACAAAAAAAGAAATGAAACAAATGTCTCCTATAATGTTGGCAGGTACAGGAAGCGATGTTGGTAAAAGCCTCATAGCAACCGGACTCTGCCGAATCTTTCTTCAGGATGGATATTCTCCGGCTCCTTTCAAGGCTCAGAACATGGCTCTCAATTCCTATGCCACTCCCGATGGGATGGAAATCGGCAGGGCTCAAGCCGTTCAAGCGGAGGCTTGCGGCATTCCCTGTTCTGCAGACATGAATCCGATCCTTTTGAAACCTTCCGGTGAACATACATCGCAGGTTGTGATAAATGGGAAACCCTCCGGCAACCGAGATGCGTATTCATATTTCCGCAAGGAAGGGAAAGATGAATTGCGCAGACTGGCCCATGAGGCGTTCGACCGTCTCTCATCCCGTTATAATCCCATTGTACTCGAAGGAGCAGGGAGCATTTCTGAACTCAATTTGCGTGAGGGGGATATAGTCAATATGTCTATGGCACGATATGCCGACGCGGATGTCATTTTAGTTACTGATATAGACAGAGGTGGTGTATTCGCAAGCGTGTATGGATCTGTAATGTTGCAGACTCCGGAAGACCGCAAGAGAATTAAAGGAATTATCATCAATAAGTTCAGAGGTGATCTGAGATTGTTTGAGAGTGGTAGGCAAATCTTGGAGGAATTATGCGGCATTCCTGTCCTTGGAGTCGTGCCGATGGCAAATCATATAAAGATAGAGGAAGAGGATTCCGTAGCTCTCGAAAATAAAAACAAATTGATAACCGATAATATGTTAAAGGTAGGCGTAGTCGCTTTGCCACATATCTCTAATTTCACTGATTTCAATATGCTTGAGCGTCATCCCGAAGTTAATCTCTTCTATATTACTGATCCCAAGGAGATTGAGGCGGCCGATATCATCATAATTCCAGGAAGTAAGAATACACTTGCTGATCTTAACTATCTTCGCAAGAAAGGATTTGCCAGACAGATAATCAGTGCAAGAGAGGTTGGAAAGAGTGTGATAGGAATTTGCGGGGGATATCAGATTATGGGAACTATGATATCGGATCCTGACGGAGTAGAAGGAGAAATCCGGGAGTTGCCCGGACTGGGACTCCTACCCGTTTCTACCATTCTTACCGACACCAAGACTACAAAGCAGGTTCAATTCCGTTTTCTTGATTCGGAAAAAATCTGCGAGGGTTATGAAATACATATGGGGCACACTGAATCGAATTCACCTTTGACGAAGAATACATATGGCGAGCAAGACGGATGTTTCGTAGATGAGCGGTGTTTTGGCTCCTATATACATGGAATCCTGGATAACCCGGTTGTTTTGGATTATATCCTGGCTCCTTATATAACTCAGGATTCAATGGCTGATTTTGACTACCATGCATTCAAGGAGTCGCAGTATGATGCTCTTGCCGAATGGCTTAGGGAATATGTAGATATTGACAAGCTTTATAAAATAATGACGGATCATGATTAACGGACATGGTGATGATGTTTTCCGCTATTGTGGAAAGGTAAAGGTGAATTTCAGCACAAATATCCATCAAGGTGTTGATTATTCAGGATTGATGAAGCATCTCGCGTCTTGTCCTCGACTTTTATCCAATTATCCGGAACCTGAACCGGTCAGCGTGGAGAATAAACTGAGTAATGCCTATGGGGTTCCTGCCGATAACATAATAGTAACGAATGGAGCTACAGAAGCAATTTATTTGATAGCCCGTAAGATGCAGGGATTAAAGTCTGTTGTTGCAGTCCCGACTTTTCATGAATATCAGGATGCCTGCCTTATGTTCGGGCATGATGTACTGTTCATTCGTGAATCAGCTGTATTGGAAGGCACTCTCACGGACTGCAAAGGAGATGTCGTGTGGCTCTGTAATCCAAATAATCCAACTGGTAGGGTTTTCAATCGAGAGAAACTTCTCAATATTATTGACAACAAACACGAAACGCTGTTTATAATCGATCAAGCCTATTCTGACTATTCTGTAGTTGATGTTCTTACTGTTGCTGATGTATTATCTCGTAGAAATATTATAATGCTTCAGTCACTTACGAAGCAGTTTGCTGTTCCGGGACTTAGAATAGGTTATGCGATTGCTTCAGAAGAGATAGTATCCGGATTGCGTTCGATGCGTATGCCATGGTCAATAAATTCATTTGCAATTGAAGCGTCACATTTTTTGCTGGAACATAGAAACGACTATTATATTGATAGATATCTACTGCATGAAGAAATTTTGGGCATGGCTCATGCCCTACGTTTTCTTGGTATTGAGTGTCATGAAACCGATTGTAATTTCATTCTTTGCAAGTTGCCTAAAGGAAATGCTTCTCAATTGAAGGAATGGCTTATGAACAGTTATGGTCTACTTATTAGGGATGCCTCTAATTTCGAGACTCTGAATAATGCGTATTTCCGTGTGGCGGCTCAGGACCATGAGAGTAATAAGCTGCTTGTAAAATGTATTGAAGAATGGATATCATTGTAACCATCTCTCCATTGATAATAGGTTGGATTCTCGACCTTCTGTTTGGTGATCCTGTCAGATTACCTCATCCAGTAGTGTGGTTTGGAAAGGCCATAGCAGGATTTGAACATCTTCTGAACAAGGGCTCGCACAGAGAGGCCAAAGGTGCTTTAACAGCTATTTCACTTATTATCGGAGTGTTTGCAGTGACGTGGTTGGTCCTGAGATGGCTTTCATCCCTATGGTGGCTTAATTTAATAGTGCAGTCAGTATTGGTGTTTTACTGCCTCGCAGGTACGACACTCATCAGTGAAGTTAGAAAGACATTTGAGGCAGTTGATGAATCCCTTGAGTTGGGTAGAAAGCAAGTAGGAAGGATCGTTGGCCGAGATACTTCACTACTTTCTGCTCAGGAGATTCGCACTGCCGCGCTTGAGACTTTGGCAGAGAATCTCAGTGATGGAGTTATCGCACCTCTCTTCTGGTATGCCGTTTTAGGTGTGCCCGGCATGGTTGCTTATAAAATGATAAATACATTAGATTCTATGATAGGGTATCGCAATATGCGATATAAGGATTTCGGTTGTGTCGCTGCTCGTATCGACGATGCTGCCAACTATATTCCGGCAAGGTTGACTTCATTTTTTATGATTGTTGTCACAGGTAAGTTGAGACTGTTGCGGTTTGTAAAAAAGTACGGGAAGCGTCATTTAAGTCCCAACAGTGGATATCCGGAAGCTGCTCTGGCTGGTATCCTTAACTGCCGATTCGGTGGCCCACACGATTATTTTGGTGAAAGTGTCTATAAACCTTATATAGGAGAAAATCCTCGGTATTTCAATTATTCAGATGTCATAAAGGCAATTTCTATTAATCGAAAAGTAGAAGTCTCAATGGTTTTGCTCACCGGAGGCATCAGACTTCTATTTCTATTATAGCACCGTATGTGGGCTTGGAGTTATAGACTTCTTCATAGCTCATGTTGCTGTAAGACACGAGTGCATTTATCAATATACCCCCATGTGTGAAAATTCCGATTAGGGAATTTGAATATTCCTCTTTCTTTTCATTTATAAAACTTTCAAACCGTGACCGCTGATCCAAAACAGATTCACCTCCTGTAGGAGCTATAGTAATATAGTCGTTGAACCAATCCTGTAATCTTGGGTCATGTATGTCATTATAAGCTTTCATTTCCCAGTCGCCGAAATCCATTTCCTTCAGCCGATCATCTCTTTCCGCATCTTCATATCCACAAAAACGAGCAAGTTCGACACATCTTGACAACGGACTACAATATACTTTATCAAAGTGGTAAGTTTTAATCCTTTCTTTCACAATTTGGGCTTCTATCGCAAATGAGGAAGCTAATGGTACATCGGTATGACCGTAGCATATGCCTTTGGGAACATCCACAGAAGTATGTCTGATTAATATGACTCTCATAGATTGATCAAAAAGTAGATACCCAAAAGCATAGTCATCTCGCAGATCAAGAAAGTTGCTCCACAACAATCTCCTGTGTATCCGTGAATTTTACGTCGCATAAAATGAATAAGACTAAATAGGGAAATACCAGGGAATATTATGGAGATTGAGGTTTGTGGTTCAGTCCATATCAGGGGAATCAAGGGTATGCCGCCAAATAGCATATTCAGAATAAACTGGGAAACGCTCATTTTCGAATAGCTTATTTTATTCTTCGCACCTTCCGGGCGTGCATAGGGTAGTAAGTTGATAAGTTGAGAAGCACAGAATTTAGAAAACGGATCTATGGCAATTATTGTCAGAACTATTAAAAGACATGGTAAAGACATCAGTACTGATAATGCAATGAGGAAATAACAGATTAAGCCAATCACCCCATAGGTTCCTATATGGGAATCTTTCATTATTCTCAAGACGCTCTCTTTCCCTTTCCCACCACCAAAGCCATCACAAAAATCAGCTAATCCATCTTCATGCAGTGCCCCTGTCAGGAGTAATCGGGCTATTATTGCAAGAATAAGTGCTGTAAGAGTAGGAAAAATAAATGAAAACCCGAAAAACACTCCTGCTGTCAGTAATCCAGTCAACCATCCTGTTAGAGGCCAAAAAACCACAGCCTGAGTATAATCATCAGACTGTAGATTAAACCATTTCCAGAAAGGAATACGTGTGAATAAGGTCAAGGCAGCGGCTATCCTTTTCATCAAAAATATTTAGTTACTTTTACAGACTGAAAACTATCCATTCTATTGATCATCCTTACGGCAGATTCTATGATGGGATAGGCACATACTGCTCCTGATCCTTCTCCGAGACGGAGATCAAGATGCAATAGTGCCCTTACACCCATTGCCTCAAGCATAAGTTTATGACCGCTTTCGTCTCCCTGATGGCCGAAAACAGCATATTCCATAATATAGGGATAAAGTTTTGACGCTGCAAGTATTACACTTGTCATTATGAAGCCATCGACTAATATTATCATACCAAGTTCTGCTGCCTTCAGCATTCCTCCAAGAGCCATAACCATCTCATAACCCCCAAACCAGGCGATTTTCGCCACTACGGTGTCTTGCTCTTTAAAATTGGCGACAGCTTCTGACAATACTTCGTATTTGTGCCGTATCCCGGCGTTATCGAGACCCGCTCCGGCACCAATACATTTTTCCAATGGTATTCCGGTGAACAGATGCATCCAGATGGCTGACGGGGAAGTGTTGCCACTTCCCATTTCACCAAAACTGATGATGTTGCAACCTGTGGTTTTATATATATTATCCACAATCTCTGCACCTCTTTCTATGCAAAGATTCATTTCTTCTTCGGTCATGGCCGATCCATGAAGGAAATTGCGTGTTCCACGTCTGACCTTCATGTCTATAATGCCATGTCCTGAAGGAATGTCATAGTCCACCCCTGCATCAACAAGGACAAGATTAACTCTGTGTTGCTCACATAGGAAATTAATACCGGCTCCTCCTTTGGAGAAATGGCTTAGCTGTTGCCATGTGACTTCCTTAGGCGAAATGCTCACTCCTTCTTCGAGGATGCCGTGATCAGCAGCGAATAACACATTGTGTGGATTTTTAAGCTCAGGAGAAAGTGTCTGTTGAATAAGACAAATCTTATGTGCCAGTTTCTCTAACATTCCTAAGGACCCCTTGGGCTTGGTAAGGTTATCGATTTTTCTGATAATATCCGGTTCAATAGTACGGTCTACCGGCTCTATCTTAAATTTCTTCATCGTTGAGACTTTATTTTGACTGGTATTCCTGATATTACCATATATACTTCATCAGCTATCGAACTTACATACTGATTTATCAATCCTTGTAAATCAGTGAATTTACGTTGCATCGTATTAGAACTTATTCCTCCCAGTCCGATTTCATTTGTAACTACAATTAAGATGACTCCGGCATCCTTTAGCAGCTTAAGCTGAAATTTTAAAGCGCAAAGCGCTTTATCTATATCTTCATTTTTTTCAAACATCCAATTGGTTGCCCATAGTGTAAGACAATCTACAAGAACAACCTCATTGTATGAAAAACTCAGAGCTTCGATACTTAGTGGCGCTTCAATATTTCTCCAATAAGAGCCCCTTCGTTTCTGATGAATTTCAACGCGTCTTCGCATTTCTTCATCAAAAACTTTGGAAGTAGCAAGATAGGTCGGATGTGTAGACATATCCAAAGCTATGTTTTCAGCGAAAACACTTTTGCCACTGCGCTGGCCACCGGTAATCATTATGATTCGCGGTGTTTTCTCTTTATTAATCGCTTTATCCATAGATAATATCCTGAAATTGGGAGTGTAGCGCCTATAATTACGCAAAGTAGATAAAATATCTTGGAAATCCAGGCCGCCCATGAGCCAACGTGGAGGGTATATATCCAGCCTTTTATATGATTTGATCTTTCCTTTTCAGAGTAGGGTAAAATTGTGGTGATTTTTCCATCTTTACTATCAAAGCGATATGTCTTATAGGCTTGCTGATTGCCAAATCCTCCCTCTACTACATCCACATCCCCCTGATATATCCTTATTTCTGAGTCTGGATTGACACTTTTAATTGCGTTATAGGCATTTTCCCAAACAATGAAGTTTTCTGCAGGTGTCTTATGGATTGTTGACTTTGAAACTTTTGAACCTAATGTAGAGTACAGAGCAGTTCGATACCATCCGAAAGACCAATTTAGACCCGTAATTATACAGATGATTAAAACCAATGTGCTTAAAACTCCTCCTACACAATGAAAATCAAACCAAAATCTGTAACAGCCTTTATCAGTAGAAATGGTCAGCTTATTTTTTACATTTCCTTTTGCAGGCCACCACACTATCAAACCGGAGAAAATGATAAGCAATAGTGAGATGGAGGCAATCCCTATAATCAATTTACCGGTTTTTGCGCCGAATGCTCCATGTGCTCTTGATTTTCCGAAAAGTCGTCTATGGGCTGAACTGGCTAATTTAAAGATTTTGGCCCGTTCATATTTACCAATGACATTTCCGGTGTATTGATCAACCCAGAGTGCAGCCATCGCGGGTTTTGCAAGCATTACTTTGTATGCGTGTTCTGAATCAGGATAAGTAGTGACTCCAACAATCTGATTGCTTCCGGCGAGAAATGCTGCTGTTGAATTGAGGATTGAATCCAATGGCAGAGGTTTATTACCATTGGAAACAACATTTGCCTGGCCGATATGCCCGAAATCCTTCTCGAAAATAAGAATTGCTCCGGAAAGACAAATCAAAGTGACTATCAGTCCAAAGGGAACTGACAGCCACAGATGCATTTGTTTAAAAACTTTTTTAATCATAGTTAATTATTTTATTCCAGAAATAATCATTCTATAAATTGTCTATAGGCAGGTTTCCTGACTTAGCCCATACCTTGCCGGCCTTCCCTCCTTGCGAAAGTGACCATTATTGGCAGGTATATGATGAGGCATTACAGTAGCTGGCACTGTCCCGGATTCACACCGGATTCCCTCTCACAGACAGTTAAATGTCTGTTCACCTAACGGTAATGCAAAGTTAATAAATTTTTGTTAAATATCAGAGCCGTCCAGTCCTGAAAAATCTTGACTAAAGAGTTAAAGATTTTAACGGACAATGAGTGAAGAAATCAAAAGAAACTGAGACGAAGGCGAGATTGCCGCAGTCCGCACCTGGTACGAAAGCACAAAAGGCTTCGATCAGATTGAGAAGGAAATAAATTTGCCTTCCGGGACGTTATTCAAATCAGTCAATGCAATTCCGGACTATCGCGGTACACGCTGCAGTATCGGCAAGTGGCTGCGCCGTGAGGGAGCAAAGGCTATCACATCGGACAGGCCAAAGAGGAAAAGACGGCCCATGCCAAAGAAAACCTCTCTCCCCAAAAGTGACAGTGACAAGATAGAGCGTCAACTTCGTCGCGAACTCGACGAGGCACTCAGTAAAGTAGCGCGTCTTGAGGCTCTTCAGAGGAAGGATGCCATAAGGCGAGAGTTCCTTGAGGAACAACTGGTTGAGTATCGTAAACTTGTAAAACCGTCACAGTCAAAAAAATCGAATACCAAGTAGCTGACCGCTTGCGTATGCGTCACGACATAGGAGTGTCCGGCGCGTGCGAGCTACTTGGCGTGACTAAACAGGCGTGGTATTCATATCATCAGAGATCTTTCGAGGAGGCAGTTGACAAGGACCGTATTCTGGAATGCATTCATCAGATCCGAATTGATATGCCCGGTATAGGAGGGCGAAAGTTACAGGTGGTTCTGAAACGAGAATACGGAATAGATGTGGGCAGGGACTCTCTGTTCTCACTTCTGCGGGAACAGAATCTGTTGATAAAACAGCGAGTGCACCGCACACGTACCACATATTCCGACCATGGGCTAAGAGTGTATCCGGATTTACGCAAGGACTTCGAGCCAACAGGCATCAACCAACTGTGGGTAGCCGACATCACCTATATATGGCTTGGAAAAGAAGAAGGATTCCATTATCTGTTCCTCATCACGGATGCCTACTCGAAAAAAGTACTTTTGCACCCACACCCCTCCGGGAACTTCCGGATCATACCTGCATATCTCAAAACCTATCCGGATTTTAAACGTATATTAACATT
>CAMWMD010000022.1 GCA_947175265.1 uncultured Porphyromonadaceae bacterium | reverse complement strand
CGGTCGCGGTTGTCGCGGTCGAAAGGTTTGCGGTCGCGGTCGGAAGGACGCGAAGCCGGACGCTGTATCTGCGGTGTGAAATCGTCGTCGTCATCGTCGCGGCTGAAACCGCCACGGGGTGCTGAATCGAAGTTATGCTTCTTGTCGTCGCGTGTGAAGTTTTTCTTCTTCTTGTTGCGATCGTCAATCATACCCTTTCCGCTGTTGAACTTGCGGGCCTGTTTCTCCCAGTCATCATCGGAGATATGGCGCACTTTCTTAGGGCCCTGCTCCTTCCTTGCGGAGGGATTGCTCACGGAGCCACCGTCAGCACGGAATTCGGAATATTTGCCGTCGAAGAGCACATACTCACGCAGGCTGCACTCAAGGCTGCCGTTGTGGAGCGGAATCTTTACCGACGGCTTGAGCCCTATCTCGGCAAACTGCTCGTCGCGATACCCGATAATCCAGGCGTGCCACCCCTTGAAATAAGATTTCAGTGTGGAGCCGATATTCTTGTAGAGAGCGTTGATATTTTCAGGACGAAGACGCTCACCGTAAGGGGGATTGGTCACCAGAATTCCTTCAGGAGCATTGTCGGTCCAGTCGGTGACAGACTTGCACTGCAATTCTATCATATCCTCCACTCTTGCCGACTTTATATTCTTGCGGGCAATCGCCACGGCCTCCGGGTCTATGTCGCCGCCGTATATCTTGTAGGCGTAATCGCGCTCGGCGGAGTCGTCGTTATATATATCCTCGAAAAGTTCCTCATTGAAATCAGGCCACTTCTCGAAAGCGAAACTCTCGCGGTAAATACCGGGGTTTATGTTGGCTGCAATAAGGGCGGCCTCCACGAGGAAAGTGCCGGATCCGCACATCGGGTCGACGAAATCACTGTCGCCCCTCCAACCGGTTTTCATTATTATCCCGGCAGCGAGCACCTCGTTTATGGGAGCCTCCGTCTGCTCCACGCGGTATCCTCTCTTTGAAAGAGGCTCACCGCTGGAATCGAGTGATATCGTCACGCGGTTGTCGGAGATGTGTACGTTCAACTGTATATCGGCTCCTACGAGACGTATTGACGGGCGTCTGCCGTATTTGTCATTGAAATGATCAGCGATACCGTCTTTGACACGGTATGTCACAAATTTGGAATGGTTGAAATCCGCGCTGTTCACGGTGGAATCGATCGAGAAAGTGGAATCTACGGTCATGAACTGTTCCCAATCGAGTTCCCTCACCTTATCATAGAGTTCGTCAGTAGAATCTGCGGTAAACTTCACGATAGGCTTCAGAATCCTGAGAGCAGTGCGGCAGCAGAGATTGGCACGGTACATTACCTCGAGATCCCCCTCGAAGGTGACCATTCTCAGGCCTAACTCAACGTTTTCGGCGCCGAGGTCAATAAGCTCGTCACGGAGCACTTCCTCAAGACCCTGAAAGGTCTTCGCCACCATCTGGAATTTGGTTTCCATCATCAGAGTGTTAAAAATGCTGTCGCCGGCAATGACGGCAGCCATCGGTTTATGACTGTTTAAGGTTATATCAGATAATTCAAAAAAATAATCTAAAAAGGGGGATTAAGGAATCATCCCCTCGAAGGATATTGTTCCCCCTCTGTCTTCGGTATGCGTGTTGCGGGGAGCGAAAGGATCCATGTTTGTGAGCCTTGACAATTCCTCATTGAATTTGGGGTCGCGGTTGAACGTCGGCACACTTTCAATGAGAGCTATCACGTCGTGATTGTCAAGTTGTGAAGGCTTCAGCACGGCATACTTCATCTTCGCCGCCGTGCGACGCTGCTTGATTACCTTGTCGGTGCCGTAGAAGTCGGCGATCCTCTCGGTGCTCTGAGCCTTGTCTTCCTGCTCGACCGCCTGTTTGGGCTCACTTTCGAACACTATGGCCCCCTTCGTGGGTCCGTCGGGATTCATGGGGTCTTTGCTTCCTTCACGCAGAGTGAGGTCGAAGCCGGAAGCGAGCACCGTTATCTTCACCTTGTCGCCGAGTTCGGGATTGTCGCCGATACCCCATTTCACGTCGATGCTCGATGGGAGTTTGGAGGTGAACTGAGTGATTTCGGCTATCTCCTCCGCCCTGAGGGCATTCTTGGATTCACGCGAGCAGGTGAATTTGAAGAGGAGTCTCTTTGAGGTGTTGATATCATGCTTTTTGAGGAGCGGGGAATGGAGCGCATTATGGATTGCATCAGAGATACGGTGTTCCCCCTCGCCGTATGCAGTGGATATGATTGCTGTGCCGCTATCCTTGAGAGTGGTCTTGACGTCCTGGAAGTCGACGTTGATGTAGCATCTCTCGGATATGATGTCGGAGATGCTTCGCGCCGCATTTGCAAGGGTGTCATCAGCCTTTTCGAAAGCATTGAAGAAATTGTAGTCCTTATAAAGTTCGATAAGGTTCTCGTTGTTGATTACGAGAAGAGCGTCGACGTGTTCCCTCATGGCGTCGGCGCCGTTAAGAGCCTTAATAATCTTTTTCTCCCCCTCGAACATGAAGGGGACGGTCACGATACCGATTGTAAGCATGCCGGCCTCTTTGGCGAGCCTCGCCACGACGGGAGCGGCTCCGGTTCCGGTGCCACCGCCCATACCGGCAGTGATGAACACCATCTCAGTTCCGTCTTCGAAGAGAGCCTTAATGTTGTCGGCGCTTTCCTCGGCGCATTGGCGCCCGACATCCGGATTGTTGCCGGCCCCACGCCCCTTGGTGGTGTTCCACCCGAGGAGAAGTTTTGTGGGCACCTGCATTTCGTTGAGATGCTGCTTATCGGTATTGCACACCACGAAATTCACATTCGGAATATCCTGGTGAAACATATAGTTGACGGCGTTGCTGCCTCCCCCGCCGACACCGATCACCTTAATGATAGAGGCGTTGGGATCGTCAAGAAAATCAGGGTCGCCTGTAAGATTATATATCTCGTTGTTGTCGTCCATATCGGAATATTCTATAGGGATTGAGAGAGTGGAGAGGAGTAGAGGGGTAGGAGGAGGTTATTCCATGAGTTCGGAGTCATCGTCAGGGCCGCTGAAGAGAGTGCCGAGCCTTCGTGCGAACCCTTCGAACAGGCGTCCACGGCGTTTTGTGCGTGTAGGCTCCGGCTCGGTGGGCACTTCATCGGCTCCGGGAGCCGTTCCGGTCGCGGGCACCGGCTCCACAACCGGAATCTCAAGGCATTCCCGGTTGCTGAGCGTTGCGCCGGCATACATTACGCTGACCACCTCGATTATATCTTTGTTTATCGCCTTAGGGTCTTGCACCTGCACGTAGGAGGGGAGTTTTCCGGTCCTTACAGGGAGGCCGCTCTGGAGATTTATCAGTTCAGTCATACCGTTCAGTTTAGCGCCGCCGCCGATGCAGACGATCCCCCCCGGGAGGTCGGTTTCCTTCAGGCCAGCGTATTCAATCTGCTCGATGATGTTGGCCACGATTTCCTCTGCCCGCGCCACCACGAGGTTGCTGATGTCGGAATGCTTAATGCCGTTTAGGTTTAGGGTCGAAGCGCTCTCTCTCGGGAGGGCGTTTCCTGAGGTTATCTTAATTTCCTCGGCGTGCTCCTCAAGGAGATTGAGGGAGGTGATGTCGCGAGTGATGTTTCGTCCGCCGAGAGGTATTGTGGCGAAATATCTGAGATACCCCTTCCTGTAGATCGTGACCACGGTAGTCTCGGCCCCTATGTCGACGAGCATACAGCCGAGCCTCTTCTCGTCGGGGCTGAGTATGAGATGCCCGGTAGCCAGGGCAGTCACCACAAACCCCTCGATTCTGAGATTCAGTTTCTCGGGGAGAGTCCGGTTGATGTTTCGTTTGACCTCCGGGCGGCAAACCACGAGATCGAAAGTCGCGGCGATATGGTTTCCGACGGTTCCTTTGGGGTTGTGCATCTCAGCGTGTCCCACCTTGTAGAACCTGGGGACTGCGTCGACCACCTCCAGGGAGCTGTCTACGGCGTGCCTCATGGCATCCGAGCGCAGTTTCACAATGATATCGTCATTAATCTCCGTATCGGGGGGGAGGTTGAGTTCCACAGTAGTGGAAATGCTTTTCAGGGAGCGACCCGAGAGTCCGACGTACACACCCTTAATCTTTCGGGGCACTATGCCTGTGCGCTGCTCGAGTCGGCTGATAAGCCTCATCACTCTCATTGACGTCTCCTCAAGATTCTGGATAATGCCATATCTTACGGCATCGACGCAAGGCTCCTGCTCGACTGCAATGACATCGAGGTGCCCTTCGTTGACGGTTTTGCCTACTGCGGCGATTATTTTAGAGCTGCTGATTTCAACAGCGGCGATATATCGTTCACTCATTGTGTGAAGTTGTTCTCATTATTTTTAACCGCCCTGAAAGGCGGAAAGTTTTGAAGAGTGTCGTTTCCGGAGGATAATTATTTTATTCCTCGTGAGCGTCGAAAAGTTCGGAGAGGGTAGTCTCATCGGGGTCTACGTCATCGTCATAGACGGCTCCGTGGTTGCCCCCTCTCTTGTCTCGGCGGGATGCCACGACCTGTCCGCGGAACTTTACGGAGATTGTGTCGTAGGTGTCCCACCCTTTGTAGGGCATCACCTTGCGGTACATGGCGAGCAGGGCATCCTTTTTCTCCTCAAGGCGGGTGGTGTCGCCGAAGTTGACGACGTGTCCGTGAATGCGTGGCACGAGGAAAATGTTGTCGGCATCCTGGACTCTGATCATGGCTATGATCTTTTTCAGGACCGGGTCGTTTTCCACGAACTTTGACACGGGGAGCACCATTCTGGGAGGAAACTTCTCCGAGAAGGATCCGACCACTACGGGGACATCGACGAAGAAACTTGCCTTCGACTCGATTCTCTTGCCATCTTTGTTGATGTAGTAACTTTTATCGTTGTCAAACACCCTCATGGCGGGAATCATCGGTACTACCCTCACGTCGAGGCTTCCGTCGGTAGAGACGAGGCAAGTGACGCTCTCGAAGTTGGAATAACGGCTCAGGTACGCCTCGATATCCTTAGTGTTTATGGCGTGAGCCGGAGTTCCGATAATCCTCTTCGGGTACTTTCCAAGTTCCTCAAGCACACCGCGCCGAGTGATAGTGTCAGGCGCGGCGGAGTTCTCGATTTCCACGTCAATACCATTGCATATATTAAGTTCCGCCATCCCTTTCGCCCAGATTGTCACGCATGTGACGTAGGCGAACAAGATGGTGAGCAACAGCCATTTGATAAGTGTCTTTCTCATCGTCAGAACTTAATTCTGCTGATTGAGTATCTCCTCAATCTCTGGCAACAGACGGTCTATATCGGCTGCCCCCAGTGTTATAAGAATGTCAAAGTTACGATTTTTTATCATATTTAGCAAATCTTTTCGCATACAAAAAGATTTTTTTTGCGCTTTCACATCGTTGAGTATCAATTCGGAATTTACACCCGGAATAGGGAGTTCCCTCGCGGGATATATTTCCGGCATGATAACTTCGTCAGCCTCAGAGAGAGCGTCGGCGAAATCGGGAGCGAAGTCGCGTGTCCTCGTATAGAGGTGGGGCTGGAATATGACGGTAATCTCGCGGCCGGGATAGAGTTTCCTGACGGAGCGTATGGAGGCCCTGACCTCGTTGGGGGAGTGGGCGTAGTCGTCAATCAGTGCCGTGCTGCCGTCGCGTCCGTCGCGGATTATCTCGAAGCGTCTTTTGGCGCCACGGAAAGAGGCGAGGCCACGGCGCACGTCGTCAGGAGTTGCTCCCGCCGTCAGCGCGGCTGCCGCAGCGGCTACGGCATTGTCTATGTTTATCTCCACGGGCACGCCGAGCGCCACATTCTCTATTCTCACGTCGGGCCCTACGATTGTGAAGGTGAGCGACCCGTTGCCGAACACGATATCCTCGGCATGCCAGACGCCCTCGCTCCCTCCGCTGTAGGTCAGCACGGTCACTTCCGGATTCACTCTCGGCTGAAGTTTCAATCCGGTGTGAAGAAGGAGCAGGCCGCCGGGGCGTATGAGCGATGTGAAGTGGGCGAATCCTTCGAGATACCCCTCCTCGTCGCCATATATGTCGAGATGGTCGGGGTCCGTCGATGTCACCACGGCAATGCTCGGCGAGAGATGATGAAATGAGCGGTCGTATTCATCGGCCTCTATCACCGACCATTCCGAGCCGGGAGTCAGCACGAGGTTGCTCCCCGTGTTTCGGAGTATTCCCCCGAGGAAGGCGTTGCACCCTGTCTCCGAGTCGCGCAGTATGTTGGCGGTCATGGAGCAGGTGGTGGTCTTTCCGTGAGACCCGGCTATGCAGATAGCGTTTGTGGAGCGTGTGATTTTCCCGAGCAGGGCGGCACGCTTCACCACCTCGAAGCCGTTCTCCCTGAACCAGGACAGAATCCTGCTGTCGGCGGGCACGGCGGGGGTGAATACCACGAGAGTGTCATCAGGCGACCGGAACCCTTCGGGAATCTCTGATTCCGAGTCGGTATAAGTCATTTTCACCCCCTCGTTCATCAGAGCATCAGTCAGCGCGGAGGGTGTGCGGTCGTATCCCGCCACGTTATGCCCCCGACTCAGGAAATAGCGTTCGAGATTGGCCATACCGATACCGCCGGCCCCGATGAAGTATAGATTGCGGAAGGGGGCATCGGCCGGCATACGGTTATTATCAGTTGTCATAGTTTTCATTTTTCATTTCGTGTCTTGAGAATCTCCACCACCTCGTCGGCTATATGCCTTGCGCTGTCGGGGAGTGCCATTGCGGAGATTTTCGCGCTCATCTGCTCGCTTTTCCCCTTATCCTTGAGGAGGGAGAGGGCAGTGTCGACGAGCGACTGGGAGGCATCCGCATCGCGCACGAGCATTGCAGCCCCTTTGTCGGAAAGTGCGCGGGCGTTGAAGGTCTGGTGGTCTTCGGCTACGTTGGGTGAGGGGACCAGCACGGAGGGTTTCCCGAGAGCCTGGAGTTCACTTATCGAGCCGGCTCCGGCACGGCTCACCACCACATCGGCGCTACGGTAGGCCGCCGCCATGTTTGAGATGAATGGGGTGACCACCACACCCTTCAAGCCGCGAGCAGCCTCTATGCCACGGTTTCCGAAATTCTTTCCGGTCTGCCAAATCACCTGCACGCCGTTGTCGACGAGCCGGCGGAGCCCCTTCTCGAGGCTTTCGTTGATTGTCAGGGCACCGAGGCTTCCCCCCACCACGAGGAGGGTGGGGCGTTCGGGGTCAAGCCCGAAACTCTCGCGTGCCTCCTTCTTCGAGAGTTTGCTGTCGAGCAAACTCTTCCTTATAGGGTTGCCGGTCATGACAATCCTGTCGGCGGGGAAGAAACGGTCCATACCGTCGTAAGCCACACATATCTTCGCGGCCTTCTTGCCGAGGAGTTTGTTGGTGACTCCGGCGTAGGAATTCTGTTCCTGGAGGAGAGTAGGTATTCCGGCTCGTTGTGCGGCCTTCAGGGTGGGTCCGGAGGCGTAACCGCCGACCCCTATGGCTATGTCGGGACGGAAATCGCGGATTATGGCACGCGACTTCCTGAGACTTTTGAAAAGTTTGAGGAGCACCCCGAAGTTCTTCCATATCTTCTTACGGAAGAAACCGGCCACGGGGAGCCCTATTATCTTGTATCCGGCTTCGGGGACCCTGGTCATCTCCATTCTGTCTTCAGCCCCCACGAAAAGTATTTCCGCGCCGAGTCGTTCGCGCAGTTCGTCGGCTATGGAGAGGGCGGGGAAAATGTGTCCGCCGGTGCCACCGCCGCTCACCACGATACGTGGAGCGCGTGGAGCGGATGTTTCATTGTCTATGATTTTCATTTCGGGTTATCATTTTGTATTCCGGAATAGTTTGCCGCCTTCATATCCTCGGGCAGTTCCCTGAGTTCCTCCTTTATGGCCTGCTTGTTGCCGTTGGTGACGGCAAACCGGCTCACCGAGAGCATGATTCCGATGGCGGCCGACATGACGAGAATCGACGTACCCCCCTTTGAGATGAGGGGGAGAGGCTGCCCGCTCACGGGGAAAAGCCCGGTGACTATGGCCATGTGTACGAGCGCCTGGAAGACGATGAGCACGGCACACCCCATTATGAGGAATGCGGGGAAGGCTCGGGAGCATTTGTAGGCAATCCTTCCTGCCCGTGCGAGGAGGAAGAGATAAAGGAGCAGGAGGGCTATGCCCCCCACGAGGCCGGTGTCTTCGACGATAATTGAATATATATAGTCGGAGAAGGCGAGGGGGAGGCGCGCGCTCTCACGCGAGTTGCCCGGTCCCTGACCGAACACACCGCCGTTGGCCTGTGAGATTTTTGCGAACACCACCTGCCTGTTGTAGTCGTCGATGGGGTCGTCGGGATTGACTCCGGCGAGGAAGCGCGAGACGCGCCCCTTGTGGGTCTCGGCACGTCCGCCCGACTCCACGGTCTGCTCCACGGAGGTCATGTTCTCGAATTCCGAGCCTTTGTCGCTCTGATATTTGAAGACCCACAGCATACCACCCAACGCTCCGTAGAGCAGAAGGATTATGCCGAGTTTCTTCCATTTCATGCCACCGATCAGAAACATCGACAGGCACACGCCGAAAAGGAGTATGGTGTTTGTGAGGCCGTTCTTCCAGAGGCTTCCGCCGAAAACTATCACCACGCAAGCCGCTTCTATCATACCTTTCGTGGTCACCCCCCTCGGCTCCTGGTTGCGTCCCAGGATTGTGGCAAGAAGCACGACCACGGTAAGTTTTACGATTTCGGCCGGCTGAATGGTGAATCCGGCGATGTTTATGGCTCTTTGTGCGCCGTTGATTTCCACACCTATAAGGTTAGACATGAACAGCAGCCCGAGGGAGAGCACGGCGGCAAACCAGGCGAACTTGCTGAAATAGCCGTAATGGGTGTTCTGCAGGGCAATGATTATGACAAACCCTACGAGGAGGAAAATACTGTGGCGTATAAGCGGCATATACACGTTCTGGCCTGAGACCTCCGTGCTGGAGGCGGAGAAAAGTTCCACTACTGAAACCACAAGCAGCATTATGTATATGCCCCACAGATAGGGGTCGGATTTCGGTTTTGCGGGAGCCTCCTCCTTGGAGCGTGTCTCGCGCCGGTTGCCGACGGGCATTCCGTCAACGGTCTCGTTTATTCTTACACCCCCTGTCAGGAGTGCTTCTGATGTCTGGTCCATGAGAGATATATAGGAAAGAGTTATACTATAATTTCCGGCATGAGGCCGGAAAGAATCAATTTTCAGGGATAAGGCTTCTGACGGCATCCTTGAATTGGTGGCCGCGGTCCTCATAACTGCTGAAGAGGTCGAAACTTGCGCAGCAGGGTGAGAGGAGCACGGTGTCGCCTTCGGAGGCAAAGCGGCGTGAGGCCTCTATCGCGTCGGCGAGGGAATGGGTGTCGGCTATTTCGGCCACCTTCCCGGAGAAGAAGTCCATGAGTTTGGCGTTGTCCTTACCCATACATACTATAGCCTTCACCTTGCGGCTCACGAGGTCTTCAATCTCGGTGTAGTCGTTCCCCTTGTCTTTTCCGCCGAGAATGAGCACAGTCGGAGTGGTCATGCTCTCGAGGGCATACCAGGTGGAGTTGACGTTTGTGGCCTTGGAGTCGTTGACGTAACGCACGCCGTCGACCGTCGCCACATATTCGAGACGATGCTCCACGGCCTCGAAATCCTCCAGGGCCTCTCGAATCTTCTCCTTCTTAATCTTGAGGACAGAGGCGGAGAGTCCCGCAGCCATTGAGTTATAGAGATTGTGGAGCCCGGGGAGTGAGAGCCTGTCGCGGGGAATCTCCCAGACGTCGCCGGGGGTTGCGAAATGCACTATGCCGTCTTCCACGAAAGCGGCGTCCCCCTCCTCTTTCTCGAGGCCGAAGGGGAGATGAAGGGCCTCGCTCTGCACTTGGCGAATCTGTTCGCGTATGATGGGGTCGTCTTGCCAGTAGACAAAGAAATCCTCTTTTGTCTGGTTGCGCAGGATTCGGAATTTCGCGGCCACATAGTTCTCCATCTTGTGGTCATAGCGGTCAAGATGGTCGGGGGTGATGTTGAGTATCACGGCGATGTTGGCCTTGAACTGGTACATATTCTCGAGTTGGAAACTCGAGAGCTCGATGACGTAGATTTCGTGGGGGGCGGTGGCCACCTGAAGGGCGAGGCTCTTTCCGACGTTTCCGGCGAGCCCGACGTCGAGGCCGGCCTTCCGCAGAATATGGTAAGTGAGGAGTGTGGTCGTGGTCTTTCCGTTGGAGCCGGTAATGCACACCATCTTGGCATCGGTGAATCCGGCAGCGAACTCAATCTCGGATAGCACGGGTATCCCTTTAGCCGAAATCTTCTCCACCATAGGAGCGTAAGGGGGTATTCCGGGGCTTTTCACCACCACGGAGGCATTCAGGATTTTCTCTTCGGAGTGGACACCCTCTTCGTAGGGTATCTCGTATGAATCGAGCAACTCCTTGTATTTTTCGGGAATCTTTCCCATGTCGGAGAGGAACACGTCCATCCCCTTTACTTTTCCGAGCACGGCAGCGCCGGCTCCGCTTTCACCACCGCCGAGCACTACAAGGCGTCCGTCGGTGTCGATGTTATGTTTGTTTATGCTCATTTTCTTTTGTTGGTTTTGGAGATCTGGGAGATCTGGGAGGGCCTCCCGATTAATAATTTGGATTCTGCTATCTCAGTTTCAGAGTCACGAAGGTGAGGGCGGCGAGGAGTATCCCTACTATCCAGAAGCGCGTCACAATCTTCGATTCCGGAATGGGGGAGTGCGGGAAATTTATCAGGCACTTCACCGCCGGGTCACCGGCTTTCTGGAAATGGTGATGAAGGGGTGTCATCTTGAAAACGCGTCTTCCCTCTCCGTATTTTCTTTTCGTGAATTTGAAATAACTCACCTGCACGATTACCGAGATATCCTCAAGGAAGAAAATCAGGCAGAGGAGGGGTATGAGGAGTTCCTTGCGTATGAGGATCGCGAAGACCGCGAGAATGCCGCCAAGAGTCAGTGAGCCGGTGTCGCCCATGAATACCTGCGCCGGGAAGGCGTTATACCATAGGAACCCTACCAGCGACCCGATGAATGCGGCGGCATAGACCACGAGTTCCTCGCTCCCGGGGATATACATTATATTCAGGTAGCCTGAATAAATGATGTTGCTGCCCAGGTAAGCCATTATAGCCAGCGCCACCCCGATGATAGCCGAGGTTCCGGCGCAGAGGCCGTCAAGGCCGTCGGTGAGGTTCGCGCCGTTGCTGACCCCGGTGACGGCGATTATCACCACAAGGACAAACACCAGCCATCCGAGAGTCGTGGCCGCATTCTTATCCTTTATCCAACTCGTCACCCACTCGTAATTGAAGTTGTTGTTCTTCACGAAGGGTATAGTGGTCTGTGGGGTCTTCTCGTAATTTACGGAATGCACAATCTCCGTGGTATGGTTCTCCACATTCTCCACCTCCATATTCTCGCTCATCACGATAGAGGGGGAGAGCCACATTGTTATACCCACGAGGAGCCCGAGCCCCACCTGTCCGATCACCTTGTATTTCCCTTGCAGGCCATCCTTGTTATGGTATTTCAGTTTCCTGTAATCGTCGAGGAAACCTATGCACCCCATCCAGAGGGTAGCCACGATCATTAGAATCATGTAGATGTTGGATAGGTTGCCGACAAGGAGACAGGGGACGAGAATCGACAGAATGATTATTACCCCACCCATAGTCGGGGTTCCCGTCTTCTTCATCTGCCCCTCGAGGCCCAGGTTCCTCACCACCTCGCCCACCTGCATTTTCTGTAGGCGGCGTATGATGTCCTTACCGAAAATCAGGGCAATCACCATAGCCAGGGTGAAAGACACTCCGGCCCGGAAGGTGATGTAGTCCATCAGGCGCGACCCCGGGAAGTCATAATCCTGAAGGAGTTGGAAAAGTGAATAGATCATCTTTCAGCAGGCAAGTTAATTTATCTGAGTTCAAAAGCCTTCAACACTTCCTCGCGGTCGTCGAAATGGTGGCGCACGCCACACACCTCCTGATACGTCTCATGCCCCTTACCGGCCACGAGCACCACAGCGCCGGGTTTAGCCCTGCGCACGGCGGCGCGTATTGCCTCCCTTCTGTCGGTGATGCATTCCGTGCGGCTCAGTTCCTCACTGTTCAGGCCATCCCTCATCATCGCTATGATGGAGTCGGGCTCCTCATCGCGAGGATTGTCGCTCGTGAGGAAAAGAATGTCGCTACGGCAAGCGGCCTCCTGGGCCATCATGGGACGCTTCCCGTGGTCGCGGTTTCCGCCGGCACCCACGACAGTGATTATCTCCCCTTCGGGGCCCACGATCTCACGGATAGTGTCGAGCACGTTCACGAGTGCATCAGGAGTATGGGCATAGTCGACGATCGCAGCCACGCCGTCTTTCGAGAGGAAAGGCTGGAAACGACCGGCCACGGGCACAAGGCGGCTCATATTGACGATGACCTCCTCGGGGTCGAACCCTGTGAGTATTGACGCGCCGTACACATCCGTGAGGTTATATGCGTTGAATCTTCCGGTGAACTGCACCTCCACCTCTCGACCGTTGAGCGTCATGAGCGTTCCGTCCAGCCTTGTCTCGAGCACACGCCCCTTGAAGTCGGCCTCACCGCGCAGTGAATAGGTATATTTCCTTGCCTTCGTGTTCTGTAGCATATACAATCCGCAGCGGTCGTCGGCATTTGTCAGGGCGAAGGCATCGGCGGGGAGCATATCGAAGAAGGCCTTCTTGGCGTTCATATAATTCTCCACAGTGCCGTGATAGTCGAGGTGGTCGCGTGTGAGGTTGGTGAATATACCCCCGGCGAATCTCAACCCGGCCACACGTTTCTGAGCCGTGGAATGCGACGACACCTCCATGAAAGCGTATTCGCACCCCTCGGCCACCATCTGAGCGAGCAGTGAGTTGAGGGTAAGGGGGTCAGGGGTGGTATGGGTGGCGGGTACGGCACGGTCACCCACATAGTTGCATACGGTAGAGAGGAGTCCGGCCTTGAACCCTTCGAGGCGCGCCATCTCATAGAGGAGAGTGGCGGTAGTGGTCTTACCGTTGGTGCCGGTCACGCCCACGAGTTTGAGGCGTGAGGAGGGGTGTCCGTACCAAGCCGAGGCGAGGTGTCCGAGAGCCTCCGCGGAGTCGGCCACACGGATATAAGTCACCCCTTTCTCGAACGTGGAGGGTAATTCCTCGCACACTATTGCCCCGACGTGCGCACTGGCCACCATGGGGATGTATTTGTGACCGTCGTTCGAGAGCCCCTTCACAGCCACGAACATACCGTCTTTTTCCACTTTGCGCGAATCGCTTTCGAGCGACCTTATGTTTTTATCGGTTTCGCCAATGATCTGAAGCGGCTTTATGTCGCTCAGCAGGCTTGATAGCTTTGATGTCATAGATATAGTAGAGAAATATAGTTTTCCGTTTCGGTTACCTTAAATAGCCAAGCACGCGGTGGATGTCACACCCGGAGGTTGAGCACCACCTTTGTGCCCGGAGATACCTTTGTGCCTTTCGCCACCGACTGCGAGACCACCCTTCCGGAGCCGCGCAGTATCACATCGATACCCCTTGTCTCGAGAATCTTGACCGCGCTGGGGGCGTCATACCCTATCACGTTGGGGACGATACCCCTCTCCGGCGCACCCTCGGCATTGGGCTTTACCCTTTTCGTCTTCCCGATACCGAGAGCCTTCGAGACCTCTCTTGCGGTTGTTTTCTCGGAGGCCGCGATTACGGGGAGCGTCTGTGAACGCTCGGAGGTATATGTCGAGGCGTTGTTGAGCATACCGCGTGCGAACATCTTCACGGCCATATTCTTCACCACCTGTCCGGAGGTGCGGTTCGCGCTTTGTCCGGCGGGACCGAGTATTAGGGCCATGCAGGAATAGCGGGGCTGGTCGTATGGGAAGAAACCGGCGAATGCGAAGCGGCGCTTGGCCTTGTTGTAGACACCGTGCTCCACGGGGAAGGCGGTGCCGGTCTTGCCGACCACCTCCACGCGGTCATCACGCACGGCGCGTGCCGTGCCGTGCTCCCCCCACACCACCTCGCGTATACACTCCCTAACGCGGCGGGCATTCTCCTCGGAGCATATCCTGTCGCGGATATATGTGATGGGGAGCACGGAGTCGCGTCCATCCTCGAAAATGAGTGAGCGCACGAGATGGGGCCTCACGTAGCGTCCGCCGTTGGCTATTGCGTTGTAGATGGAGAGTGTGTAGAGCGGGGGAATCTCCGTGTTGTAGCCGTAGGCCTGACGTGCCAGGTCGAGGTGACGCGCCGTCATCGTGATATTGTTTCCACGGCTGTCTTTCGGAAGGAGTTTCCTCACGCGGGGGAGGCATTCACCGGCGATGCCGCTGTTGATTCTGTCGAAGAAACCGATCGAGGCGAGGCGGTCGTAATATAGCGACGGGTCGGCCGCATATTTGCGGAATATCACACGCGATATGCCGGTATTCGACGACATCTCTATGACCTGCTTCATCGTCTTTATCGAGGGAGCGTGCGGGTCGGTGGTCTTCTGGAAAGGGGAGCAGTCTACGACATCGTTCACGCTCTTCACGAGGCCGTCTTCGAAAGCGATCATGAGCGATATCGGCTTCATGACGGAGCCCGGCTCAAAAGCCTGCACCGCACGGTTGAGAGCCTCGCCATAAGTGCCGTTGTCGAGGAGTTCGATATTTGATATCGCCTTTATCTCACCGGTGGCCACCTCCATGAGAATAGCGGTGCCCCATTCCGCGCCCGACTGCGAGCAGACGTTGAGGAGTTCCTGCTCGAGCATATCCTGGAGGTCAATGTCGATAGTGGTGTGTATGTCGAAACCGCGTGTAGCGGGATGCGCCACCCAGTTGCTGATTCCGGATGTGAGCGCCACTTTCTTGGCCTCCCCCGGACGGCCGTATAGGAGGGAGTCAAGGTCTTTCTCAAGGCCTGAGTATCCGTGGAACTCACCGGTCTCGGCGTTCTCGTTCACACGCCCGATACTACGGTAGGCCATCCTTCCGTATGGGTATATCCTGACGTTCTTCTCCTCCTTATAGACGGGGATACGGGTTCCTTTCCCCTTGAAATCCTTGAGATAAGGGAAATTGCGGATTCGCTCGAAATCCTCGAGGGTCTTCTTCTGTGCGAGTCTGAGGGCGCGTGGCCTCTTATTGAAATCTTTCTCAAACTCCTTCTTGAGGCGCGTATGCCAGGAATATTTCTTGAAGGTATCGGGATGCTGGTTCAGGTTTCTGACCCTCGGGTAATGATAGTCGAGGGAGTCGGCCAGGGAGTCGATTTTCGCCCAGGGAGTTCCTGCATCCTTCACTTTGTTGTGACGGAGGTCGATCTTAATGTCATACACTTTCAGGTTGCAGGCCAGTATATTCCCGTTTGAGGCGAGAATGTTGCCGCGTTCGGGGGGTATGACAGTGGTTCGCGACAACTCCTTCTGCGCCCTTTCGTTCCAAGCCGGAGCCTCGATTACGGTGGTGTTGAAAAGTTTCACCACCACGGCGATGGAGAAGAGGAAGAAGAGGAGAGTGATTATTCCATATCGTGTTAGGATGTGGGCCTTGTTGGTGTTTTTTTTCTGTTTTGTTCTTGGAGTCATGGGTGTCGTCTCATCAGTTGTCAGTCAATCTCAAGTTCGTAGGGGGGCAATTCCTGGAAAACGAGTCCCAGATTCTTTTCTTCTACCATGCGCTTCATCTCTGTCTCACGGATAAGCGACATGTAGGCGGCCTTTTCCTGAAGTTTTGAGCTTTCGGCTCTCTGCAGTTCGGTCGTGAGCCGTTTTATCTCCTCCATTTTGGTTTTTGTCTTGTAGCGCAGACCCATTAGAGACAGTATCGCCACGACAAACACCATCAGGAGCCAGGCATTGCGTTTGAAGAACTCCAGGGATAGGGATCTTCCGTAACGTATGTCGGCCACCCATACGGGAGCCGATTTTTTCTTATTTTGATTATCTTTCTTTTTCTTTGACATTTGGAGTTGAGAGATTTGGGGTGGAGAGTGAAGAGTGGAGAGTGCTATTTCAGTTCTGCCACTCGGAGTTTGGCGCTCCGGGCCCTTGGATTTCGCTCGATTTCCTCCTCCGAAGGCTCCACGGGGCGGCGTGTTATCAGTTTCCAGGGGGTATTGGAGTTTCCGAAGAAATCCTTCTCCTCTTTCCCTTCTATGTTGCCGGTCTTCATGAAGTTTTTCACCATGCGGTCTTCAATCGAGTGGTATGTCAGCACGGCGAGCCTCCCCCCGGGGCGCAGCACCCTTTGGGCTGCCTGAAGGAAGAGGCGGAGGTCGGCCATCTCATCGTTAGTCTCGATGCGGAGGGCCTGAAAAATCTGGGCGAGTTCCTTTTTCTCCTGCCGGGGGTCGATAGCGGGGCGCACAGCCTCCACGAGACGGAAAGTGGTGTCGACGGGAGCCATGCCCTTCGCCTTCACTATAGCCTTGGCCACATTGCCGGGTTGGCGGAGGTCGGCATACCGGCGGAAGATATCTTTGAGAGTCTGCTCATCACTTTCGGCGATGATATCGGCGGCCGTGCGTGGTGCGAGGCGGTTCATCCTCATGTCGAGGGGAGCGTCGGCGCGGAAAGAGAATCCTCTTTCGGGGGAGTCGAAATGATGGAAACTCACGCCGAGGTCGGCCAGGATACCGTCGGCGGCATCGGCTTTGTGAAAACGCATGAAATTTTCAATGAACCGGAAATTTGACAGCACGAAAGTGAAACGTGGGTCGTCGATGCTGTTGCGTGCGGCGTCGGAGTCGCGGTCGAAGGAGAAGAGATGTCCGTCGGAGCCGAGTTGTGCGATAATGGCGCGAGAGTGTCCACCGCCACCGAAAGTAGCGTCGATATAAGTGCCGTGAGGCTTGATGTCTAATAAGTTAAGCGTTTCGGCAAGCAATGCCGGAATATGATAAGTTGTCTCAGCCATTTCAAAAAATCTTCCGCAAGAAATATTTTGGAGTGTAAAGTTAGGAAAAAAACAAACATCATGTAAAAATAACGCGAATAAAATGAAAAATTTTTATTGACAGGTAAGAAACGCGGTGTTGGCAAAAAGAGAACTTGCTGATGACAAAAAGAAACGCGGCCGATTCACATCGACCGCGTTTCAAATTCTTTTTCAAACTAACCTAACATCATGAATTGTTTCTGTCTTTATAACGTTGCAGATAGAATTTGGTTTGATGCCGGTGTAAAAAAAGTGATTTTTTTCAGAATTCCTTTATCATTTGATTTTGTCGGCAAGACCGTTGATTTTGTCGGCTCCCGCATGGAGGAGATCGGCGGCCTTATCCTTGAGCTGATCCATCAGCCCCGCGCCCTGTTCCTTGGCGTCGGCGAGTTTGTCGGCAGCCTGGTCTTTCAGGGAAGCGATTTTATCGGCAGCCTGATCTTTCATAGCGGCAAACTTATCGGCAGCCTGTTCCTTTAGATTGGCAGCCTGTTCCTTGATGTCGGCGGCAGCCTGTTTGGCATCAGCCTGAGCCTTGGCCTGAGCCTCGGCACCCTGCTGCTGGAGGTTCTGAATTTCATCAGCGGCAGCCACTTTGGCTGCTTCGGCAGCATTCTGCATGTCGGCCATACCTGCCTTGGCGGCGTTCAACGCCTGATCTTTCAAATTTGAAGTGTCCATAATAATGTTTTTTTTAATTCTACATTGATATTAACGCTTCAAACGGGTAAAGGGTTGAGAGTTACCGCACGGTATTCCGCAGTTCGGTGGGTGTCATCTCATATTTGTCGCGGAAACAGCGGGCGAAATACTGCGGAGATGAGAACCCGAGGGAGAAGGCGATGTCGGCGATGGTGCGGTCGGTGGTGATTAGGAGGTTGCGCCCCTCGCGCAGCCTGAGTTCACGTATTATGTCGACCGCCGTGGAGCCGGTCAGCGATTTTATCTTCCTTGTCAACTGTGTGGGGCCGATACCGAGGCGGGAGGCAATCTCCTTCACGGAGAGGTTCTCGTCGGAGATGTTCTCTCTGATGATTCTCAGGAAATCGCGGTAGAAATCATTGTCGATGGATAGGGCGGTATCCTCTTTCCCCTCCTTTTTTTTCTGCTTCACGGGCTGTTCGGCGCCTGATTCGGCGAAGAGGTCGTAGATACGGCGGCGGTTCTGTATGAGGTTGTGGCAGCGTGCGGAGAGCATCTCCTCGGTGAACGGCTTGGAGATATAGCCGTCGGCACCGGAGACATAACTCTTCACCCTCTGTTCGTCGAGGCGTGAGGCCGTGAGTATCAGGATGGGTATATGCGAGGTGGCCTTCTCCTCCTTGATACGCCGTGTGGCCTCGAGTCCGTCCATCTCGGGCATCATGATGTCGCAGACGATAATGTCGGGGACGTATTTCACGGCACGGCGGATACCCTCCTTCCCGTCGGTAGCCTCAATTATGTCGTAATCCTTCTCACACATTATCCTGACGAGGTTACGGATATCCTTGTTGTCGTCGATTACGAGCATCAGAGGCTTGCAGCTCTCCTCCGAGGGCGGTTCGTCGGGGGCGGGGAGTCTCGGATCGCCGTCGTTCGCCACCTGCGCCTCATCCTGCAAGTTCATGTCGTGCCGTTCCGTGGGTGTGTGTGCCGTCTCATGCAACTCATCCCTGCTTTCGATGTGGCGGACAGGGAGGAAGACGTTGAAGCGGGAGCCTTTCCCTTCGCTTGTCTCCACCTTTATCTCACCCCCCATAAGTTCTACGAAAGCCTTGGTGAGAGCCAACCCGATTCCGACCCCATTAGCTCCGGAGCCGTTTATGCGGTAGTATCTCTCGAAAATTTTCTCCACCTCTTGCTCCGACATACCGCGTCCGGTGTCTGTCACTGAGAGGCGGAGACGGAACTGGTCCATCTCGCAGGCCACCCTAACGGAGCCTTTGGGGGGAGTGTATTTGAAGGCGTTGGATATGAGATTGAAGAATATGCGCTCGAGTTTCTCCACGTCTACCGCCATGGTCAGGGCGTTGTGTTGGATATCGGTGGTGTATTTTATATCCTTCCGTGCAGCGGTGTTCTTGAATAGGGCGGCCCATCCCTCTATCAGGGTCTCGGGGTCGGTCTCCTCGAGGTGGAGGGTAGTCTTCCCGTTCTGGTATTTCCTGAAATCAAGTATCTGCTCGATCATCCTTTTCAGGATATGTATGTTGCGGCGCATCATCAGGAGGAGTGAGTGCCCCACCTCGGATATGCCCGTTTCGGCAGAGAGCATCTCTATCGGCTCGGAGATTAGCACGAGCGGGGTCAGGAGGTCGTGTGATACGTTCGTGAAGAATACGAGTTTCTCCTTAGTGGCCTCCTCGAGGCGGGCGTATAGTTCGGCCTGGCGCACCCCCCATTCCGTGAGGTGGTCGTTCTTCTCCTTGAGTTCCTTCTGGAGTCGGTTTTTCTGGCGGAGGAAATAGAGCAGCCCCGCCACGCCGGCGGCCAGGAGGAGCGCCACGGCAATGAATGCTATGATGATGATGTTCTGCTGGGCGTTGAGGTCTTTTATAAGCCTGTATTTGTCGTTCATGGCCTCAATCTGTGCCGTCTTTTTCTTCAGGAGGTCATTTTGGCGGATGTGGAACTCCGCGTTGGAGCAGTCGATGAAATCTTCAGAGGGGATATGGTCTATGCGTGGATAATTGCGTCCGTTGAGAATGTCGATGGCCGCGGAGATCACGCGGTCGCCTACAGTGGGGTAGACGAATGTCACGTCGATGAGAGAGTCGGCCACGGCCTTTATGCCGAGGTCGGGGGCACCGTCCGTGCCGATTATCACGATGTCGCCACGCCCGAGAGCCTCGGCTGCCTTAGATGCGCTTATGGCCATGACGTCGTTGTGGGCATAGATGAGTTTTATGTCGGGATTGGTGCGCAGCACGGAGTCGGTGATTGCGTAGGCCTTCTCACCTTTCCAGTCGCCGTAGAAGCTGCCCGCCAGTTCGACCGAGTCAATTGAATCGAGGGTCGTGGAGAATCCACGGTGGCGTTCCTTTGCGGGTGAAGAGCCGGGATGCCCTGTTATCTCCATAGCCTTACCTCCTCCGGAGCGGGATAATATTCCGGCGGCATATTTGGCGGCATTGCGGCCGAGACCGGCATTGTCGAGTTCGATATATGTTGTGAATGAGGAATCGTTTACGGCACGGTCGAAGATAATTACCGGAATCCCTTTCGAGTAAGCCTTTCTGACGGCGGGGGTGAGGGCATCCGCCTCGTTGGGAGCCACTACGATAATGTCGAAACCGTTGTCGATGAAATAGTCGATGTCTTTGATTTGGCGTGCGCTTGAATCGTAGGCGCATCTTATCTCAACGGATGCGTCGTCGTGGAAAAGAATCTCGCGCTGAATCTCCTCGTTCATCTGAGAGCGCCATACGTCGTCGCTGCATTGGGCGACGCCGATCCGCCATTTCGGTTTATGGTCGTGGCACGAGACGAGGAGCAGGTGCAGAGGTATGAGGAGGTAGAAAATATTTCTTGAGAAAAATTTCATTTCCGGTAGGTTTAAGGTAGTCTTGAACATATTTGATACGCGATGCAAATATCATTCAAAAAATCGGGATAGACAATAAGTGGAAGGGGACATGAAACATAAGTGAAAAAGAATGCAACATCCGTTGCATTCTTTTTCAGAAAAGTGGAATACTTAGTAGAAGTACGAGTGAATCTCCTGTTACGGGTTGCGCTTCGTGGGGTCGGAAGTCATCAGATAGTTTATGGCGTTACGGGTCATTGTCTCGACATTACTCTGATAGTAGTTCTTGACTCCGACATTCTTGTCAAATTTGAGGCCGTTGTTAAACTCGTAGGCACCGAGACCGATCGCTATGCAGCGTCCGTGGTTATGGAACGCAAACTTTATCCAGTCAATACCTGAAACATCCTCGCCGGCCATATTTTTACCGGTGATACTCTTCTCTCTTTCCTCAAGATGATTGAAATAGTCGTCATTCCATGAATCCGAGGCGAGAGTCTGGCCGGGATAGAATTCGAAGATAACGCCCACGTTGTCGTCGTCGCGCTGACCCCAAGTTCCGAGGAATCGGCCGTTGCACTGTATCTCCATGTCATTCATCGTTTTGCCAAGTTGGTGACCCTGATCCGGAGTGAAATCCCAGACCACGTTATTGTTTTCGCAGGCATCCGCACCCATTGAAAGGAGGGGATACATCGGCACTGTGCGTCCCAGGTCGCTGCCTACGTAGATGAATCCGGAATTATTATCATTCTCAAACTCATGGATATCACTTGAAGACTCGGGGAATATGTTGGCAGTGCTCTTGAACATACCCTGATAGAGGGGGTGGGCACCCTCATTGTGGCTACCGAATTCCGATCTCACGAACCATATAGATGAAGGTTTCACCTCATTGAAGAGATGGAAGAACGGACGGCATTCGTTTCTGAGATCTTCGCCACCGTTGAATCTCCAAGAGTTATAAGGGATTACTCCGAATTCAACAGCAAGTTCGATAGAGAATGTTGTCAGCAGTAGATTTCCTCCACGGGCATAGAAGTCACGGATTGCATCTATGTCTCTTTGAGTGAAGTATTCCGTGGGATTCGTCCTCTTTATATAACCGGTGGAATGTTCATTGTAAGCACCGGGCACTCTCGCTCCCTGCTTCAACTTATCAGCCGGCCCGTTAAGGAACGCATTATAGTAATCCCTTCCCATTTGGGTGAGGTAGTCGGGGAGAGGTGATTGCAGGAGTATAGAGTTGACTTCCGCAATACGACCGTCGGCATTTTCAACAGATGTATCGTAATGGTAGTCGTCGCCACCGCGCAACTGCACGCCACAGGGTACCCAAACCACGTTGAAACCTTCGGACGCTTTTTTAGCGAGGTTGTCGTATGTCACATAATCACCGTTCGGATATGTGCGTAGGAACCATTCCCATGCTGCCACGTCGTCATCATCGAGAAGTCCTTCCGGAGTCTTGGCACCTTCAGGAATATAGAACAGCACATTATCTTCGGAGATACCTGGTTTGATTATAACCTTCTTGGCGATTGACTGATGTATGACCGGATTCCCATCCTTATAGGATTGATCTTCCGTATTGTAGTAGTCGGCAATGACATCACAGTCAAATTCATTATAGATACGGGTGTTGATTGTCACAGGGTTTCCATCATCGTCGACACCCTCCTTGACGTAAGCGAAGAGATCGAGAAGATCCCGGCTGCTCGGGAACAGTGATCCGGTATGTGAGTCCTCCCAGTGGTAAGAGATGTTGACGGGTTTTGACTCGATTGTATTGCCGAGGTTATCCTTACCTTTCTGTTTGATTCGTACTGTCACACCACACTGGCGGATGTGGTCGAAGGTCTCCTCCGGATTTTCCCAAGTGAGGGATACGGTGTTGTTTCCTGCCATACCCTTCAGATTTTCAACGGGAGGATATTTGGCATCCAGACCGGAGAGGGTGAGCACATACATTCTTCCCGGCTCGAGTCCGTCTATACCGGAAAGGTCAGCCTCGCGCACATCGCCGCTCTTGAGTGTGACTTTGCATTTGAAGTCGGAAAGGAATTCCTTTTTATGAGGAATCACCATAAACGGATTTGCTAATGCAGAGACGGTCTTTGAAGGTGACACGGGAACGTCAACGCGAGAGTCAGGTACATTCTGGACATAAGTCTCAGAAGAGGCACCCTCAGCGAAAATCCATTTTGAGGTGAGGAGATTGTCGTATGCCGGATTTGAGCCGTCAAACATACAGGAGCCTTGCGAGAGGAGGCCCGAGAGTTCGATTTTTGTGATTCGGAGATTCTCATCGGCCAACGACTCATCCTGCACGAAGCAGATACCGGCAAGAGGGTGTTGGAAGCGTATATCCGCCACTCCGCCGGGTGCCGAGGAGCGGTTGTACTCGTGAGTTGCGAGAACGAAATCGGGTTGGATGTCGGCATCAGTCTGACCGTTGGCAGCGGGCATTGTGTAGCCGAATTTGAAGGTATTGCCATCTTTCGTCAGATTCGTGACTTGACCCGGAAGATTTGTCGGAGAGCAATGGAATATGAGGTTGTCAGACTCCGGCCAGTAGTAAGTCTGGCTGGTAGCCCAACTGTTTGTTTTCTGAATGGTTTCTGTGAAGAAAATTTCGGGCATATCCTTTTTGATGGAGGCGGTCACTGTGAACTCGTTGAGATCATCAAGCGACACGGGAAGGACCCTGGTTTGGATATTGGAGAAAGAGGCGGGATTTTCGGCCGACTCTATGTGGAGCCAGAGGTTTTGCTTCTCCACCGCTTGTAGTTGGAGAGATTTGTGATAAGAGAGGGAAGGGGCAGCGCTGCCTCCTCTTGTAGAGAAAGTCTGCCCTTGGGGGTCGACCACAAATCGAATTGAGCCATCGGAGATTGTGCGGTCGGACACGAAATCGTCGGCACAAGAGGCCAGCGTAAGCGCAAGCCCAATGGAGTATATTATTCTTTTGGGAGACATGCTATTTGGTTTTTAGGCTTAAGGCTTTAGGCCTTAGGCTTGTTATTTAGATTATATTTAGGCTTTAGGCTTTAGGCTTTAGGCTTAAGGCCTTAGGGTTTAGGGTTTAGGGTTTAGGGTTTAGGGTTTAGGCCTTAGGCTTTAGGCTTTAGGCTTTAGGCGAGAGGAGAAATCGGGAAAATCAGAGGAATCGGAGAAATCGGACCTACTGCCCAATCTCTTGAGCCTTGAGCCTAGAGCCTAATGCCTTGAGCCTACTGCCTTAAACAAGATTAGAAAACCCGCCGCCGACCCGGGAAGGATAAGCGGCGGGCACTACCTAACATTACTAATTCACTGTCTAATTATATCTATTACGGAATCAGGTTGCGTGTCGTGATTACTCACCTGCGTTCTCACCACCTTCTTCACCACCGTTCTCTACGGGAGCAGCGGGAGTAGCGGGAGTAGCGGGAGTTTCTTCTACCTTGATGTCACCGTTAACAGGAACAAACTCATCAACAGTAACATTGAATGTGATAGGCACGAATACGGGTTTTGTAGGATCTTCCGGATCAATACCGCCGGCACCGTTACCGAAGGAGAATGTGTAGACGTAGCGCTTACCTTCCTTCCAATCGAATGAAACGGGGATTGCGATATATTTAGATGCTGTCTCAGTACCCCAGATATAAGCGGGAGCTTCTCCTTCCTTTACAGTCTGAGAGATTGTGACCTTGAGAAGGAAGAAAGTACCGGAAATGCTACCGATATTAGACAAGTCCATGGCAGTTTTGTCCCATGCAGTTGTTGCACCCGGGATGAGCATAAGAGCGCCGGCTCCGTTTGCAGCAGAAAGTTCTACTGAATTGGTGGTATTATTGAGAGTCTTATTCAAGCCGGTGAGTGTGTAGAATGCAGAACCGGAAGTGCTTGTCCATTGACCACGGCCACTTTCCTTATATTTATCCTCGGCACCGACATGGCCGGTCTCCTCTGATATATTGTCATCTGTGTTAGCGGTAGGAAGTTCGTATACACCGGCATTCTTAACGTTACCGAGAATAACCTCATCGATTTTTACAGTGAGAGATTTGTCTTGAGTGTTTGTAGCCTTGAACACGATCTGAGAAAGAGCGTGGCGGAAGTTGAGGGCAACAGGGGTATCAGACTTTGTTGCTTCAGTGCGGGCGTAGATGAGGTCTGTCTGAGAAGCGGGAGTCGCATTTACTGTGAAATCAACTTTGCCATCGTCATTCTTTGTACCGTTTACGAGAGCCTCGAAAGTTACAGTACCTGTTTCAGGCCAATAGCGTTTTATGCTGTTCTCGTATACTCCTGAACCGTTGTTGGTATAGGTATCGCCATTGATGATAGTACCATCAGTGGTAGATGCATACAGGGTGAAGGAGGTGGGGAGGTTGGAGGGGCAGAAAACACTCCCGGCTCGAGTTGAGCCTTCCGCGAAAGCTTTGAAGCGGATTTCGTCAGAGGCGCGGTTTTCCTCGATTACACCGTCGTTTGCGCAAGATGCGCAGAGGCATGCGATAGATGCTGCCCAGAAAAGATTCTTTTTCATTTCTTTTGTAGGTTTTGTAGATTATTGTTAATTGAATTCTTTTTTCTTTTTTTTGATGAGGTTTGCGATTTTCAGGTCTGTCGTTCAGGTGTATTGTCAGATTCCGATTTCGTAGTCCTCGGTTGTCCAGTCGTCGGTCGAGGGGTTGAACATTCCGCCATCCATTGTTGCGGGGATGCTGAGGCCGTCGATTATGTAGTGTACCCTTTTCGGGTTCACAGCGTTTCTGATCTGGTCGGAAACGTTCCATTTCTCCTGAGCGTCTTCGGTGGTTCCGTATACGAGTTTGCGTCCGTCGTCAAGCCAAACGTATAGGTTCATCATCTTCGGGTCGCGGTTCTCGGGGTTGAAACCGAAGGTGTAGAACTCACCCTTAATCGTAGAGGGACCATCGGGGGAGGCCGTCAGAGGAAGCGTCACCGACTCGAGGTCGAGAAGGGAGGTGCTGAAGGTCATACCGCCCGACATTCCTGTGAGAGCCGCACACATATTGGTGATGTTGCTCAGATTCTCCACGTGCAGGATCTCAAATGAGTAGTGGCAGACGAGTTCCTCGGGTTCGAGAGTCACAACCACTTCCCTCTGTCCCGGCTCGGGATGGATTGAAATTCCCTCTCTTGCCTCGCCCCAAACCATGTCGGGGGTCACGAGTACCCGTTGGTCTTCGCCGAGTGTCGGCGGCTGGGAGTTTCCGAGCGCGCCTTCCAGGATGTTTCCGGCGCGGGTCGTGAGGTGGTGGTTGGCGAAACTGCCAGAGTTTTCACCGATTATGTTGGTGACGTCCTCAAGGTTGTAAGTCGTCACCTGCCAGTCGCCCTCCTCAAGGTCTACGTATCCACCCTCAACGGAGGGGAGCACGTCATACTGCATGTTGCCGGTGGAACGGTTGTAGAAGAACACCTGCATCAGCGAGGGGTCGGCGTCGGGGGCATGGTGCCAGTTGAATTTGACACGGACCCGGAAGTCGGGTTGCGGGAGGTCGTCAAGTTCCTTATGATTGCAAGCCGTGAACAGTGAGATGGCTGCCAAGGGCAAAATCAAAGGTCTTCGTGTATGGAATATGGATGGTATCATATCTGTTGTCAGCATTAGTATGAGAGGGATTAAAGATTACGGTTGCCACAGCCAATCTGCCAGACGAGAGAAATTTCCGCCTTAGTAGGGCCGAACCAGTTGAACTGTTTTGTGGCAGTCCAGACATACCCGGGACCTTGCGGTGTGTATGTCACGTACTTACCTCCGATATAGCCGGCAGCGACAGAGAAATCTATATTCAGACGCTCGGCAACGGGGAGAGAGAAGCCGTACTCTATGCTTGCGCCGTAGTTCGCGCGGTCGAAGATGTTGCCTCCGGGCTTACCGCCCATCCATCCTTTGTTGCCGAACTCGAAGTCCCACGTCTGAGCCTGTGCGAGCAGGCCGATATGGTGGCCGGTGAGTGGCTTGGCGTTGGCCTTCAAGCCGAACCATTTGCGGATGTTGAGGTCGCCGCCGTAGAGCCTCCAGTATCTGTGGGATTCATTCTTGCTCCACCAGGCGTACATCCAGTTTCCACCTATGCTCCAGTTCTTTCCGAGATAGAACTCGGCACCGAGGTTGGGCACCGCGGCCATATCGTAGAGCATGTTCGTCCGTATGTTCATGAAGAAGGGTTTGCACTCCTTTTCCTCAATCACTTCGTGATACGTGTATCCGGGTTCCTCAATCATCGGGGGCACCACCACCACAGCGTTGGCGTAGGAGGGCGGGGGGAGAAGCGAATCGGGGATATGCTCGATCACTTCATACTCGAGGATCACCTGTGCCGTACGAATGAAAGGGAAATGATTCTTATACATGTAGGCGTAGGGTTTCCCTTTTGCGAGTGCCTTGAGAGCCTTGAGGTTTCCGGCTCCGTCTTTCTCACCCCCCTTGTTACGCTCGATGATCTCGTCGATAAGGGCAATCACCTCCTCACGGTTGGGAGTGTTCTGGTCGGCTACCGCCATTCTGCGGAGGCCTTTCCAGTCGCGTCCGAGAAATTTGAACTCTGTGAGGTCGGGTTTCAGGTCGGGGAGATGGCTGAAGAGTGAGAATATGCGTTTCGCGCGTTGTTCGGAGAGGCTTTTGTTAAGGGCAATTGAGCCCTCCGGGGAGGCGCCACCGAAGACGATCACTTTTCTTACTGCGGCGTATGGATTCTCTTTTTTAAGAGTGGTGAGACTGCGACGGAAGAAATCTATTGAGTCGCGGTTGCCGTTATATAAGGTGTCGAACTCGGTTCTCGATTGTCGGAAATGGATCCTTACGGAATCCTTGAATTCCTTCGAAGCTCCTGCGGCCGACAGTCCGGTAAGAGCGATTGCCGAGACAGCAATCAGAGTTCTTGCTCCGGAAGCGAAGGGCAGGAAACGCTTCGTGTGTGTCTTTTTAGTCATGAGGGTGTTCATGAGAGGTGCAGGGCTTTTAGGTTAATCATTAAAGCATCCCGGGGTGGGGTGCGTTAGGTTTGAGGGTTTGTTGCAGTTTAGGATTGCAGGTTTGTGAAACTATTGATTCGCGGCGGCAGGACCTTGGCTCGGATACCCTTGTCACTTCCGACGTTGCAAAGTTAACATGCTTGTTCATCGAAAACTTATAAATTTTTGGGAAAACACTATCACAAATGTTGCATAGTCGTAAAAGTGAACGATAAAGTCGGAAAACTGCACAAGGAGGGTTGAGAAATAGTGAAAGTGTTAATAAACAAGGGGGAAGCGTTAAAATCTGAATTTTGTGGCGATAAAAATGACTTAATAGTGCATAAAAACGACGATTTATGGAATATGCCACAAATTTTATAGTTGAAAATTGAGTCTCTTCATAATTTTGTGGCCGTTCACCCAGCGAAAGAGGGAGCCGGCTGCCGGTTTTCCCTTGAACAGAGGAATCAATTTCTACAACATAACAACCAGAAAAACGATGCGAAAACTAACCCGAAAGATGATGTTGGGAAGCACGCTCCTGTTGACGGGAGTGCTCCCGGCACTTGCAGGGAACGTCACCAATATCCGTTTTGCCGGCAACGCGATGAAAGATCTCGTGAAAGGTCAGGCATTCAATATCGAGGGACGTTTCCAGACTATGGAAATCAATGGGGCGAGCGGTGCCGCCTGGCGTACGGACGGCTATTCCTCCAAGGCCGCAGGCCAACTTGCCCGTGTAGTAGACGGCAACTCCATGAGCGCGACCCTGCGCTTCGCAATTGACACCTACCCGATTATCGGCCATGAGAACGGAACCACCGACAAGGTTGACCTCGCGGGGTGCCTTGACGAGGGTGGTAAGAAGGGTTTCGCCTTCCAGATCAACCGCTTGGGCCAATATGGCGTACTCATCTATGTGGGCAACTCACTCGTGGAGGTGAATGCAAACGACAAGGTGCCACTCTGGGAATGGACCGAACTCACCGTGGCATACGATGGCAACACCGTGAAACTCTTCAGAAACGGTAAGGAAGTAGGGAGCAAGGCTGCCTCCGGAAATGTGACCGTAGGCGGCAGCGAACTCCATTTCGCCATCGGCAACAGGCACGCTGACCTCGGCGGCGCGGAAATCTGCGGTATAAACGGTGCTTACGAGAGCCTCATAATCGACGACACCGCCACAGTCCCGGCATTCACACCGACCTACGCAAATCTCGATATCCCTGCATCACGATATGAGAACGACCGCTTCCGCGCTCGTTTCCACGGCCAGCCGGGACAGAACTGGAGCAACGAGACACACGGACTCTACTACAATCCGAACGATAAGAAATATCACGCATTCTACCAGAAGACGGGCAGCGCGCCCATCATGAGCCACCAGCACTGGGGACACATCATTTCTGACGACCTCATAACCTGGCATGATGAGAAGCCGGCTCTCGCTCCGAGTGAGTTCTACGACATAAAGGGCTGCTGGTCAGGCTGCGTATTCTCCGACCCTATCCTCAACGGGGGCAATCCCACTATCATCTACACCGGTGTGGATTTCGCTAAACCCTACGTAGCCACCGCCTTCTGCGATGACCTGCAGAACATGCGCGACTGGCACAAGGATACCAAGAATCCGATTGCCGCCCTTACGGAAACTCCCGTGGGCGACGGACGCGACACCTACTTCTACCGCGATGGCAATGACGCTTATTTCATGGTGGGAGCACGCGATGCCGTGCACTATTACAAATGGAACGGCTCGGGATGGTCTTACAAGGGTGAGTTCTACCACACCGAGGATGGTGTGGACAACGGCCACAACACAGAGATGCCCAACGTCACCAACATGGGTGGCGGAAAATGGCTCATGACCACCTCTCCGCTTGCGGGAAGATACGGCACCACCTGCCTCTATCGCGTGGGTTCGCTCAGCGACGGAAAATTCGTGAACTATTCAGGCGCAGAGAAAGTCGACCTCTTCGGCTGCGACGGCTACGGCCTCCTCTCACCCTCGGTGACGAAGACTCCCGACGGCCGTATCGTGGCTCTCGGTATCGTGCCCGACAAGATGCCGACTCAGGTAAACATCGACCTCGGCTACGCACATCTCTATT
This sequence comes from uncultured Porphyromonadaceae bacterium, assembly GCA_947175265.1. Classification (GTDB taxonomy): domain Bacteria; phylum Bacteroidota; class Bacteroidia; order Bacteroidales; family Muribaculaceae; genus Lepagella. Next base: position 17,341 of record CAMWMD010000022.1, on the reverse strand, counting down.
CACTCCCCCGCCAGTGGAGCCTCGATGCCAACGGCCGACTCTTGCAGCAGCCCGCGAAGGAGATCTACGCCCACCGCGACCTCTCAAGCAAGTTCACACTCGCCAATCAGGATCTTGACGGCTACGTTTCGCTTGAGAACGTCAGGGGTCGCGCCGCTGAGGTGACTGCCACTTTCGTAGTGGGCGATTCACCTTTCGGCTTCACATTCTACAAGAACGCCAAGGGTAAGGGTGGCTCCCTCACCTATAATCCCGCCAACGGCGAACTCGTGTTCGACATGAAGGACCTTCCCCGCCTTCAGGACGACGGCAACAAGAACCGTTTCTCGGCTCTCCTTCCCGTGCGCCCAGGCAAAGGTGAGAACTTCAAGATCCAGATGTTTATCGACCACTCTGTAATCGATATCTTCGTCAACGACCGCTACGCCTCAACCGTGAGGGTATATCCCACTGACGACGCTTCCGACCTCATCGAGGTCTTTGCACAGGGCCTGACAAAACTCGCTTCGCTCGAGGCTTATCTCCTCGGCAAGGGTGGCGACACATTCGGCGAACCTATCGTTCCTCCCGCACCGCGCAAGCCTGAGAAACTTGAGACCACAGGTCGTGTGGCTCTCTATGTAGGCTACGATAACCTCGACCAACTTATCAAAGACGACAAGAATCCGGCCACTCACGAGGAGAAGGCAGTCTACGACTACTTCGTAAGCAAATTCCCCACAGGAACAGTGCTCTTCGCCGGCGATGTCGACAAGATCAAGGCTGAGGATTTCGACTGTCTCTGGGTTACATGCGACCGCCCCGGCATCGCCCAGGGTTGGGAGAGCCTCCCCGAGGCATTCAGCAACGCAAACTTCGTGAATGCCCTCAAGAACTACTCCGTAGCAGGTGGTAACCTCTACCTCACCAAGTTCGCAGGTCAGCTTGTTGTGGCTATCGGCCGCACAAATGACGCCCCCAACGTGTTCGATTCCGGCGAGGGTGGCGATAAGGATGACGAATGGAGCATGCAGGCTATGCCTTACAGCGATTATATAGACAGCCCTATCTTCAACAATCTCTCGCTCCGCGACGACGGATATGCAAAGGTGCTCCCGCTCATGAGCGGCTCACACCACCGCGATGACCACAACTGTCTGTGGAATCTCAACGATTTCGGCGGTGCCGACAATTTTATGGCACGCAACAATGCAGAGGTGCTTGGCACTTGGGGTCACGATGGTGGCCAGGTTGGTGCCGGTCTCGTGGAATTCCATCCCCAGGTATCACGCGGAACCCGCGCAACCGATCCTGAGGATGTGAAGGAACGTAAGGGTACGATCATCGTGAACGGTCTCGCAGCCTACGAGTGGGCACAGACCGGCGGCGCGAACGAATCTCACCAGAATATCCTCGACCTCACCACCAATATCATGATGTATCTCTCACCGGTGGCTGAAGGCGGCACAGGCGTTCAACCGGGCGAAGACCCCAAAGAACCTGAAAATCCGGAGAACCCGAGTGAAGACCCCGAGAACCCCGGTGGAGATGATCCCGTAGTGACACCCTCTAAGCCCGAGACTCTCGAATCAACAGGCAAGGTAGCGTTTTATGTAGGATACGACTCTCTTGAGGAGGCATTCAACAATGTGGAGGCTAAGGCCACTTACGAATACTTCACTAAGGCATTCCCGAAGGGTAGCGTAATCTTCCCGCAGGATGTCGACATGATAAGCACCGACAACTTCGACGTAATCTGGGTCAACTGCGACCGCCGCAATGTGGAAGAGGGTTGGGAGCATCTCCCCGATGCCTTCAAGAATGAGGCATTCGTAGAGGCTCTCAAGAATTACAACCTCGCAGGTGGCAACCTCTACCTCTCTACTTTCGCAACTCAGCTTACCGTAGCGATAGGCCGTATAAGCAATGATTTCCGTCCTATGGTATTCTATTCCGGAGCAGGCGAGGACAAGAACGATGTCTGGGCAATGAATATCGCGCCTTACGGCAAAGACTGGAGCACATCACACCTCATCTTCACCGATCTCCCCGTCGTTGACGCAGGATTCGGCAAGACTGTAAGCCTCATGAGCGGCGTCAACCACCGCGAGGACCACAACTGTCTGTGGGATCTCAACAACTACGGCGGTTACGAGAACTTCACCGCAAGCACCAATTCAGAGGTGCTCGGTACTTGGGGCCATGACGGCGGCCAGAACGGCGCAGGTCTCATAGAGTTCTATCCTGTCAACAACACCCGCGCTGTTGATCCCGAGAAGATAGAGAGCCGTAAGGGTACAATCATCGTGAATGGTCTCGCTGCTTGCGAATGGGATCCCGTGACCGGAAGCAACGATTCACAGGCTAACATCGAGAAGTTGACCACCAACATCCTGACTTACCTCTCACCCGTGGCTGAGGGTAGCTCAGTTGTCGAAGATCCCGAGAATCCGGGCGAAGATCCCGAGGATCCGGGTGATGACCCCGTTGTTCCTCCATTTGAGGAGACTCTCGAGTCAACAGGGCGCATAGCTCTCTATGTAGGTTATGCCGACCTTGACGCTCTGAAAGAGGAAGACAAGGATCAGAACACTCACGAGGAGAAGGCTGTCTATGACTACTTCAAGGCTAACTTCCCCGAGGGTACAGTGCTCTTCGCAGGTGACGCTGCTGAAATCAATGCCGAAGACTTCGACTGTGTATGGATCACATGCGACCGTCCGGGTATCGCACAGGGCTGGGAGAACCTCCCCTATGAGTACAACAATCCCGAACTTATCGACGTGCTCAAGGAATACTCCAATGCCGGCGGTAACCTCTATCTGTCCAAGTTCGCTTCACAGCTTGTCAACGCAATCGGCCGCACAGATGACGCACCTGACGTATTCTACTCTGGCGAGGGCAGCATGAAGGACGACGTCTGGAGCATGAACGTAATGCACCACGGCAACGACTGGTCGACCCACCTGCTCTTCTCCGGTCTTCCGATTGATGATATGGGCTACGGCAAGGTTCTCTCACTGATGAGCGGCACACATCACCGCGATGACCACAACTGTCTGTGGGATGTCAATAATTTCGGTAACGGAGAAGACTTCATGGCCAAAAACAACGCCCGCATCCTCGGCACATGGGGCCATGAGGGTGGCGAGAACGGTGCCGGCCTGATAGAGTTCCTCCCCTTGACAACAAGAGCCGCAGAGAGCGATGCAATAGCACAGCGTAAGGGTACGATCATCGTGAACGGTCTCGCAGCCTACGAGTGGGCACAGACCGGCGGCACGAACGAGTCGCACGCGAATATCGAGAGCCTGACCGGCAACATCCTGAAGTATCTCTCACCCGTTGATGTGAATGCCAAGGATCCCGGAACAGAGCCCGGTGGAGAAGACAATCCGACAGGCATCGAGTCGCTTGACGCTGACGGCGACAACGGTATCGAATGGTACAATCTCCAGGGTCTGAAGGTAGCTGAGCCCACAAAAGGTATCTACCTGATGAAGAAGAATGGTAAATTCATTAAAATAATACGCTAAGAATAGGTTTGCGAAGATTGTTTTTAGATTATTGAAAAAGGGGCTGCCGCAGCAATGCGACAGCTCTTTTTTCTTGTGAGTACTGTGAGCACTGAGAGCACTGAGAGAGTTTTGTGAGCACTGGGAGATCTGGGAGCTTTGTGAGTTCTCCCAGTTCTCAAAATATTCCGATTTTTTTATTAATTTTACACCGATTTTCTTACTCACCATGAATAAATCCTTTTCTTTATTTTTAGTCCTCTTTTTGGCCGTGTGCGCACCGGTCGTGGCGGAGGGGCAGTTTATCAAAAAGGCGGGGGAGATGATCCAGACTGCCTTTGAGGAAAACCGTGCAGATACGGCTGCCGACGGGCATACGCTCACGGCTGCCGAACGAGCCAAGGAAGACTCCATACGTCTGCATGAACTGACCTTGCAGGTGCAGGAGATGAAACTCAACGAGATCGCCCTCCGTAACGAACTTGACAATGCCCGCAACGAGAATCATAAGGCCGATTCCCTGAGACGAGCGCAACAGATCCTGCGCATAGATTCACTGAGGAAAGTGACACCCGGTGTCCCCGTGGTGGTGGGGGAGGATACCCTCTTCCTGCTCTATGCCGCAAAGGGGGGATACTCGCCTCTTGACCGTGCCGAGATGATCTCCACAGCCATAGAGAAGATAGGGAAGGACAGGCGGCTGCGGCGCGATTCAGTTCATACACTCGCCAATGACACCTATATAGATATAATGTATGGCGACAAGATGATAATGAGCGTCACCGAGCAGGATGCGCTCTGGCAGGGAACCTCGCAGGAGGAACTCGCGCAACATTACGTGCGCCTATTCACCCATAAGATAGACTATCTTAAGAATGAGAACAGTTTCTGGCAGATTGTGAGGAGAGCCGTGCTTTTCGTGCTTGTGCTGGCCATGCAGTTCCTCCTCGTGAAACTGATCAACTTCCTCTTCGCCAAACTGCGCAGGAAGATTGTGGAGTTCAAGGAGCAGAAACTGAAGCCTCTCGTGGTGAAGGATTACGAGTTGCTCAACACCCACCGCCTCGGTGAACTCCTCCTCTGGGCAAGCAACATACTGCGCTACATGCTCCTCCTGCTACTGCTGATATTCACCGTGCCCATACTTTTCGCCATATTCCCCCAGACGGAGAACCTCGCCCTCAAGATATTCTTCTATATAATAGACCCCGTGAGGATGGTGGTGAAGGGTATCGTGGAGTATATCCCGAATCTCTTCATCATCGCGGTGATATGGTATTGCGTGAAGTATATAGTGAAGGGTCTGCACTACATTTCGCGGGAGATAGAGGATGAGAAACTGAAGATCAACGGCTTCTATCCAGAATGGGCGTTGCCGACGTTCAACATCATCCGCTTCCTTCTCTACGCCTTCATGATAGCGATGATCTATCCCTATCTTCCGGGCGCGGAGTCGGGGGTATTCCAGGGTATATCGGTGTTCGTGGGCCTTATCGTCTCCTTGGGATCGAGCACGGTCATCTCCAACTTCATAGCGGGATTCGTGATAACCTATATGCGGCCGTTCAAGACGGGAGATTTCATAAAGGTGAAGGAGACCGTCGGCACGGTGATAGAGAAAACCCCGTTCGTAACGCGTCTGCGCACGATAAAGAATGAGGTGGTGACGATACCCAACTCCTTCATCATGTCGTCAGACACGGTCAACTACAGCGCGTCAGCGCGCAAATACGGGCTTATCATACATACGACTATGACGATGTGTTACGACGTTCCCTGGAGACAGGTGCACGACCTCCTAATAAAGTCGGCACTCGAGACAAGAGGGGTGATACCGGAGCCGAAACCTTTCGTCCTGGAGATGGAACTCAACGACTATTATATGAGCTATCAGCTCAACGCATATATTAAGGATGCGTCGGAGATGCCTGAAATAATGTCAGACCTTCACGAAAATATCCAGGATAACTTCAAGGAGGCGGGTATCGACATGGTGGCGACCCACTTCTACGACCACCGGAACCGCACGAAAGAGTGATTTTTTATAACCACATGTAGATTAGGGTATAACGGATGTTGCGAATGATATAAGAATTTGGATTTGTACACACAAAAGTCGGATTTTTATACGGCAAAAGGTGTTTCGGGGTTGTAATTTTGCGGTGCGAATCGATATGGACCCGCAAAGGAAGGGACCATGAAAAAATTATTCTACAACCTTTCATAATCAACATTAACATGAAGATTTTTACACTCGCAACACTGGCGCTCATGAGCGCCGCCCCTGTAGTAGCAGCAAACCCCGCAGTCGGTATGCTTATCGGTTATGAGACCACCGCTAATGAGAACGCTCAGGAAGCGGCAGCCGCAAAATGGTTTGAGGAAGCATATCCCGAAGGCGTGATCATCACCCCCTCGCAGCTTGACAAGATCGATGCAAAGGAGATTCCCGCGATTTGGGTACACATCGACCGTCTCGGCATAGGCGCAGGTTATGACAATCTTCCTGCTGAATTTAAGGCAGCGACTCCGGCTCTCAAGAAATATGTGGAAGATGGCGGCTCACTCTATCTTTCAAAGCACGCCACTCAGATGGTGCACGAACTTGGCCGTATCGATGCGGCTTACGCTCCCGGCATCTTCGGTGACGGCGACGGCGGTCAGGGCACTGACGTTTGGTGTCTCAACGCATACCTCGGCTCAATGATGACATACGTGGCTGACGCCGACCCCACACAGATCTACGACCGCACTACACATCCTATCTATAACGGTATGGAACTCTGGGCAGCGAAGTCAGAGAAAATCTCCGATTATCCTCACCCTGCATATCCTATGCTCGGCACTGCTGACGGCTCCGCTATCCACCGTGAGGACCACAACTGTATGTGGGATCTGAACGCCTATCCGTGGACAGCTGACGGCAAGAACACTCTCGAGAAATTCGAGAACCAGTATGACTGCACCGTGCTCGGCACTTGGGGTCACGTACAGGACTACTGTGTTGCAGGTATCGTGGAGTTCAATCCTACCGCAACAATCAAGGGTAACATCATCGCCAACGGTCTCGCCGCTTGCGAGTGGGCTCCCCGCACAGCAAACAACGACTATCACTCTAACCTTACCAAACTCACGGAGAACACCCTCAATTACCTCGCTGCAAAGAATACTGCCGGCGTTAAGGGTATCGAGGTAGAGAACGCTGTCGAGACAGTATTCTACAACCTTCAGGGCGTGAAGGTGGCTGATCCTTCCAACGGTATCTTCATCCGCGTAAGCAACGGCAAGGCAAGCAAAATTGTTATAAAATAACGTTTTAAATTTATTATGAAAAATTTTCTATATATTTTAAGTATACTCGGAGTTCTGTATCTTACAGCATGCAAAGAATAAGAAATAGAATCTTCAAATACAGAGGAAAAAGAGTATATATTTTGGGAGATGTGAAGATTGAATCATGTCATACTACAAAAGGCTTATGTGAAACAAATGAATATACTGTAACTTTTCAGGATGAGGGCGAAATCAGTCCTCTACATCCTCTTCTAATTCAGAATGGAACTGAATTTGGATGTGATATAGATGGAAATGGAGAAATTGATTTCTACATTCAATTCTTACAGAGTGATTCTTCAAAATTCCTTTATCTAAATGCAAATAAGGAACCATTACAAGAATGTGAAATAAAAAAAGAAGGTACGATGAATCAATGGGATCTTAGTGTTGTAAAAATGTTTGATAACCCATCTATTACTCAAAATACAAGAGGAGAAGGTTGGGGGGGGGTGTTTCTCAAGGAGAATGGGGTCTCCAACAGGTATTATAATGGGTGCAGCTGCTAGTTTCATTGGACCAGAAGGATATGCAGCTGTAGCAGTTGGAGCAGCTCTAAGTTGTCTTATTTGGACTCCATACTAGTTATGTTTTTACGCTGCTTATACCTAATTCTGGTTGGAATAGGAATTATTGGACTCATTTGTATATTGTACTATGTTTTTGGTATTAATATTTCTCAACGATTAAAATATAGTGGAATAATACTTTGCGTTGTGGTAATGATAAGCGGTATTATAAGACAATATTCCAAAAAGGAATGATACTATCAATTCTTTCATTAATAATACTTGAATATGAAAGTTCTATCCCTATGGGAATCTAAAGTAATTTCATAGGATAATATTAAGTAAGTGTTAGAAACAGTAAGTTAGAAATAAGCAATATACCATAGATCAATTCCGAGAACGGGGCGTGAGTTACGTCCCGTTTTCTCGTTTTTTAGGCTCAAGGCTCAAGGCGCGAGGCATTAGGCGTTAGGCGAGAGGATAAATCAGAGAAATCGGAAAAATCGGACCTACGACCTACACCCTAATCTCTTGAGCCTTGGGCCTCGCGCCTCGCGCCTAATGCCTAAAGCCTACCTCCGGCCTCCGGCCGCCTCATACCAGTACGCGGAGGAATGCAGGTCTGATTTGCTGATGCCCTCGGGTGCGTATTCGTCGATTATCGCGGTCATGGAGTCCGACGTCAGAGCGTCAGGGAAGATGTCGAGCAATTCGGCGATGACGAGTGCCGCTGAAGGGTCTCCTTTCAGGGCCGCACGGAGATAATATTGCGTAGCCAGTTCGTGATTGTAGGGCACCCCATCCCCTTTCGCGTATGCCTCACCGAGCATGGCCATGGCGCGCGCATCCCCTTTCAGGGCTGCATCCCGGAGCAGAGACACCAGTTTAAGCCGGGCATCGCGCAACCCACCCTCCACGGCCTTATTATACAGGACTATGGCAGCCGTAGTATCCGCCTCCCCGCCGAGACCCTCGCGGTAGAGGTCGGCAAGTTGCGCCTCCGCGGTATGAAGTCCGGCAGCAGCCGCCTTCCCGAACCATTCCCTCGCCTTGGCATAATCCCTCTCAAGATACTCGCCCGAGGCATAGAGATAACCGAGGTTGTTGGCCGCCCCCGGATCACCCTCTTCGGCAGCAAGGTTCAGCCAGTAGAGGGCGGAATCGACATCCTGCGTCACCCCCTCCCCCCTGAAATAACGGAAACCTAAATAATTGCGTGCAGGGCCGTATCCGAGAAGCGCGCTACGGCGATACAGGGCAGTGCTTCTTGCCGTATCCACCGGTATTGAATCGTACCCCATATCGTGGAGCCGGGCAAGTTGATACATGGCTGCGGCATCCCCATTCTCCGCTTTGTGCGAAAGGGCACGCACACCCTCGCGCACCCCGTCGGGGGTAGCGGCCAGCGCGACCCCGCCTATCGCAAGCAATAACGGTATTATCCTTCTCCTTCCCATAGCCTGTACGTCATTTTTTCGGAGTGAGCGTCACGAGGGGCACAAGCATCTCCTGAAGGGATATCCCTCCATGCTGGAATGTGCCCGTGTAATACTGCACGTAGTAGTTGTAGTTGTTGGGGTAGGAGAAGAAATCCTCATTCAGGGCGTAGATGAATGTGCTTGACAGGTTGGGAGCCGGAAGACCGAACTTTTTGGGGTCTCTCATCTCATAAACCTGCTTATAATTGTAATTGAGGTTCTTGCCCACCTTGTATCGCAGATTCGTGTTGGTGTTGCGGTCGCCCACCACCTTTATCGGATTGTCTACGCGGATTGTGCCGTGGTCGGTGGTGACAATAACCTTGAACCCCATCTCGGCCATACGCCTGAAAATATCGAGCGTGGATGAATGCCGGAACCAGGATTCCGTGAGCGAGCGGTAGGCGGCATCCGAATTCGCGAGTTCGCGTATCATCTTCGATTCCGTGCGGGCATGTGAGAGCATGTCTATGAAATTGAGCACCACGACATTCAGGGGTATATCTTTCAGCTGTTTTATGGTGCGCAGGAATTTCTCACCTGCGGAGGAATCGTTGAGTTTGTTGTAGGTGAACTGCTCCTTTCTCCGGAAACGGTCGAGTTGTGTGCGGATAAGTTCGCTCTCATGTATGTTCAGCCCCTCGTCCTCGTCCTCCTCGACCCAGAGGGAGGGGAACATGGTGGAAATCTGTAGAGGCATTAGTCCGGCGAATATGGCGTTGCGGGCATATTGCGTCGAGGTGGGGAGGATGGTGGTGTAGAGTTCCTCCTCCATGTCAAACCACTCTGAGAGTAGCGGCTGCACTACCTTCCACTGGTCGAGACGGAAATTGTCGATGAGGAAGAAGCATACCTTCTCCCCCTTGTCGAGGATAGGAAACACCTTTCGGCGGAATATCTCGTTGCTCATCAGGGGGTGGTCGTCGGAGTTTACCCACCCCTCATACACTCTTTTTACGAATTTACAGAAATTGCTGTTGGCATCACGCTTCTGCATCAGGAGAAGTTCCTCCATGGCGTTGTCAGTCCCGGCGAGTTTCAGTTCCCAGTACACCAACCGACGGTAGACCTCCTTCCACTCGTCTATTGATTCGGCCATGTTGATATCGTTTGCGATGACACGGAATTCCTGCTGATAGCCGGAAGTGGCCTGAGCAGCGACGAGTTCGCCGCTGTGGAGGTTCTTCTTTATGGAGAGGAGAATCTGGTTGGGGTTTACGGGTTTTATGAGGTAGTCGGCGATGCTGTTGCCGATAGCCTGGTTCATGAGGTTCTCCTCCTCGCTTTTGGTAATCATTATCACCGGGAGTTCGGGGTGGGCGATATTGATCTGGGAGAGGGTCTCGAGACCGGAAAGGCCGGGCATATTCTCGTCGAGGAGAACGAGGCTGAAACGTTCGGCAGAGAGCATGTCGAGGGCATCGCGTCCGTTGGATACAGTGGCGACATCATAGCCTTTGGCTTTGAGGAATAGTATGTGCGGTTTCAGGAGATCGATTTCATCGTCTACCCAGAGGATTTTATCCATAGACTGTGAGGGTTTTATTGCTGGGAGTTTTGGGAGTCTTGTGAGGGCAGATCCGGCTCCTCCGCCGCCGCATCGCGGAAGCGGAAGTATTCTTCAAAAGAACGCCCTTCGCGCAGGAGAAGTTCAAAGTTGGCTTTGCCAATCACTATCGGTCTCACTTCGGGGGGAAGTTGCAGGTCTGACCCGCCCAACACCGTCAGGTAGTGCTCGGCCTCACGGAGATTGGCAAACCCTTTCACCACGAGCAGCCCGATGTTGGAGAAACTCATAGGCTCAAGGTCGAAATCCTTCACCGTGAATGAGGAGAAGTTGAAGCGCGCCACGTCGTAGAGCACAAGGTTGGGATTCACCTCATCGCTCGGGAATGCGAACACTATGTAGTGGGGTGCATCGGGGGCAAGTTCGAACTTCGCTTCCGGACGTTCGCCACCCTCACCGTCACCCTCTTGGGCATCTGCGAGAAGGCGGGTCTCCCATATCATCCCACGGGAGTTGGAGCCGCCGCTCTGAGGCTTGTAGCCGGCCTTCAGTTTCTTCAATATGTCGGAAGCCATGTCGGTCATATCCGTCTCCGGCCAACGCTGCAGCAGGAGTGTGAGGCGATCCTTGAACTGCTCGGTGTCGCCCTCCGTGAGATATGACAGGGCATCTATGAAGACAAACTTGGGGAGAATAGGGGAGAGGGGATAATCACGCTCCATATCATCCGTGAGGGTGTGGACCACGCTGTTCTTATCCTCAAGATATGCGGTGTAGGCACGGCTGTAGATCTCCTCCTGCACCTCGTGCATCTTCCTCAGATTGTCGAAATACGCCGGGTCGCGCATGGCCTGTCCGTAGGGAGAGTCGGGGAACTCTGCAAGTATAAGTTGCCTCCATTTCTCGGCCTCGGCACGCTCATCCCTCCTCATGGCCATGAGGTAGAGGTTGTAGTAGATGTCAAGACGGTAGATGTTGTCGGGATAGCGTGAGAGGAGGGTCTCAAACTCCCGGGAGGCAGCGCCGTAATCCTCAAGGTCATCCTTCAGGATCACACCCATGTTGTATAATCCCTCTACAATCACCTCATTCGCCGTCGCAATCTCCTCTGGCGTGGAGGGTATCTGGCGGAGATAATATTCCACGTTATGCGGGTCGTCGCTCCCCGGGGGTATGCTGTCGGCAACGTTCACGGTGGAGCCGTCGGGGGCTATGCTGTCGTTAGGCACCTCGTTCTCCTCGCCCCCCTCATCCTCGAATGAGAAACTCGACTTGTTACGCCTGCGCCAGTCATCCTCAAGTTTGCGGGCACCCCAGCGACGCTGGAACTCCGTTTTTCCCGCGTTTTTTGTCATCGTGTTGTAGAAATACCAAGACTTGTCGCCGTTCATTGACAATGCCGGGGTAGACGGGGAATTTCCCTGCGAAGGTGAGGCCATATTGTTCCCCTGCTGCGAGGCGAGGTAATCCTCCCTTTTCGCAGCCTCGGCGGCCTCTTTCTCCTCCTTTATCAGACGGTCGACAATCTTTTGCGCCACGCTCCTCTGCTCCTCGGGCGACATGCGCGAGAGGGTCAGCAGTGAATCCTGGAGCTGCACGTTGCCGGCATACACGGCGAGGCGGTCGAGCACATCGCTTCTCCGCCTTATCAGCCGGTAGTCGGGGTAATTGTCGGAAAGTAGGGGGAGGGCCTTGGAATAGCACGGCTGAGCCTTCACATAATCCCCCTCGTCGAAATATATGCGTCCGAGGGCAAGGTTGGCGAGAGCCTTGTCAGGGCCGTCGGGCGTAGGCTGGCTGACGGCTATCATATAGTTCTCCTTAGCCTTTGCGGTGTCGCCCCGGGAGAGGTAGAGATTCCCTATGGCGTAGTAAATGCGGTCGAGATACTCCTTGTTGCGCTCGAAGCGGGTCATACTCTTCAGCGACCTGACCTCCTTCTCGATATTCTTCCCGGAATAGACCTCACTCTGGCGAATACGGGCGTTGAACTTCATCCTGTAGGGTGTCGATGCGCCGCTGCCGGCCTGTCGGAAGGCTTTGTAGGCCTCGCTCCTGTTTCCCGTGAGGGTATAGAGTTGGCCAAGGAGGAAGCGGAGTCTGTTTTTCTGGAATCCCGAGGCTGTCGAGGCCGCCTCCTTCAGGTAAGGTATCGCCTCCTCATATTGCCCGGTGCGCGTCAGCAGGTCGGCCTCCACGAGATTGTAGAGATGGCGGAGTTTTTTGTCGGTGAGTTGGTCGGGTTTTATCAGGCGCAGGATATCCTCAGCCTCGTAGTTCCAGTTGAGCGCGCAGTAAGCCCATGCCTGCCTCAGTTTCGCCTCCGTGACCACTTCCGGGAGCCATGTGAAATGGCGCGATATGTAGAGGAAGGTCGAGGCCGCGCCTGTGAAATCGCCGTTCATGAACTGTGCCTCCCCCATTCGCAGCCAGGCGTTGTGGAGGAAGGGATTGAACTCCGAGCGTGCGCGGAAAGCCTTCTCCTTGGGGGAGGCTTTCCGTTTTGCAGGTTTTTTGGTGATGGAGCGCAACTGTATGGCCTTCTGCATCTTCTCGATGGTGCGTGTGAAGTCGCCCGAAGGTTGGGGGAGATGATTGTCGGCACGCGCCTCCGCAGGATGGGTGAGCAGGAGGCGGGTGAAATCGTCCTCATACTTCCCGGTCATCGTCTTGTCGGTCTCCTTGTAGTGCTCATCTCCGTTGAAATAGATGTTGTAACGGGTTATGAAGGCCTGATACTGCCTGGAATAGGGAGTATTCTTCTTGTTGCTGCAGGAGGTGGCGATCAGCAACAGGGGCACCACGACAAGGAGGAGTCTTTTCATTTTCCGGTGATAAGTCCCTGCAGGTCGCTGAGCATGTTCAGGGCCTGGAGAGGGGTTAGGTTGTTGACGTTCACATCGAGCAGACGGTCGCGTATCTGGGAGAGGAGGGGGTCGTCAAGTTGGAAGAAGCTCATCTGGTAAGCCTCCCCCTGCCGGCCGATGTTTCCTACGGTCTCCCGTTTCGCCTTATCCTTTCCCCCCTTGGCGGGCGCGCCCGTTCCGGCGGACGCCTCCTCGAGTTGGCGCAGCACCTCCCCCGCACGCTTCACTATCGAAGGGGGCATACCGGCAAGCTTGGCCACGTGGATGCCGAAGGAGTGCTCGGAGCCGCCGGGTTCGAGTTTGCGGAGGAACACCACCTTCCCGGCAATCTCCTTGACGGATACATTGAAGTTGGCGATTCGCGGGTAAAGCCTTTCCATCTCGTTGAGTTCGTGATAATGGGTGGCGAAGAGTGTCTTGGGCCGGCGGTCGCCGTTCTCGTGAATATGCTCCACGATTGCCCATGCTATCGAGATACCGTCGTAGGTAGATGTGCCGCGACCGAGTTCGTCGAAAAGTATCAGCGAGCGGTCGCTCATATTGTTGAGGATTGACGCGGCCTCGTTCATCTCCACCATGAAAGTCGATTCCCCTGTGGATATGCTGTCGCTGGCCCCTACGCGGGTGAAAATCTTGTCGACCACACCCATCCTCACCTCCCTTGCGGGTACGAACGAGCCGGTCTGGGCCATCAGGGCGATGAGGGCGGTCTGCCGCAGGAGGGCCGACTTTCCGCTCATGTTGGGTCCTGTGATCATCATAATCTGTCGTTTGTCGCGGTCAAGGGTCACCGAATTGGCGATATACGACTCACCCGGAGGCATGAACCTCTCTATGACGGGGTGTCGCCCGTCGGTTATGCTAAGGGTGTCGCTGTCGTCGATTTCCGGACGCACGTAGGCATATTCGCGTGCTATTTCAGCGAAGGAGAGGAGACAGTCGGCCACAGCCACTCCGGAGGCCGCTGCATTGAGCGATTCGAAGCGTGCGTTTATCTGCGTCAGCAGTTCGTGATATATCCTCCCCTCGATTATGGCTATCCTCTCTTCCGCGCCCTGTATCTTCTCCTCCAAGGCCTTCAGTTCGGGAGTTATGTAGCGTTCGGCATTCACGAGGGTCTGCTTCCGGATCCACGTGTCAGGCACCTTATCCTTATGCGTGTTGCGCACCTCGAGATAGTAGCCGAACACATTGTTGAAATGTATCTTCAGCGAGGATATGCCGGTGTTCTCAATCTCGCGGTTCTGTATGGTGAGGAGGGCGTCGTGACTGTTCCCCCGGAGGCGGCGCAATTCGTCAAGTTCGATATCCACACCCTCGGCGATCACCGGTGCTTTCCCGAAATTGTTACCCGCCTCGGGGTGTATGGCATGTTCTATCCGGTCGGCTACCTCAGCCACGTCAGGGATTCCGGCGGCCAGGCGGGAGAGTGTAGGGTCTCCGTCGGCGGCGAGCAGGCTTCGCAGAGCCATAGCGCCGCGGATACCCTCGCCGAGTTGGAGGAGTTCGCGGGGTGTAATCTTCTCCGAGGAGGCCCTGCTCCCGAGGCGTTCGATGTCGCCAGTACGGTGTACGGCCTCCCTTCCCCTTTCGCGCAAGTCGTCGGCTTCGGCAAACCGCTCCACGGCATCCTGGCGCGAGCGTATCTTGTCGATGTCGAGCAGGGGGAGGAGGAGCCAGCGGCGCAGCATACGCCCACCCATGGGGGATAAAGTCTTGTCGATAACGTCGAGGAGGCTTTTCCCCTCTGCGCCGAGCGGCTCGATTAGTTCGAGATTCCTGATGCTGAAGCGGTCGAGGTGCATATATTTGCGGTTGTCGAGTCGGCCCAGAGATGTTATGTGCGACAGCCGCGTGTGGCTTGTGAGGTCGAGGTAGTGCAGAATGCTCCCGGCAGCGATCACGGCTCCCGGAATATGGTCGACTCCGAAACCTTTCAGAGTGGAGGTGGAGAATTGCTTCAGGAGCCTCTCCTGCGCAGCGGAATCGGTGTATATCCAATCGTCGAGTTCGAACACGCTCCCTTTGAAGGAGAGGTTTTTCTCGCAATATTCCCGGGTGCCCCTCATCCGGAGTAATTCCTTGGGGGAGAGACTTGTGATTAGTTTGTCGATTTCCGCCACATCCCCCTGTGCGCAAAGGAACTCACCTGTGGAGATGTCGAGCAAGGCGAGCCCGACATACTTCTTCTCTATGTGTATTGCGGCGAGGAAGTTGTTCTCTTTGGCCGACAGGGAGGCTGCGGAAGTGTTCACGCCGGGGGTCACGAGTTCGGTAATCCCCCTTTTGACGAGTTTTTTTGTCAGTTTGGGGTCTTCGAGTTGCTCGCAGATAGCCACACGCCGCCCCACCCTGACGAGTTTGGGGAGATATGAATCGAGTGCGTGGTGAGGGAAACCGGCGAGTTCCACCGACTGTGCCTTACCGTTGGCGCGACGTGTGAGCGTGATTCCGAGAATCTCGCTTGCCGCTATGGCATCCTCGGAGAAAGTCTCGTAGAAGTCGCCGACGCGGAAAAGGAGTATCGCGTCGGGGTGTTTCTTTTTCATCTCCATATACTGGAGCATCAGGGGGGTTTCAGCGATTTTTGCCATATTAACTTCCGAAGATAGAGAGCATCCACGACGACATACCCACATATATCAGCAGGCCCACGACGTCGTTTGTAATCTGTATGAAGGGACCTGTGGCGAGCGCGGGGTTTATCTTCAGACGCTCAAGCGTGAGGGGCACGAGGGTGCCGAATACGGTGGCGAAAATCACCACGGCGAAGAGGGAGGCGGCCACGGCGAAGGCTACGGTGTATTTCACGTTCTCAGGCTGGGTGAGGAGGATATAGAGGAGCACGACACTTGAGATGACCACGGCATTCATCAAGGCGACGAGAAACTCACGCCCTATCTGCGAGAGGGAGTTCTTTATGTCGAGGCGCCCGTTGGCGAGACCCTGCACGACAATAGCGGAAGCCTGGACCCCGACGTTACCACCCGTTCCTCCGATGAGGGGTATGAATATCGCGAGTGCCGTCACGGCAGCTATCTGCGCCTCGAACCCTCCGAGGATAAGGGAGTTGACGATACCGCCGATTATTCCGATAAGGAGCCAGGGTATGCGTGCCTTTGTCTGGTCGAGCACGGAGTCGCCGGCATCGATGTCGGAGGAGATACCTGAGGCCAACTGATAGTCGCGTTCGCTTTGCTCGCGCACCTCGTCCATGACGTCATCGACGGTAATCTGTCCGACGAGTCGCCCTATGCTGTCGACCACGGGCATTGCCACAAGGTCGTATTTCTCGAAGTCGATGGCCACCTCGTCGATCGGTGTGTTGGTGAGCACGGAGACGGGGAGGTCTTCCATCACATGTTTTATCTTTGACACGCTGGGGTGGGTGATCATCTTCTTCAGGGGGAGCACACCTTTCAGACGGTTGTCGTTGTCGACGACGTAGACGTAGTAGATGTCGTCGAGGTCTTCGGCCTGGCGTCTCATCTCCTTGAGGCAGTCGGGCATGGATAGGTTCTCGTTGACCACGATCATCTCCGTGCCCATAAGGCCGCCGGCGGTGTCCTCGTCATACTGGAGGAGGTCGACGATATCCCCGGCCTGCTCCATGTCGTCGATATGCTGGATCACCTCCTTACGGTCTTCCTCATCAAGTTCCTGGATAAGGTCGACGGCATCATCGGTGTCGAGGAGGTCGATGAAATGTCCGATCTGTTCGGGATCCATCCCCTCGAGGAGTTTCTTACGGTCATCCTCGTCAAGTTCCATGAGCACGTCAGCCTTCTTCTCCTTGTCGTCGATGAGGTTGAACACCCATTCTGCCTGCCGGAGGTTGAGCTGCTGGAAAAGTTCGGCTATATCGGCGGCGTGCATGTCGTCGATTACCTTTCGTGCCTCCGGGGCATTTTGCTCGTCGATGAGCCTTTCAAGGTTCTCTATGTCGGTTTCGGTAAAATCTTTCATATTGTATGGGAGGGGGAGGATTATTCCACAAAATTATAAAAAAAAAGTGATAGTGGCATTAAAAATGAAGCCGCCCTTGAAAGGCGGCTCATTTTTTGTCTTTCCTCCGGCGGGTTAAATGATGTTGCCGGAATCATGACTGGTAAAATGTCTTTAAAATTTTAAACTTGCCTGTCGGCGTTTGGTA
>CAMWMD010000021.1 GCA_947175265.1 uncultured Porphyromonadaceae bacterium | reverse complement strand
TTTGGCGCATTTCCATCCCGCTATTTGGCGCATTTCCATCCCGCTATTTGGCGCACTTCCATCCCGCCATTTGGCGCATTACCACCCCGTAATTTGGCGACTCTCAAGATACGATGTCAGTATCAGCACCGCCGCCATTTCATCCGCCCTACCCTTCTCCGCACGCTGTTTCTTGCTGAATCCCCCCGCAATCATCTCCCTGTGCGCTATTGTGGAGGTGAAACGCTCATCTTGCATCACGATCTCCTTATCAGGCATCTCCTTCTTGAGTCTTGACAAAAATGGACGGATGTAATTCATGCTCTCACTCGGATTACCCTTCATATCGCGGGGTTCACCCACAACTATCACATCCACACTCTCGCGGCTGCAATAATCCTTTATGAATTCAATGATATCGCACGAACGCTGCGTAGGCAGCCCGTTTGCGCTTATCCGAAGCACGTCAGTCACCGCCACGCCACATCGCTTCCTGCCGTAGTCTATTGCCATTATTCTTCCCATGCTGCAAATCTACATAAAAATCCTGAGACTTTTGCACCCACAGAATATAAAAAGGAAAGCCTCTCAATTTATGAGTCCCTTTTTTCTTATTCACGATTATTAACATTTTTCACCCCCAAATCCTGTTTTACCCCCCTTTAACCACTTTATACCCCTGCCCGACACCTTTCCACAGACTTTCATTTAACGGATGACATGTATTTTTTAACTTTGCGAATGAAGCCGTGCAAATATGCTGCTTCAATACTAAGATAGGATAGAATCATTCAACTTATAGTATGAACTTTTACAAATTTCTGTTTCTCACCGGAGGGTCTTTGCTCCTGCCGCTTACCGGATACTCCGCTCCTGCGGACGTTTCAGCCGCCGATACCATTTCGGCGGCTATGGTGACGGCTCCTCCGGCAACCGACAAACCTTCCGTCTGGACTTTCGACGACTGTATTGACTGGGCTTCAGCCAACAGTTCCGACATCCGAAAGGCCTTACTGAATATACTCACTGCGCGTCAGGACGTGCTCTCAGCAAAAGACGCTTGGCTCCCCACCGTAGGATTCTCAACAAACCAGAGTTTCACAAACTATCCCTCCCCCGAAGCCGGCAGAAAGAGCAATGCATACGGAAGCAGTTACAGTGACAGGGGGAATCCTCGGAATAATCACAGGAGCCTTCGCCACTTGGATGATCAAGATTTTCGCCAACTGGCCCGTGCAGATCGATCCCTCCTCTGTGGTACTCTCTTTTGCCGTATGCACTGTCATAGGGGTGATTTTCGGATTCTATCCCGCGGCAAAAGCCTCCAATCTCGACCCGATTGAGGCCATAAGATACGAATGATCTCCTTTTGTCCGTTGTTTTGATATATTTCATTATGCGATGACGAAAAGCGAACTCCTGAATAATAAGAAATCATTGACAGGGGCAGCCACGATTATTCCGGCTGCCTTCCTGCTTTTCTATCTCCCTTCGGTGCTCACTCTGCTTTCGCGCGACAGGGAACCTTTCGACATGACTCTGCTGAATCTTATGATGGCAACGTGCTACACCACGATTTTCTGCCTAAATTACTTCCTGTTCGTGCCCGACATGATATTCCGAAGAAACCGGAAGACCCTCTTTTTCATCACCAATTTTATCATAATCCTCTTTCTTTGCTCCCTTCTCCCGGTTTGGTTCGAGAATCACGGAGGCCTTCCCCGCCCGCGTCATCTCCAGGGCGCACCCCTTTCGGCTTCACAATGGGTGATGGGCTACCTTAAATTCATGATTCGCGACAGCATTATCATGGTGCTATCCGTAGCCTTCGCCTACGCCCTCTGTCTCTCCAAGGCTCGCGAAGGAATGCGAAACCGTATGCTCGAACTTGAGGCCGAACGCAGGAATATCGAACTCCTCAGCCTAAAGGCCCAGTTGAATCCCCATTTCCTCTTCAATTCCCTCAATAATATCTATGCCCTGATTGCAATAAATCCGGAAAGGGCACAGAAAGCGCTCCATGACCTCAGCAGCCTTCTGAGATTCATGATTTATGATTCCGAAGCCGCTTCCGTCACTCTTGACAAGGAGCTGCATTTTGTCAACGAGTATGTGCGCCTGATGGCTCTCAGACTAAACCCTTCGGTCGATCTCGTCTGTAGGATTCCCGAGGAGGATGTCAGCAACCTTCACATTGCCCCTCTCCTTTTCCTTACACTTATTGAGAATGCCTTCAAACATCTTGACTCGGGTGCGGAAAACCCTTTCATTGAGATAAAGGCTTCTCTTGATGACAACTCCCTGTTTTTCAAAGTAGCCAATTCCTGCGACCCTGACAACACCATGACCGTCGAAAAAGAGAAATCCGGCGTAGGATTGAAAAATGTCGAGAGGCAATTGCGCCTGCTTTATCCCTCAGCATATTCCTTCGAGGCGAAGAAAATGCACGACAAGTATTTCGTGAGCCTGTCAATATCCCTTGAGGCTCTGTCTCACCCCATCCAACCTTACAGGTAAAAGTATTGTCCGTGAAATGGAAGAAAGATTGAATTGCATAGTGGTCGACGACGAGCCTCTGGCCCGCGAACTGCTGAAAACATATATTTCAAAGACCCCCACATTGTGCCTCATAGGATGCTATGAACCCGCTGCCGATGCGGTAAAACCGATGATCGATGGCAATACCGATGTCATTTTCCTTGACATAAACATGCCGCTACTCAACGGCATCGAATTTGCCGCCATCGTCCCTCCCGATACCCGTATCATTTTCGTCACTGCTTACGACCGTTATGCAATAGAGGGGTTCCGCGTAAATGCACTCGACTATCTGCTCAAACCGGTGAGTTATTCCGATTTCCTGCGTTCCGTCACCCGTGCACTCGACTGGAAAAAGTTGAAGGTGGCTTCGCTCAACCGCTCGGAAACCAAACATGCCCCGCGTCTGCTCACCGTGAAGACTGAGGGGCGGCTCATGCAGATGCGTATTGATTCCATCCTATATATTGAAGTGAGGAACGACAGGGTGCTGGTGGTCAGGAATGATGGCGAGCCGATTCCCTCCCTCATGTCGCTGAAGGAAATCGAGGAAATGCTCCCTGCCGACTCTTTCATGCGTGTCCACCGCTCTTTCATTGTCAATATCCCTCAGGTGGAGATGGTAGAACGCAACAGGATAATATTCGGCAAGACATATATCCCCATTTCCGAGAGCAAACGGGAGGAATTCCTTTCCCGTCTGGGTAAATAGGACTCGCCCGCTTAGGCATCACACATTAAAAAAGCGTCCCGCAACTGCAAGAGTTGCGGGACGCTGTATTTACTTTCAGATGAGTCTTATTTCTTGAAGAAACGGTTGTAAAGACCCTGGAAGCCCTGTCCGTGACGCGCCTCATCCTTTGCCATCTCATGTACTGTGTCATGGATTGCATCGAGGTTCTGAGCCTTGGCATTCTTGGCAATACGCATCTTGTCTTCATTTGCGCCTGCCTCGGCTGCCATACGCTTCTCAAGGTTGGTCTTGGTATCCCATACCATCTCACCGAGAAGTTCGGCAAACTTAGCGGCGTGCTCTGCCTCTTCCCAAGCATAACGCTTGAAAGCGTCGGCTACCTCGGGATAACCCTCACGGTCTGCCTGACGAGACATGGCAAGATACATACCTACCTCTGTACATTCCCCAAGGAAATGATTGTTGAGGTCTTTCTTCATCTCGTCGTCCACATCTTTTGCGACACCGAGCTCATGCTCTGTTACAAATTTGAGAAGAGCTGTCTGGTCAAGTTCTTTGAATTTTGACTGAGGTGCGCCACACTGTGGGCACTTTACGGGTTCCTCTTCCCCTTCTGCTACATATCCGCAGATTGTGCAGATCCATTCTTTTGCCATAATTTGCTTTGTTATTTTGAGTTATTTTTACTAAAACCTTATTCCGGAGTATAGTGTCACGCCATTTGAATGGCATCAGCACATTACTACGTCACCCTATATACAAATTTACGTTACCTTTGGTTCATCACTCTCACATTTTTTTCTTAAATTCGCATCATGAAAAATTCCGCAAGACTTACTTCAGCAACCCGGCTGCCCCTGGAACGACGTATTTACGACAACGCCCGTTTGCTCGGGCTATCCCGGGTTTTGGTGGCTGTCAGCGGTGGTGCCGACAGCATCGCCCTACTCTCGGCGCTCTCCTCCTCCAACGTGGAGATTGTGGCTGCACACTGCAATTTCCATCTGAGGGGTGAGGAGAGCGACCGCGATGAAAGACATGTGGCGTCCGTCTGCGAATCACTCACGATACCTCTGAGAAAAATTGATTTCGATGTCCCGGGATTTATAGCCGGAAATAAAGGCTTCTCTTTGGAGATGGCTTGCAGGAAATTGAGGTACGACTGGTTCTTCTCCCTCTTGGATGAACTCAAAGCCGACCGTGTGGCTACCGCCCATAATGCCGATGACAATGCGGAGACCCTTTTCCTCAACCTGTTGAGGGGGAGTGGCACAGCCGGTCTCAAAGGGATGATGCCCGATACGGGCTCTATCTGGCGTCCCCTACTCTCTGTCACTCGGAGGGAGATTGAAGATTATCTGAGTATTAAGGGTATCGCCTTCGTCACCGATTCCACCAACCTTGAGAGCGACTACCGACGCAATTTCCTGCGTAACGAGATTATCCCTCTTCTCCGCTCGCGCTGGGAAGGTTTCGACAAAGCCATGGCCCGCTCCCTCTCTTTCATGCGCAGCGAGAACAGCATCGTTGAGAAAGCCGTGGCGGATGCTCTCCCCCATGAGGGGGAACCTTTGCCGGCGGAGACCGCTCTCTCTTTCCCCGACCCCGAACTCCTCGTCAGACGTTTCATTCAACCCCTCTCCCCTTTTACCACCACTCCCTCCGAGGTTATTGCGGCTATGAAGGCCGACAAGCCCGATATCAAGAGATGGAGATTGCGCCAAGGCTCCCTGTTACTGAGAAACAGAAAACTTTTTCTTAAAAAAGATGTTTAGATGTTGTGTGATTTAGAATTTATTTCTAATTTTGCACCGTCCAAGGGCATGAAAACACGACATCTCCGCATCGTTGCGGGTTCGCTTTCCCCAAATCACATCCTGCCTCACGCATTTTATTCCCTCCCTCCTTTTGGCATCTGCGAATTGCTAATCCGATGTCTGATTGTCCTTTTTTTCTTTTCTTAACGAAATTATCAAAAAAATACCCGTCTTATTTCCACCTTCTCCTCTCCTTATTTCCTGACCGCCTCTATTTCAGACACGGCCTCGCGCCATGACCTGCATGACCGGTTGCTCGGATTGGAGTATGCCCGAACGGGTTTTAATTTTAACATAGATATATGTTGCATTACAATGAATTAGAAGACATGGATAAGGAGGATCTCATCAAAACCGCCGAATCCATGGGTATTCAGACATCTCAGATATCAAGTTCTGACGGCAATCAGGAGTTGATTAACGCTATCCTTGACTTTCAGGCAGAGACTTCAGCCAAGGAAATCGTTTCAAAATCTTCCGATAAGAAAAAGAATGTCAAGGCTAAGGAGCCCAAAGCCAAGAAGGCGAAAAAGGGTGCCTCACAGAATCCTGAAGATCAGCTCCAGGCTCCTGAGGCTGCTCCCGAGAGTGCAGCAGAATCTGAAGCGTCGCACGAGGAACCTGCTCCGGAGGCAGTGGCCCCCGCGCCCAAAAAGAGGGGACGCAAACCTAAGGCTGCCGCTCCTCAGGAGGCTGAACAACCTGCCGAGGAGCCCGCTCCCAAGAAAAAACCCGGCAGAAAACCGGGCTCCAAATCTCAGAAACAGCAGCCCGAGAGCATACAGCAGCCCATCCCCGACCTTACTGATGCCGAGGATGCCAAAGCTGAGAATATAGAGGTGCCTGTCTCATCCACCCCTGCGACTGAAGCCGTGGAGAACACTCAGGCTCCTGAGGTTGCCGATATTGCACCCGCTGTGGATAACGCTCCCGAGGCTAACCCTGAAAGCGAGAATGCTGCCGCTCAGGAAAACGAACACCCCAAACTGAAGGTGTTCACCCCGCGTAATGCCAAGAACAATCCTGATTCCGCATCTTCCCTATCCTCTTTCTCCTCCTTCTTCACCCCGACAAAGGGAAAGACATTCACTCCTCGCGGCCAGAAGCATGAGCAGCCGAAGCGCGACCGCCAGGATGAGGAGGCTGCTCTACCGGCGCCTCAGGCTGAACCCATACAGATGCGTGAACCCGGTGCCACTTCTCAGCAACCCCTCACCAAACAACAGAAAAATCTCCTCAAAAAGCAGCAGAGGATGCAGAGACAGGGCTTCAATGCCGTGATTCCGCAGCAGATGACGCTCCCCGAGGATAATTACGACCTCTCCGGAATTCTTGACACATACGGAGTGCTCGAGATTATGCCCGAGGGTTACGGTTTCCTTCGTTCAGGTGATTACAACTACCTCGCAAGTCCTGACGACGTTTACGTTACGCAGAACCAGATTAAGGAATACGGCCTCAAGACAGGCGACGTTGTGGAGGCTTCCATTCGTCCCCCGAAAGAGGGCGACAAGTATTACCCCCTTGTGAAAGTGCTTTCCGTAAACGGTCTCTCCCCCGAACGTGTCAGAGACAGGATACCTTTCGAACATCTCACCCCTCTTTTCCCTGAAGAGAAGTTCAATCTCACGAAGGGCGCTACCAACAATATCTCTACACGTGTCGTCGACCTTTTCGCTCCTATCGGTAAAGGTCAGCGTGCCCTTATCGTGGCTCCTCCGAAAACCGGTAAGACCATTCTCCTTAAGGATATAGCCAACTCTATCGCCGAAAACCATCCGGAGACCCATATCATAATGCTTCTTATCGACGAGCGTCCCGAGGAGGTGACTGATATGGCGCGCAGCGTTAACGCCGAGGTGATTGCATCCACTTTCGACGAACCTGCCGACCGGCATGTCAAGATTGCAAATATAGTGCTTGAGAAAGCGAAGAGACTCGTGGAATGCGGTCACGACGTGGTGATTATGCTTGATTCTATCACCCGACTTGCACGTGCCTTCAACACCGTTTCTCCCGCTTCCGGAAAAATCCTTTCCGGTGGTGTCGACGCAAACGCGCTCCAGCGGCCCAAGCGATTCTTCGGGGCTGCCCGTAATATTGAAAGAGGTGGCTCTCTAACAATTATTGCCACTGCCTTGACCGAGACTTCCTCCAAAATGGATGAGGTCATCTTCGAGGAGTTCAAGGGTACGGGTAACATGGAACTTCAGCTTGACCGCAAACTCTCCAACAAGCGTATTTTCCCGGCTGTCGACATCATCGCCTCATCTACGCGTCGTGACGACCTCCTTCTGCCTCAGGAACATCTCAACAGAATGTGGGTGCTCCGAAATTATCTGGCCGACATGAATTCTCTCGAAGCTATGGAATTCATAAAGAAGCGTATGGAACTCACCCGAAACAACGAGGAACTTCTCGTGACTATGGATAAATAAACCACACGCCCATGTCTGAAAAAACCAATGCCGCCCGTATCCTTGACCGTCTCCACATACCTTACGAACTTGTGGAGTACTCGGTCGACCCGGATAACCTCGCGGCCGATCATGTGGCCGAGGAACTTGGAGAACCTATAGAACAGGTTTTCAAGACACTCGTGCTTCATGGCGATAAAAAGGGTTATCTCGTATGTGTCGTAGCCGGAAACCGTGAAGTCGACCTCAAGAAGGCCGCAAAAGTTTCCGGAAATAAGAAAGTGGAGATGATTCCCATGAAGGATCTCCTTCCCCTCACCGGATATGTCCGTGGCGGTTGCACTTCCATTGGGATGAAAAAACATTTCCCCACTTTCATAAGCGAGGAAGCTAAGGATTTCCCCTTCATTTATGTGAGCGCGGGTAAACGCGGCCTTCAGATAAAATTGGCTCCCGATAATCTCCTGAGGGCGGCCGACGCTACTCTCGCCGACATCGCCACAGACCCCTCCTGATAGTCAACTCTTTAATTTCCCATCCCCTCCCTCACCCTGTTACTGATGAACACTTTTGGAAAAAATCTCACCCTCACCACGTTCGGAGAAAGTCATGGTCCCGCTATGGGGGGGATTATCGACGGTTTTCCGGCCGGCTACAAAATAAATTTCGAGCGTCTTCTCGCCGAGGTCGCAAAGAGGCGTCCGGGACAGTCTGTTCTCGTGACGGCCCGAAAGGAGACCGACACTCCGGAATTCCTCTCCGGAATTTCGCCCGATGGTATCACCCTCGGAACACCTATAGGTTTCATAGTCAGGAATGCCGACCATCATTCTTCCGATTATGATGAGATGGCCAAGGCTTACCGCCCCAGCCATGCCGACTATACATATATTGCCCGTTACGGTCTGCGTGATCATCGTGGAGGGGGGCGGCAGAGTGCACGTGAGACGGTAAACTGGGTCGTGGCCGGCGCTCTCGCATTGCAATGGCTCGAATCCAAAGGAATTTCAATTGAGGCTGTACTCTCTCAGGTGGGACCCATCACTGCCGGCGACCTCTTCGATGGACTTATGACCGAACCGGAGAAACCCTTCTGTCTTGAGGTGAATCCCGACCTCCGTCTCGCAATGGAGGAGTTTGTAAAGGAGACTAAAAAAGCCGGCGACAGTGTCGGGGGTAAGGTGAGTTGTTTGATTACCGGTCTTCCGGCCGGAATCGGCTCCCCCGTGGCCGACAAATTGCATTCAAGGCTCGCCGCTGCAATGATGAGCATAAACGCTGCAAAGGGATTTGAATATGGCATGGGCTTCCGCGCCTCTTCTGCGATGGGAAGCAAGGTCAACGATCCCTTCCTACCCTCTTCCGCTCCCGGAGAGCCGTTAAAGACGGCCACAAACTTCAGCGGAGGAATACAGGGTGGCATCTCAAACGGTATGCCCGTATTCTTCTCAGTGGCTTTCAAGCCCACACCCACCCTCATGATTCCCCAGGACACTGTCGACACTCAGGGCAACCATATCACTCTCAACCCGGCCGGACGGCATGACCCGTGCGTGGCAGTTAGGGCTGTCCCTGTCGTAAAGGCCATGGCGGCTCTTGTTGTGGCTGATTTCCTTGTCTGACGATGTGGTCATGATCTCATACAGTCAATACCTCAATTCTATTTTTCCCGGCGTGAAGGTGCAGAAAATATCCGTCAACGCCGGGTTTTCTTGTCCCAACCGCGACGGCACGATAGGCTCGGGAGGGTGCCTATATTGCCGTAACGATTCTTTCTCCCCGGCCTATTGCATGGATATGGAGCCGGTGGCGACTCAGATTGAGCGCGGAAAGGAATTTTTCTCCCGGAAATATCCCGAGATGAAATATCTCGCCTATTTCCAGTCTTACACCAACACCTACGGCCGGGATTCCTCACGCCTCCGCGCCCTTTATGAAGAGGCGCTCGGATGTGAGGGCGTGGTCGGTCTCGTGATTGGCACGCGCCCGGACACACTTCCTGACGATGTGCTTGACATGCTTTCTGACATCAACCGCTCCTCTCCTGTTTTCCTTGAGATTGGAGCGGAATCATCCTTTGATGATACTCTGCGCCTCATCAACCGTCATCACACGTGGGCCGATGTTGTCTCCGCCGTCACGAGGGCATCTTCGCGGGGATTAAGGTGTGGTCTCCATCTCATAGCGGGCTTACCCGGCGAAGACGATGAAATGGTATTGGCGAATGTCAGGAATGCGTGCGCATTGCCGATAGACACGCTCAAACTTCATCAACTTCAGATAATCGAAGCGACCCCTCTCTGCAAACTGTGGAGGGAAGGACGAATTGAGGTGACCCCTTACCGCTTGGAGGAGTATCTCTCTCTTTGCGCGAGAATTACGCAGATAGTTCCCGAGGATATTGTCATCGAGAGGTTTCTATCACAGTCTCCTCCCGAGATGGTGGTCGCTCCGAAATGGGGATTGAAAAATTATCAATTCATGAATTTGCTCAACGGAATAATCCGGAAGAATAAACGTTCTTTTTTATGAAGGAGTCTCCCTATTGGATTCCCTTTTATGATTCTCTTTATTATATTACTCTTTAACTGATACCGATATGAATAAATTGTTTGCTGCCGCACTGGCAGCAGCCTTTATGGCTCCTCTCGCCGTCTCAGCCGACATCAAGGTAAACCTTCCGGCAGACGCAGCTCTCGATTCTCTGAACTATGACTATACCACCATCCTCAACCTTTCCAAACCGCGTGGCGAGAAAGGCACTGTCTCCGCATCGGTCCCTGTGAAGGATAATGTCGCCACCATTCCTTTGGTGAAAGCCGAGGGGGGTGTGCAATATGTGCTCAATTTCGGAGGAAGAAACCGTGTCCCTGTTTACGCTCAGGAGGGTGATGAAATTACTACCGTTGTGCTGGAGATGAATCCTGTGAAAACGAAATCCACAGGCTCCCCTCTCTACGACGGCATAAATACTATCGATGCCATGACCAATCCCGTCATGGAGAAATATTATGCCTTGAGCAAACAGGAGAATCCCCCGAAACAGGAGATTGAGGAATTGATTGAGGATTACAACAACTCCATAAAGGATTTCATACGCGAGAATCCCACCGATCCCACCTCAGTCTACGCGCTCATGCAGTTGGATGGTGAAGATTTCATTGAGATGTATCCCCTCCTCTCCGAAAGGGCGAAAACATCGCTCCTTTTCCCGGTTGCCGAAAATCAGAAAGCCTACATTGAGAAGAGCATCGAGAAGGAGCGCCGTCAGAAGGAGATGGCGAAAGGAGATGTCACTGCCCCCGATTTCACTCTGCTTGACCTGCAGGGTAAGGAAGTGAGCCTCTCTCAATTCAGAGGGAAATGGGTAATCCTCGATTTCTGGGGCAGTTGGTGTATCTGGTGCATAAAGGGGTTCCCCGAACTCAAGGAGGCCTACTCCAAATATAAGGATGTTCTCGAGATTGTCGGAGTAGACTGCAACGAGTCTGAGGATGCATGGCGTGCCGGAGTTAAGAAATATGATCTCCCCTGGGTCAACGTATATAATCCGAAGACCACTACTCTGCTTGATGAGTACGGTGTGCAGGGATTCCCCACGAAAGCGATCATAGACCCCGAAGGGAAGATTCGCAACATCACCACAGGTCATAATCCGGATTTTTTCAATATCCTCTCCGAACTGATCGGTAAGTAATAGGCTCACGTCACTAAATCTGATACAGTCTTTAGTACTCAAAAGAGTATTTGAATAAGTCATGAAGGAAAATTTCGGAAATTTTCCTTCATGACTTATTCTTTTATAAGAAAACACATTACGTAATCTCGGGAAAATAATTTCAAAAAAAACTTATGAATTATTTGCATGTTTCAGAAAAAGTGCCTAACTTTGCATCGCTTTTCGGGAGAAAACCTTGCGAAGCCTTTAGTGGAATTCTTTCGTAAAGCGATATGGTGGATGTAGCTCAGTTGGTTAGAGCGACGGATTGTGGTTCCGTAGGTCGTGGGTTCGAGCCCCATCTTCCACCCTTGACAGCCCGGTTTCCCGGGCTGTTTTTTTCATCCTACCTTTCCCGATACGAGATTTCCCACTATCCAACTGACACCTCCGTCGTGTGCTCCGCGCCACGGCAGAGGAGTCAGATTTTTAAGCGGCAGAAAATTTTATGACTCAGAATCAAAAAATACCAACCCATAAATTGTTGATTTTGTAATCATTAGCAAATAATTGAAATTTTCTGAAAAATTTTTCTCTTTTTCGAAAACTTTTTTGAACCTCCCGCGTTATATAGGCAAACAACATTTAAACGACTAATTAAAACTTCTGACATCATGGCATCAACAAATTCTTTCCAACAAAAAATATTAGGGCTGCAGGCTAATCTTTTAAGTTTCGCTTATCAGCTTACTACCAATAAAGAGGAAGCGCATGACCTCCTTCAGGACACTACCCTTAAGGCGCTTGACAACGAAGAAAAATTCGTTGACAATACCAACTTTAAAGGGTGGGTTTTCACTATTATGCGCAACATCTTCATCAACAACTATCGCCAGACCGTTAAGAAGGCTACTGTTATTGATCAGACTGAAGATTTATTCCACTTAAACCTTTCCCAAGACTCCGGTCTCGAGACTCCCGAAGGTTCTTACGAAGTTAAAGAACTTTCTAACGCCCTTAATTCTTTCTCAGATGAATACAGAGTGCCTTTCAACATGTATGTGGCTGGCTACAAGTATCATGAAATAGCTGAGAAGATGAATCTTCCTGTGGGAACTGTTAAAAGCCGCATATTCTTCGCCCGTAAGAAACTGCGCGAACAGCTCAAGGACTTCAGATAATCTCTCCATGTTTTTAGTTTGAGTAATACTCGTTTCATACAAAATATTTAAAAGAGTTAGTACATTTTTTGCCGGCTTATCTGGGAAGATAGGCCGGCTTTTTATTTTGAATCCCCTAAAAAGTTTAAACGACTTCTTAATAAACCTTTTCACTATTGACTTGTCATTTGTATAGTTTTTCACTTTTTATCTTATGAATAGACTTAGACTGTTTCCTCTTCTGCTTTTTAATATGCTCACAATCCCTTGCTGGCCTATCGTCATCAAGGGGAAGGTAGCCGATGCCGAGCATAATCCCCTCCCGGGGGTCACATTTCAGATGCTCACTGTCCCCGATTCCGTCCGTGCCGCATACGGTGTCTCTGATATTGACGGCTATTTCGACATCAAAGATGTGAAGCCGGGGCAATACCTTCTCCGTGCTTCAATGGTTGGTATGGACGATTTCAACCGCCATATAGATGTGAAAGAGAAACCCGACACCTTAAATGTAGGCGATATAACTCTATCCGAGAGTTCCGTTGCCCTCCGTGAAGCAGTCGTCACAGGTGTAAAGACTGCCGTAATCGCCAAACAGGATACTATCGAATTCAATGCCGGCTCATACCACACGGCGCAGAACGCCACTGTCAACGACCTTCTCAAGAAACTTCCCGGCGTGGAGGTATCTTCCGACGGGTCTATATCCTCTAACGGCAAATCAATCACCAAGATTTTGGTAAATGGCAAGGAGTTTTTCGGCGACGACCCTCAGATGGCCACCAAAAATCTCCCCTCAAATATGGTTGACAAGGTGCAGGTCGTGGATAGAAAAAGCGACCTTGCTCGCCTTACGGGTGTTGACGACGGCGAGGAAGAGACCGTAATTAACCTAACCGTAAAGAAAAACATGAACAACGGTTGGTTCGGCAACGCTTCCGCCGGTTACGGCACCGACCACCGGTATCAGGGTAGTTTCGTGGTCAATAATTTCTCCAACGGTAATCAGGTGACAATCCTCGGCGGACTCAACAACATAAATGAAATGGGGTTCTCCGACCGCGGCCGCGGTCGTTTCCGCGACTTCGGTGGTAATAACGGTATCAACACCTCCCAGCGTTTCGGCATAAATTTCAATGTCGGGAAAGAGGAGATTTTCCGCGTAGGAGGCAACATCATGTACTCCCATTCCGACCGCCATTCCATCAGCAGGAAGGCTACTCAGTATCTCTATCCCGATTATGTCAACTATATGGATGCGAACTCTGACAGCCGCGACAAAGGACACAACATCAACTCCGACTTCCGTATGCTGTGGAATATAGATGCCTACAATACCCTCGAGTTCCGCCCCAGCCTCTCCCTCAACTTCAGGGAAGCCTCGCTCTACAATCTCTCAACACTTGCCAACCAGGATGAGGACCTCATCAACCGAAACCTGAATGTCTCAACCAATAAGGGTACAAGCATACAGACGGGGGGTAATCTCATTTTCAACCATAAATTCGCTTCTCGTCCGGGTCGCTCCCTGAGTTTACAGGCGAGATACCAGTTCTCAAACACGAGACAGAAATCAACCTCGTGGAGCAACATCATTTACTATATGCTCTCCGATAAGGACGACGAGGAGTTATACCGCTTCATCGACAATCATACGTGGAGCAACAACGTCAATACCCGCCTCACTTGGACTGAGCCGTTAGGCGATGTGAAAAAAGGGAATTTCCTCAATTTCGCCTACCGCCTATCCTATCAATGGAATAACGCCGACAAATTCACATATTCTCTCCCATCTCCCGAGAATCCGGAGGAGTTCAATCCCCCTTTCTTCTCTGACGCCCCCGCAGATGCAGTCATCGACCAATCGCTGAGCAACAGTTTCCGCAACAATTTCTTCACTCAGGAATTGCAGATAGGTTATAAGAAGGTTTCCAAAAAACTGAATCTGGATGCCGGCCTCCTGTTCTCCCCCTCAAGTTCGGAAAGCAGGGATCTCATAAATTCCGACAGGAATATCCCTACCCGCTGGGTGTGGAACGTCGCTCCTTACGCTAATATCCGTTACAAATTCGGCACTCAGTCCTCCCTTCGCGCTAATTATCGTGCCAGGACCTCTCAGCCCTCCATGGCTCAACTCCAGCCTGTCCGCGATGAGTCCGACCCTCTGAATATCGTGCAGGGTAATCCTGATCTCAAACCCACTTTTACACAGAGTGTCGGTATATTCTTCAATGACTTCAGCATGAAGTCACAGCAATCGGTCTTCGCTGTCATAAACGCCTCTTTCGCAATTAATTCCATCGTCTCGAAAACTATCACCGACCGGGAGACGGGTGGACGTACCACAACATACGGCAACGTCAACGGTAATTTCAACATTTTCGGTATGGCGATGATCACTCGCCCTTTTAGAAACAGGAAATGGAGATTCAACGCAAGGATGAACGCACGATTCGGAAATACTCCGGGTTATATCAACGGTGAATTCAACCGCACCGGAAACCTGACACTCTCCCCTTCCGCCGGTATCACATTCTCATCGGAGGTATTCCAAATGAGTGTAAACCCGAACTACTCTTTCGGAAACGTCACTAATTCCCTCCCTGAACAGCCTGACCGACGCACTCACTCCTACGGGTTCAATTCCGACATGTCTGTCTTTCTCCCATTCGGTCTTGAACTTACCACAGACATAGCATTCTCCAACTCTACCGGTTATTCTTCCGGCTTCAACTCCCGGCAATGGCTCTGGAACGCTCAGTTGTCTTATTCATTCCTACACAACAAGCAACTCACCGTCTCCGTCAGGGCTTACGACCTCCTCGGGCAAAAGAAAAACATCAGCCGCTCTGTCGGCGCAAACTCTATCACCGACTCCTGGTATAACGACCTTACAAGATACGTAATGTTCGGTCTTACATGGAATTTCAATACCCTCTCCAAGAAGGGTAAAGGTCCCGACGGTGAGGCGGATATGCTGCCCCCAATCCCGGGAAGTGGTGGCCCCGGTGGTATGGGGAGACATCCGCGTTTCTGAACACTCAGAACAATTCATTACCCACAGCCGTTAAAAAAAGTGAGACGACTCTCCGTCTCGCTTTTTTTATTTCAACATAACCGCAGAGCCGGATCTATCGCATCTCATAATTCCGGTTCTCGATATTTCATCTTAAAGCAATAATTCTTATGCGAAAACTCCCCGTCCTGTTCTGCCTTCTCCTCTCCATCTCTTTCGCCGGAGCTTGGGATGTCAACTTAAAATATAAGGGTCCCAAAACCCCGGTCACAGATACTGCCTGGCATCCCGATATCCTTGAGGGATATGAGGCGCGTTATGTGAATCAGGGTGAGGCTTTCGACGGCCCCTGCAGGTCTACGATAATACGCAAACTCAATTCACGACCCTCTAAAAAGGCGTTCCTCTATATCCACGGATTCAACGACTATTTCTTTCAGTCGGAGATGGGAGACCGTTTTGTCGACTCCGGTTTCAATTTCTATGCCGTGGATCTTCGCCGGTACGGTAGAAGCAAGGAACCTTGGCAATACCCCTTCAACATCAGAAAACAGGAGGAGTATTTCGCCGACATAGATTCGGCCATTGCGCAGATACGCAGAGACGGAAATACCGACATAACTCTCGGCGGACATTCCACAGGCGGACTGACTGTCGCTTTCATGGGCGCTATGAAAGGTAAGGATGTCGGGGTTGACAGGATTGTCACTGACAGCCCTTTCCTTGAGTGGAATTTCAATTCATTCATGAGAAATATTGCTGCCCCGACTATCGGATTCCTCGGCAGGATCTTCCCGAACGCCAAACAGAAACAGGGGCACTGCGACGGTTACGCCTATTCCCTGCTGAAGGAATATTACGGGGAATGGACCTACAACACCGACTGGAAGATGGTCTACTCCCCTCCCGTAACATGGTCGTGGGTTAATGCCATAAATTCCGCTCAGAGCCGCCTGATGAAGAAACGTGCCAATATCGCCGTCCCCATACTTGTCATGCACAGCAGCCGTAAGATCGACGGGTGCAACTATACTCCCGAATTTCAGACCGGTGATGCTGTCCTCGACCCCGCCATGCTTCAGAAACGTGGCGAGAAGTTAGGCACGGTGAGGGAGGTCTGCACTATCGACAGCGGCCTTCACGACCTCATCCTCAGCAGAAAGCCCGTCAGGGATGCCGCCTACGACACCATTTTCTCATTTATCCGCAGGCATTCAAGATAATTTTTTGCTTTTCCTTTGCATAAAATATCTTATTTTTATACTTTTGCATATCCCTCTCCCACCACGCTTTTATCATAGTTCTTTATTAATTTCCTCTCCCCTCTATTTTTGATGGATCATTCCAAGAAAGACCGACTCACAATGACAGACAGAAGGGAGGTAGTCTCTCTTATGTCGGAAATCAACGACTTTATTGCCGGACGCTTCTCTGACGATGAGAAGGCCCGCTTTAAGGGCGTGGTCGACAAGGCTATCAGGGTCTCTCCCACCCCTTACGATTCCAAGGGTCTGTCTCCTGCTATTCTTGCCCTACGCACTGCCCTCCTATTCGCGCAGGCCATAGAGCCTGACCATAATATTCTCATCGCAATTGGGCTTTATCCCCTCCTTTCCGAGGGTATGGCCGGAATCGCCGAGATTCGCAAAGATTGGGGGGAGGATGTGGCCGAACTTCTGGAAGGTCTCTCTTCCGTAGATAGATTCTCGAATAAGAATAATGCCACCAATCAGGACAACTTCCGTGGCCTGATGCTTTCCCTGGCCGACGATATAAGGGTGATAATCATTATGATTATTCGCAATCTCGTCCTCATGAGAGCAATCAACCATCATCCCGATGAGGAGTGGGTCAGAAACGTGGCTTTTGAGGCAAGTTGCCTCTACGCCCAACTCGCTCACCGCCTCGGCCTGTATAAGATTAAGGGGGAACTGGAAGACCTCTCCCTGAAATATACCAACCGGGAAATATATACCCAGATTGCTCATAAACTCAATGAGACTAAACGCAGTAGGGATGCTTATATAAAATCGTTTATCGACCCGGTCAAGGAGAAACTGCTTGCCGCTGGCCTAAAATTCGACATCAAGGGGCGCACCAAATCTATTTCCTCAATCTGGAACAAGATGAAGAAACAGAAGGTCGACCTGAAGGGTATCTACGACCTTTTCGCTATCCGTGTGATAATCGACACTCCTCGTGAGAAGGAGAAAAGCGACTGCTGGCTCGCTTATTCCATCGTGGCGGATATGTACACCGCAAATCCCGCTCGAATGAAAGACTGGATATCAATCCCCAAGAGCAACGGTTATGAGAGCCTTCATGCCACCGTGATGGGTCCCGGCTCCAAATGGGTCGAGGTCCAGTTCAGAACGAAAAGGATGGATCTCGTCGCTGAGAAAGGTCTCGCGGCTCACTGGCGCTACAAAGGTGTAAAGAGCGACAGCACCGACCAATGGATGACAAATATCAGGGATATCCTCGAGACCGCCGAGACAGGACCGATGCAACTAATGAAGGATATGAGGATGGATGTCTACGGTAAGGAGGTATTCGCCTTCACACCTAAAGGCGACCTCTTCCGGCTGGCTTCAGGCGCTACCGTTCTCGACTTCGCTTTCCTCATTCATTCAAACGTAGGCTCTCATTGCACCGGTGCGGTGGTCAACGGGCAGCACAGAAAAATCACCTACCGTATCAACAACGGAGATACGGTCGAGATTCTCACTTCCTCCAACCAGTCGCCTAAACCCGACTGGCTGAACATCGTGGTCAGTTCGAAAGCTCGCAACAAAATAAAGCAGAGCCTCAATGAGGAGATGCAGCGTAAGGCCGACCTCGGTAAGGAACTTCTCGAACGGCGTGCGAAAAACAGGAAAATCGAACTCGATGAGGCTGTCCTGATGAAACTCATCAATAAGGCGGGTTACAAATTTGCCAATGAGTTTTTCGCCGACATGAACGACGAGAAAATCGATGCCGGTAAATTCCTCGCCTCTTACCTTGATGAAGTGGCGGTCAAGACGGAAGGCCCAAAGGTTTCTGCCGAAGAGTATCAGATGCAGAGGCCGGAGGAGAAGGCGGTGAAGAACGATGTCCTCGTAATCGGAGACAAGTCAATCAGCGGGCTCAACTACAGGTTCGCTAAATGCTGCGCCCCGATTTACGGCGACGACGTGTTTGGATTCATAAGTTCTGACGGCACCGTAAAGATCCACCGCTGCGACTGCCCGAATGCCGCTAATATCCGCCTGCGATACCCCTACCGCATTATCCGAGCCGACTGGAGCGGAAAACATGGAGATTTCC
Organism: uncultured Porphyromonadaceae bacterium; assembly: GCA_947175265.1. Classification (GTDB taxonomy): domain Bacteria; phylum Bacteroidota; class Bacteroidia; order Bacteroidales; family Muribaculaceae; genus Lepagella. The sequence goes on along the minus strand of CAMWMD010000021.1, from coordinate 28,860 downwards.
TCCCTGTATCTCTCCGCATCGTGGGTAATGATGATATCGGAATCCTTGCCAACATTACCTCGATTATTTCTAAAGAGATGGGTGCAAATCTCCGTAACGTGACGGTCGACAGCAATGACGGAATGTTCCAGGGTATCCTCGTCGTGGCCGTTTCCGACCAGCGGCAGTTGACCACTCTCCTAAGAAAACTCAAGACCGTAAAAGGTGTAAAAGATATACAGCGTTTATGAAAAAGTCTCTGTCATTCATATCCCTCTCCATCATTCTGGCTTTCGGACTCTCATGCACACGCCTCAAAAAGCCGGAGGCTACCGAACGCCGTCAGGAGTGGATTCTGAGCATGAACGACTCTATCGCCCGTTATAAGGCGCAGGCTGACTCCGCGACCGATGCCTTGGCCTTACTACGTGAGAGAATCGCGGCTATGATGCCGGAGTTCGAGCATGTCTCGAATCCTCGTGAAGTGGAGGGTTATTTCATTTTCAACGGTTGGAAATCCCGCTATCCCCTCTCATCAACCGAGGTCGTCGCCCGTATCTCAGAGGCGGAAGGGTTCGAACTTATAGCGGCTCTTGAAGGGGGCGTATTCAATCAGATAAAGGTATCGGCCGGCGGCCGGAGCGCGACTTCTGCCGTGGTGCCTCATGACCAGGCGTTGAACTATCGCGCCGGCAATCTCAACACTGTCTGTTTCACCGGCCCTCAGGCCGACTCTATCGGAGCATTGATTGCCGATGCGGATAAGGATGTGCAGGTGGCTTATCTCGGGGGAGCCAAACCGCGTTCACTATCCCTGAGACCCGATGCCCGGCGCATGATTGCCGCTACATGGAATCTTTACGCCGCTCAGAAGGAATCACACCGTCTTGAGAAGATGCTCCCTCTCCTATCCCGCAAGGTAGATCTCTGCCGCCGTATGCTCAACGATAACGACTCCACCAAATAGCTACAGCGATTTCCCTTAGCAAATCAGTCTCCTTTTCGGCCCTGCCAAATTAATCTGCAAACCCAAATTTATAAATTATATATCTATGGAATTGAATGAAAAAGACCTTGAGGTTCTTGAAGCAAAAGGAATCTCCCAAGAAAAACTCGCTGAAGAACTCGAAATGCTCGCCAGCGGATTCCCCTATCTCAAAATAGAGGCCCCCGCCACTCCGGGACATGGCATAGCAGTGCTCTCTCCCGAAATGGAGGAGCAGTCCGTGAATATGTGGAACGAATACCTCGCTAAGGGCGGTAAGGTCCTTAAGATGGTTCCCGCAAGTGGTGCCGCTTCCCGTATGTTCAAGGATCTCTTCTCATTTGTCAACGGCAAGAAAGACAAACCTGACAACGATTTCATGAAGAAATTCTTCGCCGAGATTGAGAACTTCGCTTTCTTCCCTGCTCTCAACTTCCTTTGCCTATCCCTCTACGGCCTCAGTGTCGATTCCCTCATCAAAGAGAAAAGATACAAGGATGTGGTAAAGGCCCTTATTGATAAAGATGGATTGAACTACGGCCAGTTGCCGAAGGCTCTCCTCCTTTTCCACAAAGTGCCCGGCTCGGCTCGCACCGCTCTCGAGGAGCATCTGGCCGAAGGTGCACAGTATGCCGCAGGGAAAGATGGTAAGGTTAGGGTGCACTTCACAGTGAGTGAGGACCATCTTCCCCTCGTGTCAATGAAGTTCGAGGAGATGAAAGGGAAACTCCAGCACGAATACGGCGTGGAATACGAACTCTCAACAAGCGTGCAGAAACCTTCTACCGATACAGTCGCTGCTAATCTCGACGGTACTCCCTATCGTGAAAACGGTGCCCTTTTCTTCCGCCCCGGTGGCCATGGCGCCCTTATAGAGAACCTCAATGATCTTGATGCCGATATCATATTCATCAAGAATATCGATAATGTTGTGCCTGACGCTCGCCGTGATGACACTATCCGCTACAAGCAGATTATTGGCGGTGTCCTCGTTGGCGTTAAGCAGAAAGCCAACGAGTACTGTGAGGAATTGTCTAAAGGCACTCCCTCTCCCGAAAAACTTGAGGAGATGCTCGGATTCCTCCATAAAGTGCTCTGCATCACTCACGACGACACTGATAAGATGACAGATGAGGAGAAGGCTGCATACATCTATTCTAAATTGAACCGTCCGATGCGTGTATGCGGTATGGTGAAGAATGAAGGCGAACCCGGCGGTGGCCCCTTCCTCGCTTATAACCCTGACGGTACTGTCTCTCCCCAGATTCTGGAATCTACACAGATCGACCCCGACAACAAAGAGGCGCAGAAGATGCTCAAGGAATCCACCCACTTCAATCCGGTGGATCTCGTGGTCAGCACCCGCAACTGGAAAGGTGAGAAATTCAACCTTCCCGAATTTGTCGACAAGGCTACCGGTTTCATTTCTCAGAAAAGCCGTGAAGGCGTTGAGATTAAAGCACTTGAACTCCCCGGCCTTTGGAACGGCGCCATGAGCGACTGGAACACTATTCTCGTTGAAGTGCCCGTCTCCACTTTCAACCCCGTAAAGACCGTCAACGATCTCCTCCGCGACGCCCACCAGTAAATATAATTCCCAAAGATTATGTGTTAGCGTGTATCACCCCATGGGTTGATACACGCTAACTCTCATCCCCCATTCTTCGCTCCCTTCCGATAATGAAAATACAGCCTCACAAAACATGCATCTACAATGGCGACTATTAGGACATTTAACCATTGTGCCCGCCCGTGGAAGGCTTCGTATAGACAAAATGCAAATCCTATGAAGAATGCAACCGCAAGCATCAGTGATATATTGCGGTTCACTATATTACTTATATTGGCCATGACATTAAAATTACGATGAATTGCTAAAACCTGCATCCTCTTGACATTATCACTATGAATAATGATTCGGAGGCATAAAATTAGATAATTATATTGACAACTCCACATAATCTCGGCAACTTATAGACAACCCATATACAATAAAAGGCATTCCCTCTTACCGGGATGCCCTTGTTTTTTGATAGTTTTGATTAATCGTTTTTTTCGTTTCCTCTACGGAAACTTGCGGATCGTGGAATCTCAAATTTCAGTATCCGCTTTTCAGGCTATTGCCTCAGGCCTTATAGACTAAAGACGCTGTCTCGCAATACCATCTTACGAATTTACTGAACATCTGTTTCATAATACAAATAATTTAGTTGAAGTTGGTAATTTTCGACCTCTGTCGAACAAAATATGCTTAAAAATTATGTTATACAACATATATAACTCCTCAATCCCCCATTTTGTTGTATAACCCCCCAAAAAATTTTTTGCATTTTTTAAATCCCGTTCTAAAATTCCTTAATCACAATACCTCATTTTGCAGGATAAGCCTCCCTTTTAATCCTCTATGACTTTCTTTGCCATGCAATTTTATGGGCGCATACCTAATATTCTCCTATTTTTCCCACCACTCACAAAAAAGCAGTTTTTTTATTTTTGGAACGGAACGATTTTAACACATTTTAAAGAGATTTTCCTCTTAAAAATCGCTATTATGCGCTATCAATCAACTCTTTATAACTTACCCCTTATCTTACAATACGTTCCACCCCCGGAACGTCCAATTATCCTGATTTTTACTTTTGAAAAAAAGTGCCGTGACAATATACAATCCCGATTTTCTATTTCAAAGATATTTTGCTAACTTCGCGTTATGTTTTCAAAAAACGTTCTTCTTTTTTCAGTGCTTTTCGCCTCTGTGCTGGCTATCTCCGCTTCAGCACAAATGAGACCGTCTATGTCCGGAAAGGCTTCTTCCGGCAATAAGGCCGACATGAAGAAACTGAATACCGATTCCGTTAAGGAAGGCTCCGCCTGGACCCTTACTTTCCCTCTCGGTGACCATGTGGAGTCTACTATCGACACTCTCACATATAATTATCAACGTACTTCCATCCCCGCGATGGTTTCCGACGCTTACGCTTCTACCGGTAACCTCGGTGCGGAAGGAATAAACATGATATATTTCCAACGTCCCGAAAGACAGCCTTTCTTCTTTCAGGACGCTCTCGATGCTTGGCTCCCTTCATTCAGGAAACAAAAATTCTACAACGTCTACGTCCCCACCACTATCCTTTCTTACGGCTTTGCCGGTAATAAACAGACTCATCAGGATAGGCTGTCAGCTACATTTGCCGGAAATGTCAACCGCAGGATAGGCATCGGAGCTATGGTTGACTATATTCACTCAAAAGGTGCTTACGAGGCGCAGGCCGTAAAGGATTTCGTTTGGGGCTTCTCAGGCTACTATACCGGAGACCGATATGAAATGCAGGCTTTCTATCAGAACTACAGTCTCATAAATAAGGAAAACGGAGGTATCACCGACGACCTTTACATTACTGACCCAGCTGAACTGCAAGGTGGTGTCGACAAAATTGAGACTAAAAGCATCCCTACACGTCTTACTGCGGCTCATAACCGCATAACCGGTGATGAACTTTTCATGACCCACGCTTACAAAATCGGGTTCTGGAAGACTCAACAGGTCAACGATACACTATCCCGGGAGGTTTACGTCCCCATGACAAGGATCATTTACTCTTTTGACCTCCAACATCATCACCACCTTTTCCTAAACACCAACTCTACGCAGGCTCGTGAATTCTGGACTAACTTCTATCTTAATCCCGACAGAACGGATGAAGATACTCGTATGACTCAGATGACCCACTCTATTGGCATCGAACTCATTGAAGGTTTCCAAAAATGGGCAAAGTTCGGTTTGTCGGCCTACGCTTCATACCAGACACAACGATTCAAACAACCCACTGCCTTCGAGCAGCCTGAACTCTCCGAGACCCAGATTGCAAACCTCACGCCGTTGCCGGCAGGAGTTTCCGTACCACCTACTGCCAATAAGAGTTACCTTTGGGTGGGCGGCCGACTTCAGAAAGACAAGGGCTCTCTGATAAGGTATGCGGCAAGCGTAAGATTCGGACTCGTGGGTGATGTCGCCGGTGACCTTGAACTTGACGGCAAAATATCCTCCCGCTTCAAACTTTTCGGCGACTCCGTAAGGGTTCAGGCCAACGCCTCTTTCTCCAACAAGGCTCAACCTTATCTCCTCCAGCATTATATCTCAAACCATTTCGTGTGGAGCAATGACTTCGGGAAGTCAAGAAATTACAAGGTGGAGGGTGAACTCCTCATCCCCTGGACCCGCACTACTTTAGGAGCCGGTGTGGAGAATATCCAGAATCTTGTATATTTCAATTCCGCCTCTCTCCCTCAGCAGTATGGTGGAAACGTCCAGATTGTTTCCGCACGTTTGAATCAGCGTTTCAAATTCGGTATCCTTCATTGGGACAACACTCTGTACTATCAGAAAAGTTCCAATGAAAACATCCTGCCTCTCCCGCAGTTTACCATCTACTCCAACCTATATCTCAAATTCATCGCTTTCAAGGTGCTGAAACTTCAGATCGGCCTCGATTGCGATTACTATACATCATATTACGGACTCGATTATCAGCCGGCCACAATGTCATTCCACGTTCAGGGCGACGATAAGGTAAAGGTAGGTAATTATCCCCTGATTAATGCCTACGTCAACGCCCGCCTTTACCGGACACGGTTCTATATCCTTTGGAGCCATGTGAATCAGGGGATGCTGTCGAAAAACAGTTTCGTTCTACCCCACTATCCCATGAATCCGCGAAGGCTTGAGTTTGGCCTGTCTGTTGACTTCGCAAATTGATTAATACCTTGAGACTTCGACACCATGAAAAGACAGAAACTTAAACCGAAATATCTACAGACAGCCCTCTATATTTTCCTTATAGTTGGGGTCGTGGCTGCTATGACCTTTACAAAGAGATGCTCAAATTCAACTCCCTTGCCTCCCGTCATCTCTGGTGGTTCCCAGGGGGATACTGTTGACGTAGCGGTGATATATGGCCCTATGAGTTATTATATGTATGGCGACACTCTCGGTGGCGTGAATCTCGACCTCCTGAATGCTTACAGAACAGCCACCGGTTCAAAAATGAAATTCTGGCCTGTCGTAAACCTGCATGATGCTCTTGACAAACTGGACAAGGGGTCTTTCGATATCCTCGCCTCCCTGCCCGCCGACAACTCCGTGAAGCAACGTTTCCAGACAACGGAAAGCGTATTTCTTGACCGTCTCGTGCTTGTCCAACTCGCTGATTCCGCCGGAAACACAAGAATAAAATCAGCACTCGACCTCGCGGGTGACACCATAACCATTCAGAAAGATTCCCCGGCTGCCTCCCGCCTTTCCAACCTCTCAAATGAGATCGGCGGAGAGATAAACGTCGTGAAGGATGAGAAACTTTCAGAGGAATACCTTTGTATTAAGGTTGCGAAAGGGGAGATACCGCTTGCTGTGGTCAATGAGAAGATTGCTGAGAAGATGAAGACAAAGTATCCCCGCCTTTCTTACGACAATCCGGTAAGTTTCACTCAATTTCAGGTTTGGGTCCTCCCTAAGGGCGACACCTTGCTCCTGCACGACATTAACAGCTGGCTCTCCGATTTCCTCAAAACTCCGGCCTATCGTGCCATAATCGAGAAATATAACTCTTTACCATAAATATCACGTTATGCGACTCCCTAAGGTAAACCTTCTTGTCAAGATTCTAATAGCGATAGCACTCGGCATTCTTGCCGGATATGTCTTCCCGTTGTGGCTATGCCGCATTTTTGCCACTTTCAATGCCATTTTCAATCAGTTCCTCGGATTCCTAATTCCCATCCTGATTCTCGGATTTGTGGCACCTGCAATTTCCGAAATCGGAAACAAGGCCGGAAAAATGCTGCTCGCAACGGTGGCTCTCGCATATCTATCCACATCTCTCGCGGGCTTCATGAGTTTCGGTCTCAGCGACTATATTTTCCCCTCACTCATATCACCCTCCTCCGCAGGAGAACTTACTGAGGGCCATAACCTCGTGCCCTATTTCACAATTATCATCCCGCCTCTTATGGACGTGATGTCGGCCCTTGTCCTTGCTTTTCTTATGGGTCTCTCACTCGCATACCTCGATGGAAAGACTCTCAAGGCCGGATTCATTGAATTTCGGGAAATAATCTCACTATCCATCGCTAAAGTGATTATACCCCTGCTCCCACTCTACATTTTCGGAATATTCCTTAACATGACTGTCTCCGGACAGGTCGCTACAGTCCTGGCCGCTTTCGCGAAGATTATTCTGATAATTTTCGCTATGTCTTTCCTCCTCCTGTTGATACAGTTCCTGATAGCAGGGCTCGTCGCCCACAAAAATCCCTTCAAACTCCTCTGGACTATGATGCCGGCCTACTTCACGGCTCTCGGCACTCAGTCTTCGGCTGCCACTATACCCGTCACTTTGCGTCAGGCCATAAAAATGGGGGTAAGCGAGGAGACGGCCGGATTCGTAATCCCCCTTTGCGCCACTATCCACATGTCGGGAAGCGCGATGAAAATTGTTGCCTGTGCCGTGGCTCTCATGCTTATGGAAGGCTTGCCCTATGATTTCGGTATGTTTGCCACGTTCATCTGCATGATAGGGATATCCATTGTGGCTGCACCCGGTGTGCCGGGTGGTGCGATAATGGCATCCCTCGGTTTATTGGCCACATTCCTCCATTTCTCGGAAGCGAATCAGGCTCTTATGATTGCACTCTACATTGCGATGGATAGTTTCGGTACAGCCTGCAATGTCACGGGAGACGGTTTCATAGCAATTATAATCAACAAATGCTTCCCTTCCAAGGCTCCCGATGACCCCATACTCCCATAAAGCCTAAAAACATATAAAGGCTATAAAAAATATCCGTCAGAGTTTCTGACGGATATTTTTTTATAGCCTTATAATTTCAGTCGGCTCCTTACCTCTTTTTACTTCAGGACACCCAATTTCTTTCCCACCTTTACAAAGGCTGCGATAGCCCTGTCAAGTTGTTCGCGATTATGGGCGGCTGAAAGTTGCACTCTGATTCGTGCCTGACCTTTCGGAACTACCGGATAATAGAAACCGGTCACGAAGATACCCTCTTTCTGCATCTCTGCAGCGAAATCCTGGGATAGTTTCGCGTCATAAAGCATCACCGCGCAAATGGCGCTCTGCGTAGGCTTGATGTCGAATCCTGCCTCAAGCATCTTATCCCTGAAATAATTCACGTTTTCGACCAACTTGTCATGAAGATCGTCATTCTCCTTGAGCATCTTGAACATCTCAATGCTTGCACCGACAATTGAAGGAGCCACTGAATTGGAGAAGAGATATGGGCGTGAACGCTGGCGCAGCATGTCGATTATCTCCTTCCTTCCTGTCGTGAAGCCGCCCATCGCGCCTCCGAAAGCCTTTCCGAGGGTGCCTGTGAAAATATCTATCTTGCCGTAAGCGTCAAACTGTTCCGCCACTCCGTGACCTGTCTTTCCCACCACTCCGGCTGAATGGCTCTCATCCACCATGACCAGGGCATCATATTTTTCCGCAAGTTCGCAAATCTTATCCATAGGTGCTACGTTCCCATCCATAGAGAACACACCGTCTGTAGCGATAATCCGGAAACGACAGTCCTGAGATTCCTTAAGGCACCTCTCCAGATCCTCCATGTCGGCATTCTTATAGCGGAAACGTTTCGCCTTGCACAAACGAACACCATCTATGATGGAGGCATGATTGAGAGAATCGCTTATTATGGCATCCTCCTCTGTCAGAAGAGGCTCGAACAATCCTCCGTTGGCATCAAAGCAAGCAGCATAAAGGATGGTGTCTTCTGTCTTGAAATAGTCGCTTATGGCTTTCTCAAGTTCCTTATGCAGATCCTGTGTGCCGCAGATGAAGCGCACTGAACTCATGCCGTAGCCTCGGTTGTCCATCGCTTTCTTGGCAGCCTCCACAAGACGAGGACTGTCGGCAAGTCCCAGATAATTGTTGGCGCAGAAATTCAAAACCTCCCCATTCGTGTTCTCCACCTCTATTTCAGAACTTTGGGGAGTCACGATCACGCGCTCCGATTTATATAAACCTGCATCCTTTATTTCCTGCAGTTCATTGGTCAGATGTTCCTTAAATTTTCCGTACATGAGTATTAATTTTTAAAGTTGGTTACTTATAAAAAATTTTCTCAAAGTTATTAAAAATTTCCCGACAATTCCTTAAATTTGCAAAAAAATTGAATAAAAAACGTAACAGTCGTTTCTTCAATTCAAGGCTGTCACGTTCAATTACCTAACCTTTAAAGAATAATGAAGAATATTCTTATTATTGGAGCAACCGGACAAATTGGCTCTGAGCTCACGATGAAACTCCGCTCCCTTTATCCCTCCGGCAATGTCGTGGCCGGATACATCAAAGGGGCTGAACCCAAAGGAGACCTTCTCGAAAGCGGGCCATCCCATCTTGTCGACATCACTGACCCGGCTCAGATTGCCGAGGCCGTCGACAAGTATCAGGTTGACACCATCTACAATCTGGCCGCTCTCCTCAGTGCAGTGGCCGAGGCAAGACCCCAACTTGCCTGGAAGATTGGTGTCGGCGGCCTTTACAATACTCTCGAAGTGGCGCGCGAGAAGAATTGTGCCGTCTTTACGCCGAGCTCTATCGGCTCGTTCGGTGAATCGACTCCCCATGAAAAAACACCACAAGACACTGTTCAGCGTCCGGAGACCATCTATGGCGTCACTAAGGTAACCGGCGAACTCCTATCCGACTACTATGCCAAACGGTTCGGCGTCGACACCCGCTCCGTCCGTTTCCCCGGACTCATCTCCTACGTCGCGCCTCCGGGTGGAGGCACCACTGACTATGCAGTCGACATTTTCTACGCCGCTGTAAAGGGAGAGACTTTCAAATGCCCTCTGAAACCGGGCACTTTCATGGATATGATGTATATGCCCGATGCCCTCAGAGCCGCAATTGAAATCATGGAGGCTGACCCCTCAAGACTCCGACACCGTAACTCATTCAATATCGCCTCAATGAGTTTTGACCCTGAGATAATTTCTGCAAAGATAAGGGAGTATGTACCTGATTTCAAGATGGTATACGAACTTGATCCTCTCAGGCAAAAGATTGCTGACTCTTGGCCTGACAGCCTCGACGACTCTTGTGCAAGATACGAATGGGATTGGAAACCTGAATATAATCTTGATGCAATGACGCGTGACATGCTCACCAATCTAAGGAAGAAATTCGGCATCGCACAATGACATATAGGTAATTTTTTTAAATAAAAAACGGAAATAATAGGGGTTATTTCCGTTTTTTATTTAACTTTGTAATCGCAATCGCTCATTTTCTTACAATTCTTTTATTGCCTATTTCTCATGCGTAGAATGAATTTATCTGATTATGATTTATCTATCCTCATAGATAAGATTCTTGATATCCTCATGGTAAGGGGCATCAAGGCTACCACTATGGACGATATTGCTGTGAAACTCTCCATCTCCAAAAGGACGCTCTACGAAATTTTCAAAAGCAAAACCGGCATGGTGACGGAAGTCATGAATAGGTTTCATTACAAACTTCTGAAGAAAAATATCGACTACCAGAAGGATTCCCCTTCCGTCATGGATTCAATCATGATGTCGTTTATCTTCTACAGGGATTTACTAAGGAGAATGAACATGGATTTCCTGAATGATTTCGACAATCTCCCTCAGGAAGACAAGCGACTTTGCAATGCCGCCGAAAGAACCTACATGAGCAACTTCTATTCCCTCCTTGACAGGGGAGCTGCCGAGGGGTATATAAGGACAGACATTGACTATCATCTTAACTTCCGTATAACCCAATTACAACTAACCATCATCAAAAGGCTTAGCGAAGTATTTCCCCCTGACATTTCACTCTTCCAGGTTTACGACACCACTGTAATAGGGTTTCTCAGAGGCATCGCCTCGCAAAAAGGGATAGAAACTATTGAAAGTCGTATCCACATGTTTGAAACTACTACCAAACATATTGACTGATAAGCTCATACCTCACATTTTATCAACCGTATTATTTTTTATTCCGTTTTTTAAGATTTTATTCTCCCGCTTTTAACAGAATTTTTGTAATTTTGCAGTCAAATAAATTCTAACAAAAGTTTCTATGGGAGGTTTTTTCGGAGCAGCATCCAAGGGTGCCTGCCGGAACGAACTATTTTACGGAGTTGACTACAATTCACATCTCGGTACACGAAGGGCCGGTATGGCAACTTTTGACTCCGCTGACAACTGCTTCTGCAGAAGTATTCACAGCATTGAAAACACTTATTTCCGTACAAAATTCGAAGACGAACTTGACAAGTTCAAAGGTAATGTCGGTATAGGGGTAATCAGCGACAACGATCCTCAGCCTATCATCATCAATTCCCATCTCGGAAAGTTCGCTATCGTAACTGTCGCAAAAATCAACAACCTCGAACAACTCGAGAAAGAACTCCTTGATGAAGGCGCTCATTTCGGGGAATTGAGTTCCGGTCGCACAAACCAGACGGAACTTATCGCTCTCCTCATCAATCGCGGCAAGAATTTTGCCGAGGGGATTGACCACATGTTCAAACGCATCGACGGGTCTTGTTCGCTCCTTATCCTCACTGAAAATTCCATTATCGCAGCTCGCGACCAACTCGGAAGAACTCCGGTGATTCTCGGTAAGAAAACAGATGGTTCAGGTTATGCCGCCACTTCAGAATCCACGGCTTTCCCGAATCTCGGATATGAGCACTACCGCGACCTCGGTCCCGGAGAAGTGGTGGAGATAACTCCTGACGATGTCAGGGTGATTACCGCAGCCGGTGATGAAATGCAGGTTTGTTCTTTCCTTTGGGTGTACTACGGTTTCCCTACCTCCACCTACGAAGGGAAGAACGTGGAAGATATGCGTTTCAAGTCAGGCTATGAAATGGGTAAGACCGATGAGAGTCAGGTAGACTGCGCAGCTGGCGTACCCGATTCCGGTGTCGGTATGGCTCTCGGATATGCCGCCGGGAAAGGTGTCCCCTATCGCCGTTGCATTTCCAAATACACTCCCACATGGCCACGCAGTTTCACTCCTTCAGAGCAGTCTCGCCGTAATCTTGTGGCTAAGATGAAACTTGTCCCCAACGAGGCCATGCTTCTTGATCAAAGAGCCCTCCTCTGCGACGACTCAATCGTGCGCGGCACTCAATTGACTGACAATGTGCAGGACCTTTATAACCTCGGTGCAAAGGAGGTACACATCCGTATTGCCTGCCCTCCCTTGATCTACAGTTGCCCCTTCATAGGTTTCACATCTTCAAAGAGCGATATGGAACTTATCACACGGCGCATAATCGGCGAACTCGAGGGAGATCCCAATAAAAATCTTGAGAAATATGCCACAACAGGGTCACCTGAATACAACACCCTTGTGGAGAGAATACGAGAGATTTTCGGCCTCTCCTCTTTGAGGTTCAATCCGATCGAGACTCTTGTGGAATCCATCGGGCTGCCGAAGGAAAAATTATGTACACACTGCTTTGACGGCACAAGCCGTTTCCATCCTTGTGGAAAATGCCGCAAGAAAAATACGGAAGCAGAAAACGATACTGAGAAGTAAGAAATATTTCATCATCTATATGAAGCGGACAGTCTGACTGCCCGCTTTTTTTTTGCATTAGGTCGCTTAAGAAGACCCTTTGGTCGTATTTCTACTCCCCTTATCACTTATATCGCTAATTTTGCATCGCATAAAATGATTGGTGACAATTGCTTTATGAATTTTATCACATACACTCACCGTATTGCTTATGAACACATTTTTACGCCTGACAATTTCTTTGGTTATGGCTCTCCCCTTATCCGCTTTCGCGGAACTCCGGCAGTTTGATGACGGCACTCTCAAATATCAAATCAACACCTCCACCAAAGAGGCGGCGGTGATGAAATGCCTGAAATCGTCGCAGACAAAGGAGATTGTAATTCTCGACAACATCATGACTGACGACGGTAAAACTTATAAGGTGACTGAAATCATGTCGTCGGCTTTCAGCAAATGCAAATTGAAAAGCATCCATTTCCCCGTTTATCTCAAGACTATCGGTGCGGAAGCCTTCTCTAATTGTCCGAATTTCTACAGCGGAAAGAATTTCGATGTGCCCGATGGGGTGAAGACCATCGGAATGGATGCTTTCTACGGATGCAAATTCTCCTCCCTTTCTCTGCCCTCATCTCTGACGAAAGTTGAGGAAGGGGCTTTCCAGAACACCACCATCACCGACATCCGCTTCTATAAACCCAAAAGCTCACTGACGCTTGAATTCAGGGCTTTCCGCGGCTGCAAGAAACTCACCTCCGTAGCGATTCCTTCAGGGGTAAGCAAAATGGGTCAAGCTATATTCGCCGACTGCACGGCCTTGACTTCCGTTTCAATCCCCGCTACTGTCACAACGGTACCCTCAATGGGTTTTGAAGATTGCACTGCCCTGAAGTCCGTCACCCTCGCTGCTGGGATTACAAAAATCGATTTCAACGCTTTCGCCGGTTCAGGGATTGAGAATATGACCCTCCCTTCTACCATAAAGACCATTGGGCAAGGTGCATTCTCAGGTAGTTCGATCCGCACTATCTCTCTATCACAAAACCTCAAGGCTGTGTCTTACATGATGTTCAGCGGATGCGCTAATCTCACATCAATTTCCATACCGTCGAATGTGACTATAATCGAAAGTGGTGCCTTCTACGAATGCTCATCTCTTGCCTCGGTGGTTATACCTGCATCTGTCAAGACTATAGAACAGGCTGCTTTCTATGGATGCGATAGACTGATGCTTGTAAGATGTGATGCTGCCACTCCACCCTCTTGTGAAGGTACCGTTTGGGGTGATCCCACCTTAGACAATGCCCAACTCGTAATTCCCGCACTATCTGTTGATAAATATAAAAGTGCTTCCGGCTGGAGTGATTTCCGATGGTTATATAATTCCTCCGTGGAGATGACAGAGACCGACAACACCGAATTACAGCCGGAATTCTACGACCTCAATGGCCTCCGATTGCCTTCGGCACCCGCAAATCACGGCATCTATATTAAAGTGACCGGGAATAAAAGCGAGAAAATCATAATTCCCTGAAACAAACCTAACCCACAAAAACAACCGGCAAAAACAAACCGGTAAAACAACAGCCCGGCAAAACAAACCGGTTAAAGCGAAGAGGGCATCTCCTTTGAGATGCCCTCTTCGTTTGCTTTTCATCAAGGTTAATCAAGATAAATCTCTCTAATTCAAGAATAATCCCGAATAATCATATTATCCCTTTTCCGTCGCTCTCCAGTTCAACAGAATTTGCTGAAATCTGCACCGCGCATATCGCCCCCGGCGAGGAATGCTGTGTGGAAAGAGAGAGCCGCACCGAGAGTATGAGGTGTCTGGCCACCTGTCTCACCACCAATCTTCAGGTAATCACGGAGAAGATCCCTATACATCGGATGAGCACAGTGGTCGATTATCTCATTGGCACGCTGGATAGGATCCTTCCCTCTGAGATCGGCGATACCCTGGTCGGTCACAATGACGTCTACAGAATGTTCTGAATGATCCATGTGAGAAACCATCGGCACGATATTTGAGATCTTTCCCTCCTTGGTGATGGAAGGACATGAGAAGATCGAGATGTAGGCGTTACGTGCGAAATCACCCGAACCACCAATACCGTTCATCATCTTTGTGCCGGTCACGTGGGTGGAGTTCACATTACCGAAAATATCAACCTCAAGGGCTGTATTCATAGCTATAACACCGAGTCGGCGGATTACCTCCGGATTATTGGAAATCTCTACCGGACGGATCACTACCTTCTCCTTGAAGAAGTCGATATTGTCGATTATCTCCTGCTCCACTTCATTCGATACCGTAAGCGAACTTGTGCTGCCGTATTTGATACGTCCGCTCTTCATGAGGTCGATGACGGCATCCTGGATCACCTCTGTGTACATCTCGAAATCAGGAATCTCCTTGGCATCTGCAAGACCGTAAAGCACGGCATTCGCAACATTGCCTACACCACTTTGTATCGGAAGGAAAGTCGAAGGTATTCTTCCTGCATGCATCTCGTTGATGAGAAATTCGCACACGTTGGCACCAATCTTGTTGGTGGTCTCGTCGGGAGAGGTGAATGCCTTAACTCCTTCGAAAGAGTCGCTCATCACCACACCCACAATCTTCTCCGGATCAAGTTTCAATACCGGCGAGCCGACATGATCACTGGGCTTGAAGATTGGTATGACATCTCTGTTTGGGGGATCAAGAGGCAGATAGATATCATGGAGTCCGTAGAGTTTCCCCTCTATCTTGCTGTTGAGTTCAAGAAGAATCTTCTTGGCATATTTAGCGTATGTGGGCACATTTCCAACGCCGAAACCTACCACTGCAGTTCCGTCATCCTTAATGTCGCTCACCTCAATAATTGCAATATCAAGATCCCCATAGAAACCATAGCGGAATTTCTGAGCCAATTCCGAAAGGTGAAGATCAAAATAATGACAGTCGTGCGCATTGATTCTCTTACGCAGATCAGGAAGGTTCTGGTAGGGGGTGCGGATCCCTATTGCATTGGCTCTTGCGAGAACTCCGTCACATTTATCTGAGGTGGACGCACCTGAGAAAATATTGATCTTGAAGGGCTTACCTTCTGCATGCAAGCGTTCAGCCTTCTCAGCTATCGCTCCGGGAATTACCTTTGGGGCACCGGGCGCTGTGAAGCCCGACAGTCCCACATTGTCGCCATTATGGAAATATTCGGCGGCTTCCTGTGGTGTTAATACTGGAAATCTCATTTCTGCTATTTTTCTGGTTAGTTGTTTCCTGTCTGTAACACTCCCCCAAGACCGTCCTGTCGGATGCCGGGACTGTCTTGAGTGCGGTTTATGTTGCGAAATTAACCATTTTATTCCAATTCCACAACCTTACTTCGTTAAAAATAAAATACTAATGTCATCATCGCTACCTTTTAATTTCCATACTCCCTTTATTACCAATTTTTCTGACATTTCGACTAATCTTCATTTTGCGCCTTTTATTTTATTTACCTATTTTTCACTCCCACGGGTTAATTTATTTTGTAATACCTCTTTCTAAATCGCTGATTCATGTCATTTCTATACAACTTATCATCCCTGAGAAAAATATGAAATAGGAAAATCGGAGAAACCCGGATACTATAAAGTAGTCAACTTTTGATTCTGAAAGTTGAAATTTTCGCATATTATGCGACTTTCTCTTTTCACGTTTGTTATAACAAATGATAGCATACTTCCGATGTTATCCTTTGAATGATGCTTCAGGCATGAGGCATACACAGATTTTTCCACTTTATTCTCACAGTAATTATGAATAACCAGTCTGACACATCCATATCTCCGGCAACCCCTTCCACTGACAAGGTAAATCAGGGAGATGATAAGAAGCATGATATTTCAAAAGATGCTGTAAAAAAATATCTGGGTACAGGTTTACGCTACATTGTACCTTTAGGAATATCGGTGGGACTCATTCTTTGGCTTTTCCACAAAGTAAACTATCATGAGGTCGTGAAGATCATCCATGAGGGGGTTAATTTCTGGTGGATTGCCGCAATGATGTTCCTGACCATGCTTTCCCACATGATTCGTGGAGTCCGCTGGGGGTTCCAACTCAGGGCTGCCGGAGTTAAAAGGATGCCAAGAGTTGAGGAATGGGTCACTATTTGGGGTGCCTATGCGTTGAATCTCCTTTTCCCTGAATTGGGCGAAGCCTGGAGATGTGTATTTGTCAGCCGCAGGCAGAAAGCACCACTCTCAACGGTAATTGGCACTGATATCGGCGACAGAGGTTCCGACCTCGTTATGGTGCTCGCCCTTCTTGTGCTCGCATTAGTGGTGGCACACCCCTTCCTTATGGATTTCCTTCATAAATATGCTTTAGGAAGGGATGTGGAACACATCACCGACGATCCTTTCCTCTGGATTGGATTAGGAATCGTTGTGGCGGCATTCTGGACAATCTGCCATTTCTTCAAGACTGTAAGTTGGGTGAAAAAACTGAATCAGAATCTTGACCGTATCTGGGAAGGATTTAAGGTGATATTCACCATGAAGCAATGGTGGCTCTATATTATTCTCACCTTCGCCATCTGGACATGCTATTACCTTCAGACCTACCTCTGTTTCTTCGCATTCCCCTTTACCCGCTCACTTATTACCGATCCTCACACGGTTTACGGTCTCATTCCGGGATTAGTGGTGTTTGTTTTCGGATCTGTCTCAATAGGCGTACCATCAAACGGGGGGCTCGGTCCCTGGAACCTCGCAGTAATGTTCGCACTGACGCTGTTTGGACTGTCAAGTGCGGAAGGCACCGCTTTCAGTGTAGTGGTATGGAGTTTTCAAGCGATGATGATCATTGCCAACGGTCTTTTCGCCGCAGCCTACGTCGCCATCACCGGCAAGAAAGACAAAGACCCCATCCCCACCAAATCATAACCCCATCCCCACTAACCTAACACCCAACGCCTAAAGCCTCGAGCCTCGAGCCTAATCCCCCAATAACCTAACGCCTAACACCTAAACAACAAAAAGCCCGGAGGGGAAAATCCTCCGGGCTTTTTCAACTGGAAATATCAAATTAATATTTCTTTGCGATTTTCTTGTAGCCGTACTGAGCATCCTTGCCAAGTTCCTCCTCGATACGGAGAAGCTGGTTGTATTTTGCCATACGGTCTGAACGGCTTGCAGAACCGGTCTTGATCTGACCTGCGTTAGTTGCGACAGCGATATCTGCGATTGTTGAATCCTCAGTTTCACCTGAACGGTGAGAGATAACTGCTGTGTAGTTATTGCGCTGAGCCATCTCAACTGCGCGGAGAGTCTCTGTAAGAGAACCGATCTGGTTAACCTTAACGAGAATTGAGTTACCGCAACCCTCAGCGATACCTCTTTCAAGATACTTAACGTTTGTCACGAACAGGTCGTCACCAACGAGCTGACAACGGTCGCCGATGAGTTTGGTAAGTGTTCTCCAGCCTTCCCAGTCATTCTCATCCATACCATCCTCGATAGAATCGATAGGATATTTTGTGATGAGTTCCTCGAGATATTTAGCCTGCTCCTCGCTTGTGAGCTTCTTGCCGTTGACCTCTTTCTCAGCACCGTTCTTGAGATGAGTGTAGTCATATACACCATTCTGATAGAACTCAGAAGAAGCGCAGTCAAGACCGATAGTGATATCCTTACCGGGCACGTAACCTGCTTTCTTGATAGCCTCCATGATTACGTTGAGGGCATCCTCAGTGCCTTCGAGTTTCGGAGCGAAACCACCCTCGTCACCTACTGCTGTGGAGAGACCGCGAGCCTTGAGTACGCTCTTGAGGTTGTGGAATACCTCAGCACCCCAGCGGATAGCCTCTTTGAATGTAGGAGCGCCTACAGGACGGATCATGAACTCCTGGAAGCAGATGGGAGCGTCAGAGTGTGCGCCACCGTTGATGATGTTCATCATAGGAACGGGGAGTACATAACTGTTTGCGCCACCGATATATTTGTAGAGAGGAAGACCGAGATAGTCGGCTGCTGCCTTGGCAACTGCGAGAGATACGCCAAGGATAGCGTTTGCACCGAGGTTTGACTTGGTGGGTGTGCCGTCGAGGGCGAGCATTGCCTCGTCTACTGCAATCTGATCAAGGGCATTCATTCCTTTGAGAGCCTCAGCGATAGGTCCGTTCACGTTAGCGACTGCCTTCTGAACACCTTTGCCAAGATAACGGCTCTTGTCGCCGTCACGAAGTTCGAGCGCCTCGTTCTCACCTGTAGATGCACCGGAGGGAACGGCTGCGCGGCCGAATGCACCGCTTTCAAGAGTTACGTCTACTTCTACTGTCGGGTTGCCGCGAGAGTCAAGAATCTCACGACCTACAATCTTTTCAATTTTCATGTCTTGATATGTTTTTAATATCTGGTAATTGTCTAAATTTTACTCATTACAATAAGAGTAATCAGCGTATGCCCTTTTCATCGGAGAGGTGAATATTATCTGCCTCTCCTTTGACTTTGCAAATTTATAAAAAAAAACTCATTTCCAACTCATCTCCCTATCCATTTTTATACGATTTTTCGCTTTTTAATTTTTATTTCACGTTTCGCATTCATCTTATGCAATTTTGAGCCATCCCGGTCACCTTGCTCTCAGCCTTCACCCTTTCCTTAAAGCGTGATCATCTGCACAGGTGCATTTTCCTCAGGCAGCGTCCCGAGACCTTCCGAACTGAGGAGATCTCCTATCACGTCAATCACCTCTCCCATATCGTAGCGGGCATGGCTCACTATGAGCACATGGCGCGAGAAGGGTGACGGAGAGGCAAATTGCTCGCGTGACAACGACTGTCCGGGAAGGACAACGTAACAGCCCGTAGGTTGTCCGAGTTCCGAAATCTCAAGAATGGGTGATTCCGTCCCGGTAATCTTCAGGATGTTGAAATAAACGGGAAAATCTCGCTCGTTGACAAGTTTGAACCTTATCCCTATGCTGTCGCCCTTCTCATGCTCCACTCTCACCGGAAGCTCCACCCGGGAATCAAGATTCCCCGTATATACCGCAGAGGCCACGTACCTTGCCAGCGTCTTGGGGTCGACGTCAACATTCTCTGAATCCTCCCCGAATGCGTTGTGACTCCGCTTCACCATCCCTTTCTCCATATACACGCGGGCTGTGGTGTTTCCTCCGCTTTTCCCGACATTCAACTGCCCCTTTACAGCCGCTGAATTGTCTGATGCCTTCTGCTTGGCGTCAAGCATCAGCCGGATTACGGAGAGTTTGCCTGTCTTAACGGATGTATAGACTTTCCCGTCAAGTTCGTTGAATATCTCCAGTTTTCCACCTTCCGGGATAATAATCACATCCGAAGGATTCACATTCATACCTTTGGATACGACTACAGTCTTACCGCCGCTCTCTATCCTTACGTCGCCGGTGACACCATGCACTTTATATGCTGCCTGCATCCCTAATGCAAGCATGATTGCAGAAATAATAAGTATTAGTCTCATCTTCATATTCTATATTTCTTTATTTCTCTCCTTTAATTTATTCCTTATTTTCCTCGCACCCTTGACGCCTCCCTGAATCATTCCGTCGAAACCGTTCCATATATCTATGGCGAACGTCCCGAAAGCGATCATAAGCAGAGTCAATGAGAAGTCGAGTATCACCTTATGGTCCACATACAGTGAATAACCTATCCTTATGGCAAGATAGACGAGCGTCACCTGCACGATACGGATTATAATACCCTTGAATTTCGAGGACATCCCTATGCTCATCAATATCATCAGAAAGCACAGGGACATGGCCACAAATTCATCAAACCATTTTGGCATAGAGCTGTAGAACGCTTCATCAAGCACTGTCGACAAGGCCTGGGCATGAATCATAATGCCGGCCATCGATGATCTCACCGGAGTCCCGTGCATATCCGAAGCCTCGTTCACGGCTCCTATCATCACTATCTTACCCTCCGCCATCTCCGGATTGGAGTAAAATTTCTCCATATCCACTACGGGTATCTCTCTTGAAGGGTAGTCGATTGTCTCAAGTTCCTTTCCCCTCTCCCTCAATTGCGCCACCTTCTCTTCCGAGACCAACTCCGCCATTGCGGTGACGAATGAATCCAGCCTTCTCCCCTCTCCTGTGGGATAAGACACCCTGAACTCCCGGATTGTGGCACCCTCAAATTTTCCGGGAAGATTGACGGCTCCATATCTCACCCCGGGAATCTCCCCGTAAAAGAAAGGCTTGTCGTCTATCACAAATTCCCCCTCTTTCTCCGAAGCGGCCACACTGACCGGAAGGACGATATTGTTGCCCCCTCCTAAAACACCGAGCAGATGACTGTTGTCCTCCCCGGGCTCCTCAAAATTGACATCCACACCAATAACTGCCGGCATACACATCCCCACATCCTCAATCAATGAGACAATCTCATCCCTTCCTGCCCTTCCTATATCTATGATGAGCACCTTGTCTGATAGATGCCTTACAGGGCGCCGGTCCGCAACCTGGGCATAGAAGTCGGAGAGGATGAAATCCGTCTTCTCCGGCGAGGAGAATATGGCGGAAGTGGAAGCGGAGAAAGGTGCCGTCAGCAGCCATGACAACAAAAAAGCAAGTGCCGTCATTCCAGCCGCCTTGATTATCAGGCTCACACGAGTATCCTTCCATCTGATCCGCTTCATGTCGTTTCTTTTTCAGATTTTCTTTTCGTTCTCTGTGGAAGAGGGTTATACCTCATAGATTCAAATCTTTGAGTAAAAGTTGTTTATACTTTTACAGATAGTATAGATCCCGTAAAAAGTTCTTACAACTTCGTCGGCAAAGATAAGAATTATTTATTTTATTGGAAATAAAAAGATGATTTTTTATAATTTTGCGTCATCAACAGATTCTTGCCGATGGAAAGTCTTGCCCACGAAGCCTTGTCGCTGCTACCCTTCTCCCCGAATGAGGGTCAATTCGCCCTCATCCATGCCCTTGCCGCATTCATTGAGAACCGTGGCCCGCGCGATGTGTTTGTCCTCAACGGCTATGCCGGCACCGGCAAGACTTCCGTGTTGGGTGCGATGGTGAAAGCAATGCGTAAAGTCGGTAAGAAAACCGTCATTCTGGCACCCACAGGAAGAGCGGCAAAAGTGGCGGCTTCTATGGCCGATGATAAGGCCTCCACCATACATAAGCGTATCTTCCGAGGCAACTCCCTTGATCCGGGCAACACCTCCTTCTTCCTTGCAGAGAACAGGGATGCAAAAACCACATTCATCATTGATGAGGCTTCCCTCGTGACAGACAGCGATGACTTCCGCTACTCAATTCTCCAGCAACTGACGCGACATGTCTACAGCGCGCCCGATTCAGCAATGATTCTTGTCGGCGACACCGCCCAGCTTCCTCCGGTGGGACAGAAAGAGAGCCTCGCTATGAATCCCGAGCGGCTTCAGAAAATCGGTCTGAACCCTATCAGATTCACCCTCGACAAGCCTGTCCGTCAGGCTGCCGGAAGCGGTATCCTTCATAACGCCACTCTTGTGAGGCTGGCGCTCTTCTCAAATCTCCCTCATGAAAAATTCTCCCTGTCCGTTTCCCCTTTTGCGGATATCATGACTGTCTCGTCTCAGGAATTGGCGGATTATCTTTCCGATTCCTGGGGACGCGTAGGGGTGGAAGAAACACTCATAGTAACCCGTTCAAACAAGCGTGCGAACAACTTCAACCGCGCCATACGCAACATGGTGATGTATGCTGAGGAGCCTCTTCAGCAGGGCGACCGCATCGTAATCAGTAAAAACGACTATTTCTGGAGTAAAATCAACAAACTCACGAATTTCATAGCAAACGGGGAAACTGCTGAAGTAACGTGGGTCGGCCGCAACGAGAAGGTGTATGGACGATGGTTCACGGATATTGAACTCAAACTACCCGATGTCGACACTCCGGTGGCTGCGAAAATCATGCTCCGGAGCCTCGTGACGGAGGGTGCAAGCATCGGCAGGGAGGAGATGGAACGATTCTATACCCTTGTCATGGCAGAGGCGGAGGGGGAACTCTCGCATAAGATGAAAGCCGTGGGGGAAAGCCCCTATTACAATGCCCTTCAGGCAAAATACGCTTATTGCGTGACGTGCCACAAAGCTCAGGGTGGACAATGGAAGCATGTGTATATCGATATGGGGGCGATACCTCCGGATGCCGTAGGCTCCGATTTCTACCGCTGGCTTTATACCTCCATCACACGCGCCACGGAGAAAGTCTTCCTAATAAACCCCACTATCCCCTGCCGCTGATATATTGTCCGACCTGTCTGACCTGTCTGACTTGTCCGACTTCTGTACCGTTAATTCATTTTTTTTTACTAACTTTGCAAAAATTATTACAATCCCGTGTGGCTTTATTTGCCGCGCTTCTAAACCTAAAGAAATGAAAGCATACGTTTTTCCCGGCCAGGGTGCACAATTCGTAGGTATGGGCAAAGACCTCTACGAGACTAATGCCGAGGCTCGTGTCTTATTTGACAAAGCCAACGACATTCTCGGCTTCCGAATCACAGACCTCATGTTTGAAGGAACAGAAGAGGACCTCAAACAGACAAAAGTGACCCAACCGGCTATCTTCCTCCACAGTGTGATACTTGCTAAAAGTCTTGGTGATGACTTCAAGCCCGATATGGTGGCAGGACACAGTTTAGGTGAATTCTCAGCCCTCGTTGCCGCAGGAGCATTGTCTTTCGAAGAGGGTCTCAAACTCGTCTCAGCGCGTGCTCACGCCATGCAGAAGGCTTGTGAGGCTCAGCCCTCTACAATGGCTGCTGTCCTCGCTCTCCCCGATGCAAAAGTGGAGGAACTTTGTGCGGAAGTTGACGATGTGGTGGCTCCCGCCAACTATAACTGTCCCGGTCAGGTAGTAATCTCCGGAACCGTCGAGGGTATCGACAAGGCTTGCGAGAAAATGCTCGCCGCCGGTGCCAAACGTGCCCTCAAACTTAAGGTCGGCGGTGCATTCCACAGCCCTCTCATGCAACCCGCTCAGGAGGAACTCGCCGAGGCTATCGCCGCTGCGAAATTCCAGACTCCTATATGCCCCGTTTACCAGAACGTGGATGCCAAGCCCCACACCGATCCCGAGGAAATCAAGGAAAACCTCATCAAGCAACTCACTGCTCCTGTGCGTTGGACTCAGGATGTAGAGGCTATGATTGCCGATGGTGCCGATGAATTCATCGAACTTGGCCCCGGAGCAGTGCTTCAGGGTCTCGTGAAGAAAATCAACCGTTCGGTTGCTACTTCCGGCAAACAGTAATACCACTCTTAACGCTTACTCTTATGAATGTTGCTATTGTTGGTGCCAGTGGCGCCGTTGGTCAGGAACTTCTGAAAGTTCTCGACGAGCAAAACTTCCCTGTTGATAATCTCCGTCTTTTCGGTTCTCCACGTAGTGCCGGAACCGAATATGAGTTCAGGGGGAAGAAAGTAAAGGTGGAATTGCTGTCAAAAGATTCCGATTTTTCAGGAGTCGACATTGCGTTTACTTCTGCGGGTGCAGGCACCTCCAAGGAATATGCAGATGTCATCACCCGTCACGGTGCCGTGATGATCGACAATTCAAGTGCTTTCCGTATGGATGCCGACGTACCACTTGTTGTGCCCGAAGTCAATGGCGATGATGCCCTCGACCGTCCGCGCAACATAATCGGCAATCCGAACTGCACTACCATCCAGATGGTGGTGGCCCTGAAGCCTATCCACGACCTCTCACCCATTCGCAAGGTGCATGTGGCCACTTATCAGGCCGCAAGCGGCGCCGGTGCTTCCGCAATGAAGGAACTTATCGAGCAATTCAAGGAACTTGCCGACGGTAAGGAAGCCACAATCGAGAAGTTTGCCTATCAACTTGCATTCAACCTCATCCCGCATGTTGACGTCTTCACCGACAACGGGTACACAAAAGAGGAGATGAAGATGTTCAACGAGACTCGCAAGATCATGCACTCTGACGACATCAAGGTAAGCGCCACATGTGTGCGTGTCCCCGTCCTTCGCGCTCACAGTGAGGCTATATGGATCGAGACGGAGAAACCTTTGTCTATCGAGGAGGTGGAGAAAGCATTTGAGAATGCTCCCGGTCTCGTAGTTAAGGATAATCCCGCAGAGAAGGAATATCCTATGCCCCTTGACATCACCGGCAAGGATCCCGTTTACGTCGGCCGTCTCCGCAAAGATCTTGCAGACCCCTGCGGTCTCAGTTTCTGGGTTGTAGGCGATCAGATTAAGAAAGGGGCAGCCCTTAACGCTGTCCAGATTGCTCAGTGGCTCCTTGAGAACGACGAGCGTCTCAAAGTAAAGATCTGATTCCTCTCGGTTTTTCAACTATCGAAATAACGTTGGCAGCAGTAGCCGGATATTCCGCCACTGCTGCCATCTTTATTGTCTCGAAAGTATACCGCTACTTTATCCTACAATCTGTTCCGCTCTGTAATCCCGGCTCCCTTCCCCTTATATTTGCTCCTCGCTGTATTGAATGAATAGCGTATTATCAACCGCACGGACCGTGTGTCACTGTAGTTCCATTTATCAAGAGTCAATCGAGTCCCGTATGTTATCATGGAGCCCCTTGCGGTCTTCAAGATATCGGTCGCCTGCATTTGAAAAAACCAGTCCCCCAAATTTTTCGACACTCCGAGATTGATTTGCCATGAAGGTCTCAGGGTCACGACATCCATATCTCCCCTGGTGCGACCGGATATATCTCCGTTAATGATGAAACCTTTTCCCAATGCCAAACTATTGAAATAATTGAAGAACAGAACCGGGGTGTTAAGCCTCGTGACATCCTCACCGGTGTTGACAGAGAAAAATTGCCCCATTAAATTGAGCCGTAGCCGAGGAGACCATTTGGCAATCCGAGGCGATAAAGATACCACAACATTATATTTCGACAAATGGTTGAAATTTTCATAAGACATGATATTCTGAGGCTCATCATCCTTAAAGAGTCGGATTGTGCTTATTATCGGGTCTCTGTCGTAGGAATATGTGACATTGAAAAATAGCCACCTATATATCCCCGCAAGTGAGACGTTGTGAGTAATCTCAGAAGCCAGCAACGGATTTCCCTTCTCAAATGTGAAGCGGTCGTCAAATTGTATGCTGCTGCTCAATTGGCTGTATAGCGGACGTTTGGTTTTCACCTCGTAGGAGAGGGTGAATTTCGCTTTGTCAATAGGGAAAGTGAAATCAATATTGGGGAATAACCTCCCGTATTTCCGGCTCTGCTCCTTTATGAGGACACCTCGGCTATAATAATCTGAACGGGTATGCTCATATCTCAATCCGGCATATAATTCTACCTCCTTGACAGGAATGTTCATCGCCACATATCCGGCTCCTGTCAACTCCTTTATCTTATCATCGGAATCGGGAAGAACATCCCCCTCGTGATGAAATATATCTCTTCTGCTCGTTGAGGTTATCTCATATCCGAATTCCAATGTATTGCCATGGAATGAATACTCCGCTATCCCTTTCGAAGCGATCATCATATTTCTGATATTGCTTTCACTTCTGATCACTCTTGACCCTTCCGCAATGCTCGTCTCCTCTATCGTCTGGCTGTTATCGCTGCTCTTGAAATAGTAATCATTGTTTATGGAAATATCGAATGATTTCACTTTACCCTGATAATACGTGTTCACAAGATGCACGGGTGCCGAACTTCCTCTCCACCTCGTGTCATAGACAATATTGTCTTCCGGAATATTGTTCCTGACGACATCTTCTTTCGTCAACCATTTGGATTCATAATCCGGAGTGGCCGTATACTCATACTTTATCCCCAAGAAGTGGTCATCCTTTATCTGCACATTTCCTCCTAACATCCCCATATATGTATTGTATTTAGGATAAATCCTTTTGTCTGACTCAATCAGATAATTGTCGGCGGAAGTGTAGATATTGTTTTTTTCTTGCTGTTTCTGATACCCTCTTGTCAAATCGTAGTTCAACGCACCGAACAAATCAAATCCGCCGCTACGGAAATTTAGCGAAAGATTGTCGGAGTTGGAGAGATAATGTGCCTGTTTACCCATGACGGAGGCTGCTCCGCTCATCCCGTCACCCTGTTTTCTTACAGTCTTCACGAGTATCACACTTTTGGTCTCCGCTCCATATCTTGCTCCGGGATTGAAAAGCACTTCCACACTCTTGATATCCTTTGAGGAAAGCCTCTCCAATTCGGTCCTGTCAACCACTTTTCTATTGTTGATATAAATCTGTGGTATCCCTTTGCCTGGAATCTCTATGTCTCCACCATTTGAAATGACTCCCGGAAGTTGGGCGATTACGTCAACGCATGTGCCGAGTTCGCTTAAGGAAGTACCGCTGATATCAGTAATGATGCCACCTTTACTGAGTCGCTGATTGTCGCGTTTCGCCGTTATCGATACTTCTCCCAACTCAACCGTAAATACCGAATCTTTTTTAAGCGGCGCCTCATCAGATTTCACTTGCGCAGTCACGCTTAATGACGCTGCGATCTGAAGGAGTAAAATCATTTTTCTCATATCACTTGCTTTTTGGGTCGCAAATGTATGAATGAATCACTCCACGTCAAAGAAACCATTGTTTCACATTCGTTTCAATATTTCTTCAGCGTTACCAAAACGTTTCACCCTTGATAATATAATACAGTCTAACAGTGATTTATCCTATAATTCAAGCAACGCCACCATCTCCTCCGTCAGTTTTGACCTAAGCCGGGATTTGCGTGTCCTCACAGCACTGTCGGTCACTCCGAGACAACCCGCGATTGCAGCGTTTGAGGCCTTGAGACCGGACAATATGCACGTCACTATATCATCCATACTTAATTTCGCCCCTGCCATTTTCAAATCAACTATAAAATCGGCAAAACACCCTACCAACCTCTCCCGGACATTCTCCCTTTGCTTTAAGGGAAGATAATTCCCCGATTTGCGGAACTCCATTTCCATCCTATCAATATCCCCCTGTAATCTGAGACTTCTGAACTGCTCGATGCAAATTTCCAATCTTCTGCGGATTAGAATAGATCTTGTTCTCTCCGCGTCAACGTCATCAATTGCCTCTGAAACTATCTGATCATATTTGACCTTGTCAAGTTTCTGTTTCAACGCCATGTATTTCCGATTGGAGTACCAGACGTAACCTCCGAAAGCATATAGCATAAGGAAGACAAGGGAAAGGCCGATAATCCACAACAGGCGTTTGTGCGACTTCTGACGCAGCAGGTTCAACTGAAGTTTATTGTTATAGTTTTCCCTCTCATCTGAAATCATCTTTTGGATAGCCGACAGTTCGCTGATTGAATCGTTTGTTACCGTTCCACTATCCGGCTTCGCCACGCCTGTCTTCTGAAAATGTATGCTCTGTTCAAGTAGCCTCAGATTGTTGTAGGTATTTATTGAATACCTTTCCGGATTGGCATTATACATTCTTCTTGACTCCAAAAGATAGTTTTGGGCCGAGTCGGGAATAGCGTTATTAAGGTAGAGAAAACCCAACGTAATCAATTTGCCGAGACTCTCTCCTCTGATTGCATTGAGAAAGGCGACGCTTTTTCTGAAATCCGCTTTTGGCATGTTGGCATAATTCAGAGCGATAGTTGCATACATTTCCTGTGTCGGATCTATTTCTGCCAAAGCCCTATCCATATATGACACCGCGGAATCATTCCGATTTTCAAACGAATGACACACCCCTATATCATTCAGTGCGTCTGCCCTCTCTCCGGGAGTCTTGGCTTCTATCAACGACAACCTTAAATATTCAATTGCTTTATTGTAGTCTTTCTCTACACACGGAGTGGCATAGAGGTTGGAAATTTCCCTATAGAGATAAGATTTGCCCGGAACAGCGGAATCAGTACACAAATCCACGGCTTTCTTCATATACAAAACTGCCGAGTCTCGTCTCCCGAGCCACAACATCCTATTCGCCGCCAATCTATATAACTCCGGCAAAGCGACCGAATCACCGGTCTTCTCATAATATTTCAGGGTCTCATCAAAATCATCAATGGTGAGAAAAGACTTCCCCTGTTTCAATCTCGCTTTGGCAAAAAGCACATTTACCCTTGCTTTTTTTCCATTCATCTTTCCTGACAAACCTTCGAGGATTTTATCAAGCAGTGCGATAGCGGAATCGGGAGCGACTTCCACCAGTCTCTCCGCTTCATCCAACTGCCTGTCCACTCGGGAACTGTCGTTGCATCCGATAAATAAGAATAAAATAATGACCAGTTGTAGTAAATGTTTCATTCCTTCTCCTGACTTCGTCACTCAAAATTGAGAGATTTTATAATTGTCTTATGTACAGATT
>CAMWMD010000020.1 GCA_947175265.1 uncultured Porphyromonadaceae bacterium | reverse complement strand
CAAAATCATCTCCAAAATCTGATAAAATCTCACTAAAGAAAAAGTTTAAACAACGTACTATATTCTTGATCAAAAGTTATCTGCCCGGACAATGCAGAGGGATTAGTCGGGGCGCATTTTTGTAGCTATTCCCGTCGATTTTTTCCGTTTTTCAGGTTAAGCAACTAATATTGAACTATATCCTTTTGAAGGCGTTGACATATTATCATCAATTTAATTTTATCGACTTATGAAAAGGATTTTATCCCTGTTGCTTCTTTGTATGGTTGTCGTTTCGGTATCCGCAGCCGGACGTGAAAACAGATTCCTGAAGGGTCTGCATAAAGGTAATAAAACCACGGTAGAGGCTGTCGGCCAAAAGGGCGACCTCATGTTCAGTGCTGTGCAGAAACCATATAAGGAGGGCAAAATATCATCCGACAGTGTAGTGAGTCTTGCCCTTTACCATAAGGTGTGGAGTCCGCAACTGGCGGAAAGATGCCTTAAGTTAGCCACTGAAGACGGCAACCTGAAGGGCATTAGGGAGTTGGGTGTGCTCTATCTTTTCTCACCCTCTTTCGCAAGCCAAAGGGATGAAGGGTTGAAACTCCTTCAGGAAGCGGCTCAGGGGGGCGACAAGGAGGCTAACGGCTATCTCGGCTATTACTATTTCAATCAGAAAGATTATGATAAGGCAAAGACTTTTCTGGAAGCGTCACGCCCTATGACCTTAGGTATAGAATATGGCGCGCTCGGCAGTATGTATTTAGAGGGTAAGGGTGTGGACGAAGACGGAAAGAAAGCCCGCGAAAACTATCATCAGTCTGCACTTTTGGGACTACCACGCGGAACGGCTCTTTATGCCTCGTTGCTCGGCACTGAAAACGGTGGCCCGAAGGATTATCCCGATTCCTTCTTCTGGCATTATATCGCCGGGGAACTGGGCGACAATTACTCCCGGGTAATGCTTTACCTTCCCAGGATTCCGGAGGCACAGCCCGACAATGAGGTGGGTAAGGATGCCCAACTCGCACTCACGTGGATAGAGGCCGTGCATAAAGGGAAGAATATGAAAAACGAGCCCCTATATAAGGATGGTTTCCTCAAGGGTCTGAAGGCTCAGGAACAGGCAGCAGAGCGTGGTGATGATTGGGCCCGGTTCTATCTCGGAGGCATGAACTACAACGGCGATTTCCTCAATCAGAACTACAAGCAGGCATTACGCTATTATGAGCCTATAGCCAAAAACGGAAAGTTACCCGCCCGTATGCTCGCCCTGGTGCATGAGCGTCTTTCAAAGATGTATCGTGAAGGGAAAGGCACTGTGGCCGATAAGGCTAAGGCGGAAAACCATACCCGACAGGCTGCCCGATACGGTAGTCTTTCCTCCTACATGATTATTGAAAATATTCAGGAATAATACGCCTTCTATTTACCTCATCTGCTCCTGCGTTGTTTATGAAAAGTTCTTCACAACGGTTAGGAGCAGACGGTAAGGACAATTGAGCGCGGGCCTCCGTAATCACGGAATTCACACATATATTGAGCAATCCTTTCTCAGGGAGAGCCGGAAGATGCGTCGGTAAACAGGTGGGTGTATCAGTCAGGCCACAGGCGTGTGTCCATGATCGTTATCTCCCCGGAG
This sequence comes from uncultured Porphyromonadaceae bacterium, assembly GCA_947175265.1. GTDB lineage: Bacteria > Bacteroidota > Bacteroidia > Bacteroidales > Muribaculaceae > Lepagella. Next base: position 47,277 of record CAMWMD010000020.1, on the reverse strand, counting down.
GTGTCGTCAGCAACGGCAGAGTCGGGTAGGTTAGAGGTGGCTCTATTGCGCAGATACAGAGCGAAGGCCAGCCATATACCGGATAGAAGAGTCAGGATAAGGAGTATGCGAGTGGTTTTGACTGACGAGAAAGACCATCCGGAGAGGAAACTGTTTCCTCCCGGATGCGAGGGTATATGTATCTCCCTCATGGAATAGGGGCGTTTATCCGGGTCAGTCTGTGTGCATTTGGCAGCAATGCGCTCAAGGTTGCGGTCGCCCGTCAAATCAGCCATCTCCCTCATGATGGTGCCGAAAGAGAAAATATCAGTCCTGACATTAGCCTTTGCACCCTCCTCCAACTGTTCGGGAGCCATATAACTTCTTGTCCCGGCCGGTATCTTTATCACTGTGAACACATCGCTGTCAGACAGGCTGAAATCAATGAGTTTCACCACATCTCCCGAATAGGTCACCAGGATGTTGGCAGGTTTCAGGTCGCGGTGAATCACCTGCTTGCTGTGAAGATACTCCAAAGCCCCGGCTATCTGCGATAATATGTTCAGTGCCCGTTGGGGGGTAAACTCTTTCCCTGAAAGCATGTTCTCAAGGGTATCTCCGTCGACATATTCCAGGATAATAGCCGCTCCGTATCCTTCGATCTCCTCAAAGCCTATTGTGCTTCTGATATTAGGATGATCGAGAGACAACCCTATCTCGAATTCCTTCAACAGGGCGGTGCGGTAGACGGGATTATAGCGGAAGTCTTCCTTCAGGCATTTTAGAATGAATCTTTTTCCATAACGAGTGGCAGAAAGGAGTTGTGCCGACCCTGAGCGGGAGACATATATGGGGGTAATATTCTCGAACCGGGATTGAGGAAAAGTAAGCCCCGATGCCTGAATTTCCGCAGGGAGGTCGTCGGTATAACCGGATGAGTCCGGAGTGCTGTCGTGTCTTCCGGTCATTTGCTGATGATATTAAGTCCGAGGAGCCCACCGTTACGCCCGGCTATGAAGGGAGAGGTGCGCTCGCCGTCCCTGATGATGTATGGAAGGTAGAGGGGCACCTCTTTGAAGAAGCAACCTGTCATAAATTTATCGCCCACCTGAAGTTTACTGTTCATTGACTCTACTACCTCGTAGGTGCTCTCTCCGAGATAGCGGAGACGCAGAATCCTGTTGGGAGCCCATCCCACCTCAATTTCGGCTCCTACGTTGAGTTCCGCGCTTGTGATGTGTTGGGCCGTGAAGTAGGAGGAATTGAAACGTATGCTCGTCTTCATATCCTTTACGTAAGATTTAAAGGAGGGGAATCCAATATAGTTGGAGAGGATGTCAAGGGTCGTACCTCTCGGTTTTCTTGTATCACTGACGTAGCCCCAGAGACGTTTGAGTGTGGAGGTAGACACCTTCCCGTATCCCTGCTTATCGAGGAGCACGGAGAATTCATCGAAATCGGTTGTGGTTTCGAGTTTACGGCCATATTTTTCTTTAACCTCGCCAAGCAATAAAGTTATTTCAGGTCTATGCATATCATTCATAATTTGTAGAGATGGCGGATATATTCTTAAACTTACCCCATTCGGAATGCGTCCTGAACAGGGGTAGGGAAGAGGGATTCACATGCAGCACACAGTTATCGTAGATATCGGAGGAGGAGTTTCCGAAAGCGTTCTTTGAAAGGAACGGAGGATAAAATGAATCCACGTACAGATTGCGGAGCGGACATCCGTCGAACACGTAATCCCCGACGTATTCCGTGCCGGAGCCGATCCTTACGGTAGAGAGCCGGCGGCTATTCTGGAAAAGGGCCTCGGGGATATTCACGAGGTCAGCCGGGAGCGTCACCTCCACGAGATTGCTCTCAGCCAGCGCACCGCGTCCTATGCCGGTCATACCGTCGGAAATTATGAGTGAGGAGAGCGAGGTGCCTCTGAAAGTCTCCTCGCCAATTGATTTGACGGTTGAGGGGACTGTGAAACTCCCATCTTTCGCAGGGGGAAACCATAGGATTCCGGAAAAATCTCTATTGAAGAGCACCCCTTCCGAACTTTTGAAGAAGGGATTGGCAGCCGACACGTCTATCCGGCTGAGGGCAATGCAGTTTGAGGAGGGTAGGACGGTGGATATGTTGGCAGGTACGGTAAGAGAGGTGAGCCTGCCGCAACCTTGGAATGCTTCCCTCATGATTGACTTCGCCGATACCGGCAGCATTATCTCACTCAATTCGGAGCAATCGGCAAAAAGACCTGTCGAGATGACATCGGCAGTCACGAACCTGTTGCCATCGTAAGAGGCACCCCCTTCGACAATCTCGACATCCGTAATATCGGCCATGGAGATGAAACGTGACAGCGGATCCTCGCCCGGCAAAGTGGGGGCACCTAACATTTTCCGGAGGAAACGGAAGTCGTTGCCATCCATTTTCCCCATTATCACAATTGAATCAGAGTCGTAACCACGGCTGCCTATGAGTCTCGACAGGAGTCCGGGCATCGAGAGGCTGAACGCCTTGCGGGAAGTGAAGAAGACCGTTTCCCCGGTTGTCTCTCCCTCCTCATTCGCTGCAAACGGGGTTACGCTGTAAGTATTCTCAGCAGATGATACAAAGATGAATACCCTTTGCATTCCGGAGAGGGGAGACGCATCCTCGATGAGATGACGTGTTTTCTCACCTGTGGAAATATCCAGCACATCACATCCGGCCTCAGTGATTGGCAGCCCACCGTCGGATACGATATCAAAGCCCACGAACATGCTCATGGGTCCGTATGAAAGGATAGATGCTCCGGAAATCTCCGGCCGCTCATTGTGCATGGTCTCGAATGTCATCACTTCTGAGGTGACGGTCGCTTTACCATTACCTCCCGTGGCACAGAAATAGTAAACTTTTCCGGGAATCAAGTCCGTCATCTGCCAACTCACCTTATCGGCATCAACATCAAAGTAGGGCGACTGCTGCTCCATATCGGGAGTCTGTCCGTACCTGAACTGTAACCGGGCAATCTTACCTGTACCTTGAGTCATCACGGTCGCAGTCACGGTCGCTCCGGTGCGGGTAACGTCAGAGGCCTCCTCAACCGAAATCACCGGCTCGATATTCGTCGGCTCTGGCACGGAGGCGCATCCCGTCAGGACTGCCAGGAAGACTAATGCCATATATCGTAAAAGGGAATACATATCATTCATCTCCTCTGTCGTTTTTTGAGATTTATACCGACTCCTATTGCCGCATACCATTGTTTCCCTCCTATGGATACTACGGAAGCGGAGATGGCCATTTTTTTCAATGAAAATACAGCACCGGCCTCAAAAGCAATTCCCTTGTGGCAATAATGGGAGTTTTTCACGACTCCGCCACCTTCGCTTTGGGCAAGTTGCCATGCTGCGTCATCATAGCCGTAACCGATACCCTCGAATATGCTCACTTTGCCAGACAGCCGCTGGATGGCTCCCCCTGTTGCCACGAGGAAACTGTGGCGCGTCTTTCCTGAGTAATAGGGTAGGCGTCCGCCGATATATCCGTCGCGGTCACAAGTGCCCTCGGTAGCACCCAAAGACCCGAAATCAGAGGCAATGTGCATGAATCCGCCATGCCTTTTCATGAGAGCCAGCATTATTCCCCCTGACAAGGTGTTGGAACTGCCACCCCATAATGCGGTGGCAACTGCGGTGAATGAAAGGGGGATAAACTTTTTCGCAGGGGTGACGAGCATTGTGTCAGTGCGAGTCACCACAAGAGTGTCATGCACAGTGGTTACGACGGGCGACGAAACTGAGGATATCCGTTCCCTCTCAGGCTCATCCAGCCTCAGTTCGTAGGATATATGGCTCTCGATTTTTCCAGGGAAAGTGTAATCGCGGAGTACACCCCACTCCGGATGCTTGAGTGTGATTTTCTTTGACCCTTTGGGAATGTATAGCCATATCTCGCCTGTCTTATTCACCCTTTTCACGATACCCAACGGCGTGGAGAACTCAAAGTCGGGAGAAGCCTGCACTTTGATAAGGGCGCAGCCCTCGTCGTTCAGATCGGAGACCGGATGGACGAATGCAGTCACGTCATTGGTCAGAATTCTGAAAGACTTGACCTTGAATTTTTGAGCCCGTGCTGCGTATGCGCTCATAAGCATGAGCGACATCAGTAGAATACGGATTATGAAAACAGGTGAAGACATGGATGCGATGGATTAGTCAAGATTAAAGTCGCTCATCTCAATGGGTTCCTCCCCTTGAGTCAACACACGTTCCGGCTGCCAGGTCCTGACGTGGATTTTCGGCATGGAGTCGTCGCGGAAATCCCAGAGCAGAAAGAGATAGCCCTCGTCGGAATAAGAGTCGCAGGCATATTTCTGGCGGAGAGAGACGCCGTAAATCCCGTCGAGAGTAGGGTGGCGCATGATATGGAAGTCGGAAAAGCCTACCCGTATCTTCTTGTTGGAATCGAATATGGCAGCAAGACGGTCAAGGTATTCATGCTTTGAGCGTATGCTGTATCTTACTTTCTCGTTGCCCGCCATCTCTTTGTCAGAGCCTTTGCCGGTGCGTACGGTATGCCCCACGATAATCAGTGCGTTGTCGCTGAAGACCTGTCGCAGGAAATCAATATCCTTGGAGTCGTAGGCCATACGGAAATGCTCGCAATAGTTGAGTATGCGGCGTCTTCTCAATGAATCCGTCACCTCCAATCTCCCTGAAAGCACCTTAGCCGCCTCGTTGCGGTAGGGATGATTTGAGAGCATACTCCTGATATCCGTCTCACGGAGGTGGGTCGCGGCCATTCTTTTGACGGTCTGCTTGGGAGCAGCCGTATCGGGAGTCACGGCAGGGGCGGCCACAATGACATCCGAAGGTTTATCCGGAAGGAACGTTAAGAACCCTGTTGAGTCTACGTATCCTTCTTTCCCCGATGACAGATCGCGGAAGCGGAGTTTCCCGTTCCGGAAGCGGGAGTCGATGAGGCAATTCTTAAGGGGTATGTAGAAAAGGAAATTTCCGGAGGAATCTTCCACACAATACTTGGATTTCCCCGAGTGGCCTGTGATACGTGTGATAGTCCGGTTTTCAAAGGTGCCATAACTCTCCTCCCTTTCCATAGGTGTAAAAACATGGGGAGGCAGCCATGTCAGACAGGCTGCCGTCCCCATCAGGAAGATGGCAAGTAATGATAAGAATACGTTGAGGACTGTTCTTTTCCCAGACATTAATATTTACAGTTAATTCCAATCGGTGATCTCGCCACCTATTTCAATCTTCACCTGGTCAGGATTCTTGTCAATCACGAGGCTGACAAGGTGGTTTGTGCCGGGTTTGAACTGAAATTTGCTTTCATAAAGGAATGATACCCCATTCATAATCACCTCCACAAGAGGCACACGGTTGTCGAGTCGCTGCGGGATCGCGATTGCCGTAAACGTATTTTGTGAAACCTGCCGGGCTTTGATTGAGTTCTTTAGCCCCTTGGAATCCTTGGTTGCGATACCCGCCGAAAGGTCGATTGTGGATGAGGTCACTGTATTATGGAGCAATACTGTGGCCTTATCAGGCAGGTCTCCCTCGAAATCCTCACCCTTTATGAGACGGATGGTCAGTTTGCTCAGGATGTGCCTGAACGACATGTTGACAGGATTGGAGGAGGCGGTGATACCCTTTGAGGAGGCATACAGGAAATCGGAGGCTATGGCTTCCTCCGGAATGCTTTGGTCGAGAGCCACCGAGAAAGGGAGATCGGTTGTAGACGACACTCTATTGAGATAAGGGAAGTAGGCGTAGGCATTATATTCCCCGTTGTCCCAGTATAGATTGCGGGCGGCATTCCAGGCGGAGCCATTGAACGCCATGCATTCATTGTTGACAGTATTTCCCCCTATTTCAAGAGGAGCGTCACTCTGAGTGACGAAGAGACCGACTTGGTCGCCATTCTCGAAAGCCGTCTCGGTGACACGTGTCCCGGTCGGGTGAGAGAAACTGAACTCCATTTTCATCCGTCCGTCGGCAGGATTTGTGAGGGGCGCGGTGTCCTCGTCGGAACAAGCCTGAAGCCCCGTTCCCAACATTGCAACGAGAAGGATTGAGATTATATTGTGTTTCATTTTTTTGTGTTTATTGGATAAAAAACTCCGGTATGCGTCATCATCTTTTCTTTCCGACACGCGCCAGCGGGCTTCCCTTGTGGATGATGGGGGAGAAACCCTGATTGCGTATGCCTGACGATTGGAAGTCGAGCCCGCGGGTCACATTACCGGCCTCGCGTTTATCGTTGGCTACGAATTCTTCAAAATCGAAGTTCTCGCCGGCATAACGTTTTATTCTCCTTACGATACTCTCACGGCTGATAGTGTTGTGGTAAGGTATGTCATTGTTCATACAACTGTTCTGCTCCGAGCGGAATACACCTTTAGAGTGCATGAATGCGCCTTCGAAGATATCGACGATATCACTGTAGCGGGAGTCGAATATGAGATGGCTCCAGCCGACCTCGTGCATCTTTCCCGTCAACTCAAGATTGTCGTACCAACCGAGGGATTTTGCGTATCTGACCGCCGCGTCATGCCCGCAGCAGGTGCATTGGCAGAAATCGATGAATGCGTTGTGATAGATATACTCGTCGCCAAGTTTTCCGAAACCATGTCCACCGGCCTCATGCTGAATCACGCCCCTGGAATCGAGCGGATAGCCGTACATGCTTTTCGGGCAGAAAGCGATAGCCGCACCTGATTCCCACATCTGGCAGATGCCACCGTAGTCAGTACTGTTAGGCACTACGATTATGAGAGTGCGGTCGAGATTGTCCTGATTTACCGTAGGAGCACCCATGACATAACTGAAGAGTTCGTCGTAATCACATTTGAGGCCAACGCCTCCGGTATATATGGTGTTGAAACGGTTGTAACGGATGGAGTTGATCGCTCCTACGCCGGATTCGGTCGATACCGGGAATGCGGTGTAGACGTTGAAATAGTCGCGGTATGTGGTATATGGCTCTATGCCGAAGAAATATTCAATCTCCTGCTTCATGTCGGCCAGATATGAGCCGTCGGCAATCTCCTTGGCATCATATCCGTCGCCAACAATTACGATGTTGATACCTCCGGTATTCCCTTTTGATGCTTTCTGGAGGGTGAGGAATTCATCCTCTCCGTATTCATATCCGTATTGCGTAACGTGGCACCTTGTGGTGTAATCCCTCCCTTTGAGACGGAACACGATATCCCCCTCCCTGGGTTCAGTGGTGTCGCCGGTAGACGTAATCGTGAGAGTGAGTTCCGTCTTTTTGCTTCCGGAAGTCTGAGAGAGTCGGCACCATTCCGGCATCTCCTCCAGTATCCATTCCCCCTCGGCATCTATAATCAGGGATTGTTTACGCTCAGTGCCGAGGGCACAGGCCACGGCAGGGCGGCAAACGAGTTCGTGATGCGCCGAAATGCGTTTGAAATCACACCAACCGATGGCAGTCTGATACTGAGTTATTGCCGACTCCGGTACTTCCACCACAAAGTTATCCTTTGGCACGCCGTCAAATGCCCTATCTTGGACATAGGGGGGAATCGAGCCTTTACATACAATCTTCCCTATCCCGAAGCAATTCTGAAAAGCGCCGGCATCTTCGTTCCAATCACTGTTTGCACGTATGCTTTCCAATCCTTCAGGAAATATCACTCCTTCAATACTGCGGCATTGGGCAAACGCACCTCCTCCAATAGAGATCACCTTATCCGGAATCTCCAAAATGCCCATAAGTCGCCAGTTGTATGCAAAAGCCTTATCACCTATTGTCTGTAAGCCTTTGGGTAATATCAATTCTCCTGAAAAGTCATTATTGTAGAATACGCTGCTGCTGATGACCTCAAGATTTTTCGGTAGATTCAGTTCACCTCTGAATCCACAATTGGCAAATGCGTTACTGCCGATGGCAGTGATACCGTTGTGGAGGGTCAGAGTGCCCCCAAACCAGCATCCATTAAAACAATCGCTTGGAATGAACGTCACTCCCTGCGGAATCTCAAGATTTCCTGATAGATTCTCACACCCTGCAAAGGCACCTTCACCCAGCAGTTTGAGTTTTTCAGGGAGACGGAGCGAGCCATATAAATTACGGCAATTATTGAAAGCCCCTTTTCCGATTTCTTCCAATCCATCCGGAAGAATAATTTCGCAGGTAAAGTTACATTCACTAAATACCGCATCCCAATAACTTGTATAACCGGTGTAACTGCCGATACGCTTGAGTGTAGAAGGGAGAGAAAGGGTTCCGGTGAGACTGGTGCATGATCTGAAGGCAGCCGGACCGATTACCTCCACCCCTTCAGGAATTATAAGTGATCCGGAGAGGTTAAAGCAATCTGAAAAGGCACCGCCACGCTCCCCGGGGTCGGCCTGAATATATTTCAACCTATCGGGGAGTACTAAATTTGTGAGAGTCTCTTTACCACTGAGCGCACTGCCCGGAATCTCATCATCAAGGTTTCGTGCGTATGCGTAGTTAGAGTTATTGTCGATTTCACCCCCTTCGCCTGCCACAATTCTTACTTCCTTCAGGTTAAGGGCTCCGAGAAGACTCATTTTGAATCTCATCGTCGCAAAGTCTCGGGAATTGATCTGCCCCGTTAATTTGAGATTACGGAGTTTTGTGATGTCTTTTCCGGCGCGGGCTATGCATTCATCAAGAGTGCCGGCCTCCGGGACGTCAATGATGACATATTGCTTGGCGGTGGCGTCGTGGCTCACGAGGTCGTTCTCCCAGGGAGTGATGCTCTCACCTATAAGGGAGAGGGAATAGTCGCCGGAGTCTACCTTTTTGTCGACACGAATGCTGAAATTATTCATCTTCCCCGCCACATAGCGGAATTCCTCTGTCTTGGAGAACTTGTAGGGGCGACCACCGATGGTTAAGTTGAACAGCGTGGTGCCCGATGTCATTGTCTGAGGCACGACTATTGCCCTCCATTCGTCACCCTTTTCGGAAGGGATGATGGTGGAGCGTGTATCACCGACGACCTTCACCTCACCCGTGGCGAGGTTGATGGCGGAGTTTATTATTGTGTTGGCAACAAGGACCTGTTTGTCGGTCGATGTCCATTCCGAGTCGGAGAATCCGTCGCCTTTGACGAGTGTCACTCGGGCGTTTGCCATACGGTGGGCAAGGGGGAGACGTATCACGTTGTCCGTTGGCTCTACCCCGTTGACTTTCCCCCAGAGGAAGTCGGATGCCTCATAATTACCCATTGTGCCGTCCTGATAAGTCTTTGCCTGGTCTGTCTGCACCTTAAACCGATATTCATTCACATCCTCGGGGGAGGCGAAGGGGTAGTAGCCGTAAATATCGATTTTAGTATGCTTGTCTTTCCAGAACAGGTCGTAGGCCGAACTCCAGGAGTAAGCGGCCTCGTTGAACGTGTGGCGCACGTTGTCGCCACGATTCCCTTTTGAGAGGAGTGTGCCCGGTTGCGTTCCCTCATAGTCGACAATGTAGACCCCCATGACATCGCCATCGGCAAATCCGTTGTCGTTCACACGGGTCACGGCCTGCTGGTTGATTTCACCCGATAGCCGTATTACGCCGTTTCCAGAGTCTGCGTTCCCTCCGTTGTCGAAATAATCGTCGGAACATCCGGCGAGCAGTGTGAAGGCGGCAAGAAAAGGGATATATTTTGATTTATACATTATGCAGTTGCTTTAAATGATGATAAATTATTCAGCCACTCCTCCGTTGTCGGTGCCGTCATCCTCCCAGGGAGCGATATTGACGTTGACGCCGTTGGAAGTCTTGGTCAGTCTGACAGTGAACTTATGCACTTTTCCTGCCTCAAATGAGAAAGCCTTTTTAAGATTGAAGTCCCGTCCGTCTACAGTCACGGTGATGAGATTCGTCTCCTCTACCGATTGCGGGGGGAGGAGTGCCCTGTAATAGTTGTCTTTCGGTCCGGGGATGATGGATGCAGTCTCGCCTGTGGCTGTTGCTGTTGCTGCGGCTAAGTCAAGCGAAGCATGGGTCAGGACATTGTTGATTTTTATCGCTATCTTACCGGGAGCGAGGTCATCGGCTTTGAATCCGTCGCCCGGCTCGGCGAAAATACATATTTGGCTCATAAGGTGGCGTGCCGTTATATTGACCTCCCTGTCGGTGGGAGCCACGTTTTTCACAGAACCGGCGAGAAGTTCGGAATCCTTATACCCCTGCTCGCTGCTTTGGTCTGTCTTTACTTGGAAAGGAATTTGCCCGACGGAGGTCAGGCTGGCCGAGTAGGGATAATATAGATAGAAGTCGGCATGTGTGTCGTCATCCTTCCAGTAGACGGGAGACTGAGCGACCCATGAGCCGGAGAAACTGAAAGCCATATTGTCGACATGGTTTCCCGATAGTTTAAGTGTGCCGGGAGTGTTGCCGTCGTAGTTTACGACGAAAATACCGACACGATCGCCGTTATCGAAACTTATGTCGGAGACACGTGTTCCGGCAGCCGTAGCATTGATCTTGATCTCTTTTTTGCCGGAAACGACCGGTTTGTCGTTAGGAGAGGGAGAGTCGTTGGATGAGCAGGCCATCAAAAATAAAGCCAGTGGCAAAAGATAAAATAAGTTTTTAATTCCGTTCATAATGTGAAGTTGTTAAAGGGGATGTTAGATTTCTTGACAAAATTACATCCATAATTATTTCTTTGCAAGTTCACAATGGTTCATTTTTATAAAAACGTGGCGATAACTTTCCATTTCCGTCAATTCATTGAATTACTATAGTCTTCTGACAAGATGCTTTTCTATATAAGTTTTATAGCCCTGATATTTGATTCGGTGGTATGGTCAGTGGGTATTTCCCGAGTGTGCAGAAGTAGACTTCGGATAGACCGGATAGACCTTCAGAGTCTATTTCATTTTTAGTATAGACGGAGGAGAGTATATTAAGGGTCTGTCAGAATTAAAACTTGAATAGAGGGGATGCAGCACCGGCTACCGCTACCGTTATTTTGACTAATTTTGTAGGGTCGGGAAGCCGACCTTTTGCTTAACAAATACTCCAATAGATATCTTAGAACATGACATTTTCACAACTCCGGAATATCCTCCGTTGTGGCGCTACCGCCTTAATGCTCTTTGCGGCATCGTCCGCCGGAGCGATAAAGTATCATTACGACAATCTCAATGCTTCAGCCGGCACATGTCGTCTCGCTTCGTGGAGCGGGATCCAGCCGAGTTCGGGAAAACTTACGGTGCCCTCCACATACGTGGATGACAAAGGGAAGACGTATACCGTCACCACCTTGGCACCACATTCACTTGACAATCTCACGGAGGTGGTCCAGATTGTGATTCCCGCTTCCATCGTCAGGATAGGTGATTCCGCTTTCGGCAACGGCACCGCAATAATTGATGAGGATGAGAGGGTGTATAACTTCTTCAACTGCCCCTCACTTGAGAAATTTGTGGTGGATGCCGACAATAAGATATTTCAGTCTACGGGTGCTGGTCTTCTCTATTCGAAAGGTCTCGGGCAGTTGCTGCGTGTCCCCGATCATCTGTCGTTGACCGACGGCAAGTTGAAGCTCTCGTCGAAGACACTTGCGATAAGCGAGGATGCTTTCAGGGGGAATAATACTATAACGGCTTTGGAACTTCCTGTGAATGCCCGCATCTATGGAAACGGCGGACTGAACAGGGCCACTTCCATCTCCTTATACGCTGTGTATGGTGAGGGTGACCGCCTGAAAGTTTCGTTTGAGATTCTCTTCTGCAAGGATATTGAGGATGGGGCATACGAGATGGTGAGTTTTCCCCGTGCTTCCTTGACGGATGAAGCCGGGGTGGCGGGTAATGCCCGAGTGGTGAGGGATGAGGCTTTCTTCGGATGCCTCAATCTGAAAAAGATATATCTTCATCAGGCGCGCACGATAGGTGCGCGTGCGCTTTCTCAAACCGGCATCACGGAGATAGCCTTTTCACGCGATGTGGAAAGCCTCGGGGAAGGGGTGCTGGAGAGGAATGCCTACCTCACCACTATCCGCAGTTCCATGGACAGATATCTGTGGCCCATCCTGCCCCGTCATTTCGCTTCCGATTGCCCGAACCTGACAGCATATACGGGAATCGGAAAGATCTATGACCTGTCGACTGCCGCTTTCAAGAATTGTCCCAACCTTAAGGAATTTCCCTTGCCGGGAAATGTAAAGCTGACGGGCGACTCTATCTTTTTCAATACAGGGTTTGAGAAGATAAGATTCAGTCCGGGCACGGCCCAGGATTACGTCCCCGGTAGAGCCATATTCGCTAATTGCAGGAATCTTCGTGAGATAGATGCCTCCATAATTGGAAATACCAATGATAATCCCTTTCCTCTCGGACCCGATTATGCAGCAGGATGTATGAAACTGAAGACACTGCGCCTGCCACAGTTTTCCCGCATCGTGCGCCCCAATGATACAGATAATCCTCCCTTCGGCTACAGTTGTGTTCTCGATACGATTGAATCTCATACTGTCTACGGACTTGCCGGCTCTCCCTCGTTCTGTTATTCCTCTTACAATGGAGTGATGGAATATCGGCCTATGGTGATGCTTTCCCTTACCCATGGTTGGGATTGGGAGAAAGAGGGCTGGAATGAGTGGGCTGCGGGGGATGCATTCTCAGCCGGGAACGGAGCGAGAGTCTACCCTCAGATTATCATGGATTCCTACAATCCGCCGGCTAATTACGTATGCAAAGATGCCGTGTATTATGTCGGTGCTATGTGTCGTGACAATTATTCCGAGGCAATGGATTCGGGTTGCGAGGTGAAGGAACTCTTCAAGCTCACTCTTGAGTTTCCGAAAGGGGGCAATATGAAATATCAGGTGGATACGATTCCGGGCGCACCCTATCAGATTGAGACATTTACAATACATACCAATCATCACCGCAACAATTTAGGTGATTTCGGTAAAACTTATTCCATATCGGGCCCGCACACCGATATAACGAATCTGAGCGTATTGTATAGGGTGAACGGCTATTCTTTTGAAACCGACTATGGCGATCCTCATGATCTGCCGGTATCATCTTCCGGTATTTCGGACGTGATAGTGGAGGATTCCGACAAGATTGTGGAGATATTCACGCCCTCCGGACTTCTTCTCGGCACAAAGCAAGGGGGAAAGCCTGAGATAGGGGAGTATCCTTCAGGAGTCTATGTCCTGCGCATCAAGGATAGTAACGGAGTCAGGACAGAGAAACTGAAAATATGATACCCGGAGGAGGAATCAAAAGTCTTTTCTTTTATATGGCTGAAAACTCTTAATAGAGATGGATTGTTGTTATATTATTATGAATATAAAATAATTATGCTATGAAAAAGACTTTACTTACTCTATCAGCCGTGATGACCTTGGGAACTATAAGTTTTTCAGCGTCAGCACAACGCGACAATCGCATGGAGGGAGATGATGTAGTCACTCCCGTTGTCGGAGAGGCCAATCCGAAAGATGTCAAAGAGGTTTTACAGAATAACGCGCCCCAGACACCGAATGATAACGGACTTCCACGTTTTGCCATAGTGGGAAAGGATAAAGCGTTCTATTTAGGTATAGGAGCCCAATTCCTTGGTGAGGCCATGTTTGACTTCGGCGACAACATGCCGTCGGCTCTTGATTTCACGCCCTCGTCGATGACACCCAAGACTCCCGGCAACGGAGGGGCAACCCGTTTCGCTTGGCAGTCGTCCTCGTTCTATATGAACTTTGTGGCTATGCCGCATTCCGACAATCATATCGGTATTTTCTTTAAGGCGAAATTCACCGGCGCTAACAATGGTATAAAGGTATCACATTTTTATGGTAAATACCGTGGGTTGACAGCAGGTTATACCAATTCAGCGTTCACCGACGGTGAGGCGATGCCTATGACTATCGACGGGGAAGGGCCTAACGGATCGGTATCACTCTCACTGTTCACCGCATATTGGGCACAAAACTTCACCGATAATTTCTCGGGAGCAATAGGTATTGATGCCCCGACGGCAGATATCACAACAGGTAGCACCACATCTACCGTATCACAGCGTATACCGGCCATACCTCTCTATCTGCAATATGCCTGGGACGGAGGGGATTCCCATATCCGTCTGTCAGGAATCTATCGCCCGATGCAGTACCGCAACCTGACGGATTCCAAGAACGCCGCTGTGCATGGTGGAGGTGTACAATTGTCGGGCACGACTCATATCGCCGGCGGTCTTTCGGCTCAGTATGATGCCACCTACGGCGCCGGAATAGGTAGTTATCTTCAGGATGATGAGGATTTAGGTTTGGATGCAGTCGCTGTCGGAGAAGCCGGGAAAATGAAGGCAGTGAAGAATTTCGGAGTGACGGCCGGTCTCAACTACGCATTCACTCCCAAACTGTCGGGCAACGTGATGTATAGCCACCTGACCAACTGGCTTCCCGATGATGCCTCGATATCAAGCGACACCTACCGTTACGGTGATTATGTGGCTGCCAATCTCATCTATACGTTCAATAAATTCATCTCAGCCGGAATTGAATACGACTACGGTCATGCGAAAAACTTTGCCGGAGATCCTCTCCACTCCAACCGTATCCAGGCTCAGTTGGCAGTGACCTTCTAAAAAGCAGCATAGGTAGGTACTAATTTGAAAATATAGATAATCCGGACAGGAGTTTTAGAGCGCATCCCTTGGAATTTTCCGAAATTCCAAGGGATGCCTTCTGTCTATCCGGCCGGATATTTTCTCATACGACTTTTGTGTCTCATGCGGTTGTCGGGTTTCCAAATGTGGTGTGAAAACATTATATTTGGAAGCGTGACGTATGTATGATATCTGCATATTACTTTGTGTATCATTTTCTGACTTCGTCAACGTGTCACCCGATTTTCATCAGTAAAGAGAGGGGCGATTGTAAAATCAGAAATTATAGTGAGAATAAATTACCTTTGTGGTCTTAAAATGTTTCTTGTCTTAGATAAATTGGTTATCTTTGTCTAAATTTTAAAGAAAAATGTGGTGAGGAGATGGCATAATCAAGGAAGTGAATAATCGAAACAATGGAATTTATGAATGAGGAAAAGCCGGTTCTGAATGAACATAATAAGCAGGAGTATCCACCGATGCATACTGCTGAACATCTTCTTAATGGAGAGATGGCTCGGAGGTATGGACATGGACGAGCCTTTTCAGCACATGTTGAGCGTAAGAAATCCAAACTTGATTATCATTTGCCTAAAGCATTGACAGATGAGGAATTGCGCGGGCTTGAAGAGTATGTGAATAAAATTGTGCATGAGAATGTGGAAGTTACAGAGGAATATATCACCCGGCGGGAGGCAGCGGAAAGATTTGATATGAGCCAATTGCCGGGCGATGCTTCCGAAACGGTGAGGGTGGTGCATGTGGGGGATTATGATCAATGTCTCTGTGCCGGAACGCATGTCAGACACACAGGAGAGATAGGTTCGTTTCGTATCACCAGCAGTCGTTGGCAAGATGGAGTGCAACGAATAGTTTTCAAACTTGGCTGAGATATCGCAGATGGGAATAAAGTAATGGAATAACTAAAAACTTTTGTGAGTCTGAATTGTTATCACATTAGGAATACTATTCTCAGTTCCACGTCCCCTGAGGGAAAGCCTGTTAAACCGAAACCTCTAATCTATGAAAGACGCTGCCTTAAAACAAGAATATGACGTTATCGTCATCGGTGGAGGGGCCACCGGTGCCGGCACGGCACGAGACTGCGCTATGCGCGGACTCAAGACAATACTGATAGAAAGACTCGATTTCACTGCGGGAGCGACAGGACGTAACCACGGCCTTCTCCACAGCGGTGCCCGTTATGCGCACACGGATCCTGAATCGGCATCCGAGTGTATAAAGGAAAACATGATACTGAAGCGTATAGCCCGCCACTGCATAGAGGAGACGGGCGGACTTTTCGTGTCTCTTCCCGAAGATGGGCTCGATTATCATGCGGCATTTATTCAGGACTGCCTCAAGGCCGGGATTCCGGCCGAGGAACTCGACCCTAAGGAGGCCGTGCGCGTGGAGCCTTCGGTGAATCCGGAAATAATAGGTGCGGTAAAGGTGCCTGACGGTTCGGTCGACCCGTTCCGGCTGACCACCGCCAACGTGATGGCGGCGCGTATGAACGGCGCGGATATAATGACCTATCAGGAGGTGACCGGGTTTATCAAAGACGGAACCCGTATCGTAGGTGTTAAACTGCGTTCGCATCGCGACGGCTCGGAGACCGAGGTGAGGGGGCGCGTCACCATAAACGCCGCCGGAATCTGGGGACACCGTCTTGCCGAACTTGCCGGCGTGCGCCTTAACATGTATCCGGCGAAGGGCTCGCTTCTGATATTCGGACACCGCATAAACCGTATGGTGCTTAACCGCTGCCGCAAACCGGGGGATGCCGACATACTCGTTCCGGGCGACACCATCTGTGTGATAGGCACTACGTCGACACGCATCCCTTACGACCAGATAGATAATATGGAGGTGAATCCCGAAGAGGTGGACCTCCTTCTCAGGGAGGGTGTGAAACTCTCTCCGGCAATGGCTTGGACACGCATCCTCAGGGCATACGCCGGTGTGCGTCCGCTCGTGGCTTCAGATGACGACCCCACAGGAAGGAGCATCAGCCGAGGGATAGTATGCATAGATCATGAGAAACGCGACGGCGTGGAGGGATTCATCACCATTACGGGTGGCAAACTCATGACCTACCGCCTCATGGCAGAGGAAGCGACCGACATGGCATGCCGCAAGTTGGGGGTTGACCGCAAGTGTCAGACCGCATCGGTGCCTCTTCCCGGCTCCGAGGATACGGACGACGACCGCAAGAGGAAATCTCACATCATAGAACTGAGTACCGAGCAGAAGGCCGCCGGGGACAGGCACGGGTCATTGACATCGAAAATCGTATCGGATGATGATGCCGCCGACGCTCTTGTCTGTGAATGCGAACAGGTTTCGGTAGGGGAGGTGAACTACGCCATAGAGGAGCTTCATGTGCATAATCTGGTGAATCTGCGCCGCCGCACACGCCTCGGCATGGGGACGTGTCAGGGTGAATTGTGCGCCTGCCGCGGAGCCGGTCTTCTCGAACGCCATGACAAATGCACGCAGCGGAGCCTCGACGACCTCGCCTCATTCCTCGATGAACGCTGGCACGGCATGTATCCCGTGTGCTGGGGGGAGACTCTGGTGGAGATACAGTTCACATCATGGCTGTATGAGGGGGTATGTGGCCTTGACCCGTCAGAAGTAAAAGTAACCGAAAATCCCACACAACATTAAAATCCTGAGCCATGAGATTCGATACTATCATAATAGGAGGAGGACTTAGCGGCCTCGTCTCCGCCATAGAATGTGCCCGTGCGGGGCAGAAGACGGCTGTCGTGTCAGCCGGACAGAGCGCGTTGCATTTCTGGTCAGGCTCGTTTGAACTGCTCGGTCAGGCCGGGGGGGAGACGGTGATAGACCGTCCGCTTGACAGTCTTGACACACTCCCCGAGAATCATCCTTACCGTAGGATCGGAAGCGAAAGGCTCCGAACACTCCTCTCAAAGGTGCCCGGGATGCTCTCGGACGCAGGGTTGAAGTCGGCGGGGAGCCTTGACCGCAACCATCTGCGACTCACGCCGCTCGGATTCCTAAAGCCGGCATGGCTTACCCTCGGAGATTACGTGGCATTCGAGGCGGGGAAGCCCCTACCGTGGAAGAAGGTAGCCTTGGTTAACATATATTCCTATCTTGACTTTTATCCCCGTTTCCTGGCCTACGGCCTTGAGAAGAGGGGCGTGGAGTGCAAGATGGCTGCCGTCAATATCCCGGATCTCGACACCTTGAGGAAAAGCACCACGGAGATGCGCGCCACCAACATGTCGCGATTCCTCACCGATTCCGCCGTAGACCGTCTTGCCGCTGAGGTGAACAAGGTGGCGAAGGGGATGGATGCCGTGATAATGCCCGCCGTGCTCGGTATATACAGCGATGCTCCGGTGGAATGTCTCCGCAAAGGTGTGGATGTGCCGGTATGGTTTGTGCCTACAACACCGGCCTCTGTACCCGGCGTGCGCTGCCAGTTGAGTCTCCGAGATCTCTTCATCCGTCTTGGCGGGGAATTTCTCCCCGGCGACATTGTGAAGGGGGGAGAGTTTGAGAAGAACCGTCTCCGCAGGGTCTATACGGTGAATCTCGGGGATATGCCTCTTGAGGGGGATAATTTCATTATCTCCACCGGAAGTTTCTTCGGCCACGGACTTATCGCCGACATTGAAAGGATATATGAACCGGTATTCGGGCTTGACCTCAACGTGAAGGGCGGACGTACCGAATGGTACAGGAAGGATTTCTATGCGCCCCAGCCATACATGGAATACGGAGTGACCACAGATAAGGAATTCAGACCCTCACGCAAAGGGGAGACCATAGAGAATCTTTATGCCACAGGCGCGCTCCTGGCCGGCTTCAATGCCCTCAAGGAGGGCTCGGGGGCAGGAATTACCCTTGCGACAGCCCTTCATGTAGCCTCGCGGATAACAGGCTGACCCCGTAAGGCGTATGAGCCTGCAAGAAAAACAGAAGAACCTTTAAATTCCTACGGCCATGATGACACTCCAGCAACAGAACATAAGCGATAATAATTTTGAATCGTGCATAAAATGCACGATATGTACGGTATATTGCCCGGTGACAGCCGTAAATCCGGACTATCCGGGGCCGAAACAGGCCGGGCCGGATGGTGAACGCTACCGGCTTAAGAAACCACTGTTTTATGACGAGGCTCTGAAATATTGCCTCAATTGCAAGCGTTGTGAGGTGGCTTGCCCGAACGACGTCAGGATAGGCGACATAATCCAGTCGGCGCGTATAAAATACGGGCGGCACCGTCCGTCGCTCCGCGACTCAATGCTGGCAGACACGGATACCGTCGGGACAATGGCCTCCGCCTTCGCCCCAATCGTGAATTTCACACTCGGCCTGAAACCCGTGAAACTTATCATGGATGCGGTGCTCGGGATAGATGACCACCGCACCTTCCCGAAATATTCCTCCCTGAAGTTTGAGACATGGTTCCGCAAGAATGCGGCTCCCTCGCAGGATAAATTCAAGCGCCACGTGGCTTACTTCCACGGCTGCTACGTCAACTATAACTATCCTCAATTAGGGATGGATTTCGTGAAGGTATTCAATGCCGTCGGGATAGGGGTCAGGCTTCTGGATAAGGAGAAATGCTGCGGTGTGGCCAAGATTGCCAACCGTTGTGTGAAAGACGCTACGCGTGATGCGGAAATAAATCTCCGCTCGATACGTGAGGCCGTAGGGAACGGTTGCGACGTGATGCTGACCTCCTCGACCTGCTGCTTCACTATCAGGGATGAGTATTCCCATGTGCTCAAACTTGACAACAAGGATGTGCGCGACCATGTATCACTGGCCACACGCGAACTTTATCGCCTTGTGGATGAGGGTAAGGTGAAACTGGTGTTCCGTAAGGATTTCCACAAGAGGGTGGCGTATCACGTCCCCTGCCACATGGAGAAACTCGGGTGGGGTATCTACTCCACCACACTCATGAAGATGATTCCGGGGCTTGATCTCGTGCGTCTCGACCCCCATTGCTGCGGCATCGCGGGCACATACGGGTTCAAGAAGGAATACTACAATTATTCCCAGGCCATAGGGGAGCCGCTTTTCAGGCAGATCCTTTCGGAGAAACTTGATTCGGTGGCCACGGATTGCGAGACGTGCAAATGGCAGATAGAGATGTCGACCGGGCTGCCGGTGGAGAATCCTATCTCCCTGATAGCCCGGGCACTCGACGTGGAGGCCACAATGAAGGCCAACGGAGTGGAGTAGGAGTGTATACCCCCCGGATGGGATGGAGAGGGCTTACTTATTGCCGAATATAACCTTTAACAGATATAACCATGGAGACTTCAGACAAATATCCGCAGTATGTGCTGGCATTGGATCAGGGCACAAGCAGTTCGCGAGCAATAGTATTCGACCACAAGGGTAATATATGCTCTGTGGCGCAACATGAATTCCCCCAGATATTCCCGAAATCGGGATGGGTGGAGCACGACCCCCAGCAGATATGGGGCTCACAGGCCGCCGTGATAGCGGAGGCCATCTCCCAGATAGGGATAAACGGCCACAACATAGCCGCCATTGGTATCACCAACCAGCGCGAGACTACCGTGGTGTGGGATGCCGAGACCGGGGAGCCGATATATAACGCGATAGTGTGGCAAGACAGGCGCACATCGGAATATTGCGACAGCCTGCGTGATCAGGGTCTCTCGGAAATGATAAGGAATAAGACAGGACTCATAATAGACGCATATTTCAGCGCTACCAAGATACGCTGGATTCTGGAGAATGTGCCCGGCGCGAGGGAGAAGGCGGAAGCCGGGAAATTGCGTTTCGGCACGATTGACAGTTGGCTTGTATCATGCCTGACGCGGCACCACGTCCATGTGACAGACGTCACTAATGCCTCCCGCACGATGCTCTTCAACATTCATACCCTGGAATGGGACAAGGAGTTGCTTGACCTGTTCGGCATACCGGTCTCCATGATGCCGGAGGTGAAATCAAGCAGCGAGATATACGGCTACACCACCACAACCATCTTCGCGCACGAGGTGCCCATAGCGGGCATCGTAGGCGACCAGCAGGCGGCACTTTTCGGCCAGATGTGCGTGGAGCCGGGAGCCGTGAAGAATACCTACGGCACAGGTTGCTTCCTGCTCATGAATTCCGGCGACAAGCCGATAGACTCGAAGAACCGCCTCCTGACCACCATCGCATGGGGGATAGACGGGAAGGTGACCTACGCCCTCGAGGGGTCGATATTCGTGGCAGGTTCGGTGGTTCAGTGGCTGCGCGACAACCTCAAGTGCATCATGTCGTCGGCCGATGTGGAACAGTTGGCCTCCTCAGTTCCGGACACAGACGGTGTCTACTTCGTTCCTGCTTTCACGGGACTTGGCGCGCCATACTGGGACCAATATGCCCGAGGAGCCATTTCCGGACTGTCTCGCGGGTCGACACTTGCCCACATCGCCCGCGCCGCGCTGCAGGGGATAGCCTATCAGACCTACGATATAGTCAAGGCCATGGAGAAGGATGCAGGGTTGGAGATAACGAATCTGAAAGTGGACGGCGGAGCATCGCGCAACAACCTGCTCATGCAGTTCCAGAGTGATATCCTCGATACGGAGGTGCTTCGTCCGTCAGTCACGGAGACCACAGCCCTCGGAGCCGCCTATATGGCCGGTCTGGCGGTAGGATATTGGAAGGATATTGATGAGATAAAGAGCCAGTGGGAGGCCGAGAGGAAATTCCATCCCTCGGGCGACCATGAGAAGGTGGAGAAGGAACTTGCCGGGTGGCACGATGCCGTGCGCCGTGTGCTGACTCCCGACACTCTGCATTGACTTCTCTCTTGCCGGTGATTGCTGAACACTTATTCATAAACCTCAAAATCAAATCATACCATGGAACCCTCAGTATTTCTTCAGTGCCTATTTGAGTTTTTAGGCACATTCGTGATGATACTCCTCGGTGTGGGTGTATGCGCATGCACCTCACTGACCAAGTCAAAGGGTCAGGGAGGGGGCTGGGTTGTGGTGACCCTCGCGTGGGGCCTCGCCGTGATGTGCGGCGTGCTCATAGCCGGCCCTTATACGGGCGCCCATCTCAATCCGGCGGTATCGATAGGGCTTGCTGCGGCAGGGAAGTTCAGTTGGGCTCTCGTCGTGCCCTACATAATATCCCAGATTCTGGGTGCGTTTCTTGCAGCCGTGGCCATCTATTATTTCTATAAGGACCATTTCGACCTCACGGTAGATACGGATACCAAATTGGGCGTCTTCGCCACCATACCGGCCATAGAGAACATGAAGCGCAATTTCCTCTCGGAGGTGATAGGCACGTTCGTCCTTGTCCTTGTCATACTGTTCATGTCGGGAGAGGGCAACACCTCGGAGGTAGGCCTCGGTTCGATAGGAGCGTTGCCGGTGGCGCTGCTCGTGATGGTGATAGGTATGTCGCTCGGAGGCACTACGGGATATGCCATCAATCCGGCCCGTGATTTCGGTCCCCGCCTCGCGCATGCCTTCCTTCCGATAAAGGGTAAGGGCTCGAGCAAATGGAGATATGTGTGGGTTCCGATTATGGGTCCCATCATAGGTGCTGTCTTCGCCGCTCTCGTCTATTGGGGCTGCACGCTTTGCGGAGCGTGAGGCACTCCCCCCCTTTGGTGGCAAGCCGTGATAACTAAATCATATACATAACCTTAAAAATATTTACCGCTATGAAGAAATCTTTCTATCTTATTGCACTCGCCATGCTCGGGGCATTCTCCGCAATGGCACAGACTTATGAATTTAAGCCCGTAAAGGGATTCCAGGATGCCACGAATGAGCGTCTGGAGGCATTTCTTGAATCAACAGTGCCCATGAAGACACGCAAGGTGGCAGTATTCGATTGCGACGGCACCCTCTTCGGGCAGGCTCCATATTATCTGGCCGACGAGGCTCTCTATGATTTCGCCAAACGCAACTACGAGGGTAAGACAGATTCCCTCTCGGTGGCAAAGATGAAAATTGTGGACCAGTTGCTTCACGGAGATAACGTTGGCGTGGATTTCGTGCAGAACCGTGTACGCTTCCTCAGCGGCCTGACCGCCGACCAGATTCAGGCCATAGGTAACGATATGTTCCACGAGAAATATCAGAACAAGATGTATCCTGAGATGAAGTCGCTCATAGCCAATCTCGAGAACTACGGCTTCGAGGTATGGATTCTCTCCGCATCTCCCGAACTTCTCTATCAGCGTTTCTGCGCCGAGCAATTGGGTCTGCCTGAAGACCGTATAATCGGAGTGAAATCAAGGGTAGGCGAGGGTAACGTCGTGACAGACGAACTTGTGTATCCCGTTTCGCAGGATGAGGGCAAGGCTGACGTGGTGCGCACGTTCATAAAGGCCGACCCCCTTTTCGTAGGTGGAAACTCACGCGGCGACCTTGAGATGATGAACACCTCCGTAGGATTGAAGATAATGATAAATCCTGACGACAAGAAGCCGGAGAAGGTGGCAGGCGGGAAGACCATCAAGCAGTATTGGGAAGCCGATCCGCGCTGTATAATAGAATATTGCAACGACGTTCCCACTGAGGGTATCACCTATGTGACGGAGGAATGGGGCGTTAAGAACAACGCCACGAATGCCAAGCCTTCGGAGGTGGTGATCAACTATTGACGCCGACTACCTCCCTTTTGGGGAATGAATGAGGCGGTAGGCACCGGATGAATGCGCCGGGATGAACAATAGACGTATCAAAAGCGTTCATAATAAAGAAAATAAAACAAAATATAAAAAATATAAATTATGGATGCAACCGTACAGACCGGGAAACTTGCGCGTCTCTGGCGCTTTCCCCTCATAACAGGCCTTATTTGCATAGGCCTCGGAATTTGGACGCTAATCGACCCTAGTGAGACTCTGCCGATTTTTGCCTACACATTTGCTGCAATACTTGTGTTCGCAGGTATTTCTCAGTTCGTTTCATGCGGATTTATGAGTAAATTCGGTGGCTCATGGGGCTGGGGACTGGTGATTGGTCTTCTTGATCTTATCGCCGGTGTGTGGATGTTCACTCTTCCGGAGGCTGCTTTGACCACCACCTTCCTCTACATCATCGCAATCTGGATTCTTGTGGTAGCGGTCAATGCAATAGTCGAGGCATGCGCCATGTCATCGCATTCACCGTTCGCACTCGTGTTCATGATTATTCTTCTTATCGCCACGATGGTGTTTGCTGTAGTATTCCTATGCAATCCTATTGTAAGCGGTATGACAGCATGGTTATGGTTGGGTCTTTCGTTGATCACCTTCGGTGTCTACCGTCTGATTCTTGCCAACCGCATCAAGAATATGAAGACCATCCGTTTCCGCGTATGATGCCGACCGTCGGAGAACAAATATAAAGAAGCGGGAGCATCAGATTACTGCAATCTGATACTCCCGCTTCTTTATGCCTCTCTTTAATGATGGAGGCTTGCCGTTAGCTTGAATTTACGTCATGTCATGTTGCCCCTGCTTGTGGGTGGCATACGGTGTCAATCCTTTCTTTTACGGAACAGCCGGGAGATAGTGCGGACATATCCGCTCTCCGCCGGATTGTTGCGTTTGAACTCCTCCTTCTCGATGAGGCTGCGGTCGTAGTAGAGGTGGTTTCCCTCCTCATCGTAGTATTGACGGTCGATCTCATTTATGCGGTCACGGTTGCGCAGGGAGATTGCCGCCGTCACCAGTATTCCTATAGCAAAGATAGCTATGATTAACACAATAAATATCTTGACCATGTTTTTTCTCAGCTTTATGGATTATGACAATGGAAAGGATTATTTTTTATCAAGCACTTGATACTTTGAATGCTGGCTCTTGAACTCCGGCACGATTCTCTTCATGGCCGCCACTATCTGCATATCGTCGTTGGTGGAAGCCTCATTCACGAGGGTGTCGATCTCTGTGGCTACCGCATCGAATTCATATTCCCTGACTTTCGCCACTTTAATTTTGGGATGGAAAGTGGGGAGGGTGATTTCCTCATCATTCAGGACCTCCTCATACAGTTTCTCGCCATCACGCAGTCCGGTGAACTTTATCTCGATATTTTTTGCGCCGCTAAGTTTGATCATCCTCTTGGCCAGGTCGGCTATCTTGACGGGATTACCCATATCGAACACATATATCTCGCCCCCCTTGCCCATGGTGCCCGCCTCAATGACAAGTTTGCATGCCTCCGGGATAAGCATGAAGAAACGTATTATGTCGGGGTGCGTCACGGTGATGGGACCCCCCTTGCGTATCTGTTCCTCGAATATCGGTATCACCGAACCGTTTGAGCCGAGCACGTTGCCGAAACGTGTGGTCACGAACTGTGTGACGCCCTTGACTTCCCCCTCCTTTATTGCCTTGTCGAGACTCTGCACATATATCTCGCAGATTCGTTTGGAGCAACCCATGACGTTTGTAGGATTCACGGCCTTATCTGTCGAGACCATAACAAACTTCTTGGTCCCGTATTTCACGGCGAGGTCGGCGATCACCCTTGTGCCGTCTACATTGTTGACTACGGCCTCGTAGGGATTGTCTTCCATCATCGGCACATGCTTGTAGGCCGCTGCGTGGAACACATACTCAGGTTTGTATTCCTCGAAGATACGTTCCATGACCTTTCGGTCGGCAATGTCGGCAACGATTGTCTCTGCCTGAATGTCGGGCCATCTGTTCTTCATCATCAGACGGATATCATGCATTGGAGTTTCCGCCTGATCAACGAGCACGAGGCGAGAGGGAGAATAGGTAGCAATCTGGCGTACCATCTCCGAGCCTATAGAGCCGGCCGCTCCGGTTATCATCACCACATTGCCATGTAGCAAATCGGCAGCAGCCTGCATGTCGACCTCAATCTTCTCCCTCGGGAGGAGATCCTCGACGTTCACGGGATGAAGGTCGGCAAGGCGAAGGTCAGATTTTCCATCCCACTCCTTTGCATGAGGCATTACGAGAATCTTTATACCCGCCTCCACAAGGCTGTTGACGAGTTCCTCGCTCTCCCGCAACTCATCCATCTTCAAGGGGGATACTATCAGGGTGTTTACCTTGTTACGCTTCATTATTTCGGGGAGATCATTTGAGAAGGGGTGAACCTTCATTCCCATCAGCATACGGTTTTCCATATCAGGATCGGAGGTTACAAAACCGGCGAGCGTGAATGGGGAATCGGCCGAAGAGCGTATACTTTTGGCAAGTGCGACGCCCCCTGTCTTGATTCCCAGGATATATGCCTTCCGGGTGTTGGAGCGCTTTGAGGTCGTCTCGAATATAGTCTTGACCCATACACGCACCGTCCACATGAAGGCCACTACGAAAAGGGCCATCAGGATTATATCTGCATATCCGAATGCCGCCAGCCAGGAATTGGGCCCCGCTGTCATCATTATTACGGCAATGAGAAGTGTGGCCGTAACCACAGCGCCACCGATGCGCAGAAGGTCAGTGAACGATGAATAGCGAATCACCCCGTCGTAAGTATGGAACAGTCGGAATGCTATGACAAAGCATATAAGGAACACTACCATAGTCAAGCAGACCTGTCCGATTACGTCCAGTGTATGCTCCGAACCGTGATGGACAGTGAAAGCCAGCAACCCGGCGAACACTACGAAAAGGCAGTCAAGGATCAGAATTGTCCAGTAAGGGAGGGCCGACCGGGAGAAATACCAGTTGGCAAGTTGTTTAAGAGATCGCACTTGAGAAATTGTTTAGTGATTGAATTATTAAGAGTGTACCAAGCATTGACTTGATACACTCTTACAAATTTTAGAGAGAAAGGGGAGGGTCAGACAATGGCATCTTTGATGTTGTCGCAAATGTATCTCACATCGTCATCGGAGACGTATGGCCCGGCGGGAAGGCAGATTCCGACCTTGAACAACCCTTCGCTGACGCCGTTTATATAAGCCGGGGCATTGCGGTAGACGGGTTGCTTGTGCATTGGTTTCCAAAGCGGACGTGCCTCGATATTGGCGGCATCCAGGGCGACGCGCAGAGCCTCCACGTTGTCGTTAGGTTGGCAGTCGGTGACGGCAGAGGCGGCGGCGTGGGTCACCCCGGCGGCTCCTCCCACGGCTCCGGTAATCACCTGCGCGTAAGCGTTCTCCTGACCTTTTATCCTGAGATCAGGGTCGATTGTCGCGGTGCATAACCAGAAGTTTGAATCGAATTCGGGTCCCGGATTTCCGTGCATTGCAATTCCCTTCACATCCTTCAGGTATTCGCAATAGAGAGCCTGCACATGCTTATGATGGTTGATATGCTCGTCAAGCACGGTCATCTGTCCCCGGCCGATGCCGGCACAGATATTGCTCATTCGGTAATTGTAGCCTATGGTCTCATGCTGATAGTAGGGATATGATTCCCGCGCCTGGGTGGCATACCAAAGGATCCGGCGGGCTTTCTCGGCATCGGGACATATCAAGGCTCCACCTCCCGAGGTGGTGATCATCTTGTTGCCGTTGAACGACAGAACACCGTATTCCCCGAACGTACCGAGCGACTGGCCGTTGAAAAGTGAGCCGAACCCTTCCGCCCCGTCTTCTATGACAGGGATATCATATCGGTTGGCAATCTCCATTATGCGGTCGATCTTATAGGGCATCCCGTAGAGTGCCACGGGGATTATGGCTTTAGGTTTTTTCCCGGTCTTGGCGATACGGTCTTTGATTGCCTCCTCCATAAGGTCGGGGTCGATGTTCCAGGAATCCGGTTCGGAATCCACAAACACCGGTGTGGCGCCGAGGTATGTGATAGGGTGGGAGGATGCGCAGAACGTAAAAGACTGCACGATTACCTCATCGCCCGGTTGCACACCGCAAGCTATCAGGGCGAGATGCACGGCAGCGGTACCCGCGCTGAGTCCCACGACCTTTTTATCGAGGGGAGGGCGTCCGACACGTTTATTGACGAACTCCTCGAGATCTTTTTCAAATCCATTTACGTTTGGACCCATAGGCACGACCCAGTTGGTGTCGAAAGCCTCTTTTATGAAATCCATCTCCTTACCGCTCATGTGGGCAAGACACAGGTATATTCTGTTACGCATAATACACGATAATAAATTTGAACATAAAAATATAAGCATCATCCCCGGAGGGAAAATGCTTTAACGTTACTCATCGGAACGCTCAGATGATTAGTGATTCAGGAATAAGGTGTATAGTTGTAGGGCTCTACTGTAAGAATAGCGATGTATGATGGAATCAAATACAGAGTATGAAAGAATACGGACTATACAGTAAGATTCGGGTTCTGGTTATCAGACATCCAATGATTTCAAAAGTTTTTCACCGTCAGACATAAGGTTTATAGTGGGTATAATGACAGGGGTAATTCCGGCTTGTCCTGTAACAGAGGAAACGAATGCTCGGAGATAAGGGAAAAGGATAGCCGGAGCGTTGAAACAAAGGAATTTGTTTCTTTGTTGCTCGGTGCAGTTTTCAGAATTAAAAAATCCGGCCAACATTACTTTAAAGGAAAGATTTTTCCCTTTATCCTTTATATCGGCATAAATTGAGAGTTTATGGGAAGAAGAATCAGTATTGAGAATTAATCCCAATTCAAGGTTCATTTCCATTTCATTGGAAATGACTGGTCCTGAAATGGAAAAATCCGACTTCTCCACTATGTAATTCAAGAAACGGAATGATGCGAGTTGAGCGTTTTCAGACATGGCTTCAGGCTGCTAAAAGATAGAAATCACAATTATCGGCAAAAATGATATGCTCAGCGTCCAAAGAGAATTGATGCGCTTCCTCGTTAATGGAGGTGAAACACTTTGTTGTCTCCATCAGTTTTGTTTCTGGAAGTATATTATAAGCCTTATCAGAGAGAGAGAAAAGCATATCATTTTCTGTGAAGAGGGTCTGAGACTCGGGAGATAACTCCCGGATGCCGTTTTTCAGTTCCATAAGTTCATCCCAAAATGCGTCCACATTCTCCAATTCCTCCGGCACGATATAAGCCACTCCATAACACCCATATTCTTCCAGAAAATCAATGGAGAAACGTACATTCTGGTATTTGGAAATAAATGACCTAATTTTATTAATGATTTTATCTTTAGTCATATTGTAATCATGAAATTGTTTTGAGAATGGAAATGAGTCTGTCGGCGTTTGTAAAGCACTTATCGCTCATCTCTTTAGAAAAGGCATCTGTATAGTAATCCGCTTTTATCCGGTCACTTTTCAGTATGCGGAACGTATTGTCAAAAGTATCTTTTGATTGCCTTGAAAGCTTTGCCAGTATCTCTTTTAACAACCAGTCGTGAGTAGAAGTTTTATTTACCTCAATCCTTAAATCTTGTTGTGCATAATCTAATTTCCCTAAAGAACAGTGAGCCAATTTGTATTTCATCAACTGAATGACGGAATAATAGAAGCAATGTACAGCTTGAGTATAATATTCTGAATTGAACAGAAGTGTACCTGCTTTAAGAGAAATGGTTGATTTAAAATCCAAATCCGGCATAGGGAAATTTACTTATACGGAGATACTATTTTGAGTTGCAAAGATATATAAAAAGATTTGGTTTTGCAAATATGCTAACTGAATTTTACCGAGGGTACGCACTCAAAGTTTGGAGGGCGGATTTTAGGGGCGAAAACAGTAGCTTTAGGCTTAAGGTTCGAGGCTTAAGGCCCGAGAATCTGTTGTCAACTTGTTGTGGATAAGTTTATGTGTCGGAGTTTCATCTTGAGTTCCTTTATAAGGACAGCATCCTTGGCTTTATCTGCCCTGAGACGGGAATTTTCCCGGTTTGCTTGGGCAAGCTCATCACTTACACTCTTAAGATCCATGACAGTTCGGTCGCTATTCTCGCGGATAGCTTTAAGTTCTGTCATCAGCTCGTCATGGCGTCTGTCCTGCTCTTCTATCCTGCGGGTCTTCGCCAGGTTCTCCTCAAAAAGGAAGGTTATATAATTAGGCTCCATTGCAGGTCCGTGGGGTTCTGCCTCTGTCTTGTATCGGATGTACCACCGTTCGAGTTCCTCGTTGCTGAGATATGACATTGTATGGTAAATTTGGTTGCCCAAAGTTACCTATTTCTTTTCTGCTCCAAACTTTGAGTACTTACATATAAAAAGGAAACTGAAATGGTTGTAAGAATTGTCATTCAAATTCTTGAAAAGATAACAATGTTTTGAATCAGTTATGGCCGGGGTAGAGGTGGTATTTTTTAGACAGTGACTGAAGGAAGTTGTAGTAATGCGTAGCTTGCTGTTTATCGCTATTTGGGAAAGACGCAATTACTTTGATATTGGGAATATAAGAGTCTCCTGAAAACAATGAATCACCGATAATGTATGAAAGGCAGCTCTTATCATGGCCGGGAGTCGCAATTATTTTGACTTTGACCAGGTTGGAGATATCTATTTCCTGATTGTCAGAGAGAGGGATAATTTGTGACGATTTGATTTCAATCGGATCGTCATGATAGCGGGAGAAATTCCAGTTTGATTTGGCCAACGCCTCTTTCCCGAAAGGGGAGGTATATATCGGGACGGAAGGATATTCCTTCATCAACTCCCGTATGCCGTATATATGGTCATAGTGGGTATGTGTGAGGAATACGGCTTTCAGGTTGAGGCTTCGGGAGTTTAAAAATGACGACAGGGGTTTCCAATCCCCTACATCAATCAGTATTGCATCTCCTTCTTCCTCAATGATAAAAGAGTTGGAAGAGAAGACGCTGTTAATGAATCTTGTTATCGTCATTTATCTCTTCCGTGCCGAAGAATTCCGTTGTGGTGGCCCGGCCCTCCTTGCTTATATCTTCCCTAAAAAGTACCTTTTTTAGAGTACTGAGAATCACTTTGCAGTCAAGAGCGAAGGAAACATTGTCTACATAATAGACATCAAGATCAAATTTCTTTTCCCAAGAGATGTTGTTTCTGCCGTTTACCTGAGCCCAACCGGTAATTCCCGGTCTTACCTCATGACGTCGCGCCTGTTGGGGAGTATATCGTGATAGATACTTGACGAGAAGAGGTCTGGGTCCTATCAGTGACATATCTCCTTTGAACACATTCCAGAGTTGAGGAAGTTCGTCAATTGAAGTGGAACGGACTATTTTCCCTACTTTAGTAAGGCGTTGAATATCCGGTAACGGGACTCCATTTTCGTCGGTTTCATCGGTCATAGTTTTGAATTTCACGACCTTGAATATCTTTCCATTCTTTCCGGGACGTTCCTGAGTGAAGAATGCCCCGGCACCCTTATTGGCAAAATGAAGCCAAACAGCTGTAACTCCAATAATTGGGCTGAGTATAAGGAGTCCGAGACCTGAACCCGCTATATCAATTGCACGCTTAAAAAAAGATTTATAAAGATTCATATAGTTATTTGATTAATCGATACATCCAGTAATTATTTTTGACACTTAAATTAGTAATGCATTAAAATTGAGAAGTAGTTCATATAAACTAAATGCTAATCTGTTATAAGGCATTAGGGATGTCAAAAAAGAAATTAAATGGAGTTGTGTAGGCTTTTATTCCAACACACACGAGTAAAATAATAATAATTGATACGAAAAGAGCAGTGGATAATCTGGAAGGGTGTTTGTACAGGTAATAAAGGAAGTATGCTATCATTATAAGTTTATAGATTCTGAAATATCTAAAGGGGCGTAACAAAATCATATTAGCTGCGAATAATGTTTCAAAAACCGTACCCCAATAATACATATTATAGTAAATTGATATTCTTCTACCTGAAAAATACGATTTTATTTTCCTTGAATAAAGAATAATCAAACTATTAATCAACAGGTACACATAAAACATAATTCCGATATTAGTAATATCGGAAAACTTTTGCAGTACATTCTCATTGTATTTTGACGCATAACCATCCTCGCCTTCAAATTGCTTGAGGACTTCTAAAATTGGAAATAATCGAGACATTATATCTCCGACAGTCAGAGGGATTATGGCACAGAACATTAATATTAATAATTGAATCCCTCTGTTTGGTACAAGATTCTTTCCATTTTTTAGTAGAGGATAAATTATTAGAAATAAGATGGCACTTATATGGAAACCTGCTGCGATTATTACGCAGAACAAATATTTCAGAGGATTCCTTTTTATGATAAAATTAGTGCCAAATAGCATTATGCATGAAGCCATCTCTTGCCTCATGCCATTCATCCAATCAAAGAAAAAAAGACCGCCGAATAATGATATGATTAGGAATACCCATAAAAATGCCTCTTTACGTAATGTGTAAAATAATAAAAATACTTGAATGAATGCAAAGACGGCAAAATATATCCAATAATGTACATTTAAGTTATAGAGAGTATCATTAAGGAGTTTGAATATCCATTCAATATTATATAAATCTGTATTATTTTGGGTGTATATTTCAAGGTAGGTAAGGTTATCTGTTCCAAAATCCCATCTCATCCCAAAGACCAAAGAAAAAACTAAGGCAATTAGTATCAAACTAATATTGATGCTTCTTCTATTAATTTTAACTTGAATCTTTCCATGTTCGGGAAAAGTGTTTATATATGGAGCAGAAAGCATAATCATGCATAACATAGTCATGCAAAAAATATAATAGGAATAAATAAAACTATTGTTATCAAACATGGATTATGCCTGTTATGATCAACTATCCAGTGAATTAAACTATGAATTAAAAATTTTATTGAAAATCAAATTATTATTAGTTTCGGAATAACCATGGATCCGAATGTCGCGCTCATGGTTGCCCATGACAGGCCGAGCCCGAAGGATGACATGAGAAGCCGACAAGGTTCATGGGTAAGTTGTTCTCTCAGTCGCGTCACCATAAGCGACGGAATGGAGGCTCCGCCTAGATTCCCAAATTCCTCAAGATTATAGGGAACTTTCTCAACAGGAAGTTTCAGTTTCTTTACCACACGATCCACAATCATCTTGTTGGCCTGATGAATGAGGAAATAGTCAACATCGGTATCCTTGTCAATCTTTTCCACTTCCATGAAAGATGCCACAGACTTTGGAGGCTTTGAAATTGCAAAAGAGAATACGTCCATACCATTTATAAGAGTGTGGTAAGGAGCGCGGATTATTCCGTTTCCGAAATCCTCTTCAATGAATGATTCCGGAGTAGCCGGATGACGGAATCCACCGTGAGGAGTCATCAAGGCTTTATACCCTTTCCCGTAAGTATGGAAATCAACCACGATTTCAGGGGCTTTCGGATCAAATTCAAGTGCGATTGCGGTGCCGCAATCACCGAAAAGAGGCACACGGCTCTTATCCTTCATCGAACCCATGCGTAGAGCAGTGTCTCCGATAAGGAGCAGAGCGCGTTTCACATTTCCGGAGGTGAGGAGATTGCCACCGACAGTAATGGCGTAAAGACACCCGCAACAACCCATCGGCATGTCAAGACAGAAAGTTGTATCGGGCAGACCCATTCTATCCTGAAGGAGGCAGGAGGTAGGCGGAGTGCGGTAATCTCCTGTGACAGATTCAAAGATGAGAACATCGATAGAATCTTTTTCCCACCCTAACTCTTCAATCAATTTTTCAGCCGCCTTCTGGCACATATCTGACGCACATACGGAATCGTCAGCGATATGACGGCGTTTTATACCGACAGTATTGTTGAAAACCTCAGCCTCTTCGTGAGTCATGAAGGGATAGTCCTCAGTTTTCACAATGTTCTCCGGCACACAGGCTGCCACACCCGCCATACGGACGTTTTCAATTCTCCACTTAGCCATTTGTCAGAGTTCTATATTCTGATTTTTGAGAATTTCTTTACCGGCCTTATAAGAGGTCAAACCCATAATATCTTCAGGATCAAGCATCACATCGAAAGTTTCCTCAATCAGGGCCACCAGATTGAGCTGATGCACTGAATCCCATTGATCGACAGTTTCTTTTCCGAAAGAATCATTAAGAGCCGAAGCCTCAACACCGAATACCTCTGTGAAAATCCCGTTATATTTCTCTAAATTTGTCATTTTATCAATCATTTTTAAGTTTGCTGTATAATATTTTTCCTGCCTCATTCTTTGGCAAGGTATCAATTGCTCTTACCTCAATCACATTTGCAGGGAGATGGGTAGCCTCCACTAATGAATCTTTGGCGATACCGGCTTGATTAATGTCCGTCAGATACACAATGAGCAGGTTATCGTTTCCGGTACAGGCACATTCACACTCCACTCTCCCTTTCACAATCTGCTCGCACTCGTCGAGACCGATACGGTTGCCGAATATCTTGAGGAAACGTCCCATACGTCCTTTTATGAAGTAGAAACCATCCTCATCCCGATATGCGATGTCACCCGTGGGAAGAAAACCGTTGCGTTCATCCCCCAAGGTCAGATCTTCGCGGCAGCGAGCATAACCCATTGTCACATTCTTCCCGGAATAGCACATCTCGCCGGTGGCGGGAGATTCCTCAATGAAATTGCCCTCATTGTCGCGTAAAGACAATTCTCCGTTAGGGACGGCAATACCTATACTGCCCATTTTTGAAATGGCATACTCAGGAGGGAGCCAAGCCATACGTGCCGTACCTTCGGATTGTCCGTAAGTCGCAATCCATTTTTTCCCATTATCACGGCAATACTCAGCGAATTTGAGATTAAGATCGGCCGGCATCTTTCCCCCACCTTGGGTCAGCAGTGTGAGATGAGGGAGTTTCATACGGGTGAATCTCATCTTGTCAAGGATCTCATAACTGAAAGGTACACCCGTAAAACTGGTCGCCTCGTTCTCTTTGAGGAATTTCCAGAACTTGGGATCCGTCATGCTGAGATCCGTGATGAGAATGGTTGCGCCCACTTTGAGATGGCTGAAAACCATTGACAATCCCATCGTATAATGCAAGGGAAGCACCATCAACGGACGATCCGTCTGCGTCAGGTTGAAAAAAGTGGATATGTTCAGACCTGCGGCCTCGATGTTCCCGTATTTGTGGCGAACCAACTTGGGGCTGCCGGTAGATCCTGAAGTGGGGAGAAGATGGGAGAGTTCATCATCCATAGGGCAACTGTCGATCCCTGTGGAAAGAAGATTATAGCCGAACGCCTCTTCCGTCAGAAGCCCCTCCATCTTCATATCTTCCGGACAGCAGATATATTGCGGTCGGTAAGTCACTATGAGACCTGACAATAAAGCCGGGTCGGTATTGGCACTTAAAATAAGTGGTACATTCCCGGAGAGGAGAGAAGCCATAACCCATGCCATACCCCCGACATTATTCCTCGTGAGTATGAAGAGAAGCGAACGGGGAGGAATTGCCTTTCCGATTACTTCAGATAGTTTAAGAATCTGTCCATAACTCAAGACGTTTCCGTCGGAATCGATGGCAGCCTTATCAGATGAAGGGATTTTATCTAAATCTAAGAGCATATCTTTAATTTAAATTGAGGCGCATCCGTCTACTCCGAGTATCTGGCCGGAGATGTAGGAAGCATGGTCAGAGGCAAGGAATGCCACGGCATCCGCCACATCCTCAGGATTTCCGAGGCGACCGAGGGCTATTCTGCTGATGCGAGTGTCGATTTTATCGCCGGAGGCCTCATAAAGTTCTTCAAAACGTTCTGTCTTGACGATACCGGGTGCCACAGCATTGACCCTTATCCCTTGGGGAGCCAACTCTTTTGCGGCAGATTTGGTGAAGGCAATCACCGCGCCCTTTGTAGCGGAATATGCGGATTGACCTGCGGAGCCCAAAACGGCGGTGACAGAAGCGATATTCACGATTGCGCCACCCCCGGTACGAGCCATAATCCTTGATACTAACTGAGTGAGTTCGATGACGGCAATGACGTTGACGCGGAACATCAACTCTGTCTCATCTCTTACAATCATGCCAATTTTTTTATTGAAGACCACTCCGGCATTGTTGACAAGAATATCTATGCGTCCTTGTTCCTTCTTGATTGTCATCATGGCCGACTTTACCGCCTGTGCATCCGTAACGTCGAAATAGAGGGGATGGAAATTACTGTTATTCTTCTCGGCCTCCCGCATGGAGCCTTCCGCGCGGTCGCAACCATATACGATTGCACCCTCGTGCAGCAGTTTGTCAGCGATTGCCTTGCCGATACCCTGAGCGGCACCGGTGACAATGCATATTTTATCTTTCAGTATCATATAAATTAAAGAAGAGATCGTCCTCCGTCAATTACTAAATCGCTGCCTGTAATCCATTTGGCGGCATCCGACAACAGGAAAATTGAGGCGTATGCAATTTCCTGCGGATCTGCGTAACGGCCAAGGGGATATTTTTTCAAGTCAGCCTTGATTGTTTCCTCGTCAGTTACCTGATGAATAAGTGGCGTCTCCACTCTTCCAGGATGAATTGCGTTGCATCTGATTCCCTTGGGGGCAAGTTCCAAGGCAGCATATTTCATGAAAGCGGATAATGCGCTTTTTGAAGCGCCGTATACCCCATTGGCCGGGGCGATATTGGAGTATCCCGAGATGGATGCCATGAATACTATTGAGCATTCCCGATTCAGTTTCTTTTTCTTTACCAGACTTTTTACCAAAAGTATCGGCGCGAAGCAATTGACCGAGAAAATCTGCTCGATGTCCTTTTCGTTGTAAAAAGGCAATATCTGCATTTTATTTATACCGGCATTGAGAACCACACCATCCAGAGGAGGTATTTTTTTAAGTATTTCCTCCATATCCTCTTTCTGGGTTAAATCGCCACTGATTATCTTATGTCCTTTACCATCACATAGATTTGCCGTTTGCTGAAGTCTCGAATGATTTCGCCCTGTCAGTATTAGGGTTGCACCCATACGGCTACACTCAATGGCAGAGGCTCTGCCTATTCCGGATGAAGCACCGGTTATAAGGATTGTTTTTCCGTCAAGTCTGAAAGGGGAGGGGTTCATTTCTTTGACTGAACTCTATTATAAAGATCCTCGATAGTCTGGCATGCCTTCATATCATCGGCATTGAAAGTCACCTCATATTCCTCGTCAATCATGCCGATAACGGATAGCCCTGCGATGGAATCCCAGTCGTCGAGTTCACGGAATTTTGTTTCACCATTTAGAGATGAAGGGTCGCAATCATCAAAAATCTCAGCAAACTTCTCGATAAATTCTTTCATATTCTATGTCTGTTTATGTTTACAATTTCTTGGCAGGCACACCAAAGACGGTCTGCCCTTCTTTTACTTTTCTTATTACGAAACTGCATGCTCCCACTTTTGCCTTGTCCCCAATGGACACATTATGGTTTATTACGGCAGAGGTGTGGATGGTCGTTTCGTCTTTAATCTTTATCCCTCCTACACAAGTGACGTGTGTGTCGATACGGTTGAAATCACCGATTTCGGCATCATGGCCAATCACCGTGTATGATTGTATCATGTTGTAATCTCCGATGGAGGCATCTGCCCCGATAGTTGTGAAGGCGGCAATAATATTTCCGGCACCAATCTTTACATTTGAACCGATCCGAGCAGTGGAGTGTATAAGGTTGATAAACTTTGCGCCTCGTTCAATGAGATTCTCGATACATTTCCTGCGCGCGTCCCCCCCTATTGAAAAAGTGAAAACCTCATTATCCTGAGGTTTATATTCTGAAATTGTGCCAAGGATGGGGGGATAATTTTCAAAACCATCCAAAGCACGGAGATTATCGTCTATAAATCCTTTTATTTCAAAATCAGTTCCGTATCCTACACATTCCTTTGCAATGTCGTAGACAGTACGCCCCATCCCTCCTGCGCCGATAATTACAAGTTGAGTCATGATCATCAAAATAATTTAGTCAATAGTTTATAACCCCTAACTCCTGAAAGATTTACATATATAGCTAAAAGCCGATCTTTAATTGGGATATTCGTAGATCGTGAGATCTCTTTAATCAAATTTCTAATGTCGTTATCTTCCAAAAGATATTTGATATTCTCTATAGCAGCCGAACTTGTCAGGCCTAATTTAGCATATTTATTATATGTGAAAGACATGACAATCTTAAAAGCGGTTAAATTGAACGAAGGAAATGATGAAAACCGTTTTCCTATCTGTTTGTATTTTTTTAGAGTCTCAATAATCGATAGATCCTTAGAATAATTTGGAATATGTGTTGCACTGTTATCACGCATCACATACTTAAAAAAGCATTTTGAGATGACCTTTACTGTATTTGCATAGCAGAAGAAATGTATAGTGAACTCGTAGACTTCACCAAATTTCAAGTTATCGTCAAATCTAAGATTATGTTTTTTTATAATATCTGATCGATATAGTAATTGGGGCATTAGGGGAAACACCCTAACATTTTTATATATTTCTTCAGGGGTGTAGATTTCATCGGCTATTGGCAGGGGAATTTTTCTTTCTGATCCGTTTTGGAGTACTATAGTTTCTGAAAGCACGGCATCGCAATCCGAATCTTTTATGGCATCCAGCATACTGCTTACCGCATTATCGGTCAAAATATCATCTCCATCAAGAAGATATATATATTCTCCCTCAGCATGTTTAATTCCCGTATTCCTTGCAGATGAAACTCCCGCATTGGGTTGAGTGATAATTTTGCAGTATGGTTTTGTTTTACAAAATTCTTCAATTTGTCTTAACGTATCATCTGTGGAACCATCGTTAATAAATATATACTCTACTTTCCCTACGGGCTGTCGTGAAATTCCTTCTATACAAGAATTAATATAAGAACTAAGATTATAGCAAGGAATTATGATGCTTATCTTAACCATCAGTGAAATAGATTATATTAACTCTCTTTTTCTTCTGTTGCATCCACTGCTTCTCTCAATGCAGTGAGGTATTGTGTCCCGAACTTTAAATCAGGTTCAAGATAGTTACCCTCTCCCCATTCATTCCATGCCTTGATAAATATTAAGTTATCTTCATGAGGAATCTTATCACGTATTTTAAAAGTATTTCCACATAACTGTTTCCAAAGAGTTGGCGTACTGTTATGAAGTATTAGCCCTCTGGTTCCGCTTCTTGGTGAGTGATCGAAATTTGGTTCAATGCAAGGATATATTTTAGGATTTCCATCAAATACATCCTCACAAACTTTTACATATTTAGAGTAAGGTATAAGTTGAGGAATATGAATGTAATTACGTTTTAATTTACTGATTGCTCTTGCGACAATTCCTTTTTTAAACATGTATTCGAAATCAGGATTAAATGCCAGACTGTCGAATCCAAGATTTAAAAATTCTTTATTTCTACTTCTTTGATGGGAGTATCCAAAAAAGTGAAATCCATTTAGGCCGTTTTCTTTGGCAAGATTATTCCAAGTATCAAAAAATTCTTTCGGATTTGGGAGAGCCTGAGGTTGAAAAACACCAAATATGAGTTTGCCATTTATCTTCATGTATCTGGGATCTTTGAAAGCATCCAGCATAGCAAAAAAATGGGCTTTGTAATCCTCAACTCCCGGATATACCTGTTCTATTAAAAGTATATCCTTTCCTTTTTCTGACCATGTTTTCTTATACCAATCATGATTAGCCCAGCATAGACAAAATGGGAAATCCGGTTTCTTATCATGAAGAACCTCTTTGAAGACATCACTAAGTATCCTTTTCCCATTAGTCCAATAATGCCAATAGCAGAATCCCTCCACTCCTGCTTCTTTTGCCATTTGAGCCTGTTGATCTCTAATTATTGGTAATCTCAAATCGTAATATCCTAAATCAGCAGGTACTTTTGGTTGATAATGCCCTTTAAATAGTGGTTTTGCTCTTCCTACATTAGTCCATTCGGTGAATCCCTTTCCCCACCATTTATCATTTTCTGGTGTGGGATAGAACTGCGGAAGATAGAATGCTATAATTCTTGGTCTCATAAATGATTATGTTTAATAATTTTGGCAGGATTACCGGCAGCCACTGAGTAAGGCGGAATATCCTTAGTGACTACCGAATTGGCAGCTATTATTACCCCGTCTCCAATTGAGACACCTCCTAATATGGTTGCTTTATCTCCTATCCATACGTTATTCCCAATTGCGATAGGACCTTTTGAATAAAGTTTTCTCTTAACAGGAGGTATTTCTAAGTCTTTCAGTGAAGATGTTCCGTGATTGTTATCACTGATTGTTACCCATCGCCCTGTCAAACATCCTTTACCGATTTTTACGCTGTCAATGCAGGTCAGATGGAGGTAATCCCCAAAACTGCACTCATCCCCAATTATAACGCTTGGCTTAAATTGATCTCCTTCATATTCATCCCAGCAGGTAAGGACAACAAATCTGCCGAAGGAAGTGTCTCTACCAATTTTGAAATACTGACAACCTCTTAGATAATTAACCGGTTTTAAAAAGGTGGTATCTGTTTGATTGAATTTTATACTTATCCATTTGCTATAGATAATTTGGATTAGTCGTGAAATAAACGTGTTCCCACTATCTCTTTCCTTATATGGCTGCAAGTGGTATATGCATTTAAGTATATTTTCAATTAATAATTTTATGAATGAAATCATTGCCCAATTATTTTTTACCCTTCAATATCTTTACCATATAGTCGTCAATCTCCTCTACATTTTTTTGGACGGCGTAAAGTTGCCTTACTACATGTTTGGCATTTCGGGTAAGAGTAAGGTAAGCGTTTTCAGACATATTAAAGAGACTTAGTATTGCATCTGACAGAGAATATTCATCATCATAACGGAGACCAATTTCTTCATTTGTCATTTGTTTTCCATTATCGAATTGTTCTTTTGTGCCTGCTGTGTCTTTCCCGATTACAAGGCATCCATTCTGCATAGCCTCCGCTGTGATACGTCCGAACCCTTCTGATTTTGAGGCTACTATTATTGCCTTAGAGTTCTGCATAATGGAATAAATGTTATTGGTCGGTCCTTTTAATAAAATCCTTTCCCGCAATCCTTTTTCCTCTATTAAATTTTCTAACTTTGCTCTAAATTTCTGTTGACAATTCCCCCACAATTCAAGTAAATAATTAGTTTTGGGTGCAATCTTGGCAAAACTTTCGATAACTTCAAGCACCCCCTTATTAGGTGTTAACCTACCGACAAAAATTATTTTGTCGGAAGAAAAATTTTTACCGGATAATGCCCCGGTATCCTCAATACCATTATAGATTACCCTACAGTTATCCCCTAATTGGTGATATTTCTTTAGATCATATGTAATGGAAATTGAAAAAGAATCATTAAGTTTTTTTCGATACTGACTAATACTCGGTAAATAGATCCAATCGAAATCTTTATCAGAATACTCTCTTATATGCCATAGATGAGGAATGTTATGTTTTTTGGCAAGATTGTAGCCTATGTCTACCACGGATACATTGGTGTATATGATATCCGGCTTCCAGTTGCCAATTATTTTAGAGATATGACTGAATGCTATGAAATATTTTACCCTATTTTTAATCAGTCTTGGAATAAACTTGATTATGTCCTTTATTGAATTTAGAGGTGGCCAGACAGAGAAAACTATCGGTTGTAAGGTATAGGGAATTTGCAACTTATTTAAATCGTTACATAAAAAACCTTCCTCCGGAGTCACCACAAGAATATCTCTACCATTAGATTTTAATCCATGGAGGGTATTTAGAAGCGAGAATGTCGCACCTCCAGCAAAGGAAGATGAAACAATACATAATATTTTCATTATACACTGACTGTAATTTTGTAAGTGGCACAAAGCAAAATTTTAATAGCTTGGTCTATAACCAATAGTCAAATTTGTGCTATGTGCATTGCCTTATTTACAAGGGATACGTTTGAGGTTAGTTTAAATCCGCAAGAAGAAGAGGAAAGGATATTGAGGAAAGATTGGATAAAGGCTGCATCAAAGGGCCGGGAGGCATCAAAGGAGGAGAGGATAGTGCCTTCGTCCATATTGACATCTATCATCAAAGATTTATCCTCTTTGAGAATGCGGACTATGTTTCCGTATGTGTAAAACTTCATAAAATTAATATGTTGATAACAGAATGCTGATAACGGACATTTTTGGACAGAAATCAAGCATTAATTATTCAATACGATAAGAAAATTTTTGATCCGGCTTTTGGAGGAAGGAGGGTTAGAGGATGTCGTCGGCGGAGACTTGGAAACCTGATGAACGGAGTTCCTTGACAAGTTCATATTTCCATGCTCCGGCTGCATCGAGTGGTGTGTAGACGAGCCCGTCGAGGTCTCCGGGTTTGTCGACTCCGGGTGCAAGGAGCAGCATGATATTTTCCCTTCCAATCTGCTTCATGAAATATCCCATCTCGAAGATAACGTTCTGTCGGGCGCGTGGTCTTAAATTCTCTTCGCGGTTGGCCTTGCCAGTGTCATCAGGGGTGAGAAGGATTACCGCGAATCCGGCCGTTGAGCCGGCCTTTTCCAGTTTTTCGATAATCGTCATCCCTTTATTTGGCTGCTCGTGGAGAATGATGGGATGAAGTTTCAGTTTTTCAAGCAATCGGGCTACGGTATGCTTTGTCTCGTTGTCGTGACCATGAACGATGAAGACGTCTTTTGTATTTCCGGAAGAAACCTGCACCCTTTTTGTCGAGATTGAAGTGATGGTCGTGCTTCTACCGGTTGTGATAACGGGAGACTCATCTGTTGGAGAGGGGAAAAGTGGAAGTTTGGCAATGAGTAATTCAAGTTCTGTGACTTCATTCTCAATAACATCCTTATATCTCTTTAGTGCATCATGACCATCTCCCCAGACTAATATTTCAGAACAACTTTTATATGATTTTTCATACTCGTTCTTATTCGGTTTAAATGCCCTTCTCAGCAATTCAGAGTTGAAATCATTCCATTTACGGTATTGGGCTTTGAATTCCTTCAATGCGGTTTCATCGTATTTGCGCTCAATTCTGTCTCCGGAAATGGTATTGCCGAAATAAGTGCCTGTGATTTGGGATGGGATAGAGGCCTTCAACAGATCTTTCCCTATGGCAATTCTATTTTCGAGCATTTCTTTGAATTCTTCTTTAGGCATAAGAAGAATTGTTGTAGTGGAAGAGTTTGATGACATTTTTTTTATGAGATTTAGTTGAGTTGTTTTTGCCAATAGATGTAGGCAGAATGGTCGGAAGAATCGGGTAAATCAGATAAGTTAGAAGGATCGGATCGGGCAAAGGATAGAGTTATTTTATTGACTCATAGAGGAGATTGC
This sequence comes from uncultured Porphyromonadaceae bacterium, assembly GCA_947175265.1. GTDB lineage: Bacteria > Bacteroidota > Bacteroidia > Bacteroidales > Muribaculaceae > Lepagella. Next base: position 4,551 of record CAMWMD010000020.1, on the reverse strand, counting down.
ATGCAGCGATGAGCCTCTTGGAGGAGATTTCTGCGTTCCTCCTCATTAAGGGAGTCAAGGTGAGCAATCAGCCGTCGACTCAATTCTCTGTCGGAGTGTTTGTAACCGCTGTTTTCCGGTAATGTTTTCTCAAGAAAAGCATAGACAGGAGCGAGAGAATTTTCCTCTGCGATGAGGTTTAGGAGGACTGTGTGTTCGTGTTGTGTGAGCATAATTGTGATATTTAATTCAATAATCCCTAAATATGTATGCGTCAGAATCAGGAAATACCTTTTGGCCTTTATATAGTTTGAAATGTCAACTTTTGAAATAAGTAAATTTATACAGGATACCTATTAATCGTCTTTCAATTATTATACTTAATTTCCTGACCTAATTCCTTAAGTGCATCATTCGTGAAGTAATCCATTCTTCCACAAGCACTCGTGAATGTGATTTCTCCAAAATAGACTTTATTATCAACCTCATAGAAATCAATTCTTGCTTCTGGAAAGCCTTTTGATAAAATCCTTGCATAATCAAGCATTTTATTTAATTGTGAAGGCCGGGGCAAGTCCTTTTCAAAAGATTGATAGTGTCCGGAATAAGCAAGTTTATAATTACAATTTTCCCAGGCGGGAGAAAAAGCGGTCATTTTGAGGGATGTCGGCGTTCTATCCAGCGCCACCCATATAATTTGAGGTTCTCCATTAATACACCAAATCTTGTAATCTATTAAAGAAGGAGAATTTATAGATTGTTTCGTTGTATCAAGCAGTTGTTCTGCTATAATTTTGGGCTTGATTCGGAGGTAATGAGGTTCCGCAGAATCAATTCCAAAAGGATGATTAAAAAGTTTCTTGAAATAAGCCTTAATAGATTCTACGTCCTCATTAACTTTTTCAGTAATAATCTTTACATCGCCACTTCCGTTATTTGCTTTAATCACAAATTTTTCAGGTAGGTTTGAAAAGTCAATATCATCCGGAGAATTCCATACAGCGAGTAGTGGTACAAGTATTTCTTCTAGACCACATTCCTTCACATAATCCCTGACGGCGTATTTGTCTGATAGACGGGACCATTCGGTTGTGTCGGTATTGAAAGCAAGCCAGTTAATCCATTGGTTCAGATCTTCGGGATTTTCCCAATTGATCTTTTTACCAAACTTAAGGAAATAGAGATAATCAGCATATTGCTGAGTAGTACCGAATCTCTTAATCAACCTCCATTTTAGAGAACGGTATTTCTTCTTAAAAAAATTCATTCAGCAAATTCTTATTCGATTATAAAATTTTGTCACTTATGGAAAGCTCCACTGAATCCCTCAGTCGATGCGTCACTTCTCTTTTTCTTATGCCCTGTCAAATTTTCCATTAATGAACTCATAGGGTCCTTAAGTTTCCTTTTATGGAATATTTGGGGATATACTACCTGATAATATGTACTTTCCTCAATATCTTATCTGTTATTTCCTTCTCTTGAGTTGTCAAACCAATTCTGTAGAAAATTGCCAGATAGATGCAGGTGGCGGGGATAGCGAGAACCAGATGCAGGAAGAAATTGATGGGAATGATGCGGATTATGCAGTAACTCAGGCAAAAGAAAAGAAATGGAAAAGTGAGAGGTTTGAACACGTTCATAACATACTCCCTGACATTCAGGCCTCCGCTGTAATGAAGGAATGGTATGCGGCATAAGGCACATACCAATTCCATTACGGCATATATCCATATTGCGTAATAGATATCGACCTTTCTCCAGAGAAGTAGGAGAAGTAACGGGACCGTCAGTAGTTTGAGCGAATTGACAGTAAGTGAGTAAGGTCTTACATTCCCGATAGCGCCATTCGCAGTTCCCAGTCCTAATGTAATTTGATCGCAAAGGGAGGTAATCAGGATTACACGGCAGAATGTCACAACATATTCCGGTGTCTCACCGAGCCAGAGCCTTATTACCTGTGGCATGAAGGTGACCAGAGGAAGCACCACCATACTCAGCAGGAAGAAACTGAACTTGCTTGCTGTCATAGCGAGGCTGAACATCCTCTTTCTGTCTCCACTTCCCTCGGCTTTCACAATCTGGGGATTTATTGCATTGAGAAGTGAACTTGATACGAAGGAGATTGCCCCGCTCACCTGCTGTGCTATTCCGAACGCTGTGTTGACTATCGTCCCGAAGAATTTGTTCAGGACAATTGCACAGCCTTGCGTTCTTCCAACGATGCATCCGGTGGAATATACTATCCATACGAGATAGGATGTCATTTCCTTAATCACTTTTTTATCAAGGTGAGAGCGTCTTGGCACTACGCACTCCGGATATTTACGGAATGTGTAGATAGAATACGAGAGTATGTCAAGGACTGATATTCCGCAGAGGAGGGTAACGTACAGTATGAGTTTCTCCGTTCCGAAATATGTGATTATGAATGCTATCCCCAGGCGGAGGAAGGAGTCGATAATCTGTATGACGGAACTGTAGACGATATTCTCATGTGAAATCAGGAGGGCAAGGAATGGCGCATTGAGGAAGGAGATCGTCACCATGAAGATGCAGCACTGGTAGACAACCTTTGCGCTGGGAATCCTCTCCGGGGCTATGTTCAGGAAGCCGTTGAACAGGAGTGGACCTACGGCTTCCAGTATACCGATCAACACCAGACTGAATACAAGGTGGAGGACGATGATGTTGCCCCATAGTTTTGAAAGTACTTTAAGGTCGCCTTTCCCCTGATGGTAGGAGAGAAAGCGCTGGGTGGTGGATACGAGGGCATTGGATATGAAGGAGAGCATCGCTACAACGCCAGCCACCAATGAGTATATACCGTAATCATGAACCCCGAGGGCGGCAAGCACCAGTCGTGTGGAGTAGAGGGCTACGATTATGGAGATAAGAGAACGGGAGTATTGTGCGATAGTATTGACAATGACTCTCGTGGAGGCTCTTTTGGAATCGAAAATTTGCATTTCTGCTTATTTGTATTTTAACATGTCATGAAGTAGAATTATACTTCTATGAAATATTCCAGAATTGCTTTGATATGGTAGGTTAGTTTTGATGAAGGGCTAAAGAACTTTCTGAATTTATATAAAGGAGAGTAATGGTTTAGTCATTATAAATCTTATTAGTCAAAGATTTTGGATAAATAAATGGAGAGGTTTCCACAATAGAATTAACTTATGTATTTATGAACATAAGATGGTAATCTTGAAATACATTTATGATAAATGAAATTTAAAATAAGCGCCACTCCAAGAACGATTACATATCTTTCAATCCAATAATCAGGCCGATTATTAATAGGGAGCATGATATATATCGGTACTATATGCCAAAGATAAATCCACATGGAATTTTTACTCAGATAACTCCAAAAATTCCATGTGGCGATTTTTTGTAGGATGGGTTTGCATGTAATGAGAATACAAGAACCGGTCCATCCCCATAAAAGATATAAGCCATGTGGCGGATATTTATCTGCTTGAGGAAACCAGTTGCCGGTTAGAATAATATAAAGACAACAGCCCAATAGCCCCGAAATTGTTAAGATCATTCCTTTGGATTTTGATAATTTGTTGATATGTAATCCAATGACAGTGAAAAGAGAATATCCGATGATGTAGAGTACGGTTTCACTCAACATGTAACGTATTATGACATTTGGAATCGAAGTGAAAAGGTTAATCATAAATTCCTGCAAGAGAATTATGCAGATAAAGGAGATTACTAATTGTAGAACATTCATTTTCCTGAAAATAGGGAAGATAAACGGAAGCACAAGAGCCATCATAAGAAATACCCTCATAATCCATACGTAACCAATGGAGGGATGATTGAGGAGAAATAAAGAACCTATGTAGTGGTAGACTGAATAGTAAGTCAAGTCGTAATGCCCTTCAAGCACCCAGGTCAATAGAAAGAATAAGTTTACAAATATGAAAACAGGTATGTAAATTCGTAAAAAACGTTTCCACATATATTTTTTTATAGAATGGAAATCTTGCTTGATCGGCTTGTAACACATTGCCGAAACAATTACCATTAGTGGAACGTCGAAGGTACGAATGGTTGAGAGAGTTAGGGGAGCCCAAGTGTGAGCTACGACCAGTAGTAAAAGACCTACTGCCCTTAGAAAATCAATATAACTATCACGCGTCTCTTCTTTTACTACGGAACTACTCATAGTTGAGCTATGGTTAAAATGAGAAAAATACCTTCTATTATTTCTGTTGTATGTAAACTTGTATTTGGGTGGTGGGGCATGTTTGGCCGGGTGTATCAAGCCATGGCTTGATACACGGTAAGCATAGTAAGCCTATCGGCTATTGTCTTGCGGCTTTTGGACAGGAGAACAGGAACTTACAGGAGAATAGGAGTTCTTTTTTTCTTGCGCCTATCGGCTAATGCCTAACGCCTAACGCCTAATGCCTTGAGCCTTGAGCCTCGAGCCTAACACTCGCCGAAGGGGGTGAGGTCGGCGCGGCGGAGATGGCGGGTGATCTCGGTGCGGTCGCGGAGGGGGAGGGTGGAGAGGGCGCCGGTGCGGGAGAGGTGTACCCAGTGCTGGAG
>CAMWMD010000019.1 GCA_947175265.1 uncultured Porphyromonadaceae bacterium | reverse complement strand
GAACTCTCACAAACGGAACCAGAATCCGGTGTGCTACCATTACACCACAAGGCAGTTTTTATTCTCTATTGAATAAGTTGTATTTTTTAGTTGCCTTGGAAAGACTCGAACTCTCACAAACGGAACCAGAATCCGGTGTGCTACCATTACACCACAAGGCAGTTTTTATTCTCTATTGAATAAGTTGTATTTTTTAGTTGCCTTGGAAAGACTCGAACTCTCACAAACGGAACCAGAATCCGGTGTGCTACCATTACACCACAAGGCAATTCGTCGTTTGACGATGCAAAATTACTACATCTTTTTTAATTGACAAAATTTTGTGAGAAATTTTTTCCTCATTTTTATGTAATTTGAATTATAAGTAAACGCAACATACTGTCAGTATTTAATTTAACAATATGTTGCGTTTGATATTTTTATTCTAAATGGGCAAGTGGCATAATCAGCCTGTCAATTCTCTCCTCATCTGATAGGGTGCCGTCTCCTTGGGGCAGGGATACCCCATAGAAACGTTTCTCTTTATCTACAGCATCGGAATCAAAGAATCCTACCTTGTCAGCAGATACAATTTCCTGAGCGATAACCTTATGTTCCTGATCACAGAGCGGCTGTCCCGGAGCAGATAGATTTACATTGGTCGGTATGCGTGATAATTTGTCAATTCTGTAAAATAAAGATCCGAAGGAGGCCTCCACTATACTCAACAGATAGTCATTTACACCTGCGATATTTACATGCTCAAGTATTCCTCCTTTCCTTAAATCTCTCCATTCCTTTTCATTTAGCCGCGAGAAAACATTTATCGGGATTTTCACGAGTTTTCCATCTGAGTAGGTCAGAACTACACAGCCTGATAATTCTTTCTCACGGACAGCCAAGGCTAACCGGCATTCCGGTTCATATTCTATGAACTGATCATCAGTTGAGGTGAAAACCTTTGAACCTTTCATAAAGTGAATGTAAAGGCTTGGAGTCGCAAAATTGTTTTCGTAGGAATGTAAGACGTTCAGCCTGTGTTTACCGGTTGATATCTTATGAGGGATGTTCGGGGAGGTTTCTTCTGCGATTATTGGTTCCTCGTCTTTGTTTAAAACAATGGCTGCTGCGGATTCTTCCGAAATCTGATCCATCACATTTGAAACCGTGTTCAATCGTTCGGATTTCTCTCCGGAATTTTTCATTCCGAGAAGAGCCATTTGAAGATGAAAATTATGGCTTCTATTCTTAAGGAAAGCCTCACGCTCCTCATCCAATCTTGGCTTTGTGGTGGAACTTGATCTGACGTATATTATTCCATCCAGTTCGACAGGAGTTTCCACAGGAAGCACTGTGACCACTATAACTCCCTTTTTTGATTCCGGATCAGATGCAATTTCCCAATGGTCCTTGGCATGACTCGGCATAGTCCGGTCAAGATGATTCTGGAGGTCGACAATCATGGAGTCAATTGTCGGTTTCATGCCGTGGCTCTTACGATATGCCATGTCATCATCCAATCCGTTTTCGTAGCCTGAGTCATTGACTCCGATATATAGAGTACCACCCCGTGCATTCATGAAACCACAAATGGTATGCACAATTTCAAAGAGTTGCTCCTTAACATCGGGGCGCGAACCTCCATGAGTGGAATATATGAGGCTACTTTTGAATTCAACTGTTTGTGATTCATCACCATAATATTTAGATGTGGAAGTGGTACTGTTGACATTCAATAAAGTCGAGATTTCCTTCATGATTTCTTTTCTTGTCTTTTCCATGCCTTTGGGAAGCATGTTAAAAGACAGTACCAGGGAAGCGAGTTGTCCCTCTGTTTCATTTCGCGGCGATTTCCTAACAGTCCATAACCAATTGGCATTCTCATTTATATTCAGGTCTGCCACAATCTTAAGCCTTGTATGCAGACGCTCAAGCATGGGTGTCTTTTTCACGAGATTTTCACACCTTTCAAGTTCTTCAGGATTGATTTTCTGATTCCTTCCGAAATCCTGTAGAAGTTGCAGAAGATCCATGTGAGTCGTCAATTCACGAAGTATTTCTGATTCTTCTGCGATTTTACAGAGTATGGACGCCATACCGAGATAATTGACTGCCTTAAGGTATTCGGTTTCTGAATAGGCTCTTCGTTGATACATGAATATAAGTTCAAGAAGTTCCTCCTTCGACATGACTTCTTCCGTCTCCCTTACCTCAAAATTCTCGTTGTCATCTTCCTCCGGCACTACTCCTATGCCTTGCATTAAATTGAAAAGACAAAGCGACTTTTTTATGGCTGCAGGGAGATTTTCTTGATTATCTGAGAGTTCGCCTATGAAAAATTGCGTCGTCGTGTTGGAACGATCGGGTTCTATATAGCGAACTCTCACCAACATCCCTTGACTGAGATGAGAACTCGTCTCATCACAGGCCACCTTGTATGTCGATCCTCTTTCCGTAAGGCAAAGCCATGCGTTGTTTATCCTGTCAAGATAGGTGACTATGGCAATATTCTCGTCGCCGGGGGAAGACGTTTCCAAAAGATAATCCTCGATTTGCGATTTCATGGAAAACTCAAGGGTATCATGTTTCTTGTAGGCGTAAGCAGAGAATAATAGGGGAGCGCCATCATTTGTGCAAGCAAATTTTAAGGACCCATCATAATTGGATGGAATATCTTGATCAGAAAGCCAGCCAATCATGTGGTAAGCATCACAGGGCATCCATCCCTCTCCATAATATAGGTCATCAACAATAGTACAATGAAATTGCAGACGTTGTCTTTCATTTCCATGATTGAGGACCCTGACATCATCGATAATTATTCTGACTTCCTCACCATCGGGAAGAGATTTCTCGATACGTTCTCCGGCAGTCTGATCTGCGCCGAAGATTGACCATGCGATATCTTCCCACATTTTTCTATATGTGCGGATATCCTTGGATTTCCTTAGATTGTGTACTATTAATTGATCTGCTAATGATATGGTGGGATTTAACCAATCAATTAAGTTGTTTGGTATTACAGTTGTAGAGGGATCAGCATTTTGTGCAATGATGCTGATACTGTCGGAACGCAGTTGTATATCCGCTTTTGATGTTGAGTATATCTTTACAACGATATCTCTGTCTTCAACATCCGGGTTTGGATGAGAGGATTTTTCCAGAAGAAGAGTAGGGTGCTCCGTGTCATACCAACTGAATTCATTAGGGCTATCGATACCGAGCAAAGCCTCTACACCTTTGTTGAGCAATGTATCCACATTCCCGGGGTTGAGATAGGAGATATAACGATAGAGCATAGCCCTGTTCAGACTGAGGTCTATGTTGTCGGAATCTGTAGCCAGAAGTCGCTGTACTGCGATTGCAAGGATCATCCTTATGATTGCCTTGTTTTCAACACTTGAATCATTGGTAGGAAGCAGATTTATCTTCTGGCTGTTTTCTTCGATAAATATTTGTAATTGTTCCACCAGGGCAGGTCTGAAAGGGTCAGACTGCCAGTTTGTGATTTCCCAGTTATGAAGTGCCTCAAAGAGTTCACCCATTCGGGAGTTGATAAGTTCCGGACAAAGTTTGAGTATTGTCATCATTATTCGGAACTGTTTGGATGGATTAAACAAATATCCTGCCTCCTTCAGGCGTGAGAACATCCTGTCAATAAACTCCTCATGCGTCCCTTCAAGTATTTTATTGGCTGCTAAGCTGTATTGTGAGAAAAGTTCCACGTAATTGGAGAGTCTTGATTGAATCAGTGTTCTCTGTTCCGGATTACAAGCCCTAAGATAATCTGACTCCTCAAGAATATATAAAGCAATCTTACGTGCAAGTTCCATTCTTTCGTTGACACGGGCCAAGTTCCTAAGATCGTCCTTGCATGCTATGAGCCAATCGGTGATATGTTTTGCGCATATTTGTAAAACGTCAAAAATCCAGTTTGGATCTGCTTCATCATATTTAATTAGAGCGTCTTTAAATTCAGCGACGTTTTCTAAAAGTTTTAAATAATAGTCTTGATGTTTCTTTATTTTAAGGGAGTCAAGCCACTGTGCAATATCATAAAACTCCAGCGGAAGTTTCATGCTTAAAGTGCCGACATATTTAAGAGATACTTTGACACCACTGATTTTTATAATCTTACATTTAATCCGGCTTCCACGAGTCAACGATTGAGGGGCATTGAATAATTTAAAACATAATCCGTGAGCATCCTCAACTTCGTATTGAAGTATATTGTCGCTTTTAATGGATTTGACAATAAAATTATAATCTTTCCCTTCTTCATAGAAATTATGGATGAATAATGAGATATCTTGTCCCAGAGTCAGCGGATACAGGGATTTGACATAACAGTTGATAAAATCGGGGAGGGGTTGGGTCTGCTGGAACTTAAATTTTAGTAAGGAAAACTCAACATTGTCGTCAGTCTTGACTCTGTAGTATTTCTTACTTGAAGCTTCCTTGAGCACCTCGAAACTATAAGATCCTCCTTGTCTTAATTCGGTAGATAGCATAAAGGTTAGTATTAACGATTAATTAATGAAATAGAATGCCCGAAAATAGAAATATGAGCAAAGAGTTTTTCGGATAGAACCATAGACGCATGATAAGAGGCTTTGGTCATAGAATCAGATTTTGGAGCACACCATTTATCTGCTTCAAAATTACAATTAATTTTTCAATTTACGAAAAAATTGCAATTTTTTTAGCGTGAGGACAGGAACGGTACATAAAGATTTATAATTAAGAAATAATGAATATCCTATTTAACATAATATAGATTATGTGTATTTTAATCCGTTGTTTTAAGAAGAGGATAAATTGCATTTTTTACATACAAAAATAACGACGAAACTGTAAATTCCGTCGTTATTTCACAATTTTGCTACTCTTTATTTTGAGATGTTCTAAGGTTTTAATTCCGGAAGCAAGAATTTTGCCGTATGAGAATTTGTTCCGGCTACTTCTTCAGGCGTTCCCTCGGAAAGAATCTGACCTCCGTCTCTGCCTCCTTCAGGCCCCATATCTATTATATAGTCCGCACTTTTTATTACATCAAGATTATGCTCAATGACAACGACAGTATTGCCTTTATCTGTGAGTTTGTTGATGACCTTCAGCAAGACTCTTATATCTTCGAAATGAAGTCCTGTCGTTGGTTCATCAAGTATAAAAAGTGTATTGCCGGTATCTTTCTTTGACAGTTCAGTTGCCAGTTTTACTCTTTGATTCTCACCGCCACTTAGTGTGCTTGATGGTTGGCCTAATTTTAGATAACCTAAGCCTATATCCTGGAGCACTTTGATCTTCTTTAGAATTGAAGGTATGTTGGCAAAAAAATCTACTGCCTGATTAACTGTCATCTCAAGGACATCTGATATGGACTTTCCTTTAAATCTTACCTCCAGCGTCTCTCTGTTATACCTTTTTCCATGGCATGTCTCGCATGGCACGAGCACATCCGGGAGAAAGTTCATTTCTATTGTTCTGTATCCATTTCCTTTGCATGTCTCGCAACGTCCGCCGGCAACATTAAAGGAGAAGCGTCCGGGTTTGTATCCACGTATTTTTGAATCAGGCAACTCTACAAATAATTTACGTATGTCAGAGAATACTCCTGTGTACGTTGCAGGATTGGAACGTGGGGAACGTCCGAGTGGTGTTTGGTCTACAGTTACAACTTTATCGATATTCTCAATGCCTATGATCTCTTTGAATGGTAGCGGCTCTTGAGTTGAACGATAGAACTTTTTACTGAGTATGGGCTGAAGGGTTCCGTTAATAAGCGATGATTTGCCACTTCCGCTTACTCCGGTGACACATACAAACATTCCTAAAGGCAATTTTAAGTCGACATTTTTCAAATTATGGCCTGTCGCACCTTTTATCTCCAAATATTTTCCGTTCCCTTTCCTCCTTTCGTGTGGTAATTCAATACGCTTATTTCCGTTGAGGTATTCTGCTGTCAAAGTGTGCGTATTCTTAAGATCATTTACCTTCCCTTGGAACATCACCTCTCCCCCATTTCTGCCTGCGCCCGGACCAATATCTATAATGTAGTCGGATTCTTCCATGATATCTTTATCATGTTCAACTACAATTATAGAGTTGCCGGCATCACGCAATTGCTTAAGACTATTTATTAAGCGTATATTATCTCTTTGATGCAGCCCTATTGAGGGTTCGTCAAGTATGTACAACACATTTACGAGTTTTGATCCTATTTGGGTTGCCAGCCTTATACGTTGACTTTCTCCTCCACTTAATGATGAACTGTTCCTGTTTAGCGAAAGGTATTCCAATCCGACATCAAGAAGAAAAGACAATCTGCTGTTGATTTCTTTTAATATCTCTTCAGCAATGGCTCTTTTGGAAGAAGGAAATTTTTTTGTAAGATCTTTCGACCAATGATACAAATCGGCAATATCCATTGAAGCAACATCAAAAATATTCTTACCATCTATGTAGTAATGGAGGGATATTTTATTAAGACGTTTCCCTTCGCATTCCGGACATAATGCTTTGGTGAAATATGATGTTGTCACTCGCTTGCTATCGGTTTCTTCTGAGGTCTGAAGTTCAAGGTATTTTAATAGACCTTCGAAGTTACCCGCATAATGCGACGTAGATAATGTCGCGTTACTTATCTCAAGACGTCTATCGCTCCCATTTAGAATTTCTTCAATAGCTTCTTGAGGAAGATCAGCTATAGGCGTTTTTAATGTCGCACCATATAATCTGCATACCGCCTCTATTTGCCAAAATATAAGTGAATTTTTATATTTCCCTAGTGGAAGTATGCCTCCATCATAAATGGAGATGTTTTTATCTGGGATTATCTTTTCTTCATCTATTATATTTATCTCACCAAGACCTTTGCATTTGGGACAATATCCTTGAGGAGAGTTGAAAGAAAAATTGTGGGGTGCCGGTTCAGGATAAGATATGCCGTTTTCAGAATCCATCAGTAATTGACTGTAATGACGTATTTGATTAGTCTCAACATCCAATACCATCATTTGTCGGTCTCCTTGTTTTAAAGCTTCATCAACGGTAGAACGTAATCTTTGGATATCATTTTCCCTTACTCTGATTCGATCCACAACCAATTCGATAGAGTGGTTCTTATACCTATCCAATTTCATGCCAAAGGCGAGTTCCTTTATTTCTCCATCTATACGAACATGGATATATCCTTTTTTTCTCAGGGTTTCGAATAATTCTTTGTAATGACCTTTCCTATTTTTTATCAGAGGTGCTAAAATCTGAATCTTGCGGTCATTATATTTTTGCAGCAGGAGACTCACTATTTTGTCCTTGGTGTATTTCACCATAGGTTTACCCGAAATATAACTTCTTGCTTCCCCAAGACGAGCGTAAAGAAGACGAAAGAAATCATAAATTTCAGTTGTAGTACCGATAGTGCTTCTTGGATTTTTATTGACCGTCTTTTGTTCAATACTTATTACAGGACTAAGACCGGAGATTTTATCAACATCCGGCCTTTCGAGACTCCCTAACATATTCCTTGCGTATGCCGAGAACGTTTCGATATATCTTCGCTGACCTTCCGCAAAGATAGTATCAAATGCTAAAGAAGATTTCCCACATCCACTCAGTCCTGTCACAACTGTAAGTGCATTATGGGGTATGCTTACGTCAATATTTTTTAAGTTGTGAACTCTTGCACCATATACATCTACGGAACACGCGATATTTGTATTTTGATTATTCATAAAATTTCAAGTAGTTAACTGAAAGTTATTTTTCAGAATCAATAATTGAAGAACTGGATTTGCTACTGATAATATTAATATCACCACTCAGATTGTAATTCTTACCATCTGAACCTTGTGCCTTTATCATATAATAGAATACACCGGATTTGATGTTTCCATTGTTACTCTTTCCACTCCAGCCTTTGTTGGGATCTGATGTGTGGAAAACCTCTTTCCCATATCTGTCATATATCCAACATTCGTACTTTATTATCGATTGATAGGATATTTTCCATTCATCATTTATTCCATCATTGTTGGGGGAAAAGATATTCGGAACTTTCAACTCTGACGTACTTATTGCGACTTCATAGACATCACTGATTGTTTCACAACTGCCATCGGCGTTACTGCCAATATAGCGTATGAATGTTTTACCCTCATCTATAAATGTATAATCAAATTCTTTATCATTAATTCTATAAATTATATTCTCGAAATCTTGATCAGAGGAGAATTGCCATTCATTATGGATGACACCTTCTGATGTTGTTACTTCAAATGAAAGTTCACAGGGAGCATTGCCTCCTAATAATTCAGAATTAGAATTAATCTGATTGGAGTTCTCTTCTGATTCATTAAGTTGTTTGACTTTAGTTTCTGCAATTACAGAGATTGGAAAATATATAGGCGATGTAACCTTTTTTTGTTCATTCCATCGATTAAGGAATGCATCTCCTTCAAGTATAAATGATGTTGATGAATAGACCGGAGGAAAGATAGAAATTACATCTGAAATGTATTCATAACTTCTATCAAAATTACGGATTTCAAATGAGGTTGAGTTTTCATCCAGGTCAAGTGATGTGTAACTTAATTTCAGAGCTCTATTCAAATTGAATCTTCTCCCATTAACACCATAATAATAGATGGGTGATGCATATCCATTAAAATCTAACATCGTGCAATTACAATCACTTTTAGATGAAAGAGAAATCGATTCAGGAGTGAATTGATATTTACTATAGTCTATAAGCCAAAAATAAAACATCTGGTTATCGTCATCAATGATATAACCGCATTCGCTTTCCGGATTATTTATTTTTAATATATTCCCCTCAATAGAAACATCACTAATCTGTATGGCGTCAATACTTCCTCTCTGATCAAATTTATAACATTTTATAGTATGCGAGGGATTAAATTTATACGACAATGTTAAGTTTTCTGTATTCCTGACGACATACACTTTATTTAAGCCGGATGAAGAATTAGGAGTCTCAGATATAACAGAAAATTCTCCGGAAGAGATTAATATGTTATCTGGAGAAATTGCAAAGGTTTGAAGAGAAAGTAGACTTGAAAAGAGTGGTAGAAATATTCGTGATGTTTCTGTGAATTTCATAGAGCCATTAATCTGATTTTATTCGTAAGAATTTTGATTTCTTGTAAATAAACGATTACGGAAAGAGGAATATTGTATTGGCTCCTGCTGGGCAGTATTTATTGGAATATCACATGGGTTTAAATGTTTCAAAAGTAGAATCATCATAATAGATGGTGACGGAGACTACTTTACGTGGTTTTGGTTGTATTTTTGCTATTTCTGTCAAAAATTCCTTACTTTTTAGGATGGATTTAACATCTTCTTTTATAGATTGTTCCACCTCTTTTGAATCCGATTTAAGGCCATTCTCTTTCGAATATACATCGGCCATCCCATCAACAGTAGGGATTTCCGGATTTTCATGTGAATTATGACTTCCATTTGGATCTACGAACTTAGAAGAATTTCCATCTCCCTCCGGTCTTGGTTGGTTAGATAGCAGCTCACTACCTTCTTCATCTTCCTCAATGGAATTTTTCGCAAAACCATCTGATAACATATTTCCCTCATTAAAAAGTAGCCATGTCACAGACACGTTCGGATAAGCCTCATGGATCTGACGGATGATTTGATCACTAATCTTTTTATTCCTCCCATTTAATATCTGAGAAAACGTTGGTCGAGGGATTCTACATGCATCAGCAAATTGTGAAGGTGTAATTCCTAATTTCTCAATCAGGAATTTTAGACGAATTGCCATGTTTTCTTCAATCATCTCTATTTACAAATTTGAATTTTCAGAACGCAAATATAGTATTAAAATATTGAAATTGCAAATTTGTAAAAATAAAATGATATTTAAATGTGTAAATTCTCAAAATGTAATTTGTATTTACATTTGCAACTATTCTTTCTTTTATATCCTAAAGTATTACATTTATTGTAGCGTTATTTATTCAAGTAATTAATGTAGTAATGGCGGAGAGATAGTATAGTTGTCGCAAGCTATATAGCATGACTTGATTTATTATGATTATAAATATAATTATCATTTTTAATCTATTGATAAACAGGTGTTAAAAGTATAGGTAAATAAATGTTAATTCGCATTAATTTGGAAAGGTAAATTTGCTTCGGATGTATTTGGATAATTAATTCCAAAAATTAAACTGCACGCAATAGTAAACAGAAATTTGAATATAGAAATAGAAATGCAAATTCAAATTTGAAAATAAAGATTAAAATTTAAAATTATAAATTGCGAATGAGAATTTTAGGATAGTGTCGGATAATGAAACTTTCCGAACAGGAGAATTAGAACAATATGAAGTTGCGTCTCCCCTACCCTCTTACTGAGGTTGGATTTAGTGATTCTCTAAATTGTAGTTTACTTTCTGAAATTTCAAAATACAATGATTGATTGTCCAGTTCTTTATAAGAATGGATTCTCAGGGGGCTTAATGTATTAAATTTCTGATATAAGTTTTTACAGATCAAGTGTATGTATAAAAAATTCGCTTCGACAATTACCTTAAGGATAATTGTCGAAGCGAATTCCCGGGTCTTTGTATCTAATCTAATAGCAGAGTCATATTAAAAATCATTCTTGGAATTCCAAATGCATCTACAATGGCGGAGGTTTGATCTGGTTTTCTGAATAAGACTTCATACAGTTCTTTCTCTGAAAGGACTGTAACGGCATTTTTCTTGATTTCAAGTTTTTCCTCCTGCTCCACTATAAGATTTATGTTTGCTTTGCCATTTTTAACCGCCACCAATATAGCGTTATTTTCGTCTCTTTTATTTTTAACGAGAATCGAAAATTTTGCATCTCTCTTATCATTGGCGAGAAATTTTAGAATTTCGTCCATATTAATGGGACGTATCATTCCGTATAGTTTTGCATGAGCACTTACATTATATACCCTTTCTACGGTATCATACGATCCGATGTATTGATCTCCAATTTTAGTTGAGCCCCCATAAAACTTGTAGTCCAAGGCTTTTCGTGAAGACTGTTCCGGATATAAGAATACACTCATTGAATATTCAGAGTATGCACTTTTTATATATTGCAAAATCTTATAATATGCTGCGGAATCTGCGTAATATACATGCTGAACTAATATGCGTTTATTTTCTTCTGCAATGAAAAAAGCTACTCCTGAAATTTCTCCGGATGATGTTTTGCATACTACAGTTTTACCCTTTGAAATCGCATTCTCAAGTATTACATTTTTGATGTCTTCATGACTATGAGCAAGTGTAATAAAACTGTGATTTTTATTTTCAGAATCGATTATAAAAGATATTACTTCTTCTAACAGATCTGTATTATTTTTTTCAAGAAACATACACTTTGCTTCTTGAAAGTATTTAGTTTTTAGATTTCGGACTCTTTCATCTTCATCCAAAATTGATGAAAGATAATCGTTATTAAAATCATGTATGTCTGTATACCGATCCTCAATCCTATACATTGCTTTATAGTACTTATGATAGGAATAGAAATTAATAAGAATTTCATTTGCCGGTATGAGGAAAGTAAATGCGAATCCCTTCTCTTTTGCCCGAAAATTTATATCTTCTATGAGTTTAGACATTATCCCTTGATTCCGATAGTCAGGCCTTGTATTAAGCCCGCAAAGATATAGTCCCCTTAATTCACGACCGTTATTCCGGAAACTGTAAGGGATGCCTAACAAGGAGGAAACTATTTCACCCTTTTCCTCGAAATATACTATATACTCAGGGTTAAAATAGTGCTCGAATATTAAGTCTATATACTGGGATGAATCGTGGAACGTCTTCGCCCATAAAGTCATCATCTGTCTTTTGATTTCCTTTTCTTCCATTCTAAGCCATTTAATGTTTTTATTAGAATATTTTGTAATCAAATCTATATTATTATAACGAAATTTAATATGATATGTTAAGGATTTTAATAAATTTTCTAACAAATCCATTTAATCTATTCCCTCTCCTTTTTACATTAATTGATTCTTCTAATGATATTCTTTTTCAGGTTGTAATGTTTTGGGAAAGATAAGTATGTTTGATTTGTTTTTCTCCAAATTATTTATTAATTTTGTATAAAATAATTATAATATGAAGACGAAGATCCTTATTACCGGAGGATTAATATTTTTAACCTCCATCTGTAGTTATCCCTGGGGGCAGAAGGGGCATGATACGGTGGCATATATTGCGGAGAATCATCTGACGGCAGCCACCAAATCAGCAGTTGATAGTTTGCTGGAAGGGAAATCCATTGTATATTTTTCCAATTGGTTGGACCAGGCTTCCCATACTCCTGAATATGCATATTCAAAGACATGGCACTATAAGAATATTGATGCCGATCAGACTTTTGATAGTGCTCCTTTGCTAGATTCCGGCGATATAGTCAGGGCCATCGAAGAACAGACAAAGATACTCTCTTCACCCGACTCTGATCTGCAAGATAAGCAACTCGCATTAAAAATGATTGTTCATTTTTTGGGAGATATTCATCAACCGATGCACCTCGGTCACGCTTCCGATCTTGGTGGAAATCGTCATTTTGTTAAGTATTTTGGAAAAGATTCTAATCTACATTCTATATGGGATTCATCTCTTCCGGAGTCTGCTCACAAATGGAGTTTCACTGAATGGCAACAACAGATTGATAGATTGACTCCAAATCAAATGGAGGTTATTCTTGAGAAAACAACACCATCATCCTGGGCTGAAGAAACATTTGAGATTGCAAAGAATGTATATGATTCTACTCCGGAAGGTACGAAAATCAGCTATGATTATATTGCGGAATGGACACCTGTAATAGAGCAGCAATTTCTAAGGGGTGGTATTCGTTTGGCTGATTTGCTGAACTCCATATTCGATTGCAATTATAGAAGCGTAATATCATCTGAAGTCATTGAGTAGATTTTTAATCTCCCTATTCAATAGTTAATAATCCTGAAGCATTACTTACGTTAAGTTAAGTAATGTTTCTGTTATGTTTTAGCAAATATAATTATAATATTGGATTACAATTTTTCTTTTCCTGAATTAACGATTCCGGAAGCCAGTCTTAGAATATTAAGAGAAGGGAAGATACTTAAAGTATGGGATATTTTGAGAAAGAAATATCTTATATTAACACCGGAAGAATATGTCAGGCAAAGGTTCGTTCATTGGCTCGTGCATCATTTGCATTATCCGACAACTCACCTTGCAAACGAGATTGGGATTGAGTTGAACGGCACTAAGAAAAGATGTGACACAGTATTGTTTGACAGGCAAGGTTGTCCCTTGGGAATATTTGAATTCAAAGCCCCTGACATTTTAATAACGCAAAAGGTGTTTGATCAAATTCTAAGGTACAATTCGGTACTCAGGGCTCCATTCCTTGTAGTATCAAATGGTGTGCAACATTTCTTTTGCCGACTTGATAGGAGGAATGAGCGTTACGTCTTTTTACCTTCAATCCCTGATTATAATTTATTGATAAAACTTAAGTCATAATATAATGCAACAGACGGAATATAGTTATCTTTCCTCATTAAATAATCAACAAAAAGAGGCTGTTTTGTATAAAGACGGTCCGCAACTTGTGATAGCAGGAGCAGGTTCAGGTAAGACAAGAGTGCTTACTTATAAGGTTGTCGACCTTTTGCGAAATGGTTATGAACCTTACAGGATATTGGCACTCACCTTTACTAATAAGGCAGCCCGGGAGATGAAGGATCGAATAATCTCGATAGTTGGAGAAAATGTAGGATCTAAAATCTGGATGGGTACATTTCATTCCATATTTCTTCGTATCCTCAGAAGACATGCTGAAGAAATAGGATTTAAATCCGGATTTACTATTTACGATACTGCCGATACCAAATCGTTGATAAAAATTATACTAAAAGATTTGAGCCTTGATGAAAAGGTCTATAAAGTATCTGCAGTCGCTTCCGTAATTTCAAATGCAAAAAATGCCATGCTCACTCCGCAGCAATATATGCTTGACAAAGACAATTATGAGCGAGATCGGCGGGCGAAGAAGCCAATGATGGGAAGAATATTCGAACTCTATTGTGAAAGATGCAAAATTGCCAATGCAATGGATTTTGATGATATTCTTGTCTACATGAATTTATTGTTAAGAGATTTTCCTGATATAAGACGTCATTATCAGGAATTCTTCAAATATATACTCGTAGACGAATATCAAGATACAAATTTCGCTCAGCATTTGATTATATCACAGTTGTCTGGTGACCAGAATAAACTGTGTGTAGTTGGAGATGATGCCCAGAGTATATACTCATTTAGAGGGGCTGATATTGGTAATATACTTAATCTTGAGAAAAGGTATCCCGGATTACGTGTTTTCAAACTTGAACAAAATTATAGGTCTACTCAAAATATAATAGATGCAGCCGGGAGTTTAATCTCTAAAAATACACGTCAGTTAAAGAAAAATGTATTCAGTAAGAATGATAAAGGAGAAAAGATTTCTGTAGTCAAGACCTATAGTGATATGGAAGAGGCTTTTCTTGTTGCCAACATGATATCAAGATCAAAATTGGTATATCACGACTCATACGATGATTATGCCATCCTTTATCGAACTAATGCTCAGAGTAGGGTTTTGGAGGAGTCTTTGAGGAAAAGAAATATACCATATAAGATATACGGAGGACTCTCTTTCTACCAGAGAAAGGAAGTTAAGGATATGATTGCCTACTTCCGTCTTAGTATAAATCCTGATGATGATGAGGCGTTGCGCAGAGTGATTAACTATCCTGCACGGGGAATAGGTGAAACCACGTTGAAAAAACTTCAGTCTATCGCAAATTCAGAGCATGTAAGTTTGTGGAATGTGATAATGAATGCTGATTTAAAGAAAGGTGGTTTGAATGCCGGCACAATAGCAAAATTATACGGTTTCAGAGATCTGATTTCTGAATTTGTTTCAGATCATAATGCCGGTTCGAATGCTTATGAGTTAGGACAACTCATATATAACCGAACAGGTATCCTCACGTTATTGGCCCATGATACTACTCCCGAAAGTATAAGCCGTCAGGAGAACCTTTCGGAAATACTTGCAGGACTCAAAGATTTTGTTGAACTCAGAGAACAGACAGGTGAGGGGGAATCAAACATGCGTTCTTTCCTTTCGGAAGTGATGCTTGCTACTGATCAGGATAAGGAGGATTCAGACGAACTTCCTAAGGTAACATTATTGACTGTCCATGCTGCGAAGGGTCTTGAATTTAAACATATTTGGATTGTTGGTGTGGAGGAAGATTTGTTCCCATCTGCAATGAGTCAAGATTCTCTTTCACAAATTGAGGAGGAAAGACGACTTCTTTATGTGGCTATCACAAGAGCCAAAGAGAGTTGTGTAATAACTTATGCAGGTAGTAGATTTAGGAACGGTCAGACTGTAATGAGTCGCCCTTCAAGATTTTTGGGTGACATTGATACCCGATTCTTAAGTTTACAAATGTCAGGGACAATTTCGGGAGATTCCAAATTCATTAATCCCCTGAAAAGACATGAACAATCATTACATCCTTCATCGGGAAATGGAAATAGACAACTGAAGAGAATTGAAAGTTCCTCCGCCAGTGGTTTCAAACCGGAACATTCAAAAGATGATGTTTCAATTGGTAACATTATTCAACATGAGAGATTCGGAAAAGGCAAAATTGTAAAGATTGAAAGTATATCAGGTGAAGATTCCATCACAGTTGATTTTGGAGTGGTTGGGATAAAAAAACTGCTTCTAAGATTCGCAAAATTTCAAATTATATCATAATATGAAGACTCCGTATTATATAATTTACGAAGACCGTCTGCGTAAGAATCTTGAGTTAATCTCAAGGGTAAGTAGAGAGGGTAATGTAAAAATAATTATGGCATTTAAGGCAAATGCCTTATGGAGGACATTCCCTATAATCAAAGAGTATGTTTCATCTTCAACTGCAAGTTCTATTAATGAGATGAAACTTTCTCTTGAGTATCTCGGTGATGATGTTCATGCATATTGTCCTGTATACACAGAGGATACATTCACAGAGTTTCTCAATGGCTGCTCACATATCACCTTTAATTCACTTTCTCAATTTGAGAAGTATTACCCCCGGGTGAAAAAGTTTAACGAAGCCTCAGGAAAAAAGGCCGTTTCATGTGGGTTAAGAGTTAATCCTCATTGCAGTGTCATAGAGACTGATATTTACAATCCTTGTGTACCTGGTAGTCGTTTTGGCGTTAATGCTGATGACCTTCCGGAGCAACTTCCTGAAGGACTCGATGGATTCCATTTCCACGCTTTATGTGAATCTTCAAGTTATGATCTCGAGAAGGTGCTGGATGCTTTCTTTGCGCAATTCGGAAAATGGCTTCCTCAGATAAAATGGCTTAATATGGGTGGTGGTCATCTCATGACACGGTCGGATTATGACGTCGCTCACCTTATCAAACTTCTTAAAAAAATACATTCAGAGTATCCACATCTTGAATTGATAATGGAGCCGGGAAGTGCTTTTACGTGGCAAACCGGTGATCTTGTTACAGAGGTTTTGGATGTTGTGGAGGATGCGGGAATCAAAACTGCTATTATTGACGCTTCTTTCGCATGTCACATGCCTGACTGCCTTGAGATGCCGTATAAACCTAATATTCTGGAGGCATTACCGGAGGATAGCCCTCAAGGTATTTCTTATCGGTTGGGAGGCAATTCATGTTTGAGCGGAGATTTTGTAGGTGACTGGAAATTTTCGCGACCTCTTGAGGCGGGCGCTAAATTGACACTGCTTGATATGAATCATTATACTACAGTGAAAACGAATATGTTCAACGGTATCCAGCATCCATCGATATGGCTTAAGCCATCTGAAGGAGATCCTATATTACTCCGTCAATTCTCGTATGACGATTATAAGACAAGAATGGATTAAATTAAATGTCCCGCGATTCTTCATTTATCGCGGGACGTTTAATTTAAAATTTAAAAGGCTATACGCCCTTTCTGTGCTTGTTCTACCATCTTTTTACCAGGGACAAGATATATCTCAAGCCTTCGGTTCTTATCCCTATTTTCCATTGAATCATTAGGTCTTAAAGGCATATCATCACCCAAGGCGTAAGAGAACATATATCGGGTATCCGCTCCTGAATTGTCAAACCAGTCAAACACGCTGTTAACACGGTCGGCGGTAAGTTGGTCTCTATATTCTGTTGAGCCCGTGTTATCAGTGTGCATGACAAGCATCACCCTATACATATCCGGATCTTTAAGATATCTTTTGATGGGAGAAAGATACTCTGAAGCTCCGGGCTTAAGTTCAGTCATATTGGGTGAAAACAGAAGATGCGCGGGGATTGTTATCAATAACACCTCTTTGTTCCTGTATGCCTCCACGGAACACTCCCCTTTAGGCGAATATTTTCCGTTCAGCAATCTATTCTTACCCTCTTTTGTCTGAAACTTTTGGATGAGTTCAGAAGTCTTTCCTACGTCGACTGAATTGAGCATATCAATGAAATCAAGTTCATCAAGTGCTTCAATTCGTTTTCGGGTATCATTGTCATCTGTTTTCTTCTTTTCCCCATTCATATTCTGAGTGGAGAATAAGAGAAGACCGCTGAGAAATATGACTTTAAATAAAATCTTCAAGTGATTCTTCATAATCCAGTTCTGCCTTTACTATTGCCTCAATATCGGCCGGGTCCATAATGAGTTCATGATCTTTCATGACTGCTTTCTTGACATAAGCCGTCAATTTCTCAGGATTCATCTCCTCTTCCTCGACTTCACTCGCGTTGATATCGAGTAGCCCTTCCCTCTCGTAAAACTCCCAAATTGTGTCTATGACGAAAAGAATCTCATCGTCATCATATTTTTCATTGATTTCCTTTCGGAGTTCCTTACGGATAAATTCTACGGCTTTGTCTTCATCAAATAAAAAATCATTATTTTCCATATCAAATTTTGCTTGTTTTGTTCAGATCAAGTAATCCTTCCGGCAGATTCATTCTTATCATCTTCTTTTCGTCATCAATCTCTATGATGAATTCTTCTGCCGCAGGGATGTAATATTTTTCCTCATTTGAATCCGATACAATGAAGAGAAGATTGTCGGTTGATGAATCAACATAATCAATCACACCTATCTCTTCACCGGAAAGATTATCTTTTATTGTGTATCCTACAAGATCATCCTCCTCCATGATTTCATCTTCGTCAAGATTAAGGAATGGTGCCAATTCGGATTTTAAAGCGAAGATGGTCTTATTGACAAAGATTCTCGCCTCCTCCTCACTATTGACTCCGTCAAGCTTTACCAGATAACTTGTAGAACCTTTCGGTCTTATAGAATTTGCAAAAAAAGGCACATAGATACCGTCAATCTCAACTATGGCGGCATTTTTCTCTAAGAGGTAATCCTCGCTTATATCAAGAATTGCGTTCAGTTCTCCTTTTAGTGCATGTGTCTTCTGGAATTTTCCGATTGCAGTTATTTCCTCTTGGTTTATCATAGTTCATTTTTCTGTTCTAATGATTTTTGCCCCCAATAGGTTCAATCGTTCATCAATCTTTTCATATCCCCGATCTATCTGGTCAATGTTCTGAATACAACTTACTCCTTTCGCACCCATTGCTGCAATTAGCATTGCAATTCCGGCTCTGATATCGGGAGAAACCATTGTTGTGGCGTGCAGACAATTAAATTTTCCGGCACCAATCACCGCTGCTCTATGAGGGTCACAGAGGATAATCCTCGCTCCCATATCTATCAATTTGTCTACAAAGAATAATCTGCTCTCAAACATCTTTTGGTGTATGAGCACACTCCCTTTCGCTTGAGTGGCCACAACAAGGAAGATACTCAACAAATCCGGGGATAATCCCGGCCAAGGTGCGTCAGAAAATGTCATGATAGATCCATCCATGAATTGATCTATCTCATAAATTTCATCTTGGTTTATATGTATGTCATCTCCCTCGATACTCATATTTACCCCAAGTCGCCTGAAACATTCCGGCATGATGCCAAGATCATCTATCCCCACATTTTTTAAAGTGATGTTAGATCCTGTCATTGCGGCCACTCCAATAAAACTTCCTACCTCAATCATGTCAGGAAGCATACTGTGGGTGGTGCCCTTTAATGTCTCCACACCCTCTATTTGCAGAAGATTAGACCCTATGCCTTGAATCTTTGCACCCATTTTTACGAGCATTCTGCACAATTGTTGAATATAGGGCTCACATGCTGCATTATATATGGTGGTCTTACCTGAAGCAAGAACGGAGGCCATAATAATATTTGCAGTGCCGGTTACGGAAGCCTCATCGAGAAGCATATAACATCCATGTAATCCATGCGGCGATGTTATTTGGTAACACTTTATTTCAGATTTGTACTCAAAAACTGCTCCCAACTTCTGCCACCCGAGAAAATGGGTGTCTAACCGGCGTCTGCCGATTTTATCCCCCCCGGGTTTAGGAAGAATCGCTTCACCGAAGCGTGCGAGTAATGGTCCGACAATCATAACCGATCCTCTCAAGGATTGGGCCTTTTTTCTGAATGCGTCAGATTTAAGGTATGATAAAT
This sequence comes from uncultured Porphyromonadaceae bacterium, assembly GCA_947175265.1. Taxonomy (GTDB): domain Bacteria; phylum Bacteroidota; class Bacteroidia; order Bacteroidales; family Muribaculaceae; genus Lepagella. Next base: position 30,543 of record CAMWMD010000019.1, on the reverse strand, counting down.
CCACATCCGAGGCTTCAAAACTTACTGTATCCGGGCCAAGATGTTCTGTCTTCACGCCCATTTCTTCAATGAGGGTGATTAGATTGCGGATATCGGCTATATCTGGTATATTACTAATGACGACTTTTTCCGAGGTAAGTAAGGTGGCACAGATTACCTGCAGTGCTTCGTTCTTTGCACCTTGAGGTGAAATTGTTCCACACAGTCGGTGTCCTCCTTCTACAATAAATGAACTCATCGGTTTTGGTTTTAGGATGTGGGTATTAGATACGAAAGGAAATTAAGTGAAGATTATTTCTTTTTCTTTTTGGATTTAGACGAAGTTGTTTTATTGGCTACTCCAATGTACTCATTAAGTCTATAGGAGGTCGGGTCAATTTGGATTTTTCCTTCGGAGATATCTGATATGTCACTGAAAACTTTAGAGTCGCTTACATTTTCGGGAGTTTGGTCAACCAACTGTTTCTTCATTTGGTTACCAAGAAGAAAAATCAACTGGTCCTTCTCAACACAGTTATCCATATCTGCCACCCTCCTTATCATAGACTGAATGTTTTTCCCATAATGACGGAAACGATAGAGTGAGCCTGAATAAGGAATTTGTTTTGGCTCTGGGATCAGTTCTTCTTTTGTAATGACTTCACAAGGGAAATCTACGTCAAGTTGGAAACCTGACATTATATTCAGATGATCCCAAATCTTTTGGCGATTCCCCTTATCGCCGACGATATCCGGAAAAAGAGTTGCCATCACTTCCACAATGCTTGTTGCACATCGTTGCCTCTCTTCGCGGTCTTCTATTTTTACACAATAGTCAACCAACCTTTGTATATTTCTTCCATACTCAGGCATCAACATGTGCGGCTCACTTGTATTATATGGTATCATAGCGCTAAAATTTTAATCCTTATTTGATGATAAGACTTTATTTTTATTTATGGTTGTCTGATATTCTTTGAGGTAATTGGGTATGGAATAGGCTATATCCATGAAATCATTATTTCGGTAAGCCTTTTCAGCCAAGGCGATCATGTCGCTGGCTTTGACCGGCAGGTCTCCAAGCCATACAGCATTCTCGCCTGTATAAAGATCCTTGAATTTATCAGAACCGCTACCTATAAAAATTACTTTGCGTTTGCCATGGAGACATGAGAATGATGTCTCCGATAGTATTAATGGCTGTTCCTTGACTAATTCCTTCAGGCTAAAATCAAACGCTCCGCAATAGACTTCCATCCTTCTGGCGTCTACCATCGGAACAATGATCTCATCCCCTTCCCAAAGTATGTTCCGGAACATAGCTTTCGCTGAAAGTATCTGGAGAGTTGAAAGACCAATCAATGGTACGCCCAGACTGAAAGCAAGTCCTTTGGCAAGAGATAATCCTATCCGAAGCCCTGTGTAGGAACCGGGTCCGAGACTGACAGCGACGGCATCGGGAGTCTCCTCTTTTCTCTTTAGTTCGTTCATGCATTTCTCTACGAACGGTGCTAATTTTGAGGCATGGCTCATCCCTTCAGTCTCTTCGAGTTGGAATTCCACCATTCCATCCTTTGAGATGGCCACGCTACAGATTTCCGCCGATGTCTCTATATTTATGATAATTGCCATTTTAAACTTGATTACGCGTTTCTTTAATTTTATTGTAATAAGCCTCCACACAACGTTGTCCGTCAATTGCGGCCGATACTATCCCTCCTGCGTAACCGGCTCCTTCGCCGGCAGGATAAAGATTCTTGATCTCAAGATGTTCCAGTGTTTCCGGATCTCTTGGTATCCTAACAGGACTGGATGTGCGAGATTCGAGACCTATGAGAAGGGCTTTATCGGTCAAAAACCCTTTACACTTCTTATCAAATGCAAGGAAGCCTCCCCTCAGCCGTTGAGAAATCTCTTTGGGTAACAGTTTGTCTATACGTGCGGAGTGAATACCTGCGGGATAAGAACTTCTTGGTAACTCACCATCGGAATCTTTTCCTTTGACGAAGTCTGTCATTCTCTGAGCCGGCGCATTAAGACTGCCTCCCGACTCTTCAAAAAATCTCTTTTCCAGATCTTCTTGGATATGGAGCATTTCAAGAGCATCTTTATCATAACCCTCCAGATCTCCCGGATGAATCTCAACCACCATTCCTGAATTTGCCCATTGACTTGCACGTGCAGAGGCCGACATTCCGTTGACTACAGATTCTCCCGGGCCTGACATCGCCGGGACAACTACACCACCCGGACACATACAGAATGAGTATACCCCTCTCCCATCTATTTGGGTGACAAAACTATATTCGGCTGCCGGCAAAAATTTCCCTCTTCCCTCTTTACTATGATACTGAAGTTGATCTATGAGTTTTTGAGGATGTTCAAGTCTTACTCCTATTGCAAGAGGTTTTGCGTTGATACCGATACCCTTTTCATGAAGCAGCCTGTAAGTATCTCTGGCGGAATGTCCTGTCGCTAATATCACCGGACCGTCTATAATATTCCCGTCGTCAGTCATTACACCTACCGCTTCATTATCCTTTATCAGAATATCTTTCACGTGAGTGCTGAATTTCACAACTCCCCCGCAATTAATAATCTGTTGACGTATATTCTTTATCACCTCCGGAAGTTTGTCGCTTCCGATGTGAGGATGTGCGTCAATGAGAATATTCTTGTGAGCACCGTGTTGGTGCAGCAACTGAAGGATTGATTGTACATTCCCTCTTTTTTTACTTCTTGTAAAAAGTTTTCCGTCGCTGTATGCCCCGGCACCTCCTTCTCCAAAACAATAATTTGACGATGGATTGACTTCTCCTGTACGACTTATGGCTGCAAGGTCTACCCTCCGGCTATCGACATCCTTACCCCTTTCAAGGACAATCGGTCTCATTCCAAGTTCCAATGCCTTGAGTGCGGCGAAAAGGCCTGCCGGGCCTGCCCCTACGATGATAATTGTGGGGGCATTTTCCGGTAGGTTATGGAATTCCACAGGTTGATACACCGGCATTATCTCCGCGTCGTCACCAGTGGCAATCCTGACACTCAAATTTATTTTTATATTTTTCTGGCGAGCATCGATAGAGCGGCGGAGAATCTGAATATCGTTGATTTCTTCAACGGGAATACCCTTTTCTGCTGAAATGGTCGATTTAAGTTTTCCTAATTCTGCTGCTACCGATGGTGTAACTCTCATGGAGAGGTCTTCTATCATCGTGTATTGTTTTTATGGATGCAAATTTAATAAAAAATCGTGATTTTTAGTTATATTTGCATCCGTTTTTTATCCATTGTGGACATCACCACCCTTAATGTATTGCGATAATCATATAAAAATGAATAAAGAAAATAAAGTTGGCGTATTGTTTGATCTTGACGGAGTCTTGATTGATAGTGAACGGGAATACTCTAAAATCTGGAGAAGGGTAAATGAGGAATACCCTACAGGTGTTGAGAATCTGGAGACTGTCATAAAGGGATGCACACTTGAGAAAATATTAGCTGATCATTATCCTGATGAAATGACTGCCCGTAAGGTGACAGAGAGATTATATCAGTTGGAGTCACAGATGCATTATGAATTTAAGCCGGGGGCTGAGGAATTATTGCATAAACTTTCGGCTCTGAATGTTGCAAAGGTTCTTGTGACAAGTAGCAACGCCGATAAGATGAGACACTTGTATGAAGAGATTCCATACATAGAAGGTTTGTTTGATTATATTGTTACCGCAAATTTGATTTCTCACTCCAAACCCGACCCCGAAGGGTATTTGTTGGGAGCAAGTCTTATTTCTTGTTCTCCCGTCAATTGTATTGTTTTTGAAGACTCCCTACAAGGAGTTAAGGCCGGAAAGAATGCGGGTGCTCTTGTGGTTGGAGTGGCAGGAACACTTCCGGAAAAGGTTTTGATGCCTTATTCCGATATGGTTGTTGACACCTTAGAGTCATTAGATATACTTACACTGATAGACACTGCCTCCAAAAGATGAACAATATCCCACTTGCAGAGAGACTCCGACCGAGAACTTTAGATGATTACATAGGTCAGGAGCATATCGTAGGCAATAATGGCATCATCCGGCAGATGATCAGTTCGGGGCGAATCAATTCATTTATACTGTGGGGGCCTCCGGGTGTCGGGAAAACTACTTTGGCAAAGATTATTGCTGAAATGTGTGATGCTCCATTTTTCACCCTCAGTGCTGTCACTTCAGGTGTGAAAGAGGTAAGGGAGGTTATTGAGAAATGTAAGGCTGAAACCAACAGCATGTTCAGCCATACCCGGCCTATCCTATTTATAGATGAGATTCATAGATTTAGCAAGAGTCAACAGGATTCCTTGCTGGGCGCGGTTGAGCAAGGTATCGTCACCTTAATCGGAGCCACAACTGAGAATCCCTCTTTTGAGGTAATACGGCCTTTGTTGTCGCGTACACAGGTATATACACTAAAATCGCTCGGTAGCAATGATCTTGACAAACTCCTGAACAGGGCAATAAAAAAGGATCCTATACTTTCTCAAAGGACAATAAACATAAAGGAAAAGGACGCTCTTTTCAGATTCTCGGGAGGTGATGCAAGAAAATTGTTGAATATTCTGGACTTGATTGAACAGTCGACCCCTCCTGAAGAGGAAATTACAATTACTGATAAACTCGTCACGGATAAGTTGCAGGAAAATCCTGCGGCGTATGACCGTAACGGAGAACTTCATTATGACATAATTTCTGCCTTCATAAAGTCCGTCCGAGGTAGTGACCCGGATGCGGCGATCTATTGGCTTGCAAGGATGGTGGCTGGAGGCGAGGATCCGGAGTTTATTGCGCGGCGCCTCGTTATTCTCGCAGCAGAGGATATCGGGCTGGCAAACCCTAATGCTTTGTTACTTGCCAACGCTACATTTGACTCCCTCAGAAAAATCGGCTGGCCCGAAGGGAGAATCATCCTGGCTGAATGCACCATTTATCTCGCCACATCCCCTAAAAGTAATTCGGCTTATAAGGCGATAGCGTTGGCTATGGAGGAGGTGGAAAAATCAGGGAATCTTCCGGTGCCGCTGCATCTGAGGAACGCACCCACGAAACTTATGGCCGAACTTGGCTACCATAAAGGTTACAAGTATGCTCACGATTTTTATAATAATTTTGTCGAGCAGCAGTATCTTCCCGACGGATTGTCAGGTTCTTTTTGGCATCCATGTGATAACCCGCATGAAGCCAAACTATATGAAAGGATTTGCAATCTAAAAGGAGCCACCAAAAAGGAGAGTTAAAATCTTTATTTTGGGGTAATAAGGTAAATTTGTATGATTTTATTTTGCCATAAGAGATAAAACCACTAAATTTGCCACTACAAAATTTTCATTAATACTTAAATTCATGAAAAAACACAACTTTTATGCTGGTCCCAGCATCATGAGCCAGTTCACAATTGAAGAGACTGCTAAGGCGGTTCGCGATTTTGCAGGAATGGGTCTTTCCATTCTTGAAATTTCTCACCGTAGCAAACAGTTTCAGGCAGTAATGGATGAAACTGTATCTCTTTTCAAAGAACTCCTTGAGATTCCTGAAGGATACAGTGTTCTCTTCCTCGGTGGCGGCGCAAGTTTGCAATTCGCCATGGTTCCTATGAATATGCTCTCTACCAAGGCTGCTTACCTTGACACTGGTGTCTGGGCAAGCAAGGCCATTAAAGAGGCTAAACTTTTTGGTGAAGTCGACGTTGTTGCTTCATCAAAAGATAGGAATTATAATTATATTCCGAAAGACTTTGTAGTTCCGACAGATGCGAACTATTTCCATTACACTTCCAACAATACGATATACGGAACCGAGATTCGTAAGGATCCCGAAGTCCCTGTGCGTATGATTGCCGACATGAGTTCCGATATTTTCAGTCGTCCGGTAGAAATTTCCAAGTACGATCTGATCTATGGAGGTGCTCAGAAGAATCTTGCTCCTTCAGGCGTTACCTTTGTAATTGTAAAGGATGATGCTCTTGGACACGTGGATCGCGTTTTGCCTACTATGCTTGATTATCGCACCCACGTCAAGAAAGGCTCTATGTTCAATACTCCTCCTGTATTGCCGATTTTCTCAGCCCTCCAGACTCTTAAATACTATAAGGAATTGGGTGGTGTCCGTGCCATTGAGAAGATGGATATGGAGAAAGCGGATTGCCTTTACAATGCTATTGACGGAAGCAAGATGTTCGTAGCCACTGTTCCTAATCATGAGGATCGGTCAATAATGAACGTTTGCTTCGTAATGAAACCTGAATACAAGGAATTGGAAAAGGATTTCATTGATTTCGCTACGGAGAAAGGTATGGTCGGTATTAAAGGTCATCGTGACGTAGGCGGATTCAGAGCATCTCTTTATAATGCCCTCCCCTTGGAGAGTGTAAAGGCACTGGTTGAGGTGATGAAAGAATTTGAAGCAAAACAGTGATTGGATTATAAGGTATTTTCTTTGGAAAATTTGCCCTAAATATAGATTTTTATGAAAATTCTTGTTTTCACAGAGAAACCGTTTGCTCCTGCAGCCGTAAAGGCAATTGAGAATGTGATCAATGCATCCGGAAACGACTTGGAACTCGTTGAAAAAGGAACACGTCAGGATCTTCTTGAGGCTATTGTGAACGCAGAGGGTCTGATTGTCAGAAGTGATGTTATTGATGCGGAAGCCATGGATGCCGCTAAGAATCTTAAGGTGATAGTTCGCGCGGGTGCCGGATATGATAACATCGATCTCAAGGCTGCCTCTGAAAGAGGAATCTGCGTAATGAACACTCCCGGTCAGAATTCAAACGCTGTAGCGGAACTCGTCTTCGGAATGATTGTCATGATGTGCAGGAATCAGTATAATGGCACATCCGGTTCAGAATTGAAAGGCAAATCGTTAGGTATTTATGCTTTCGGTCAGGTCGGAAGGAACGTCGCACGTATTGCAAAGGGATTCGGCATGAAGATTCAGGCTCTGGATGTCTTTGTCCCCGATGAAGTTATGGAGGCTGAAGGCGTTACGCCTGTTCATGATGTGAATGAACTTTTCTCTCAGAATGATTTTGTATCTCTTCATATTCCGGCAACCCCCGAGACAAAGAATTCCATCGGATATGATCTCGTTATGAAAATGCCTAAAAACGGTGTTTTGGTAAATACGGCCCGTAAGGAGGTAATCGACGAGGAAGGTCTCAAGAAGGCACTCCAGGAGCGTCCGGATCTCCGCTATGTGAGCGATATAAAGCCTGCTTCCGCTGAAGAGTATGAAAAACTCTTTGGTCCCAGGGTATTCTTCACTCCTAAAAAAATGGGCGCACAGACTGCGGAGGCTAACTTTAATGCCGGCGTGGCAGCTGCCGAACAGGTAATTGCTTACTTGAAGGATGGCTGGAACAAGTTCCAGGTAAATAAGTAAATCACTTCCGAAGTTAGAAAAAAGTAAAACATTTCCTTTATTATTCCCGACAATTCCTGAAAAGGATTTGTCGGGAAAATTTTAATATGCGTAAGAATATAAAAGATGTTAGTTGGGGAAGCGGTATGTTGGCCCTGTCTCCTATCCTTGTTTTTTTAGTTTTATACCTTGTCACCTCTATTGTCATAGGTGATTTCTATAAGATGCCACTTAGTATTGCCATGTTGGTTGCCACAATATGGTCGGCTTTTACTTTGAAAGGTAGAAGTTTATCGGAAAGAATAGAGATTTTTTCCAAAGGTGCTTCTGCTTCAAATATCATGTATATGGTGTGGATATTCATCCTTGCCGGTGCTTTTGCTTCAGTGGCAAAATTGACTGGTGCTGTAGATGCCACTGTCAGCGTTGCGTTAGACCTACTTCCCCCATCTCTTCTTGTTCCGGGATTATTCATAACGACATGTTTTATTTCTATGTCGATAGGAACATCTGTCGGAACAGTTGTGGCTCTTACTCCTCTTGCTGTAGAAATGGCCAACAGTGCAGGGGCGTCAGTCCCATATTTTGTTGCCATAGTGCTCGGAGGTGCATTTTTTGGAGACAACTTATCTTTTATTTCTGATACGACCATTGCAGCCACACGCACACAGGGATGCAATATGAAAGATAAATTTTTTGCAAATATCCGAATTGTTGTGCCCGCTGCGATTATTGCACTTATTCTTTATTGTGTCAATAGTCCTGCTTTGACGGTCTCGTATTATTCTGATAATAGTTCTCCTTGGCTGATGATTCCTTATTTGATTGTCATAGTTCTGGCAGTATTCGGCCTTAATGTTATCGTAGTGCTTTTGGTAGGCATAATTTCTGCATGTATAGGGGGATTGATAAAGGGTATAGACATTATTTCTCTCTGTACATCCGGAGGTGAAGGGATTGATTCTGTTGGTAATCTGATAATAATTACCTTACTTGCATCCGGAATGTTAAGCATGATCAAGGAAGCGGGGGGAATTGATTTCTTATTGAACGTCTTGAACAAAAAAATGAAGAATTCCAAGACTGCTCAATTTGGTATTGTCTTTTTGGTAAGTGTTGTGAATCTTTGTACTGCCAATAATACTGTGGCGATTATCACAGTAGGTTCAATGGTTAAAAAGATCTCCTCAAATTATAACATCTCTCCACGGAGAAGTGCATCTCTGCTTGATACAGGAGCGTGCATCACCCAAGCCTTGATCCCATACGGAGCACAGGGATTAATGGCGTCAGCACTTGCGGGAATCTCTCCTGCTCAACCGTGGCTTTATCTATATTATCCTCAAATCTTGATATTGACTTTGGTTATTTCGATATTTTTGTCTTCAAGAAGTGAAAAAAATAGACGTGCACTCGATTGAGTCACGTCTATTTTTTCTTCGTCAATTAAGGTTATTAATGATGTGTAGTCATCGTGATTCTATAGGTTCCTATTTCCGGGGCGTTTTCCGGGAGTTCTTCAACAGAATTGACGACTATAAGAGGTGTCTCTGTTGCTACAGCGGTGACAGTCTTGTCAACTTGCAGTACGAGACCTCTCATTCCGATTGCGTATTTCCCTGTATGGAGGTCTGAAGTGCTGAAACTTGCTGCCAACCAGTTCTCAGGATCCGGCAGGATGAGATTGCCATTCAGGAAATATTCTACCCTTTGGATAATGGCGTTTTCAGATGTCTGGGAAATGACGGTGGTATTGTCAATGGAAACTGTTTCACCTTGTATTGTGTAAAGAGCACCATCTACCAAAGTTACACCACTAAACTGCATTTGTACATCCACATCCGCTATGTCATCATCATCGCTGCACGACGCGAATGCCAGCAACGGTAAAATGAATGTAAGATAAAGTAATTTTTTCATAGAATGGAATATTAAATTTTAATTTTCTTTAATGCGAATAGCGAAAGAATCTTTGATCCTTATGCCGTTCTATTATATAACATCTGATTATATATTTTGTTGAGTATCACTAAAGAATAAAGGGAGCCGGATACTGTCAGAAGAAGAAGTATCCGGCTCAGGTAATTTTATTCTATCGGAGTAAGATTAATCAAGTTTATGGATCACGAGCCCTGATCTAAGTTTGGGTTCAAACCAGGTTGTTTTCGGGGGCATGATATTTCCGCTGTCAGCGATATTCATCAATTGGTCCATAGTTACAGGATAAAGGGCCAAGGCCATTTTCATCTCTCCGTTGTCTACCCTACGCTTGAGTTCTCCTAATCCACGTATTCCACCGACGAAATCTATTCTCTTGTCGCTCCTCAAATCGGTTATTCCAAGGATATCTCGGAGTATAAGGTCAGAGGATACCGTCACATCAAGAACTCCGATTGGATCCTGATCATTATATGTTCCGGGTTTTGCGGTGAGTGAGTACCATTTCCCACCCAAGTACATTGAGAAATTATGGAGGCCAGACGGCGAATAAATCTCTTCTCCTTTCTCTTCAACTATAAAGTTTTCTTTGAGGCGTTGGATAAATTCTTCTTCTGAAAGACCATTCAAGTCTTTGACGACCCTGTTGTAATCTATGATATTCAGGTGAGATGCGGGAAAAGCCACCGCAAGGAAATAATTGTATTCCTCATCACCCTTGTGTCCAGGATTGTTTTTTGCCTTCTCGGCACCGACCAATGCCGCGGCTGCCGAACGGTGATGACCATCTGCTATATAGAGGTTCGGGATTTTATCAAAAAGATCTGTTATCTTATTTATGGTTTTATCATCATCGATTACCCAGAGGGTATGACCGAAACCGTCAGGAGCGACAAAATCATATTCAGCAGGTTTTGAGGTTTCTTCCCTGATAATTACCTCGAGTTCGGGATTGTCCGGAAATGCAAAGAATACAGGCTCAATGTTGGCATTATTGATCCTGACATGCTTCATGCGATCCTCCTCTTTATCTCTGCGTGTCAACTCATGCTTCTTGATGCGCCCCTCCATATAGTCGTTGACCCAAGCACCGACAACAAAACCGTACTGTGTGCGGCCGTTCATTGTCTGGGCATATATGTAATATTTCTCCTTGTCATCTTGAACAAGCCAGCCGTTTTTTTGAAATTTGATGAAATTTTCAACTGCCTTGTCATATACTTTGGGATCATGTTCATCCACCCCTATTTCAAAATCGATTTCCGGTTTGATGATATGATACAGCGACTTTTCATTATCACCTGCCTCTATGCGTGCTTCCTCACTGTTCAGAACGTCATAGGGACGGGAGACAACATCTTCAACAAGATGCTTAGGTGGACGGATACCTCTGAATGGTTTTACTTTTGCCATGGTTTTGTGTTTTTGATGGTTTGTTAGATATATTTGTTCACGTTAGTGAAACTACTTCTGGTTTTAAAGGTTTTATTTTCGATCTTTCTTTTTCATCTGACACTTTCTGCATATTCCATATATACATGTGGAGATATAAGAAGGATGAAAACCGTTTAGCATATCTGCACAGGATTTCACTTCAAATCCCGGTGGGGCTATTTCAGTGATTTCACCACATACAGTACATATCAGATGGGAATGGCTTTCATCTGCAATTTCATATCTGGCCTGATGCGTATCAAATAGGAGTTTTCTTACAACTCCGGCTTCTGACAACAACTCGAGAGTACTGTAAACGGTCGCCTTGCTCACGTGATAGCCATTTGCCTCAAGAAGATTGTACAAAAGATCTGCATCAAAATGTCCGTTACAATTCAGAGCACAATTGAGAATCTCAAAACGTTCTGGAGTCTTTCTCATCCGTTTTGAAACTAAGAAATCCGTGAATCTCTTCTTATGAATCTCTATGTCTGTTATATCTGACATCTTGATGCGTTCTTGTTTTCGAGGACACTGCAAAGTTAACTACCGCTTCGGAATATTCCAAATTTATTACTTCTAAAAATCTTCTTATATCTTCCCGTCAAAATGGAAGATTAACAACATAGTTTTCAAAATTCAGATAAAATGGTGATAAATCTGATGCTTTTTAAACTTTATAGTTTAGAAAATGTTATAAAATCAAAAAGATATTGAATGATGCGATTCTTATTGTCGTAACAACAAATTAAATATTATATCTATGAAAAAGTACAGATGTGAGGTATGTGATTGGATCTATGATCCTGAAATTGGTGATCCCGATGGTGGTATAGCACCCGGAACTGCATTTGAGGATATTCCCGATGATTGGGTATGCCCTGTGTGCGGTGTCGGAAAAGATGATTTCGTAGTGGAACCATAATGACCCTTCGAGACAATATGTAAATAAAACTTGGTTCAAGTCCTTAAATATAAAAGGTGTATTCTTAGAAATTAGGAATGCACCTTTTTTATTTGGACATTTTGCTATTTTTTACTAATTTTGCCTCTGACTAAACCTTTAATTCTAATCATCAATTCCAATTATATTTTATTCAGTTATGGCAGACACAAGAATTAATTCGAGGCCGGGTTATTTCACATTGCTTGCTCATATAGGAGCACTTTTGACTATGGTCGCCTGGGGATCGTCTTTTCTGTGTACAAAGGTTTTGATGGTTGATGGTGGCTTCACTCCGGTCGAGATGTTCATTTACCGATTTGCCGTAGCCTACCTCCTTATTTTGTCTTTGACGTTTAGGCATATTCTCTCGAACAACTGGAAAGATGAGTTGCAATTTTTCATTTGTGGGCTTTGTGCGGGTTCATTATACTTTGTGACGGAAAATTATGCTCTCAAGCACACTACCGCAGGAAACGTTTCTCTTCTTGTGGCCATCTCCCCTATTTTCACAGCCGTTCTTCTATCTATAGTATACCGCTCCAAAATGAAAATGGGAGTTATCATTGGTTCGATAATTGCCTTCCTTGGGGTCGGTTGTGTGATTTTCAGTAATGGAGAAGGATTTGAAATAAGACCTGTCGGAGATATCCTCGCTTTAATTGCCTCAATCTCATGGGCGATTTATACAGTGGCGGTTAAAAGGCTGAGCCCTATATACAACTCATTGTTCGTGACGAGAAAGATTTTCTTCTATGGTGTCATTACAGCCTTGCCGCTTCTAATAGTGCAAAAGGAGCCTTTGCATTTTCTGGAGTTGGTCAATCTTTCTCACCCTGATTATACTATAAATTTTGCTTTTCTTGTTATTTTCTGTTCCGTCTGCGCTTATCTCGTTTGGAATGAGGTAATGAAAATATTGGGGCCGGTAACCGCTAACAACTACCTTTATCTTCAACCTATGGTAACTATGGTTGCAGCGTTTTTTGTACTTGGAGAAACGATCACGACCACAGGATACATAGGATGTTTACTGATAGTAAGCGGACTTATAATATCGGATAAATTAGACATAAAGGGAAAATAATAATGCCATGTCGTTTGTTATATTCAAAACAAATGAAGATTTTTAAACTTTTTCTTTAGTGAGATTTTGGAGATGATGTTGTCACCCGAAAAGGGAGTTTTGTAAGTTAAACGACCAATTAGAGGGGCAAAAGCAGCCCAAAAGATGATAAAAGATTACTGGAGTGGACTCCCCTTCAAAAATATTTTAAAAATGCAAATCACGTAAAAAGTTTGGACAACTTCAATAATTCGATGGCTGTTATGAAAGATATTGATGAAATTAAAAATATAGTGGCAAACTCCCAACATAGAGAGTTGCTTTCTGCGGCTCTTGAGATTGTGGAGAATGCCGGCAAGATCCTTTTAGGTTATTTTCGCACTGATGGATTGACGTTTTCAAAGAAATCCACCTCAAGTGATATAGTTACCTTAGCCGATAAAGAAACGGAAAAGTATGTGATAGAAAGGATACGTGAGAAATTTCCTTCCCACGGTATTGTTTCTGAGGAATCATCTCAAATAAATAAAGAGGCGGAATGGAAATGGATAGTCGACCCTCTGGATGGAACCACCAACTTTAACAATGGGTTGCCCGTTTTTAATATATCTATAGGTATAGAATATAATGGTGTCCCGGTTGTGGGGGTTATATATGCTCCATATCTGGAAGAGATATTTTTTGCTGTGAAAGATGAAGGTGCATATTTTAATGGCAGAAAAATCCATGTCTCCAATACAGGTGCTCTTGAAGATGCGGTAGTGGCCACAGGGCTGCCTTATGATAAAAAGGAAAATCCTGATAATAATCTTGAGGAAGTCTCCATAATTGCACCCGAAGTCAGAGGCTTAAGGCGCCTTGGTTCCGCGGCTTTGGACTTGGCTTATGTTGCAGCCGGATTTTTTGATGCTTATTGGGAGTTGGATTTAAAACATTGGGATATTGCGGCCGGGGCTTTGCTCGTAAAAGAAGCCGGTGGTGAGATTTTCAGTTTGAGATTGAACAGGAACTATTCTATACTTGCCGCCAATGCTTCTCTTTCCCATAAAATTTTGGGTCTGCTGCTCACTTCCCATTCCCGGAAATCATCAAATCATATTTGATTTATCTTAGGAATTCCTGAACTCTTTTGGTGATATTCCTACGTTCTTTTTGAAATATTTCCCGAAAAAAGATTGCGAAGGGAAATTTAGTTCGTCCGAGATTTGTTGAATGCTCAGATTTGTAGATTTCAACATTACTTTTGCTTCAAGGATGACATACCTCTCAATCCATTCAACCGCAGTGAACCCTGTTGTGGCTTTCATTGTCCTGGAAAGATGTTTCGGTGATATTTCAAGTTGAGTGGCGTAGAAATCAAGGAAGCGCTCTTTTTTGAAGTGCTCCTGGACGAGACTCAGGAATCTATCCGAAATTCTATTGTTATTTCGTAATTTATGCTCCAGTTGGGGAACAAAACATTTATACGCAATTTCAAAGAAAAATGAAGAAATAGCAAGGACCATAGTTTGATACCCGCTCGGATTATCCTTGTCCCTGAAAATATCATCTATGTGGGAGTAGAAACTCTCAAATCTTCTCGTTATCTCAGAATTTATGGGAATAATACTGTTTCTGCATGCTACTCCGTATGCTCTGTTATCTTTCAATAATAAGAAAAGATTATCGATAAATCTTTTTGACATGACGATAAAAGAACATTGGAAATCAACTGAAAAATATTTTATCTGTAATATCTGTCCGCTTCTTATGTTGAGGATGCAAGGTGATTGAAGTTTGATGTTTATCAGATCAATATCGGCCTCAATTTCCCCATTCTTCAGAAAAATCGACACATTGGAAGTAAATTTCACCGGATCTGATAATGAGGGCATCATCCATTGCGTGAAGTCTTTACAAACCCAGAAATCACTTGACAAAATATTCGATACTTTCTCTGTCAAGTCAAAATCATATAATATTTTATTATCCGGATTCATTATAGAGTCCATTTATCAGATGGTTATATGTGAATTTGTATTTTAAATGCCATTTTTCTTCCCGGTTACCTCTCGATATTATGAAGTCGTCAATATTACACCTTAAAATATTGACGACCTCATATTTCGGTCATGAAAATGATTTTTCGCTCAGAAGTCTTTTAAAAGATTCAGAGACCTTCTCATTCATATCTTTTGTATAGCGTATGTCTGTAAATATGTGAGCGAGCGTGGGAGCGTTATTTGCAGCGACATACTCTTTATTGGCCGGGAAATCTGTTTTGATCTTGAAAAGATTTTCTATATCATCATCAGAATCCTCCCGGTATTGCTCATAGTGAAGCACAGCTTCCAAAGGGAGACGTTCAGTCTCTTCCTTCGGCCCCTCGGGATAGCCGATGGCCAGACTTGCTACCGGAACGACTAATTCCGGCAGCCCAAGCATCGAGGAGATATTTTGTGCATTATAGTTTACAGTTCCCAAATAGCAGGTGCCCAACCCTTCCATTTCTGCAATAGTGGTGATTTGTTGGGCGAAAATTACAGCGTCCGTAAGGGCTACTATAAAGGAGTGGAAGTTATCATAACCCGGATTAGCGCCGTTTATTGCGCACCAACGTGAAAACCTGTTGAAATCTGCACAGATTGTCAGAATTACAGGTGCGTTCACTGCAGCAGGTTGGTTGAAATGCTCTTTGGCAAGTTGTTGCTTACGTGTTTTGTCTTGGGTGACGATTACGCTGTAAAGTTGCATATTCCCGCAAGTGGGAGCCTTCATTGCCTTCTCTATTATTTTTTCAAGTAATGATTCAGGGATCATCTTATCCGAGAAATGCCTGAATGATGCCCTTGTTGTAAAATATTTTTCATCCATAAATATTGAGTTTAGATAACCAATCGAGATACAGTGTATTTCGTTGATCGAAGAGAAAAATTTATTTTTGTGATACAAATTTAAGGTTTTTTTTCGTAATTTTGCAACTCCGCAATGGATAAGAATCATCCACTGCGAAATTCTCTTCATTTAAACATTTCTCATTTCATTCGAACTGTTTGTTAAAGAACAGATAAGAGGCAGATGGAAACTCCTAAGACATTTTCATACGATGAGGCATTCAATGCCTCGATGGAGTACTTCAATGGTGATCAATTGGCGGCCAGGGTATGGGTCACTAAATATGCATTGAAAGACTCCTATGGAAACATTTACGAAAAGACCCCTGACGATATGCATCGCAGGATTGCCGCATCTATTGTTGGGGTAGAGACTCGTTATGCTGATCCCATGACGGAGGAAGAGGTATATAATCTATTGAAGGATTTCAAATATATTGTGCCTCAGGGAAGCCCGATGGCTGGAATAGGTAATAATTTTCAGGTCGGTTCGCTTTCTAATTGCTTTGTAATTGGTCTGGACGGGAAACCTGATTCTTATGGAGGTATCGCCAAAGTGGATGAGGAACAAGTCCAGTTGATGAAACGACGGGGAGGAGTTGGTCATGATTTGTCGCATCTTCGCCCTAAAGGGACTCCGGTTAAGAATTCGGCTTTGACTTCAACGGGACTCGTGCCGTTTATGGAGCGTTACAGCAACTCAACGAGAGAAGTGGCTCAGGACGGCAGAAGAGGAGCATTGATGCTGACCGTCGCTATCAAGCATCCTGATTCGGAAGGTTTCATTGATGCCAAGATGACCCCTGGTAAGGTCACAGGAGCAAATGTCTCAGTCAGAATTGATGATGAATTCATGAGGGCTGCTCAAAGTGGCCAGCCTTATACCCAGCAATTCCCCGTAGATTCTGATTCTCCTTTAATCAAAAGAGATGTTGATGCGAAGTCTCTTTGGAAAAAGATTATTCATGATGCGTGGCAAAGCGCGGAGCCGGGCGTTCTTTTCTGGGACACTGTGAAAAAAGAAAGTCTCGCAGACTGCTACTCGGATTTAGGTTTTGAGACTATCTCAACAAATCCATGTGGAGAGATACCATTGTGCCCTTACGACAGTTGCAGACTTCTCGCCATCAATCTTTACAGTTATGTTGAAAATCCTTTTACGGAAAAAGCGAATTTCAATTTTGAATTGTTCAGGGAACACGTGGGTAAAGCCCAAAGGATTATGGATGACATAATCGACCTTGAATTAGAGAAGATTGATGCTATCCTGAGAAAAATCAAAGAGGATCCTGAAACTCAGGAGGTAAAATCCACGGAACTTAACCTTTGGAAGAAAATCAAGAGAAAGACCGCTATGGGTCGTAGGACCGGCTGCGGAACTACCGGAGAAGGCGATATGCTTGCGTCTCTTGGTTTGAGATACGGCACAAAAGAGGCAACGGAATTTTCTGTTAAAGTGCATAGGGAATTGGCTTTGGCTTATTTCAAGGCTTCTGTGGATCTTGCTGAACAAAGGGGGCCTTTTGAAATGTATGACGCAGAAAGGGAGAAAGGAAATCCTTTCATAGAACGCCTCCGTAATGCTGATCCCGCTCTCATTGAAAAAATGGAGAAAGTCGGCAGGAGAAATATTTCATGCCTTACTATCGCTCCGACCGGGACAACATCAATAATGACCAGAACAACTTCCGGAATTGAACCCGTGTTTATGCCTGTCTACAAGAGACGCAGAAAGGTCAACCCCAACGACCCGAACGTCAGAGTGGATTTCGTGGATGATCTCGGTGATTCATTTGAGGAATATATCGTCTATCATCACAAATTCCTCGAGTGGATGAGGGTCAATAATATACCCGTCAAGTCAAATCTTACAACCGATGAACTTGAAAAACTTGTAGCGGCCTCTCCTTATTATAAGGCTACTGCCAAAGATGTTGACTGGCTTGAGAAAGTAAGGATGCAAGGCGCTATTCAGAAGTGGGTAGACCATTCTATCAGTGTCACCATCAACCTCCCTAATGAGGCTACAGAAGATTTGGTTGACAGACTTTATTTTGAGGCCTGGGAATCAGGCTGCAAAGGTTGCACAGTTTATAGGGATGGATCAAGAAACAATGTCCTTGAGGCTGTGCAGAAAAAACATGATAATCACGTTCCTCTTTCGGGAATATTGATTCATGAGCCGGATCATACTGTCAAACGTCCCTCTGAACTCGAAGCCGACGTTGTGCGTTTTCAGAATAACAAAGAAAAATGGATTGCCTTTGTGGGGCTTGTCGATGGGAAGCCTTATGAGATCTTTACAGGATTGGCAGACGATGAGGTAGGTATTTTCTGCCCTAAATCAGTCACTCATGGAAAAATTATCAAGGCTGTTGATGAGAAAGGCAAGAAAAGATATGATTTTCAGTTTATAAATAAAAGGGGGTATAAAACCACTATCGAGGGATTGAGTGATAAGTTTAATCCCGAATTTTGGAATTATGCCAAACTTATTTCCGGGGTGCTCCGTTATGGCATGCCTATTGACCAGGTTCTTAAATTGGTCAGTGGTCTTGATTTGGACTCTACCAGTATCAATACTTGGAAAAATGGAGTCGAAAGGGCACTGAAGAAATATATTCCCAACGGTATGCAAGCCAAGGGAGCCAAATGTCCGAATTGTGGAGCAGAGACCCTTATATATCAGGAAGGATGCTTGATTTGCACGACATGTGGAAATTCCAGGTGCGGGTGATTACTGACTATTATAGTAACTTGATAAATTATGATTGTCTGAAAAATTATAGTTTGTCTTAAATAAATACAATTCTCACATGAAAATCTCTTTCAATTTAAATTATCACACTGAATGGGGAGAAGCCATTTATTTATGTGGAGATCTTCTTCAGTTGGGTAGCGGTGACCCAAGAGAAGCCATTGAGATGAAACTTACAGCCCCTGATACATGGGAAGCGGAGTTGAATTTTGAGGGTGATCCGGGTGATTTCAATTACTTTTTTATAGTTAAGGCACCTGAGAAAGCCTGGCGTTTTGAATGGGGTAAACCTCATCGCTTTGTTGGTAATCCCGACATCAAGGAGGTTAAGGTATTCGACTCCTGGCAAGACATGCCTGCAGATAAGCCCTACTACTCTTCGGCATTCGTAAACGGTATGCTCAAACGTCTTCATAGAGACACTCCGGAGAAATCTTATCCCGACACTATCCAATTCCGTATCTATGCTCCCATGATCGAGCCTGATGAGGTTTTGGCTATTAGCGGAGAAGGTGACTATCTCGGAAATTGGGAACCCGATAAGGCTATTGCTCTGAATGATGCTTTATATCCTGAATGGGTAATCAATCTTCCCTTATCTGAGTTCAATGCTCCCTTTGAGTATAAATTCCTGATTCAGAAGAAATCGACAAAAGAGGTTGTTGGTTGGGAGACTATCAACAACAGGATTTGTGGCCTGATAGATGAAAAGCCATCTACTCAGATTGTTGTCGATGGTTTGAGATTCGCTAATCCTCGAAATAATTGGAAGGGTGCCGGCACCGCGATCCCTGTATTTTCAATCCGTACGGAAGAAGACTTTGGTGTCGGTGATTTCCTTGACATTAAGAAAATGGTTGACTGGTGTGTCATGACCGGTCAAAAAATGTTGCAGGTTCTCCCTATCAACGATACCACAAAAACCGGTACATGGGTCGATTCTTATCCTTACA
Organism: uncultured Porphyromonadaceae bacterium; assembly: GCA_947175265.1. Lineage (GTDB taxonomy): Bacteria > Bacteroidota > Bacteroidia > Bacteroidales > Muribaculaceae > Lepagella. The sequence goes on along the minus strand of CAMWMD010000019.1, from coordinate 11,202 downwards.
GTGCTAATTCTACTTTTGCACTGCATCCCATGTATGCCAGACTTGAGGCCGTCGGTGAGTTGAAAGATGAAAACCGTATGGAGCATTATAGGAAGATTGCCAAAGAATTAAATATGCTCCCGGAGGTGGATTACGAGACTGTAAATAAGGCTAAGGTTGAATATCTCCGTGAAATATATGCTCAGAATGGTGAGGCCGATCTTTCTTCGGAGGATTACAAACGTTTCTTCGAACATAATCAATCCTGGTTGGTTCCCTATTCCGTATGGCGTGCGTTAAGTGATAAGTACGGTACCCCCGACAACGAAAAGTGGGAGGAATATTCCTCTTACGACGATGAAAAGGTGCGTCAGTTTATCGCTGAGAATGAAGATGAATTGAAATTCCATTATTTCGTTCAGTATCATCTTGATAAACAGTTGCGTGAAGTCCGTGATTATGCACATAACAACGGCGTGGTGCTTAAGGGTGATATCCCTATTGGCATCGGTAGGTTCAGTGTTGATGCTTGGCAAAAGCCCTATCTGTTCAATATGAATTGCCAGGCAGGTGCGCCACCGGATGATTTCTCTGTCTTAGGCCAGAACTGGGGTTTCCCGACTTATAATTGGGACGAGATGGCAAGTGATGGCTTCCAATGGTGGAAGGCGAGATTCAGAAAAATGGCTGAATATTTTGATGCTTACCGTATAGATCATATTCTCGGTTTCTTCAGAATTTGGGAAATACCTATGGATGCCATTCATGGCCTTCTGGGTTATTTCAACCCGGCTCTACCCTTCTCGCCTGAAGAATTGCGCCATAATTTTGATTTCTGGATCAACCCGGAGACCCAGACTCGTCCTTTGATTTTGGAATGGATGCTTTATGATTTCTTCGGTGAATACGTTGATGAAGTTAAGGCAAATTATCTTGAGCAACTTCCTGAAGGACGTTATAGACTTCGTCCTTTCGTCGACACCCAGCAGAAAGTGATGAATTATTTCACTGCTCTTGACCGGAATGAGAAGAATACGAGAATTTGTAATGCCCTCCTTGGATTGATAGATGATGTCCTCTTTATTGAAGATCCTTATAATAAGGGACATTATCATCCGAGAATTTCGGCTCAGTTCACATATCAGTATCGTATTTTGACTGATTACGAGAAATGGTGCTTTAACAGACTTTACACTGATTTCTATTACAAGCGTCATAATGATTTCTGGTATGGAAAGGCAATGTGGAAACTTCCTCCTCTCATTGATTCCACCGGAATGCTTACATGTGCGGAAGACCTTGGTATGATTCCTGACTGTGTTCCTGAGGTAATGCGTCGTCTCGAACTCCTCTCCTTAGAGATTCAGAGAATGCCTAAGGATCCTCAGAGTGAATTTGGCGACACTTGGCATTATCCCTATTTCTCAGTTTGTACTACTTCTACTCATGACATGGGTGGAATACGTTCATGGTGGGAAGCAGACAGAGCCGTGACTCAGAGATTCTATAACAATGCTCTTCATGAAGGCGGTGAGGCTCCTTATTTTGCAGAGCCTTGGATCTGTAAGAAGATTATTGATTTGCAACTCAAATCTCCCTCTATGTTGTGCATTCTTCCTCTTGCGGACTGGCTTTCTGCGGATGGTGATTTGCGTAGGCAAAATCCGCATGACGAACAGATCAATGAACCGGCGGAAGTGCACCACTATTGGAGATACAGAATGCATCTCACTGTTGAAGATCTTATGAAACAAGACAACTTCAATAAAGAAATGCTTTCAGGTATCCGTTCTTCTGCAAGATAATCGTTGACTCTTTGATAAATAAAAGAAATGACATTGAACCCGGTTCAATGTCATTTCTTTTACTTATATTGTTGTTATTGCATTAATCTTATTTCAGAAGTTCAAGAAATTCTTTCCTTAACTCCGGGTCATCTGCAAATTTCCCTGTATAATCAAATGTAACTGTATTAGACTCCTGTTTCTCCACCCCTCGCATTTTCATACAGAGATGACCCGCCTCGCATTTTACAATGACCCCATTATTGGGGAGTGTCTCCGATAATAGGCCACAAACCTGTGAGGTCAGTCTCTCCTGCACTTGAAGGCGTTTGGCGAAACTATTGACTATTCTCGCAAGTTTTGACAATCCTATCATTTTCCCTTTCGGAAGATACCCCACGGCAATCTTGCCGAAGAAAGGGAGTATATGGTGCTCGCACATGCTGTAGAACTCAATATCTTTTACGATAACTATTTGAGAACCGGCGTGTTCGAATACTGCCTGCGATGCTATTTCCTTTGGATCCTGCCTATATCCTAAAGTTATGTCGTAGAGTGCTTTGGCGGCTCTTTTTGGTGTCTTGAGCAATCCTTCCCTCTCCGGATCCTCTCCTAAAAGCCGCAATATCTCCTTATAATGTGAAGCAATTTCTTCAATTATTTCTTTTTCCCCTTTTGCCATCGCCATCACTTTATCACTACAATTTGACATTTTACAATCCTCATCTCGGAAGCGAAATTCGGGAATGCACGTTTCATTTCCGTCAATGCTGAACTGGCTTCCGCGTTGGTTCTGAAGTTCCCAACTCTCGTGTACCAGTTGGGCGAACTTGAATAAGTATAAACCTGTCCCCTATATTTCGGAAATTTTGCTAATATTGCACTGCCTCTTGCTTTTGCACGTGCTTCCAACGTAGACTGATTTCTCCCATCGCTGAAAACTTGAATCCGGAATCCGGAAAGTTTATTCACTCCGGATTTTATGCCTCCATTATTTTCTTTCTTTACCGGCTGTCGCAATATAAGGTCAAGAATATTCTGGGGGATATCTATGGAGATTTCCCCTTTCGATTCTTTTTCAATTTTTTCTATTACATTGTGATTGGTCTCTGCCAGAATCTCAATGGAAGAAGCCAACAAGGGCAACGTAAGGAATGATAGCCTTAAAACAAGATATGACCTTCTTAGCAGGTGTCGCATGATCTTATTTATTATTGATGAGAAATAGCACTTCTGATTTATGCTTGAGGGATAACAAGAATCTTGAATTGTTTCTTGTGATTCTTGTATAAGAAGCAAGCTCCGGCTGTCTTACAGATGCCGGAGCCCGCCTTTCTATTATATAAATCAATCAAAAGCTTCGATAATACCCATGAAAGAATCAGCCTGAAGCGCTGCTCCTCCGATAAGACCGCCGTCGACATCAGGCTTTGCGAAAAGTTCCTTTGCATTAGAGGGCTTGCATGAACCTCCGTAAAGGATAGAAGTGTTGTCAGCAAGTTCCTTACCGTATTTATCTGCAATCACTTTCCGGATGTGTGCGTGCATATCCTGTGCTTGATCTGCCGTGGCAGTCTTGCCGGTACCAATTGCCCAAACCGGCTCGTATGCGATAACAATCTTTGAGAAATCTTCGGGTGAGAGTTCAAAGAGAGCCTCTACCTGGCCTTTTACAACATCGTTGTAAGTCCCGTTCTCTCTTTCTTCGAGCACCTCACCTACACAAAAGATCGGTGTGAGTCCGTTCGCAAGGGCAAGACGGGTTTTGGCGAGAAGTTGCTCGTTGTTTTCACCAAAATACTGGCGTCTTTCACTATGGCCAAGAATCACATGGCTTGCGCCGGTCGATTTTACCATGGGAGCGCTGACTTCACCGGTATAAGCACCTTTCTCATGCTCTGAACAATTCTCTGCACCAAGTTTCAGGGGTTCGTCAATAACTCCTTTTACTGAAACTAAGTGTGTAAAAGGTACACAAATCACTACCTCGCAATTTGCCTTCTTTGTTTTAAGAAGGTCATTGATCTGGCTGGCAAGTTCCACTCCTTCTTCAAGGACAGTGTTCATCTTCCAGTTGCCTGCTACAATATTTTTTCTCATTTTCTTGAATTTTTCAAACCGCTTTTCGAGGCTTGGTTTACTTTACATTGCAAAATTAACTTATTTTTATGTTTTACAAAAATATTGCACTTTAAAAATCGCTAAATATTCAAACTTTAGTTTGGAGGAGATATGAAAATACATGATTTTTTCTTAAATTTGCATTGTTTAGATCTTGATGCAATGGATTTCAAATTGACCTCCGATTATCTACCTACAGGCGACCAACCTGAAGCAATTGCCGAACTTGTGAAAGGCGTCGAAGATGGCAATCCTAACCAGACTCTTCTTGGAGTCACCGGTTCTGGTAAAACCTTTACAATGGCAAATGTCATAAAGCAGGTTAAGCGCCCTACTCTAATCTTGTCACATAATAAAACCCTGGCAGCACAATTGTATTCTGAGTTCAAGGCTTTTTTCCCTGAGAACTCCGTGCAATACTTTGTCAGTTATTATGACTATTATCAACCTGAGGCTTACATACCCTCTTCGGATAAGTATATCGAAAAGGATTTGATGATAAACGACCAGATTGAGAAGTTGCGCTTGTCTACTGTTGCCTCTCTTTTGTCCGGAAGAAGGGATATTGTTGTGGTCTCTTCAGTCAGTTGTATTTACGGTATGGGGAATCCGGAAGATTTCACTCAGCAGGTTGTGAAAATATCCGTTGGACAAAGAATATCAAGAAATGAATTCTTGCGAAAACTTGTTGACTCCCTCTACTCTCGCTCTGAGATTGAACTTACTTCTGGTCAATTCAGGGTCAAGGGAGACACTGTAGATATAATGCTCTCCTTTGAGGAGATCCAGCTAAGGGTAGTTTTCTGGGGTGATGAGATTGAAAAGATTCAAACCATTGACCCCTCCACAGGACATGTGTTGTCTGTTCTTGAAGGATTCAATATATATCCGGCTAACATATTTGTCACTTCTAAAGAAAGAATGGCTAATGCAATAGATCAAATCGCTGTCGATTTGGGTTCCCAATGTGATTTCTTTTTTCGTGAGGGAAAACTCATGGAGGCTGACAGGTTGAAGGAGAGAGTCACATACGATCTTGAAATGATGAAGGAGTTGGGTCACTGCTCGGGAATTGAAAATTATTCAAGATATTTCGACGGTAGGGAACCCGGTATGCGACCCTTCTGTCTGCTTGACTATTTCCCGAAGGATTTCCTGACTATAATTGATGAGAGCCATGTGACTCTTCCTCAGATAAGAGGCATGTATGGTGGCGACTTATCAAGAAAGATGAACCTCGTTGAATACGGTTTCCGGCTGCCGGCGGCTATTGATAACAGACCGCTGAAATTTGATGAATTTGAAAGGTTGACACCGCAGAAAATCTTTGTCAGCGCCACTCCCGGCGATTATGAACTTGTGCAATGTGAGGGTGTATTCACTGAGCAGGTGATTAGACCCACCGGCCTTCTTGATCCTGATATTGAGGTACGCCCCACTATGAATCAGATTGATGACCTGATGGAACAGATTCAACAGCGTATTGAAGCGGGGGAAAGAGTGCTTGTGACCACGTTGACCAAAAGAATGGCTGAGGAATTGGATGAGCATCTCAGGAAATGGGGCGTGAGGAGTGCATATATCCACAGTGATGTCGACACTCTTGAACGTATCAGGATACTTGAGGATTTAAGGGAGGGAACTTATGATGTCCTTATAGGTGTGAACTTGTTGAGGGAGGGTCTTGACCTGCCGCAAGTTTCCCTGGTGGCAATCCTTGATGCTGACAAAGAGGGATTCTTGAGGAATCATAGATCTTTGACTCAGACGGCCGGACGTGCTGCAAGAAATGTACACGGTAAAGTCATTATGTATGCCGATAAGATTACTGACAGTATGCAGAAAACCATTGAGGAAACAGAAAGAAGAAGAGCGAAGCAGATTCTCTATAATGAAAGAAACGGAATAACACCGAAGCAGATAGTAAAAAAGACCTCCGCAAGAGATCTCATAGAGTTATATTCAGGAAATGCTTCCGACAAATCTTCTTTAGTTTCACTCCCTTCCAAGAAATCTGTGGCTGCCCCTCGTCCTTATATAGAAGAGGAACATTCTTTAGGACTTATTGCAGATCCGGTTGTGGAATACATGGATGTGGCTGAACTTGAGGTCAGAATTGCTAAAGTCAATTCGGATATGGTTGCGGCGGCAAGGAAAACAGATTTTATCGAAGCTGCCCGGCTTAGGGATGAATTGATTGCTTTGCAGAGTTTACTCGAGAAAAGGAAATCTGAGAAAACTGAGGAGTATGAGAAAGCAGAATGATAATAAAACATATCCACTGGCTAAATACGACACAAGTCTGTTTCTGCCTACCTCTCTGGATGAAATGAAACGTCTCGGCTGGGAGCAGGCTGACGTGATTCTTTTTTCTGGAGACGCCTATGTCGACCACCCTTCATTTGGAGCAGCCGTAATCGGAAGGGTCCTTCAGAAAGCAGGTTATAAAGTCTGCATTGTTCCTCAACCTAATTGGCGGGATGATCTTCGTGACTTCAAGAAACTTGGGAAACCGAGATTATTCTTTGGCATTTCTGCCGGAGCAATGGATTCGATGGTAAATCATTATACAGCCAACCGCAGGTTACGTCATGACGATGCTTATACTGCAGGAGGCCGACATGGCATGCGTCCCGATTATCCTACTATTGTCTATTCACAGATTTTGAAGCAACTTTACCCGGATGTCCCGGTAATTGCCGGTGGTATTGAGGCTTCTTTGCGAAGGGTGTCTCATTATGATTATTGGGCGGACAGATTACGTCCTTCCATACTCATGGATTCTTTCGCCGACATGATAAGTTACGGCATGGGCGAAAGGACGATTTTAGAATTGGCTGACCGTCTGGATAAAGGAGAAAGACTTGAGGATATCACAGACGTTCCGCAGACTGTTTTTGTTTCGAATGAAAAACCTGGAGAGAATGATATCGTTTTGTTCTCTTATGAAGAATGTTTGTCCGACAAGATGAAACAGGCTTTGAATTTCAGGCATATCGAAGAAGAATCCAATAGGATTCATGGAAAGGTCTTATGGCAATCGTCAGGTGGGAAAATGATAAAGATAAATCCCATGTATCCCCCAATGGAGATCGGTCAGATTGATTCATCGTTTGACCTCCCTTATACAAGATTGCCTCACCCTCGCTATAAGGGCAAGGTCATTCCTGCCTATGAGATGATCCGACATTCAATTAATATGCACAGAGGGTGCTTCGGAGGTTGCGCATTCTGTACAATTTCTGCACACCAAGGAAAATTTATCTCATCAAGGTCAAAGGAATCCATTTTAAAAGAGGCAAAGGCAGTCACTGCTATGGAAGACTTCAAAGGATATATCTCTGACTTAGGGGGACCTTCCGCAAACATGTACGCAATGGGTGGATTCGATAAGTCGATTTGTGAAAAATGTCTCAGGCCATCCTGCCTTCATCCGAAGCCCTGTCCCAATCTGAATACCGACCACTCCCCTCTTATTGATATATATAAGAGTGTGGATGCACTTCCTGATGTAAAGAAATCTTTTGTGGGAAGCGGTGTCAGATATGATCTCGCTATGGCTCCTTGCCGTAATAAGGAAACATCGGAAACTAATAAGGAATATTTAAGGGAACTTATTACCAACCATGTCAGCGGAAGATTGAAAGTAGCGCCTGAACATACTTCTGACAGGGTTTTGGATTGTATGAGGAAACCATCTTTTTCACTTTTCAGGAAGTTCAAGTCTATATTCGACAAAATCAATGTTGAACAGGGCTTGCGTCAGCAATTGGTTCCATATTTCATTTCATCACATCCTGCTTGTCATGATGAAGATATGGCTGAACTTGCAGTTGAAACCAAACAACTTGATTTCCATCTTGAACAAGTGCAGGATTTCACTCCCACTCCGATGACGTTGGCGACCGAAATTTTTTATACCGGTTTCCATCCCTATACAGGAGAAAAAGTGTTTACAGCGAAGTCAGAGAAAGAAAAACTCGATCAAAGGCTATTTTTCTTCTGGTATAAACCGGAGGCGAAAAGAAATATAATTCGGGATCTTAAGAATATGAACCGACCTGATCTTATTGATAAACTTTATAGTAACGATAAGAAAGATTCGGGATTTAGGAGTCCGGCGAACAAGTTACATTCTTCCTCCAAACAGAAAAGAAAGAAATATTTTAAATAAATTCTAATATACCCTTACTAACATCAATGCGTATGAATAAAATGATGATGACGATGGGCGGCCTTCTTCTCCCTCTTGCTTTTGCGGGATGTCAAAACGGAGGCGATAAGGAAAGCACGAAAATTATCGAAAAGCCCGATGTACAGATTGTAGATGGAAAACTCACCCCGGAAATCCTTTCGGCCTTTGGACGCATTAATGAAGCCGTCCCATCACCGGATGGATCTATGGTGATCTTCACTTTATCTTATGAAGATATTGAGGAAAACAGATCAAACGCTGAAATATACTCTATCGACGCCGATGGATCTAACATGACCAGACTCACCAAGACTCCTTACTCGGAATCTAATATTCGCTGGAGTTCCGATGGAGAAAGGATCTTTTTTATAAGAAAGGAAGATAATACCGGAAAGACTCAGGTTCATTCCATGAAGAAGGATGGTTCTGGCGTGGTCTGCTTGTCCAAAATGGAGAATGGTGTTGAATGTTTTGAGATTTCTCCGGATGGACAAAAGATTATCATGGGCTCTCCCATCAAACCTTTCAACAAAAATGAAGATTTGTTCAAAGGTCTCCCGAAAACGACCGGACGGCTTGTTGACGACCTGATGTACAAACATTGGGACGAATGGGTTACGGAAATTCCTCATCCCTTTTTGGCCGATATTTCAAGCAGCGGTATTACAAATGCTGTTGACATTATGGAAGGCGAGCCCTACGAATGTCCGATGAGGCCTTTCGGGGGTGCCGATGCTTTCGCTTGGGCTCCCGACAGCAAAAGTCTCGCTTATGTATCGCGCAAATTTAAAGGTCAGGAATATGCCTTTTCAACTAACAGTGGTATATATCTGTATGATCTTGCTTCTAAAAATACTGTGGAAATTACTAAAGGGAACGAAGGATATGACACTAATCCGTCTTTCTCGCCGGATGGCAAATCCATCGCATGGCTTTCAATGAAAACTCCAAAATATGAAAGCGATAAGAAGAGATTGATGGTAATGGATATGGCTTCTGGTGAGAAACGTGACCTTACCGAGAATTGGGATTATTGGCCTGAGCAATTCTCATGGGCAAAAAATGGTTCGGGGATTTGGTTCACCGCCTATTATCAAGGTGTTTCTCCGGTTTTCAAAATTGACGTAAACTCATGTGCCATCGATACGGTTGCAACCGGTGTATGTGATTATGCATCTGTTGTCCCTGTGGCTGATAATGCCGCTATAGCATTAAGACACTCCATGAGGTCTCCTAATGAGATTTGTCTGGTCAGAACGGATAATAAAGATGTTAAGGAATTGACTTCTGTAAATAAAGATCTCCTGTCGCAACTGAAACTTGGTGAGGTCAAAATGGTCAAAGTTCCGACAACAGATGGAAAGGAAATGACATCATGGGTCATTCTTCCGCCGGATTTCAACCCCGAAAAAAAATACCCCGCAATAGTTTATTGTCAGGGTGGTCCTCAGTCAGCTGTGAGTCAATTCTGGAGTTACAGATGGAATTTCATGATTATGGCAGCCAATGGATATGTAGTGATTGCACCCAACAGAAGAGGCGTGCCGGGATTCGGTACTGAATGGAATCGTCAGATTTCCGGAGATTATGGCGGCCAGAATATGAAGGATTATCTTTCTGCTGCTGATTATATCGCTGCTTGTCCTTATGTCGACGAAAAGAAAATGGCAGCGGTTGGCGCAAGTTATGGAGGTTTCTCTGTCTATTGGCTCGCTGGTCATCACGACGGTAGATTCGCCGCCTTTATTGCACATGCCGGAATATTTAACATTGAGGCGCAATATCTTGAGACGGAAGAAATGTGGTTCGCCGATTTTGACCTCGGTGGGCCTTACTGGGAAAAGGATAATGCTGTCGCTCAACGCACATATTCAAACTCACCGCACAAATTTGTTAATGAGTGGAATGCTCCGATATTGGTTACGGTAGGTGAACTTGATTACAGGATTCTTGCTTCTCAAGGCATGATGGCCTTCAATGCAGCGAAGATGCATGGTCTGGAAGCAGAGATGCTTGTTTTCCCGGATGAAAACCATTGGATTCTCAAGCCACAGAACGCTATTCTATGGCAACGTGTATTCTTCAACTTCCTTGATAAATATCTTAAGGAACCAAATAAATAGACTTTGAACTGATAGAGCCGCTTTTGAACGACTTCAAAAGCGGCTCTTTTTTATTTCATTAAAATGGTTCTAATCTTTATTGTACTCCCCTACTTCAAAATCATCTGAATCAATATCCTCATCCGGATACATCATCTCCCAAACCTCACGTTCATTTTTTTCATAAATATCAGACTCGCTTTCTGACTGCTGACGTTTTAGAAGTGTATTAAACTGATTCCACACCCTGTCACAAAGGTTCATGCAGTTTGCGGTTTCAACTAAATCTCCTTTCGTCTTTTCTGATTTTACATCTTGTGCAAGCAAAAATTCTTCTCTTTCATCAAGAAGTGTGAAACTTTGGTTGATTACTTGCTCGGCATCCAGAAGATCTTCAATGTCAATTTTTCCGGTTTTATCCATCCTATTGAACAGTTTTTCAATTTTTTTGAGCCTTGAAGATATTTTTTTAAGAGTTTCCATATCTATTATGAATATAAGGAATTCCTTTTCTTACATAACTTGTGGATTGAGTATTTATTGTGAAGAAAGAATATTTGACGTTGTTTAAACTTTTTCTTTATTGAGATCATATCAGATTTTGTAGATGATTTTGCAACTTAGTTTTAGAAGAATCTTCCTTATTACTCCTGTAATTATTTCTTGACCTCGCAATAAAGTTGAATTTTTAATAGATTTTTTTATTTTTTGTAACGGAACGATTTTTACAGGATTTTTAGATATTTTCTCTCAAAATTACAGGTTTATTTATTGTTTATCAACCCGTTATAATATTATCCTTATCTTGTAAAACGTTCCACCCATGAAACGAATCCAAGACAATATTTCTCCTGAGTAATACTTATAGATGGAAGAAACGTAGTTTAGATAGATTCCTCCTTTCTAAAGGAAAACAATATTCTACACATCCACTTTGGAATCTTATTATTTGTGAGATTACCTATTACAATAGTTCGTTAATTTTAGAATAAATCAGGCAGAGTCTCTGACCCCAAAGAAC
>CAMWMD010000018.1 GCA_947175265.1 uncultured Porphyromonadaceae bacterium | reverse complement strand
TGATAGTCCGAGGTTTGTCTTCTTTAGTCCGAAGAAGTTCGGTAGTACATAGTGGAGGTAGAGGGAATCGAACCCTCGTCCAATCACGGACCCGATAGGCTTTCTACATGCTTAGCCATCCGTTTGATTTTCGAATCCAGACAGGCCGGTGGCGACCAATCTGAATCTTAACCTCTAAGTTTCAAACCTGCTGCGAGATAATGCAGATTCTATTTCCGAATTAGTCTGCACCATCTTATCCAAGCGTCTCGGAACAGGACAATGGGATGATGTCTCGTTCACCTCACTTTGAGGCGAATAAAGCCAACTTACTATACTTCGGTTTAGGCAGCGAGAGCGTAATTGTTATTTTCGCCAATTATAGTTCGATGCGTTGTTATTATAGAGCTTGCACATCAAAGCTCTGCATGCTTACGTACCGTTTCTACGTGCTGTCAAATCCAGTTACCCCCGTTTTGACTAATCTGTAGAATCGCTTCCGAGGAAAGCAGATGCAAAGTTATAAAATATTTTGCAGTTGTGCAAAAATATTGTAAAATTATTGGGAATTTTTATCTGTCTGCCTTTCCGATCATGGTATAAAATGCTCCAAAAGAGGTATATCGCATGCTCGGGAATAAACTATTGTCAGACGCTGTATGTTTGAGAATAATATGTTTGAGAATAAAAAGTATCTGCAACAATCACGATAAATTATGAAAAACGAAATGAATATAATAGAGGCTATGAAAGAGCGCAGGTCCGTAAGGACTTTTGACGGCGATGGACTCGATACACAACAGATTTCCGAACTTGAGCAGGCTGTTGAAAATTCAAGTTCTCCGTTTGGTGGGAGCCTGACGATAAAACTTAAGAAATTCAATCTGAAGGAGGGTTACAAGCCAAGCACATACGGAATGATAAAGGGAGCCGAAGACTTTTTCCTTCTCGGCATAGGCTCGGATGAGGAATCCGCCCTAACGGCAGGCTACCGGTTTGAGCAGGTGGTGCTGAAGGCGTGGCAGATGGGGTTGGGCTCGTGCTGGATAGCCGCCACATTCAAAGGCTCGGATTTCGACAAGGGTATCACATGGCCGGAAGGGGAGGAACTCAAGGTGATATGTCCCGTGGGGAAGGCAGAAAAACCGTCTATGAAGGAGAAACTCACACGTCTGACCTTGGGGAGCAAGAACCGGAAACCGTTTGACGACCTTTTCTTCTATAAGGATTTCAAGACAGCGGTTCCGGAAGACAATCTGTTCAGGGAAGCACTTGAGATGCTTAGGGTCGCTCCGTCGTCGACCAATTCGCAGCCTTGGCGGGCATTGGTGGCTGGTGACACCGTGCATTTCTATTACAAGCCAAAGAGTCCGGCTTCAGTGCTCGATACCGGTATAGGGATATGTCATTTCCACGAGACGGAAAGATTTTACGGACACGACGGAGATTTCTCAAAGATTAGCGTTGCCCCGGTTCCACCTGAAAATTGGAGATACCTCGTAAGTTACACAAGAACAAAATGATAATACTGCTATGGATTATACAAAAGCGATAGAGGCACGGCGCGCCGAGAGGACCTACAATTCCGACAAACCTCTTACAGATAAGGAAATATCCACGAGTTAGGAGGTCATAGACACAGCCGAATAACCATTCGGGGGTGACGTGGCAGTAAAAATCGGAGATGCACCTGCACATGAAGGTTGCTCACCTTGATATGTATCCTTCTGCTTATAGGGGGCAGATATCTTCTTATCAGACTTTCTTCGGAAAAAGCGTGAGGCGTTGGTTCGGGGTCTTACCCTCGGAATTGAAGACACAACTCCGGGAACAGAAGAAGTAGTAGAGAGAGTAAATGCCGTTATATCCACAAGGCTGACAAATGAGGCTGGCAGATGCAAGCAGGGGGTGGCAGGGATATTTTTAATGTGTGGGTGGATTTGAATAACTAAATTTTTTTAGTAATTTTGCATGTTGTTTCACGGGAATCCGTGGCTTGAAGCTAAGGGGAGGGGTATGCAAAAACAGATCAAATGAAACGAATATCGATATTTGTGCTTCCGATATTCTCCGGCCTGGCAACCATCTGGAGTATAGATGCCATGGCACAGGAGGTGAACGATACAACGCAATGGAAAGATCTGGATGACTTTGTGTTTACCCAGCGAAAGTCGGGGAAACTCAAGGATCTCGGACCCGAAAACGCATTCCAGATAAATCAGGCAGAACTTTGCAGGGCGGCATGCTGCAATCTTGGCGAAAGTTTCACTACAAATGCTTCCGTGGATGTGAACTATTCAGATCCTGCCACAGGTGCCAAGCAGATAAAACTGCTCGGCCTTTCAGGAAGTTATGTGCAACTTCTGACCGAGAATCTCCCCAATTTCCGAGGAGCGGCGAGACCATACGCGCTGCGCTACGTCCCGGGGCCGTGGATGAAAAGCATAAGTGTATCGAAAGGTTGCAGTTCTGTGAAAAACGGTTTTGAATCCATGTCAGGGCAAATAAATGTGGAATACCTGAAACCGCAAGACCCGGCAGGGGAGGCTATCAATCTCTACATTGATTCCGATGTCAAGATGGAGGTGAACGCAGATGCCAATTTTCATCTGACGCCGAAACTAAACACCGAGGTGCTGGCCCATTTTGAAGACCGTTTCATGAATCATGACGGTAACGACGACGGTTTTGTGGATACTCCCGACCTGAGACAGATCAATCTCCAGAACCGTTGGAACTATCTTGGGGATACCTATATCATGCACGCCGGTTTCGGAATCATCAATGAAAAGAGCAAGGCGGGGCAGATAGGGCATGGCTATCATCATATCGAGGGTATGCCGGCCTATGTCATAACCTTGAATACGCAGAGGTATGAGGGGTATATGAAGCATGCCTTCATAATCGACAGGGAGCGGGGTTCCAACATAGCGTTGATGGCTATCGGTTCTTATCATGGACTGGACAGCAAGTACGGTTACAAGGGATATGATGTGGATGAGGCCAACGTAAACGCCCAGTTGATGTATGAATCTGATTTCGGAGAGGCCCATAATCTTTCAGTAGGGTTATCATATAACTACGATTTCCTGAATCAGCGTTTGAAAAGGGACAATACCCCCGGCTCATCGAGACAGAGGCTTATCGAGATGGAGAATACAGCGGGAGGTTACGCACAGTACACGATGAAATTCGACACCCGTCTGACAGCCATGGCCGGAGTGAGAGGTGACTACAGCAGCCGGTACGGATGGTTTGTCACTCCCCGTTTCAACGTGCGCTATACACCGGTGGAGCCGCTTACACTCCGTGCTTCCGTAGGGAAAGGATACCGTTCGGTTTTCGGATGGGCGGAATATAACTATCTCCTTGCGAGCGGAAGGGAACTCGTGGTCGAGAATCTGAATCAGGAGGCATCATGGAATTACGGTGCCAACGCCACGTTGACGATACCGATATCGGGGCATCGGATACGTCTGGATGCGGAGTATTTCTATACACGTTTCTCACGTCAGGTGATAGCCGATTATGACAGTGATCCGCATAAACTTGTGATAACCGATCTTGAGGGTAAATCCTATTCACATACATTTCAGGTGGAGGGTACATACGAGTCGGATTTCGGACTGACCGTTACTGCAGCGTGGCGTCTCAATGACGTCAAATCCACCTACGGCGGGGTGCTCATGGAGAAACCGCTGACCTCGCGCTACAAGGCGCTGCTGACAGCCTCATTTTCCACGGAGATGGATATATGGCAGTTTGACGCGACTTTTGTAATCAACGGAGGGGGGAGGATGCCGAGTCCTTATCTCACCGCTGACGGCACATACTCATGGCCGCACAGATTCAAGGCTTTCCCGCAGTTGAATCTGCAGGTGACCCGCTGGTTCCGCAATTTCTCCATATATGTCGGGGGCGAGAACCTTACAGATTTCCGCCAGAAGAATCCGATAATCTCTTCGGAGAATCCGTGGAGTCCGAATTTTGATTCAACGATGATATGGGGCCCTCTACACGGGGCGATGGCTTACGTCGGGTTGAGATTCAATTTCGGGAAACTATAAACGTAAAATAATTTGTCAATCTTAAATATAGTATTCTTATGCTGAAAAAGTCTATTATGGCATTGGTGATGGCTGCAGCGGCCATTACGGTAAGTGCGAAAGAATTGAAGGTGGTGACGCTGACTCCTGAACCACGCATGACATGTGAAAACTGCGAGAAGAGGATCAAGGGTAACATCCGTTTTGAGAAGGGTGTGAAGAAAGTGGAGACTGACCTTAAGAATCAGACCATCACCGTAACCTACGATTCCGATAAGACCGACCTGAAGAAAATCGAAGAGGCTTTCTCCAAATTGAAATTCAAGGTGAAAGAGGTGGAGAAGAAATAAAGCCACCATTCTAAATATACTTTCACGGTCCCTGTCTGCGCTTGCGTACGTCATAGAATGTGCATGTCCGGATGAGAACAGGGACCGTAGATTTTATTATCAGGAAAACTTCCGAAGAAACAATAGCGGAGGTAAGTGATATTCTTTTTTGACTTGTAGTGATTTACCAAATATATTTGACGCTATGCTTTATCTTGAGAAATTCATATTCCCGGATCTCGAAAGTGATAATCTGTATTATGATCAGCCGCGAGGTTCGTTCTATGATGAGCATTCCTATCCTTTCCATATCACGTCAGAAATATCGTTGTGGTCGATAGATTTTGAGCCTATCACCATACTTTATGGAGGTAACGGATCCGGGAAATCAACCATTATCAATGTGATAAGTGAGAAACTTGAAGCGGAGAGGAGGGCGATGTTCAATTCGAGTCCCTATTTTGAGGAATATGTGAAGAGATGCCGTTATACTGTCTCCCCGGATGTGGCCGGCGATACAGTATCGGCAAGGAAACGCACACCCACGAAATATGACATCTCCTCAATCACGACGGTGCTCACGAGCGACGACATATTCAAGTCGATGCAGGAATTGCGCCTTGATAATGACAGGAAACTCCAGAAAAGCCGCCTTCTTATGGATGAATATGTCGCACCAGAGGAATTGCCGAGGCATCTGAATTTTGAAACCGGGTATAATGTGGAAAACTTCAAGAGGGGAGTTGAGATAAGGAAAGCAAGAAACGCCACACGCAGCAGAGGCAGTTCATTCAACAAACTCCTTATCGATACGGTGGGTAAGATGGAACGTGGTTACAGCAACGGGGAGACAGCCCTTATGAAATTGTCGGAACTTCTGGAGAAGCCCGGGTTGTATCTGCTTGATGAGCCTGAGAACAGTATGTCGTGCGAGTTTCAGATAAAACTGGCCTCCCTAATCCAATATCTCGCACGCTATGGGAAATGCCAATTTCTGATATCATCACATTCTCCTTTTATCTTATCGATGGAGAATGCGAAGGTCTATAATCTTGACCGTAACCCCGTGGATATCTGCAAGTGGTGGGAGTTGGAAAACATGAAGCGGTATTTCAGTCTGTTTTACGACTCCCGGGAGCATTTCCTGAAAGGAAGGTGAGATGGAGAGCGGATAGTGAAGAGGGAGACAAATTGAAGAGTGAGGAATAATAAAGGGTATAAAAGGAATATTAATTGTGAAATTTTTTATAATTTTGCAATCAGTAACCTGAATTATATATAAAACTACCATGACAGTAACGGATAGATTTCTCAGTTATGTGGCATTCGACACACAGAGCGACGAATTGACCAATATGACCCCCTCCACACCGGGACAGATGATATTCGCCCAATTCCTGAAGGAACGCCTTGAGGAGATGGGTCTTGAGGATATTTCCCTTGATGATAACGGCTATCTAATGGCGACACTCCCTGCCAACTGTAGCGCGGATGCTCCGGTGGTCGGATTCATAGCGCATCTCGATACGTCGCCGGATATGAGCGGTAAGCATGTAAAACCCCGTATAGTGAAGGATTATGACGGAAAGACCATAACCCTCAATAAGGAAAAGGGGATAATGCTGAGCCCGGAAGAGTTTCCGGAACTGCTGAATTATATAGGGCAAGACCTTATCGTGACAGACGGCACCACACTGCTCGGAGCTGACGACAAGGCCGGCATCGCGGAGATAATAAGTGCCGTGGCGCATCTTCAGCGTCATCCTGAGATAAAGCACGGGAAGATACGTGTAGCATTCAATCCTGACGAGGAGATCGGCATGGGGGCACATAAATTTGACGTTGCCCGCTTCGGTGCAGACTTTGCCTACACAATGGATGGAGGCGCTGTCGGCGAACTCGAATTCGAGAACTTCAATGCGGCAAGCGCGAAGGTGACTATCAAGGGTCGCAACGTGCATCCCGGGACTGCTAAACATAAGATGGTAAATTCCATGCGTGTGGCAACCCAGTTCATTGTCATGCTGCCGCGTTGGGAAACTCCAGAGCACACAGAGGGGTATGAAGGGTTCTATCATCTTGTAGGGATTGAGGGAACCGTGGAGCAGACCGTACTCAGTTATATACTGCGCGATCACGACCGTGCCCGTTTTGAAAGCCGTAAGCGTGAGATGGAGCATCTCGTAAGGAAAACCAACAGCGAGTATCCGGGTTGCGCATCAGTCGAGATCAAGGATCAGTATTATAATATGCGTGAGAAGATCGAGCCGGTCATGTATATAATAGAATTGGCTGAAAAGGCGATGCGGGAGGCTGGAGTAGAGCCTAAAGTGCAGCCCATACGCGGAGGCACTGACGGAGCGCAACTCTCCTTCAAGGGTCTGCCGTGCCCCAATATATTCGCGGGGGGAGAGAATTTCCACGGGCGCTATGAATTTGTGGCAATCCAGTCGATGGAGAAGGCTACCGACGTGATTGTGAATATCTGCCGGCTTGCTGCTGAGAAATGAAAGATAAGACACTTATTGTGATAACAGGGCCGACTGCTTCCGGGAAGTCGGCCCTTGCCGTTGATGTTGCCAAGAGGCTCGGGACAGAGATAATATCAGCCGACAGCCGACAAGTATTTAAGGGTATACCGATTGTGACGGCTGTGCCGACCGAAGAGGAGAGGGGTGGCGTGAGGCATCATCTTCTGGAAATGCTTGAATTGGAGGAGTATTACAGCGCGAGCGAGTTTGAGGAAGATGCACTCGGCATCCTTCACGAGATATTCGGGGATAAGGATGTGGCGGTGGTATGTGGGGGCTCAATGATGTATGTTGATGCCCTATGCAACGGAATAGACGAACTCCCTACGGTTCCTGCGGATATTCGCCGTGAATTGACGGAAGAATGGGAACGCGAGGGGGATGAATGGCTACTGTCTGAACTCTCACGGGTCGATCCTGTGCATTTCGAGAGGGTCGACCGTAAGAATATGAAGCGAGTGTTCCATGCTGTAGAAATATGCCGCACGGCGGGGAGAGCATACAGCAGCCTTCTGACGGGTGAAAGGAGGGAGCGCCCGTTCAGGATAATAAAGGTATGTCTGGAGGGTGATAGGGAGAAGTTGTTCGGACGGATCAACCGCAGGGTGGAGATGATGATGGATGCAGGGCTGGAGGAGGAGGCAAGAAGTGTGGAGGGACGAAGGGGACTCAACTCCCTCAACACGGTTGGCCTGAAGGAGATGTTCGCATGGTTTGATGGAAAAATGACCAAAGAGGAGGCCGTGGCGAGGATACAGAAAAATACCCGCGTCTATGCCAAGAAACAGATTACCTGGCATAAACGCGATAGTGGAATGGTAAGGCTCGATTTATCACTTCCGACAGAAGATAACGCGAGGAGGATACTGGAAATGCTCGGGCATTAGAAATTATAACCTACGGTAAAAGTCCAGGCCTTGTTGCGTCCACCGTCAAAAGGTGCTTTCCATACGTCACGGCCGCCGGCGAGATAGTGTATGGAGAAGGAGTAATGCTCGTTGACCAGTATTCCGGAACCGATTTTCAGGCCGAAGTCGGATGAATTTGCCGACACTTTCTCAAGCGCGATGACATCCTTTTCCGGGAAAGTCATCACGTCGATAATCTCGTTGTCTGACGAATGGAGTTTCAGTTGGAGATAGGGGCCGGCTTCCACAATCCACTTTACATTAGAAGCGAGATTGAATTTTACAGAGATAAGGACCGGGATATTGAGAAAGTAACCCCGGTATTTTCCCAACTGGGTGTATTGGGCTTCCTCTCCGTCAGCGTCAGTGTAGGCGTTGATGTAGGAATAGTGTCCGCTTCGGCTTTCGAAGAAAAAGCCGGGCTGAATGGAGATATATTGCCTGAGATTTATATCGAAGACTGCACCGGCGTCAATTCCGGTGCCCCAGGAATTGACGTTCCATACATCGAAGAAACGGGAATCGAAAGTGTGGACGGAAGTATTGACGCCTGCCCTTACTCCAAGTGTAAATAAAGAGGAGGGTTGGTCAGAGTCCAGGAAGTCACCCGCAAAAGCATTGAGAGTGGAAGCGACCATGAAAGCGGTTGTGAAAATCGAATGTAGTTTCATAAAGTGCAATTGATTATACTTTCGCTCTCCCTGACTTTCCTGATGACGGAAAGGGGAAGGGATTGAGAATGCAAAATTAGGTAAAAATACTTAAAGTAGGCGTCAATAAGCGGAAGAAATTTCCCAATGAAACGGCCAATAAAAATTAGTGACAATTTAAAGAATAATGGAATTTAATTCTTAATTTTGCGGGCACAACAATGACCATTATTAACAACAGCCAACATCAAGAGAAATGTCAACTGTAAACTACAACAAATTAATGCAGGAGACGAGAGATTACATACTGATAATCTTTGGTCTGACTCTTTACGCAGTGGGTTTTACCGGTTTTATTCTGCCTCACGGCATCGTGATTGGGGGCCTATCCGGTGTGGGTTCGCTCGTATATTTCGCAACAGATAAATTGATAAGGGTATCTGTGACCCAGTATGCCTGCAACCTGTTGCTTTTAGCGATAGCGTGGCGTATAGTAGGGAAAAAATTTGTGGCGAGGACCATATTCGGCGCGACTGTCCTGTCGCTTGCCATTGGTATTTTCGAGAGTTTCTTCACGTCCATAGGTCATCCGCTGATTGCGGAGATGTCGATGAGCGCGATATTGGGTGGTATACTCTGCGGCATAGGTATAGGACTCGTGTTCATCCACAACGGTTCGTCGGGCGGTACCGATATAGTGGCGGCAATGGTGGCGAAAGTGAGCAACGTGACGATAGGGCGCACGATGATTTATTGCGATATGCTTATTGTCCTGTCGTCGGTCTTCCTCCCCTTTGACGGCACTCTCGAGGAGCGTCTCAATGTCAGGGTGCCCATGATAGTCTACGGTTGGGTAGTGACGTTTGTCATCGCCTATATGTGTGACATGATAATCAACACCAACCGACAGGCCACACAGTTCGTGATATTTTCCAGCAAATGGGAGGAGATAGCAGATCTTATAAATCAAGAGGCACATAGGGGTGTCACAGTAATTGATGGCACAGGATGGTATTCGAAGAATCCGGTAAAACTTTTGCTGGTGTGCTGCCGAAAGATAGAGAGTGTGCATATATTCAGGATTGTAAAGGGAATCGATGAACATGCTTTCATCACCCAGACAAATGTCAACGGGGTGTACGGAGAGGGATTCGACAAGATGATAGTCAGGATAAAGAAGCCGAAGAAACATGAAGCGGCCGTCAAATGAAGAGGGCAGAAATAACAAAAGCACGACCCACGTCGTGCTTTTGTTATTTCTGCCCTCTATGTGGAATCTCGCATTAAAGATTCTCTTTCATACGTTTATAGATAAAGGTCTTGCTTCTTGAGAATTTCCCTTCAGCCGGAGCATCCATGCTTTTGAAATGCAGGTTGGAATTTTCGGGAATCCATTCGGCCACCTTGTCGATCCATTCCTCTATTCCCTCACGGTTTGGATGGGGGTTTGATCTGCTCTGGCGGGGTATGTCAAGATCAAAACTGCGGAAGAAATTATGCTCTCCAAGTTTTGACTGGAGCCAGGAATTGAGGGTCTCACCCTCGGAATGTCCGGGCCATGAAGGTGGGCCAATCCAAAGGAAAGGGATATCGCCTATTGTTTCTTTCAGTTGCTCTACAGGTTTCGTGAGTCGGGTCTCGGGGTTCCCTTCGAAGAGCTCGTTCATCCCCAGACTCAGGATAACTGCATCCGGTTTCTGTTCCTCAATAATCTTTTTCAGATTCGGGGAATTAGCCCATTTTGAAATTGTGGAGCCATCCCAGACAATCGTTGCGACCTCAAAATCATTATTATCGGCATACGCATTGAATCTCTCGGCCATCCATCCTGTCATTGAATCTCCGAGGAACAGCACCTTCTGTATGGGCTTGACGTTGTCGGGTTCAGCCGGAGCGGGATTCATCTCAAGCATGGGCGACATCTCGGGAGAGTCCTGTTCCGTGCATAAAGCCGGAGCGGCCGTGAGCAGGACGGCAAGCAAGGCAATGCGGCCACCCCATTTAAAGAAATGCTTGTGGTTCATCATTAAAGTAATTTTACTAAAAAATATAACGTCCTCATCTGCGTTTTAGTTTATCAAGGTAGGAAATAGGGATTAAAATATGTAAATTTGCATAAAAATAATCACCAAAAGAAACGTAGCATGGTATTAAACTGGATATGGATTGCCTTTTTTGCAATAGCTTTTCTCATGGCAGCCGGGCGAACCATCTTTTATGGCGATATGGCCGTATGGAGTGAAATAATGAATTCCTCTTTCAGTCAGGCGGCCTACGCTTTTGAAATATCCCTTGGGCTGACGGGAGTTCTGACATTGTGGCTCGGGATTATGAAGATAGGGGAGAAGGGGGGAGTGATAGAGTTTTTCGGACGCCTCATAAGTCCTTTTTTCTCCCGACTGTTCCCCGGTATACCGAAAGGTCATCCGGCAATGGGAGCGATATTCATGAACATCTCAGCCAATATGCTCGGACTTGACAATGCCGCCACTCCTATGGGATTGCGTGCCATGCAGGAGATGCAGAGCCTGAACAAGCAGAAGGATACCGCGACGGATGCGATGATAATGTTTCTCGTGCTCAATTCATCGGGTCTGTGCCTTATCCCGATAAGCATAATGATGTATAGGGCACAGGGGGGTGCGGCTAATCCGACAGATATTTTCATCCCCATACTAATAGCGACTGCTATCGCCACGATAGTGGGGCTGACAGCACTTTGCATCAAACAGCGGATAAGGATGGATAGGGTGATATGGAGTTGGCTCTGTGGGATAGCAGCCGTGGTTGGAATAGCGGTCTGGCTTCTTTCACGCCTTCCTGCGGATAAGATGGAGGTGTATTCCACGTTTGCGGCTAACGTAATCCTCTTCAGCGTGATTATCTCTTTTATTTTGGCGGGGATTAGGAAACATATAAACGTCTACGACACTTTCATTGAGGGAGCGAAGGATGGCTTTAAGACGGCCGTAATGATCATCCCTTATCTGGTGGCTATATTAGTCGGTATAGGTATGTTCAGGGCTTCCGGTGCGCTTGATGCGTTCACCGGATGGGTTGAATCGGGTATCGGAGCACTTGGATTAGACACCCGATGGGTAGGCGCGCTTCCCACCATGCTCATGAAGCCACTTAGCGGTAGCGGTTCTTGCGCAATGATGCTTGATGTGATGAAGGAGAATGGGGCTGATGCCTTCGTAAGCCGTGTGGCTGCGGCGGTAAGAGGTTCGACAGATACGACCTTCTATATTCTCGCAGTGTATTTCGGAAGTGTGGGAGTCATGAAGACACGTTACGCAGCCGGGTATGCGTTGCTTGCAGATATTACCGGAGCCGTAGCGGCTGTGATAGTGGCATATTTCTTTTTTGGATAGAAAACGAAACGCGGCCGATTCCCATCGACCGCGTTCAAATTCTTTTTCAAACTAACCTAACATCATGAAACGATTTTCTGATATTACAACACCAGGAGAAGGAAAAAGGTTTGATTGGGGATGGAATTTTTTTGAGATAATTCAGAATAAACACGAAACGCGGCCGATTCCCATCGACCGCGTTCAAATTCTTTTTCAAACTAACCTAACATCATGAAACGATTTTCTGATATTACAACACCAGGAGAAGGAAAAAGGTTTGATTGGGGATGGAATTTTTTTGAGATAATTCAGAATAAACACGAAACGCGGCCGATTCCCATCGACCGCGTTCAAATTCTTTTTCGAACTAACCTAACATCATGAAACGATTTTCTGATATTATAACATAGGGATAGGTGAAATTGTTCGATATGACAGTAAAAAATTTGTATAATTTTGATTTTTTGATAGAAAATGAATTTTTTAGATAAAAATTTCTGAAAAGATAATGCTTAATTAAAAAAATTTAATTAATTTAGCGGTGTGTAAGTATTGAAACAAGGTAATAAGAATGACTGTAAAGGTCGTTACGATATACTAACTACCTTACATCATGAATATTACGGTGCCGGTATACGCGAAGTATCCCGGCGCTTTTGTTTTATAACTTTCTCTTATATGAAATATTCTCTAACATAAAAGGCTGTCAACGTTGACAGCCTTTTATGTTAGAGGTATTTATATTATTGTAAATCCTGACTATGCGTTTGAATTTTTGACGAATGAATCAAGATTTATGTTGTCATTGTTCATGCGAGTGCTGATATCGCTGCCTTTATCGCCGCTATCTTATCAAGGGCATCAGATTCCTTCTTGCGTTCGAGAGCCACAACTTTCTCCGGAGCATTAGCCACAAACTTTTCGTTGGCAAGTTTCTTACGAACGGAGTTGAGGAATTTTTCCTGATACTCAAGATCGGCATTAAGTTTCTTGATCTCTTCCTCCACGTTGATATTCGCGCTTACCGGGATAGAGTATTCTGTAGAGGCAACTATGAAGGAAGCGGCTGCGGCGGGTTTCTCATCCACCGACTTGATGGAGGAGATGTTACCCATCTTTTCAATCACACTGTCAAGGAATCCGTCATGCGGGCCTTTTACGAGGAGTTCAAGGGGCTCACGCTGTGCAATTTGCTTTTGCTTGCGGACGGTGCGTATTCCGGCCACCACCTCTTTGAGATTGTCAAACTTCTCAATTATGGCGGCGTCAAATCCCTCCGCAGTCGGGAGTTGAGCTGTCATGATGCTCTCACCCTCTTTACGGTCATAAAGATGTTGCCACAGTTCTTCAGTGATGAACGGCATGAACGGGTGGAGCAGACGAAGGAGGATATCGAAGAAACGGAGGGTGTCTTCGTATGTCTTTCCGTCAATAGGGGAGCCGTATGCCGGCTTAACCACCTCAAGATACCATGAAGAGAATTCATCCCAGAAAAGTTTATAGATAGCCATCAGGGCTTCAGAGATACGGAATTTCCCCATAAGGTCTTCCACCTCGATAAGACAGCGGTTCATTTCAGCCTCAAACCATTCAATACCCCGTTTTGCCACTTCCGGCTGAGGTATATCCTTATCTACCTCCCAGCCCTTTACGAGACGGAAAGCATTCCAAATCTTATTGCAGAAATTACGTCCTTGCTCGCAGAGGGAGTCGTCATACATAATGTCGTGACCGGCAGGAGCGGCAAGCATAATACCCATTCGCACACCGTCGGCACCGAATTTTTCGATGAGTTCGAGAGGATCGGGGGAGTTGCCGAGGGATTTTGACATCTTGCGCCCTATCTTATCACGGACAATACCCGTGAAATAGACATTGCTGAAGGGTTTGTCATCGCAGAAAGCATATCCGGCTATAATCATTCTTGCGACCCAGAAGAAGATTATGTCGGGTCCCGTCACAAGATCGGTTGTGGGGTAATAATACTTGAATTCCTCGTTTCCGGGATCAAGGATACCGTTGAAGAGGGAAATGGGCCAAAGCCAAGAGGAGAACCATGTGTCGAGACAGTCAGGGTCACGCTTAAGGTCGTCGAGAGTCAGTTCCGGATTTCCGGTCTTCTCTATCGCCCTGAGGAGAGCTTCCTCCTCGTTTTCTGCAACCACATACCCGCCGGAGGGGAGATACCATGCGGGAATCTGGTGGCCCCACCAAAGTTGACGGGAGATACACCAGTCTTTGATATTGGTCATCCAGTAACGGTAAGTGTTCTTGTATTTTGCAGGGACAAATTTGATGTAGTCGGATTCCACAGCCTCAAGCGCGGGCACGGCGAGGTCTTGCATCTTAACGAACCACTGCATGGATAGTTTCGGCTCGATTACGGCATCCGTGCGCTCTGAATGGCCAACCTTGTTGACGTAATCCTCCACTTTTTCCACGAGGCCAGCTTTCTGGAGGTCTTCCATAATCTGTTTGCGGACATCGAAACGATCCATGCCGACATACATGCCGCCGGCTTCGGAGATTGTACCGTTATCGTTGAATATGTCGATTGTCTCAAGATTATATTTGTCGCCGAGCATATAGTCGTTGACGTCATGGGCCGGAGTCACCTTGAGGCAACCAGTACCGAAGTCCATCTCGACATAATCGTCCATAATGATGGGCACGGATCTGCCTACCATGGGCACTATCACACGTTTACCCTTGAGCCAGGAGTATCTCTCGTCATTGGGATTCACACAGACGGCGGTATCTCCGAGAATGGTTTCGGGGCGAGTCGTGGCAACCACGATATATTTGCCGTCGCCACCCTCCACCATATATTTGAGAAAGAAGAGTTTGCTCTGTTCCTCTTTGTAGATCACCTCCTCGTCGGAGAGCGCGGTGAGTGCCTTGGGATCCCAGTTGACCATACGGACACCACGGTAAATCAGACCGCGGTTGTATAGTTCACAAAATACTCGCATCACGCTTTTGGAGCGAGTTTCGTCCATTGTGAAAGCAGTGCGCTCCCAGTCGCAGGAAGCACCGAGTTTGCGGAGTTGCTGGAGGATGATGCCACCGTATTTGTGTGTCCAGTCCCAGGCATGGTTGAGGAATTCCTCACGAGAGAGATCTGTTTTCTTTATGCCATCCTGAGCGAGTTTAGCCACGACTTTTGCTTCCGTTGAGATTGCGGCATGGTCAGTGCCGGGCACCCACAGTGCATTCTTGCCCTGCATGCGCGCGCGGCGTGTCAGGATATCCTGTATAGTATTATTGAGCATGTGTCCCATGTGGAGCACACCGGTTACATTCGGAGGAGGGATAACGATGCAGAAAGGTTCACGATTGTCCGGTTCAGAGTGGAAAAGGCCATGCTCCATCCAATAGGCATACCATTTGTCTTCCACCTCGGAAGGGTTGTATTTTGTGGCTAATTCGCTCATGATTGAAAAGAATTTAAATTTTGGCAAAATTACAAAAAAGAATTATCGTTTCAAAATTAGGATGCTTCTTCCCTTGATTGGGATGATAAATGCCGGTTGCGGTAATGGATCACAAGAGGGTAGTGGAGTTAAGGTATGAATTGAAGATATCGACATTGAAGATTGTCGAGTTTGAGGAATACGATTTTTAATTAGATACTATTCCCGTATAGATCAGATTATAATTGCAATTAAAATGAGGACTACCCCGGCTATTATTGTTAACCAACAATAATTACGCCGAAGTTGCATTACATTTTTTCTATCCGGAAATCTTTCCAGTTCATCTTTGACTGCCATTCTTTTTCCCGCTTGCCAGGCAAGTGCGATCCAACCAATAACAGTCAATGTGCTTAATCGTCGTCTTAAGGATATTGAGAATCGATAGGATTCTCAGTTTACTTTACTTTTGGTACAAATAACAGTGACAAATAAGTTATCAAGTGCAACGCTCATAAAAAAGCATTAATTGTAAGGCAGGGAGGTATAAAAAATATAGGAAATGCTTATATTTGCAGGAGGAAATCCAAAAGAATCAATATATGCCAAAGACTATAAAATATCCAGTCGGAATACAGACCTTTAGTAAAATAAGGGAAGAAAATCTTTTCTATATTGATAAAACTATTTTTATAAAAGAAATAATCAATAGTTCTGATTATGTTTTTCTAAGCCGACCGCGTCGGTTTGGAAAAAGTCTGCTGATGTCAACTCTGGAGGCATATTTTAAGGGTAGGAAAGAGCTGTTTGAAGGTTTGGCAATATCGGAGTTGGAGACCGAATGGAAAACTTATCCGGTTTTCAGATTTGATTTGAGTCCGGCAAACTATATCAATATAGAACGGCTGAGGATAAGGCTCGACGGCAATCTTAATTTCATAGAGAAGGATTATGGTTTGTCTTCGGAAGCCCGTAGTCCTCAGGAACGTTTTATGGAACTTATCCGTCAGGCCTTTGAAAAATATGGTCAAAAAGTTGTAATACTGATAGATGAGTATGACAAACCGATACTTGACTGTCTTCATAATCAGGAATTGCTCGAAAATATTAAGTCGGAATTGAGGAGTTTCTATTCTGTGATAAAAGGGAATGATGAGTATATACGGTTTGCCATGCTGACGGGTGTCTCGAAATTCGGAAAGGTTTCTGTTTTCAGTGGACTGAACAATCTTAAGGATATTTCCATGCTTCCGAAATTTAATTCAGTTTGCGGAATCAGCGAGAGTGAATTCAAGAGGGATTTCAAGAAGTCGGTGACGGAGTTTTCTGAAGAGAACGACCTAACAGAAGATGAGACATGGGAATCGTTCAAACGTCTTTACGATGGCTATCATTTTGCAAAGAAGGGTGAGTTTGTCTATAATCCATTCAGTTTGTTGAGTGCGTTTGATTCCGAAGATTTCAATCATTATTGGTTTTCGACAGGTTCTCCCTCATATCTTATCAAATTGATAAAGAAGAACGGATATCTTCTGGCAGACCTCGACGGAGTGCGACGGAATGAAGCTGCTCTGAACGATATGACAGACAGTAGCCGCGACCTGGTGCCTTTGCTGTATCAAGCCGGTTACCTTACGATAAAGAGTTATGAATCTCTAACTCGTCAATACACCTTGGGATTTCCAAATCGGGAAGTATATGAAGGATTTTGGGATTCACTATCCAATTATTTCCTACGAGGATATGGAGGGAGGACAACGTTTGATCTTTTTAGTTTTCTTGGTGATATACGAGATGGAAATATCGAGGGTTTTATGATTCGACTCCAAAGTCTTTTTGCCGATACAGACTCTATGCCGGAGATTAATAAGGAAATCCATTTTCAGAATTTGATGGCTATAGTCTGCAAGATGCTGGGATTGGAAGTAAGGACAGAGATTCATTCAAGCCGAGGAAGATGCGACATGCAGATTCTTACAGACCATCAAGTCTTTATTTTTGAATTTAAAGTGGATGGAAGTGCCGAAAAGGCCCTCCGGCAAATAAAGGAGAAAGGATATGCAACGCCGTTCGGAAGTGACAGCAGGTCTATATTTCTGATAGGTGCCAATTTCTCGACGGAGACACACACATTGACAGATTGGGCGATAGAAACGACATGAAAAAATATAAATTCGACCTCAATATTAAGATATTCTTGGAAGAGGCAGTTTATTTCATTAATTTCGCGGTTATAACAATGAGAAAATATTTATCAAACATAAATTAAGGATGGTAACACCGAAAACAAAGGCATCTTTAGGGATGACTTTAATAGTTTTATTTTTGGCAACTCTTGTCACAGGGATTATTCTGCATCTGAAAAAGCACGGAATAATCATTGAGCCGCGACCAGGCATCAAGGTTGTGCATTGGATATGCGGCTTCGTGATGGCTGCCTTAACAATAGTACATGGCTTGCAATTCAAAAAGATGCTCAATGCTCTCAGAGCAAAATATACTTGGTTTTGGATTGATACTCGGGCTTTGATTCTTTTTATTGGTCTGACGTTCATTACCGGGCTGGTGAAACTCCTGTCACCAATAAAGATTCCGCACTTGGGGCTTTGGCACTTTTGGTTTGGAATACTGATGACATTGACGGCAGTTGTTCATTTAATTCGTGGAATACCGGGATGGAATCGCCTGAGGAAAATAAAAAAATAGAAAGACGGAAACTATACAATTATTATGACTCTTGTTTTCAGATAGCTAAGCGCATTATTGCAAAAGTGGAAAAAAGACTTATGAAGAAAAAATTATATTGGTTGTTGAGTGCAATGATTGTTGTGACAGGAGGATGTAACATAGGAAAACGAAATACCTACATCTTTTATTACGGCAGTAATGCTACTTTGACAGATTCAATAAACACTGCATTGGCTTATCAGGTGAGCCACTATCCAAGTTCGCAATATCGCGACATCTATAAAAATTTCATGCAGGATTTTTTCGGACCGGGTCACATCCTTAAGGATACTGCCGCATCCGGAAGATATCTCCGTTCTGAATTGATGGATGATAGTACGTTTGGTGGGCCTCTCTATGAGAAAACCGGTTATAAAGGCAATTTCTACAGGGTGAATCTTTCATTAATCAAGGATAGTATAATTCCTTACGATGTTTTCTTCAATGCGTTCGTCAACAGTCTACAAAATATAACACCTCCTCCGGGCGAAGTGTGGATGAATATCTGGGGAAAGGTTGACAGTTTGATAACTGCCGGGAATTATCATTTCATGAATGAGGAGGAAGATCGCTTGGCACTCGCGGATCAGTTCAAGAAAAGTAATTTTATAGCCCACCACAGTAAAAGATTCAATGA
Source organism: uncultured Porphyromonadaceae bacterium (assembly GCA_947175265.1). Classification (GTDB taxonomy): domain Bacteria; phylum Bacteroidota; class Bacteroidia; order Bacteroidales; family Muribaculaceae; genus Lepagella. The sequence goes on along the minus strand of CAMWMD010000018.1, from coordinate 35,260 downwards.
TTCAGTCCGGTTTCATTATCGTATAATATCAAAGGATAATTTTGAGAAGATCCTCCTTCCATTCATAATGAAAGAGAAAGAATTACGTTGAATCATTACAGGATGTTACCTATACATAAGGATAAATTTAATAATGAAGTCGTGCAAATGTACAACTTCAATATCTTTGATTAAGAGTGTGTTTACATTTTTAATGTTGTTAACTATTAGATCTGCTTAATCAGGAGTTTGATAGTCGCGAAATCAATCATCTCTTCAGCAGATTCATCGGTATGCTCGTAATTTCTGACGAGCCTTCTGAATGCGTCCAGCCATGCAAATGTTCTTTCGACCACCCATCTGAGAGGCTTCGGGGTGAATCCTTTTGTTCCGTTGGGTGTGTTGCTGACTTCTATCTCTATGTTTAAATCTTCCTTTACCTTATTGGCCACCTCACCTCTGTAACCTCTGTCCACGAGTATCTTCCTGAGGGTCGGCCAGAAGAAGGAGGTGTCCCCACAAAGTGGATAGGCGAGTTTGGAGTCATGTTTCAACGCGTTGTCAACCTTTCTTCCCAATATAAAGCAATTGCGGTCCACAACCACACTTCGCTTTACACCCTTGACTTTCTTGTTGGCATCAAACCCGTTATCACTCATCCGGTTGCCCCACTTGACACTTTGAGCATCAAGTGCTCCCACACTGGGTGTATCATTCTGGCCACGCTTCTTTCTGATCTTCATAATCGTCTTTTCTATAAAATGCTCTATGCGTCCGTCCTCCCTCCATTTACGGAAGAATTTATAGACGGATTGCCATTTAGGGAAATCCTTCAGGAACATACGCCACTGACATCCACTGACCAAAAGATAGAGGACGGCTTCAAAGATGGAGCGCAGGGAATATTTGCGGTGTCTGCAATCATTTTAAAGAATACTTTGTTTATATAATACCATTGACCCTCGGTCAGATGTGTTTGATAGAAGAAAGTTACATGCATGATAAAACCTTTTTTCTCCTTTCAACACTCTGGTTGAGGGTTTTTCATGATCCTAATATTTAATTTAGTTTAAAAGTAAACATACTCTTAATCAAATTTACCTGCCCTTTTCGAGCGTAGATAAGGACGCTAACTTCGCGGGTATGAATTGGAAATCGCCGAACACAATTGAAATCAATACGATGTGAGGCAAATATCAGACGCACTTAGGTGCGAATAATCAGTTAAATCCTCTTGAACGCCTCGGCAACAATATGACTTATACGTTACATCTTCGGCGGTTTTTCCAACTGCATACCAAATGCGCATTAAACACCGAGTAATCACTATGACGGCATAAGCAGAACGACTACAAGAAGCCCGGCAGACGAGGTTCAGGGAAAGATAATCGCCCCGATGAGAGACGATGCAATAAATGGATCAGGGTCGTAGAGTTACTAAATCTACTCAAAGGGTATAATGAACGGTAAAAGTCCTTATCAGGCGAAAGGTCTACAGACCCGAAGCGAAAAGTCCATATACAACAAAACTCCTCGGAGGTGACCGAAGGGTTGTTGAGTTAGCGATTGAAGCCGTATGGCGGAGACCGAGGCTCCGTTCACGAAAGCGCGGCGGCGGAGCCGCAACTCCATAAAATCGAAAAAATAACATTATTAAGTCATTAACAAGCTAAATGCTAATTATTGTATGTTGTAGGCGTATATACTTCGTCATAAATTTGCATACTATATATAGCAATGGAAATTAATAAATCGACATTAGTTCAGTTCGGTAAGACCATACAAAGGCTACGAAAAGAAAAGGGCATTTCACAGGAAGAATTAGCCTTTAGAGCCAACGTACACCGTACCTATATAGGTATGATAGAACGCGCTGAACGAAATATTACACTCAGCAACATAAAAAAAATTGCTGACGCCTTAGAAGTACAAATCAAAGATCTTTTTTAATTTAATATGCGGTATATTACGAATAAAGCAGTTAAGATAGATTATCAAGGTGTAGAGGTTCTCTCAATTGAGGATGTTGTAGAAGCCATGAATTTTGCAAATCAAGCCTTACTAAAACTTAATGAAACTACTCAAGAATTTGATATAAATATTTTTGAAACACTTGGAATGAGAAATCTTAGTGGAATGGTTGGTGAATATTTTGCACGAAGTGTTATGAGAATATCAAAAGGAAGACTTCAGAGCAATCTTCATCAAGATGGATATCCAGATCTACTCCTCACAGACACCGAAGATAAAAAGGAATATTTTAAGACGCTATACACTGAAGAAAAGGGTAAAAAATACCCTATCAGTAAAGAAGTTTTCAGCCCGTATAAGTACGGAGGGATAGAGATAAAAGCAACCTGTGGAAGCACGCCACCAGCCTCTAAAGGGCTTGCCAAACCGTTGGTAGGAGAACAAAGGGTAAGTTCAATTAATTCTTTTGATTGGAAAGCACACCATAGAACGACTAACCATTTGTTAGCTATACTATGGGATTTTATAGATGGGAATCCAACTATTGTAGCATGCTTCTATCAAAATCAATTAGAAGTTGATGATTGGGGGAAGATTGTCCAACCCCATGATGGCGGTGGAAGAACAACCAGCGTCTCCATAATGCAAAAAAGCGGTATTCAAAAGATGTGCAAAGGATGGGTTGCAGTTATAGACGATCCTGCATATATTGAACTGCTGTCAAAGAAAAAATGGATAGGTTATAAAGTGAAATAAAAAAGAGGCTTTTTCAGTCTCTTTTTTACTTTTCTTTATAATTTAGAATATACTCTGCGATACATTCAATAAGCAAGGGTGGCACACTTTCTCCGATAGTATCACGTATTAGACCCTCTGAAACATATTTGCCACCTATTTCAAAGGAATAATCATAATTTGATATGGTTTGTATGATTAGTGCTTCATAGATAGATAAAACTCTATCTTGAGAAGGATGAAGCTTATTATCTGAGCATGCATATTGGAAATTTTGTGTTAGGGTACTTGCAGGCTCATCCCAAGACATTCTTTTATATGCACTTGTAAAAGCTTTCATAAAGCGCTTTTCGCCAGTCAATTTATCGATTGTATAAGGTCTTGGTAATAATTCACCACACTTTTCACAGTACAATGGAGTATCAGTATTGGCTTTGTTAATGCCATCAGCATCATGTTTAGCTCCATGAATGCGATTGTTTTGATAACAGCAGTTTGGATTTATGCATTGGTTATTAAGCGCAGTTTGCCCTTCCGGTGTATTATGTACCCAAAGTAACTTCTTCTCATCCAACAATGGAACTCGATGAAGTGGTAGTGTACTACAAACATTCTTCCCTTTTTCAGCAGAAAGAGCAGGTAGCCCCCCTATTGCAGATCGTAATGTAACCCAATGTTTTACAAAAATTGAGGGAATTTTCCCATGCGTAGGCTCGGGTAGATGTACAACATTTTTAGATGGATTAGAAGTACGTCTAAGAATTGTGATTAAGCGTTTTCTATGTTGTGGAACACCATAGTCTGCAACATCTACAACTACGGGATTCCCTTCATATGAATCACCAAGTTCTTTATGTATGAAATCAATGATATTTATCAATGAATCTTCGCCATCTTGTATCAAAGTGTTCACCATATTAGGAACGTTTTCAAAAATGACCCATTTAGGTTTTAGCTCTTTAATAATCTCAATGGCCGGAATAATAAGACGATTCCGTTCATCAAATTTTGGACGAACGCCATTGCGAAAATTACGAAGTATGGTGCCCATTCCGTTAGACGACATTCCTTGACAGGGAGGAGTGGCTAAAATAACGAAAGGGGGCTCATTAAAAGCAGTTTTATAATATTCAATTATTTGGTTTTTTAACTTCCAAATATCACCATTGAAAGTGGTCGCATCTGGATAATTATGGCTAAAAAGATTCATTCTATCTTCAAGTAATTCGCAACCGATAACAGTTTTAATTTTTTTAGCTTTTAACCCCAAGTCACCAATACCAGAGGATGAAAATAAACTTATCGCATTCATGTTAACTTGATTGTAAATGAATTAAATTTTATCTTCTGATACTGTTTTGTCGTTTATGTTTTCTGCCACGATATTCAAAATGTCAGTAGCTTCCTTCTCTTCGTTTACAACCGATAATACTTTATCGGCGATCCACATCTTCCTCAATTCTATTGCATCAATATTAAGTTTAGAAGCAATAACTGGGATGTGTTCCTCTTTGAGTGGTCTTTGACCTCGCTCGTATCTACTATACATCGGAACATCAACCGAAAGGACTTCAGCAATATCTTTTTGCGAAAGTCCCAATAATTCACGGCATTGCCTTATGTAATCACAAAATTTCATATTCGTTATTGTCAGAAATTGACAACAAAGTTAGTACAATTATTTGAAACAAACAACTGTATTGTCAATTTTTGACAATTGAAAAACACTACTTAACATATACCAATAGTTCGGTAAAAATTGAGGTTGTTCAGAAGCTGTTAAGCAGCTAACTGAGTCAACCGATGATTTATCTTCTGAATTATTTTGAGATGCGGAGATTTTCCGTAAGTCGAAATAATTGTGGAAGCGAGATAAGACTCAAACATGAGCCGTTTGAACTGGGCCACTGACAGATCAGGGTAATCCTTCCTTATGACCTCCTTGCAGACATTGAGTGCAGTGAAGGAAAGATTGAAAGCAAAGTCAAGCCGGTCCTTGTCACGGGTCTGCTGCGACTGAAGTCCGGTAAACTGCTTGGCATCGCGTATGCCGAACTCAATCTGAAAGCGTGTGCGGTAGAATCCGATGATCCTTTCCGGCATCATACCGGTGTCGGTGGAGAAGTAAAGGAGAGGCTCACCGTTCCCAACAGGACAGACCACGATACGGATGTAGCGTTTCAGCGCCCTCGAATGTACGACCGCTGTGTGACATCTGGTTTTGATTCCTGTTGAATCCTCATATATGAATGAAGTGAACACGGACATATCAAGGTTGGAGAGATCCACTTTCTCCCCATACTTCTTCTTCCTGCCACGCCTGCGCGGGGCGGAGGGATTCGGTATAGCCAGATACCTGAGATATGAATCGGCACGTAATCTTCCGACAAATCTGAAGCCCATTCCAGTCACTTCATCCACAAACTCAAATTTAGAGAAGAAGGCATCCGCAACCAGGATGCCCGTCAGGGAAAGCAATTCGGTGGCCTTTGCCCTGACAAGGGAAACATACCAGTCGAGCATCGACATGTCGCTCTCAGACTCAAGGGTCTTGAAATTCGGAGACTGTACGGCGCCGAGCATCACGCATGTCTGTTTGCTCAGGCTGATTGCCCCGAATGCCATTATCTCCAGACCGCGTTTCACACGTTGCGCCACCCCTGACCAGAAACGGCCTATGCCATACGTCAGTCTGCCTGCTTTTGAAATGAACGACGGATCGATTGCCACCGCGATGTCATCGCCGGGACCAAAACAATCCCTGGCCATGCCTACGTTGACTTTCATCCAGTCCACGGGTGTCTTGAAATTTGAGGCAAAGGTCTTGGCTGTGCGACCGCCATAGCGTGAGAGCCGGGTAAAATTGACTTTGCCCGGAATCAACGCGACAGTGCGTATTGTTAAAATCAGCCAGTTGAGAAACCTTTTGCTCATCTTGGTTGTAGTATTTTCAAATACAGACTTACACCGGATGGTGAAGTCTTTGAGGATCGCCAATACGTTCATAATCTTAATGCTTTTATAATGAACGCTTTGGCGATTCATTTGTATCTGACAATTTAATATCTTAACCTAATTTTCAACACCTTCAGTAATTTTTACCGAATCATTGAAATTATATAAGTATTAAAAAATATTAGAGAAGATGATAGCGGCGGATTCGGGAAGAGGTTTGATAGATTTCGTCTATTATAAAACGACCTCTATCAGCGGGAATTTTAATTTTGGTTCCAACTTCAATAATATCAGATAACCGGGGAATCGGAGATCACCTCTCCATGTATTGATTCAAGTGACGGAAAATATGTCAGGGCACCCATTCCCCCTTCTCCAACTATTGTTAATCGGTCAAGGGAAATTAAGTCATCATCATTAACCCCTTCCTTAAGGAGTGTTTTATGAAGGAGGTATCTTCCATAAGTTATGAGGTAGGGAGGGGAGAGGGATTTTAATTTTTTTTAACCGGAGGAAGATACATAAACGATTTCAAAAGTTTTATTTTTGTGGAAATTCTCTGTCCGAGGGTTTTCCGATATAAAATTAGAAAGATGAAACTATGGGAAATATCGGGAAGGGGAATAAATTTTTTTAATAGATGAATAGATTTGCAAAGATAATTTTGGCATCGGCCTTGATAGCGGTGCCTGTGATCGGATGTGCCGAGGGTAACTTACCGGCAGGACTTGACCGTAAAAGTATCGAATATCATGCTCCGGACGGCATGAACCCCAAGAGGGAATTCCGTGGGGCGTGGCTTCATGTGATCGGCCAGACGCAATGGCAAAGCAAGACTCCGGCAGAACAGAAGAAATACATACGGGACCAGTTTCAGAAACTCCAGGATGCCGGATGCAATGCGGTGATATTTCAGGTGCGTCCTACTGCGGATGCAATGTATAAATCGGAACTGGAACCCTGGACCTGCTGGCTCACGGGAAAGAGGGGAAAGACCCCGAGCGAGGACTGGGACCCTATGGAATACGCCATAGAGGAGGCTCACAAGAGGGGTATGGAATTTCATGCGTGGCTGAACCCGTACCGCGTCACCTCAAATCCGAAGGAGGTGCTTCCCCCCGATCATGCGGCCAATAAGGAATCCCACAGATTCGTAAAATTCAACGGACAGACCTTCTTCGATCCCGCCTATCAGGAGAACCGCGACTTTATATGTGAGGTGGTGGAGGATATCGTGAGCCGTTACGATGTCGACGCTATCCATATTGATGATTACTTCTATCCCTATCCCGCAAACGGCAAGCGTTTTGAGAATGATGATGCGAGTTATTGGCAATTCGGCGACGGCATGGAACGCAGGGCATGGCGAAGGAAAAACGTCGACATGCTGATAGAGCAACTCTACGGGACAATCAAGAAGACAAAACCGTGGGTGCGTTTCGGTGTCAGCCCCTTCGGAATATGGCGCAACAAGAAATCAGATCCGAGAGGGAGCGAGAGCAGCGGACTTCAGAATTATGATGATCTGTATGCCGATGTGCTTCTCTGGGCTAAGAACGGTTGGGTGGATTATCTTGCCCCCCAACTTTACTGGACGCTTGACATGAAGGCCGCCCCCAGCCGTCATCTTGCTGACTGGTGGAGCAAAAACTCGCATGGCGTTGATGTCTATATAGGTCAGGATGTGCAGCGCACGATGAATACCCCCGATCCCGGGAATAACGACCGGAACGAACTCGACACCAAAGTGAAGATCTCACGTCGTCTCCCCAATGTGCAGGGTAACGTGTGGTGGCATGGATACTGGGTGACGGGTAATCTGAAAGGTGTGGCCGACTCCCTTGCCAATAAATATCAGAACACGATAGCCTTACCGCCGGCATTCGGAGATGCCTCTGTAAAGCCGAAACCGGTGACAGGTCTCAGGATTGAAAAGGAGGATGGTGAGACAGTGCTCAAATGGGACGCTCCCCGACATGGGCATAAGGAACAAGAATCGGATGCCGTCAGGTTTGTGGTCTATCAATTTTATCCCGGCGAGGAGATAGATATACGAGAATCCCTCCCGATCATTGCGCTTACGCCGCAGCACGGTGTGAAGTTGGGAGACGATGACATCAAAGGCTCCACCTTTATAGTCACTTCGCTTGACCGCATGAACAGAGAGTCGCAACCTGCCCGTCTTGAATATAAATGATTACGAAATGAAGGGTGAGATTATAACAAGAGTATCTGCCGAGATAAAAGACCTATTAGATTCGGAAGCCAAGAGGATAAACAGCGTCTCTTTCATAGAGAGCGATCCCGTGCAGTTTCCCCGACGTTTCAGCAGCCTTCAGGATATAGAGATTGCCGGTCTTCTGTCAGCGATAATTGCATGGGGCAACCGTAAGATGATATGTCGTGATGCCGAGAGGATGCTCACGCTAATGGATAATGAGCCGTATCATTATGTAATGGAAGAGGGTTACGAGGATCTTAATCCGGACATGAACCTTCACCGCACATTCTTCGGTCGACACTTCCAATATTTCCTGCGCGGGATGCACCGGATATATAAGGATTACGGCAGTCTTGACGCATTTTCAAAGAGTGTCGGAGCCGGGGAGAGCGAGACCCCATCGTGGAAACTTGTAGGGGAGATGCAGAAGATAATGAGTGATGAGAATGGTGGGGCTACCTGTAGCCAGTGTCTCCCGGTAAATCTTGACCAGACCGCACTCAAGCGTATAAACATGGCCCTGCGCTGGTTTGTGCGCGATGACGGTATTGTGGATATGGGCGTATGGAAATCGATACCCAAGAGTAAACTGTTTATCCCTTTGGATGTGCATGTGGGAAACATATCCCGTAATCTCGGATTGCTCACCCGTAAGGCCAACGACAGAAAAAGCACGGAGCAACTTACGGAGTTGCTCCGCACATTACGACCGGATGACCCGGTGATCTACGATTTTTCCTTATTTGGGATTGGAGTTGAGGCGCGTAACGGATGACGCCAATTCGGGATTGACGGCGCGTATGGTGGAGATGAAAGTGGAGTCGTAGACTGCCGCGAAATCCATTCCCCGGCTTTTCTTGAGGCTGTCGCTCTGATGCCTAATGAGGGCGAGGCGGTAGCGCAGTTCGGAAGAATCATTCCACTGCCTGTTGACAAAAAAGCGGGCATCGTTACGCCCCATCATCTGTGCTGCCGTGATGTCAGCGGTCACCGCTTCGGTATGTTCGGTCTCTGTGCAACCGGAGCAGGAATTTAAGGAAACAAGGAGCATGCAAGCGCATGCTCCTTTTATTATAAGGTTTAACGATCTGAATGTATTCAAGGCTGAACAAATATTATAGTCATTATTTCTTACCGTAAAGTTCATTCCACCAGCGTGGGTCATCCTGAAGCCATTTAGCGAACCAGGCCATTATGGAATTTTGCCAGAGAGTGCGTTTCTCGAAATCCGTGATTATATGGTTCTCACCTTCTACGGTAATGAATTCAACATCGCGTCCGAGTATGCGCAGGGCGTTGAAAAGTTGTATGCTCTCGCCGATAGGCACGTTCGTGTCGACAGTGCCGTGCAGCAGGAGAAGAGGAGTGTGGATCTTGTCGGCATTGAAAAGCGAGCCATGCTCCGTGAACAGTTTGGGATTTGACCAGGGGTATGACTTGGCGGCCGCCACAGAATTATAAGAGTAGCCCCAATATCCCTCTCCCCAATAACTGGTGACGTTAGAAATTCCTGCATGACTCACGCCTGCGGCAAAGATATCGGTCTTGGTGAGAAGGTACTGAGTCATGAATCCGCCATAACTTGCACCCATGCATCCGATTTTCTTATCGTTGACGAATGGATGAGCCTGACAGAATTTCTTAGTGCCCTCAATGATCTCATCAGCAGTATAATCACCCCATGCATTTACGTGGCGTGCTGAAAATTCCTGCCCGTATCCGGTTGTGCCGCTCGGATTCAGATTGTAGACCACATAGTCGCGTGAAGCGAGCACCTGCGGAGAATAAGGAGAGGTCATTCCGGCTGCGCTCGGAGATGTGCCGCCATAGTAATATACAATAAGGGGGTATTTCTTCGAGGGGTCAAATTCCGGAGGATAGCAGATGATACCGTCGATAATATCCCCCTTTTTGGATTTGAATGTCCAGGGTTCCACTTTTCCGAATTCCACGCCGTTGAGAGATTCCTTCAACGGGTCAGACAGAAGGCGGGTCTCGCCGGTCTTCAGATTGAGCAGATAAGCCGCGCCGGTGTTTGTGAATGTCTGTGCGGTGTAAGCAAGCCATTCAGTCTCATCATCCCCAATTGAGAATCTTACCACCGAAGGTAGTTCGGTAGTGATCTTCTCAAATTTACCGGAAGATGGGTCGAAGACGTAAAGAGGGGTGAAGAAACCCTCCTCCGCACGGAAATAGATTTTGCCGTCTTTGGCATTCCATGTGTATCCGCCGTTGAGAGTGGGGTTGAAATCGCGAGTCACTCCGGTAGCCTTGCGTGAATCCAGATCGAAAATGTAACCCTGGGTATCATAGTCGTTGGCTATTGGATGTTTGCCGGAATTGACTCCCACGGAACCGAAGAAATTCGGACCGGCAGAGACAAACAGTTTTCGACCATCAGGAGAGTAGAGGGCATCGTCTATACTTCCGGGACCGGTATAGAGTGTATCGGTCTTCAGAGTCTCCACATCAAGTTGGATGAGTGTCGTCTGGCGGTAAGGATGTTTATCGGGAGTGCGTGGTGACACAGCATACAGCACCTTCTTGGAGTCAGGCGAAATGGCACAGAGAGAGGATGACGGGCCTCCATAAGTGAGAGGCACGGAAATACGACCCTTCGGGTCATATTTGCGGAGATACCACTTATCGCGGTTGCCGGGTATGCGGTCGTCGGGCTCCCTCATGCTTTTCAGGGGTCCGTCCGGCTCCTGACCTTTCACACGGTCGGAATAAACGAACCAGTTGCCATCGGGAGCCCAGTTGATGCTATTTGTGGAAAGACCCTGAGCGAAGAGGGTTCTTTTCATCGAGGGGACATCAAGCGTATACACATCGTAAAGTTTGTTCATCTTCTGAGTGTAATACAGTCTTGTTCCTTTCGGCATCCAATGCACATTCGACGGGAGGTTGGCACTTATGGTGTCGCCTGTCGCAGTGTTGATGAGTACAGTCTCCCTGTTCGAGTGGTCTTTGTCGAGTTGCTCCGCTGTGGTGACGAGAAGGAATTTGCCGTCAGGTGAGATTGAGGTATTGGTGACTCGCTTACCGAAGAAAGTGTCGTTAAGGGTGAAACGCTTGGGGGCATTTGTTGTGCATACCACCGGAATATCCTCAAACTCGGAGTCGGGAATAAATTCAAGACGGAATTGGGGAGCCGCCTTATCATCAGGTAAGGAGAGTATATTAACCTGAAGAGTGTAGTCGGTCTCGGGCCGAAGCACGATTTCAGCATCCTTATCTTTCTGTATGGAATCAGCCGAGGTTTTCTTGATAACAGACTTCCCGTCCATAAGCACCTGAGCCATCGAGGAGGATGAGATCTTAAGTTTCCCTTTGGCAAAACGTGGAGAACGGATATTTGCCGAGAAAGATTGCAGGCGCGCTTTATCAGCCGCTTTCACGAGTGTGAGGTTGCCGGCTGAATCGGGCAACATGGTGGTCCAATCCTGAAGTTGTGCCCTCAAAGCCGGGTCGGGGGATTCGAGCAGGGATGAAGGCTTGAATTCGTTGCCCAGGCTGGATGCTGAGTCAGTCACAGCCGGGAGCGGGAATACGGTAGGTTGCGAGGCCTTGTATTCGCGTATCACCAGCGGCTCGGCGAGCACACAGAATGCAGCCGGGATGAGCAGTGAAGAGATGAGAAGGTGTGGTTTCATTTTGTTTAGATTATAAGGAATGGTTATTCTACGGCTTCTTTTCAAGAGCCGGGATGCCTACAAGTTTGATTTGGAAAATGAGAGATGAGTAGGGTAGCACGCTTCCGTAACCCGTGGAACCATAACCGGCGAAATAAGGCATTATGGCCTCGACGCTGTCGCCGATGTTCATGTTGGTGAGTGCCACACGGAACCCTGTGCACGTGCTTGACGGTTGCACACGGAAAATGCTGTCGGCATTCAGGCGGTAGGAAGAATCGAGGGTATCACCCTTTATATTTGTAAGGAGATACACCACTTCCACCGTCGAATTATCAAGGGGCTTTATCTTATTCGGAGACTCACCGTGACGCAACCACTTCATGAGCACAAACGAAGTCTTGTCCCACACGGGTGTGATCTTCGTGAAGTTGCCGGAACTCTCGGCTTCGGTGATGTAGTCTTCGTTCTGCACACGCCAATCGGCGTATGTTTCGGCCGGGTCATCCTTCAGGCAAGATGGGGCGAAAATCAGGAGGGCCGGAAAGGCGAGGGGCACTAATCTTTTAAAATTCATAGATGCAGAAATTAGATCAGAATTTTACCTCCGGAGCCTTCTCTGCGCCAGCCTCGGCCTTGAACTGAGGTTTGGGTGAGAATCCGAACCATCCGGCATATATCGTGGTGGGGAATTTCTTGATTGCCGTGTTATAATCCTTGACAACCTCGGTGTATCTCATGCGCTCGGTCGCGATACGGTTTTCCGTCCCTTCAAGTTGGGTCTGAAGATTCATGAAATTCTCATTAGCCTTGAGGTCGGGATAAGCCTCGGTCACGGAGAGAAGTGATTTCAGGGCCTGCGAGAGTTCATTCTGAGCCTGCTGGAACTTAGCGAGAGTCTCTTCATTCAAGTCGTCGGCCTGAATGGTGATTGAAGTGGCTTTGGCTCTTGCTTCAGTCACTTTCTCAAGGGTCTCGCTCTCATGTTGGGAATAACCTTTCACCGTATTTACAAGATTCGGGATGAGGTCAGCCCTACGCTGATATTGGTTCTCTACCTGAGCCCAAGCCTGATCCACTTCCTGTTGTTTCTCCACGAGAGAGTTGTAATTGCAGGAGGATAGGGAAGAGGCGGTGACTATGGCAGCGGTGCCAAGTATTATTTTTGAAAAGACTTTATTCATATTGGAGTGAAATTGTACAAAGCCCCGGCCCGGAATTTTCTTCCATGCCGGAGCCTTGTCATTTAGTCATCAAAGGAGTTTGCGGAGGAGGCTGTTGAGGCTCACTTTCTCAGCAAGAATCTTCTCCAGATCATCTACAGCCACGCGTTCCTGCTGCATAGAATCACGATGGCGCAGAGTGACGGTGTTGTCTTCCAGAGTCTGGTGATCTACGGTGATGCAGAAAGGTGTGCCTATGGCATCCTGCCGGCGGTAGCGTTTGCCGATAGAATCCTTCTCATCCACCTGGCAAGTGAAGTCAAAACGGAGTTTATGCTGAATCTCACGAGCCTTTTCGGGAAGACCGTCTTTCTTCACGAGAGGAAGCACGGCACATTTCACGGGCGCGAGAGGCGCGGGGAAATGGAGCACCACGCGGTGGTCGCCCCCCTCGAGAGGCTGATCCTCATAGCAACTGCAAAGCACGCTCAGGAACATACGGTCTACACCGATTGAAGTCTCGATGACGTAAGGGGTGTAGCTTTCGTTCAGTTCGGGGTCGAAATACTGTATTTTCTTGCCTGAGAATTTCTCATGCTGAGAGAGGTCGAAGTTGGTGCGGGAGTGAATACCCTCCACCTCCTTGAAACCGAAAGGCATCTCAAACTCGATGTCGGTAGCGGCGTTGGCGTAGTGAGCCAGTTTCTCATGATCATGGAAACGGTATTTCTGATCGCCGAGGCCGAGAGCCTTGTGCCAGCGCAGGCGAGTCTGACGCCAGAAGTCGAACCATTTCAGTTCCTCACCGGGGCGCACGAAGAATTGCATCTCCATCTGCTCGAACTCACGCATGCGGAATATGAACTGGCGAGCGACAATCTCATTACGGAAAGCCTTACCGATCTGGGCTATGCCGAAGGGGATGCGCATACGTCCTGTCTTCTGGACGTTGAGATAGTTCACGAAAATACCCTGAGCAGTCTCCGGGCGAAGGTAAACGTTCATAGCGCCGTCGGCCGTTGAGCCCATCTCGGTTTTGAACATTAGGTTGAACTGACGCACGTCGGTCCAGTTTCTTGTTCCGGAGATTGGGTCAACAATCTCATAGTCGAGAATTATCTGACGGAGGTCATTGAGGTCGTTGGCATTCATGGCCACAGAGAAACGCTCATGGAGTTCGTCGCGTTTTTTCTGAGTCTCAAGGACGCGGGGATTAGTCTGGCGGAACATAGCCTCATCGAAAGAGTCGCCGAAACGTTTCTTAGCTTTAGCCACCTCCTTGTTGATTTTGTCGTCGAACTTGGCAATCTCATCTTCGATGAGAACATCGGCGCGATAACGCTTCTTAGAATCCTTATTGTCGATCAAGGGGTCGTTGAAGGCATCGACATGTCCGGATGCTTTCCAGATAGTGGGGTGCATGAATATTGCGGAGTCAATGCCGACAATATTGTCGTGGAGCATAGTCATAGCCTCCCACCAATAGCGTTTGATATTGTTTTTTAGTTCCACACCGTTCTGACCGTAATCATAAACGGCGGAGAGACCGTCGTAAATCTCACTTGATTGAAACACGAACCCATATTCCTTGGCATGGGCCACAATGGTCTTGAAAACGTCTTCCTGTTTTGCCATTATTGATAAAGAAGTATTTTTATTGGCCGGAGAGTGGGCCTGAGGTTAAGCCCGGCACCAGGGCGTCGGTTTCTGAAAGAAACGGAGGGGTGTCAGGCGGAATAATTTGCAAATTTATAAAAAAATCGGGAATAAGGCACATATAAAATTCGCTCTTTTGATAAAGAGACAATACAGATTACATTTTTTAACTGTTTTTGAAGAAAGTGAAAACATCTTTATTAGGTTTCAGATTGTTTTAAGGATATAAAATATAAAGGGAAATTATGAAAAGGAAAAGAAAAATGAGGAGAACGAATCTTCTTAAATTAATAATGACATTGGCCATAACGGGAATAAGTGCGTTGGGCGTTTATGCACAGAATTCCATGCCGGCACCCGGAAGCGGAGGGAGTTTTAATCCTGCTCCGATTGGAGGTGGAGGTCCCGGTATTGGAGGCCCCGGTCCGGTAGCACCGGGCCCCATGGGACCCGGTTTTGGTGGTCCCGGATGGAATGTCGCCCCTGTCGTAACTCCGGTGTATGCCAATCAGGGAATTGTAAATGTTATAGCCACGGGATATGATAATATGGGAAATTTACGAAATATTCCATTAAGAGTGGGTTATACTTTCAGTTACGGGCAATATGACGTCACTGTTCTGTCGGCCTATAATCCTTTTACACAGACCTGGATGAGGGGTATAGATATGCCGGCATATAATACAAGTTACTTCCTTAATGGCAATACATACGACTTTTATGCTCCCCTATCTACAGGGACCTACTATTTTAATTTATAGATAATCTTTCATAGGATTAGCGCAACAATTATATGAGCCGGGCATTAGTCCGGCTTTTTTTATCGTGTAATGATTGGGGTGGAGAAGGGAAAAAATAAATACATGGCTATAGAATATAAAATAAAAGAGGCTAATAATCGTTTAGTTGTCATAGATGATTAAGAATCATCTTATTTTATTCCACAAACAAACTATATCAAAGTATGAAAAAGTATTTGGCAGAATTGGTGGGCACATTCGTGCTGACACTGATGGGCTGTGGTTCGGCGGTATTCGCGGGAATCGGCCTCGGGACAACCGGATTTGGCGTATCAACCCTTGGCGTTGCCTTTGCGTTTGGTCTTGCCGTAGTAGCTATGGCTTACACAATCGGCGGTATTTCGGGATGTCACATCAATCCGGCTATCACTTTCGGGGTCTGGGCCAGCGGACGCATGAAAGGAAAAGAGGCGGCAGGTTATATGGTCTATCAGGTCATTGGGGCTATCCTTGCCTCTGCAGTGATCTATTTCCTTGTGCATACGGGTAATGAAGGTGGACTCTCGGCCATATTCAACGACACCACAACAACCGGTGCCAACTCGTTCCAGGAAGGAAATCTTATTCCGGCTTTTGTAGCTGAGTTTATATTCACTTTCATATTTGTGCTCGTCGTTCTGGGCACTACCGATTCCAAGAAAGGTGCGGGGTCTTTTGCTGGACTTGCAATTGGTCTCGCTCTGGTGCTTGTGCATATCGTCTGCATACCCATCACCGGAACCTCGGTTAACCCGGCCCGTTCTATAGGTCCTGCTATATTTGCTTGTATTCAGGGTGATTGTACTCCGATTTCTCAAATTTGGCTGTTTATAGTTGCTCCTATGGCAGGTGCGCTCCTTAGTGCAAGTGTCTGGAAAGGACTGAGTGCAGAAAAATGATTTAACGAAATTGTCGACCGCCCCCAAAAGTTTTATCATAAAACTTTTGGGGGCGGTTAATTATTGCCAGAGACAGTCTTAAGAGTTCTGTCACTTGTTAGTATTTTATTTAACCATTGAGAATCTCGTCGAGGCTTTCCATCCGCTCAAGAATGACCGGATCGTGGAATTTACCTTTAAGATTATCAAGTGCTTTAATTGATTCTTGACAATTTTCTACTTCGAAGAAATCTTTATCAGAAAATATTGCAAGCCACACGTCCCATTCCGAATTCCCCTCATTCCATAAATCTTCCGTAATTGCAAGATTCAGGATTGCGCTAATTAAGAGCAAATCACCTTTCTCGATTGCGCAGCGCATCATTTCATATGATATGGTCGATGGAATTCCTCCTTCTTGAGAATTATAATTCGAAAAATTAATGAATCCTTCTCTAAATTCATTATATTCGGAATCTTCATTCAAGGCTGACTTAAATCGATTGAGGATACTGTTCCAGACAACTTCAGGATTTTGACTACAGCCATAGAAAGAATAAAGACAAAGATCTGAGGCATCAAAAAATGTCGCGTGTGTTATAGCGGAATCATCATCGAAAAGTATTTCCCATAGTTTAGAGAAATCCTCGAAATCTTTTTCTGACTCATCCATTCCGTAGAACATATTATCCTGGTTCGCCTGTACCTTATCTATCAAATCACGGTAATAAGAATCATTCATAATAATTTGTAATTTAACTCAACTTTCGCAGGCTCAAGTTGAAGGTTAACTCCATAATCCTTAAGTTGAGCTCGCGAAACGAAAATAATTTAATTAATCAATATGTTTCAATTTCAGATAAGAAATAGAAATTGCTGCTTACAGACAATGTATCATAAGTTAATATACCACTATGTTCGTAAAAGTAAATGAAATATAAGAAATTTATCGGATTTATACATTAAAAGACATAGCTTATACATCGACATTGTTCTGTTGATTCATAATTAGTAGTGGTGTGATAAAAATCTAACCACTGTTATTAAAATATTAGTATTTAGTCAAATACAAGAGCACATTGATTTTTGATTTGAATTTGGTTTATTAGTCTTGTTGTTTAGAAGCATCAAGATTATGAATCAGGGTAAATTTGTATTCTCCCAACATCCTAATCACTCAATAACCCAACTACCATCATTTGATTATGGCGGATGACGGACTTCCTTGTTCGCCTATCTCATAACCTTGGGCCATCTTTTTTCCATAGCCGAATGTATATGTTGCCGTAACACCTATCTGACTGTGATAATCAGGACTGAAGTTGGTGGTATGGCTTGAATACCATTTGGATTCAATTGCACTCGTTTCATTTATCCATTTCCTACTGAAGAAATTAGAGGCGTGAAAGCGCACATTCCAATTAGAATTTGCCCAACCGATGGTGGCGCTGTAGAATTGGGGATAGGAGTATGTCCCCGGATACATCGTATATATTCCTTTTTGAGGAGATTGATAGTATATTTTTAAATAAAATTTTGAAAGATAATAGGTAGCCTGCAGATTTAATGAAAGCGGCAAGGATGATTTCTTATAAATGCCTGTTGACTTGTAAAATGAGAGTTTTGGATTGACATGAATCTGAAGACTATGGTTCAGCAGATTCATGGTGGCAGACGCCCCTATCTGTCCTGTTGTCTTATCGCCGTCATTATTTAGATTCCTTAAGATGGCTTGTCCGTCATTATATTGTTCGTAAGAGACGATAATGCGATCAAATGATTCCATTAAATAACCGAATAAACTGAGTGTCAGATTGCTTCCGGGTATAAACGTATATGATAAAAACGTCCCTAACATAGGAGAACTTTTGAGATAAGGATTGCCTCCGACGTACATATATTCATTTTGTTGAAGTATGTCTGATGCTTTGAGATTGATAGTTGGCGAGGAGGTGGATAATTCCACATTAGCAGAAAAAGAATTTTTTGAATCAGGAGAATATCCGAAATTGATCGATGCAAAAGGATAAGTCACGTTGTCCTTTATGGTATTTATCCTGCTTGGTTCAAGACAAACACCAATTCTTGTGTTCAGATTGACATTATTTTTCCTGAAATTGTAGTTAATAAGGGCAGCCACAAAACCTAAGTGGAAAGAATCATAGTAGTTGTCGCTGCCTTTATATGTAAGTTTGTTTATCCATTCGCCGCTGTTGGCGCCCAGACTCAGGCTATGATTGCTATTAATTTGCTTAGTAATGTTTGCATCCACCCGATAATAATAGGCATTTTCACGGGCAAACCGCTCTATCGGAGACGGTAAGCTTGAGGCACCATATCTGTATTCATCATTATTACGCGCATAACTGAATTTTGGAGTGATATTTATTGATAAGTTTTTCGGCAATGACAGATACAACATTCCGTTATAGGCAATTGAATTATTGATAGAAGGATTCATACGTGAATATGAAAAATCATTCCCGTTGGAGGGTGTATAATAAAGCTTACCCCTTTCGTTATCCGCTACTTTATTATTATGAGTGAAGCCTACTGTATTCCTCACTTGGATTTTATCTGAATTATAAGAAACCTGAAAAGTGATTGGAAATTGATTCTGTTTGAAATGGCTTGACTCGAGTTCATCTTTTCTTCGCAGAGTGTAGGGATTGTTTTGATCGTCATTTAAAGAATATGAGGCATCGATGGATTTTCCTGTATGATGGTTGTCAATATTATCGGAAGCAAGGAAAAGATCGTAAGTCCATTTTTTAAATGAGAATTTTGAATAAATGGTGGATCTGTTGGAGAATCCGGCAAGGAAAATGTCGGTTGTTCCGATCTTGGTATATCCTCCATAGAAATATTCCTGAACAATAAAGTTTATCACCCGTTCTTCATTCCGGAAACGGGGATCTGTAGGAAATTCAAGATACTCCACTTTACGGACATCTTGTGTGCGCAGACCTTGGATTTCCTCTTTGGATGCCTCTGAATTGTTAATGAAAATTGCAACTTTTCTACCTCCATTGTCAGACACATCCCCGTTTATGGGGTTGATGTTTATCTGAGGAATTGCCATGAGTCTGAGCAGGTCGGTGGCATCGGTGGAAGCATTCTTTTGTCTTGTAGAGGGAAGATAGACCGATTTGTCAGAGTATAAGCGCGCATCGTCGGCCGTGACATTTACATTTTTGAGTAAGACAGGGTTCTCGCTCATCTTGATGGAACCGACATTGAAATTATTGAACTTACGATATGTGGTTTTATACCCGACACATGATAACTTACCGATTACGTCTTTTTGATCACACGGGATTGAAAAACGACCATCATTGTCAGTTATGCCATAAGTTATGACAGTGGAATCTTTGGGTGCGAGAATCAGCACAGTTGCAGCTACAACGGGTTCAGCATTGTTGCCTACGACATTGCCGTAATAGCGGAATTTTCCGTGTTGGAGCGCCTCGACATAAATGTGATTTCCTTTTTTTATCACCGACACAGGATTCAACCCGATAAGTTGCTTCAAGGCGGTGTAACCATCTTCTGTATCAATTCTGCCCGAAACGTTGTAATTGTCAAGATCGTTATATATAAAATTAAGTTTAAGTTGAGGATGCTCCTCGGCAATGAGAGACAGAGCTTCCGATAAACTCATAGTTTTGAAATTATATGTGAATTTCTCCGGATAGGCAGCAGCCAGCCATAATACAGCTATAAGCGAAAGAATCAATCGTTTCATTTTTATTCTATCGTTATGATGTTATCTTTGAGTTTTATTTTAATCTGCTCGAAATTATTTAACTGTTCAATTACTTCATCGAGAGTAAGAGTTTTATCCCATTGGAAATAGAGGCGAAGCTGTTTTGAAGCGTCGCTATGGAAACTGACGGATGTTCCATAATGGTTTGCTATGGCCGTGATGATTGTTTCTAATGGCTCGTTTTTAAAAATTACGGGTTCATTACTTTCATACGGAGTGATTGTATTTCCGATGGAATCATTCCCCACTGTTTTTATATCCCTGTTTGATTCTCTCGGCGCACCCTCTGGAACATTCGTGGAAGTGTAATCGGCATTCCTCATGGATTTGGAGACACTGATAGTTGCCGCTATAACAGCAATAGAAGCAAATATGGCTATCAAGACCGCTGCTGCGTTATGAACAAGAAATGAACGCAAAGATCTGAAGGATTTGCCTGTGAGAGCTTTTCTTCTCTCTTTGGAAAACTTTTCCCATTCCTTATCTATATCCGGATCGGATGAATCGGAAAGGGCATCCGCACATTTATTCAATATCTTGTATAAGCGCGCTGTCTCTTCATCTTCAAGCAATTCCTGAATCTCCTGCTCGGAATATCGTTCAGGATAATCGATAGCCTCAAAAATCCTTTCAAATTTATCTTTCATTTCAGTTAAGGTTTTGACGTAAAACATTCATGGCATGGTGGAGATGTTTATAGACTGATACCTCGCTGATGGAAAGCGACTCTGCTATTTCCTTATATTTCATTTGAGAGGTGAATCTGAGCCTCACGATTTTCTTTGTCTTTTCCGGCAATAGAGTTTCGATTAATTCGTTTATCAGGTCGACAACTTCATCGTCAGGCCATTCTTCATCTTCAATTTCATGTAGGTCGACTGCATACAGACGGTTAATGCGTTCCTTTATCGATAAAGATCGGATATATTTCAGACACGCGAGACGCACTCCCGTCAAAAGATAAGCGGAAGTTACGTTTTCTATTTGTTTCGAAAGGATGGAAGCGAAGATATCGTGCACTATATCTCGCGCTGCCTCTTCATTATGCAGAAGATGAATCGCAAGAGCGAGCATCTTCTTATAATTGGTGCGGAATAGCAGTTCTATATCATCTTTGTTTGCCATACATATAAATAAACCGCCAAATTCCGATTTCCTAACTGAAATGGCACAAAAACTTTTTAGATTTTTGTAAAAGAACCGGGAACTATGAATTTGGTATATCGGGAATCTATTTTTCCTATTTTATATATGGCAATTTTGTATCTATGTCTATTGAATTACGGTCTTCCTATAGAGAGTAATTCCACACTTATCTCATACCAATTTTTTTCCTTAGGGTCGTGTGCGACGACATGAACGCCGTTGCTCGTAATGTAAATTGTGGCGATTTTTTAGCAATATTTGTGTCATGGCGCAAAGAATTAATATTACATAGCGATATCCGTCGAGCGTTTTTATCGTTGCACCACGGTATGCTGCAAGATTCTTGATATGGATGGTTTCGCGGTCTTTAGCAAGATGGTCGGAACCATATTTAGTGCGTCTGATTTGTCCGTCGCCATATCCGAGGAAAATGCGTGGTAACTATTATATTAACTTTAAGGTTGAGGTGCCATGTTGTTTCAGCTTTTCCCGTTCATCTGTAGCTTGAACCTGAGATTATGATTTAGTCTTTTATGCCATAAATTATGCAACTTTACCGGTTTCGATTTCGGATTTGAGGAATTGGAAGATATAGACTGCCCCTTGATAGTAAAGGCCACACTCAGGGTCATTGAGTTTGGCGAAGGTGGTTGATGAATAAAGTTCGTCAAGGGCGCGGTGTATGTCCCAGCTATATTCCGCCATAAGCATTTCAGTAAGTTCTGCTGCAAGACATTCTATTTGAAACTGTACGTCTTGTGTCATAATTCAACGCGTTTTAAGAGGTTTACTGCTTTTGGAGTGCCGAAGAAATATTGTACTGCATGGTCGCCCTTAAATCTAAGTTCTTCAACCAATGCTGATGCTGACAAATAACCCATAATGAAACGGCGAATCTGAACTCCAACCGTATCGTCAGCAATAGGTCCTATAACAATATCATACTTATGAGCCGGGACGTCGGAGTTATTCTTTCGATTCATCACAACAAATTCTGCCCATTCCTTGGAGTAGTCAGGAAAAACCTTTATATTCATCCCATTCTTTATAGCCTCGTATTCGTCAAACTCAAAGCAAGATAAAGTGGGAGTTCCTTCGTTGAGAAATCGGGTCGTTCGAGCTGCCATCTCCATAGCTTGTTCAGGATTTGCATTGAGATAAAAGCCTTGTCCGAAATCCTTGCCACGCTTGCTTCTCGAGAGATCTATCTGCTCAATAGTTATGTTTGAACCATGATAGAGTCGTTTCATATCTTACCTCCTTCCCGTTGGCAAATGATTTGGAGGTCGGAAACAGCATCGTCAATGGAGAGGGTATGCTCGGCAGCATAACAGTCGAGAAGGAAATCAATGCCTGTGAAACGGCGTAGATATGCGTAAGCTTGCATATTGGAGAGGTTATATCGCATTGCGAAAGCTCCAACACACGCCACCACATACTCTATTCGGTCAAATATCTCTTTCTTATCCATGACTATACTTTATTACTTAATATTATGTCTTGAACATCAAGATCAAGTAATCCTAACTGACCTTTTTATTTAAAATGGTTGTGACAATTCATTTTCACTAAACTGATATTCTATATGGCTGTCAGGGTGCATCTGTTTTGCTTACTTGTTACAATACTTTGATGTTAAAAGTAAAGTTACAAATAAATTCTGAAGATGCAATCAAATTCTGTAGAAAATTTGCGGCTACAGTTAAAAATGAGATAAGATTAGGATCAAAATAAGATACTCCCTATTACCGGAAGTCTCCATGTATTATACACAACAAGCTTTGATTTTGGATGGGTTGGAGCGGGTTTATACATTCAAAGCGATGCTTCATACAACGGGAACTACTTTCTGATTCATAATGATGAACTGAGTTTTACTTTTGCAATGTCTGAAGTATTATTAGATGAATGTAAAAGAAAAATCCTAAAAGATATGACTAAGAAAAAGAAAAAATATCTGCTTATTTGCGGAGGAATCATTGTAGCGGGTTTCCTGATGCTTCTGCAGCCTTTCAGAAATCCGGTGGATGGAGCCTCAACATCTGATTATCATCCCCAATCATACTGGTATTATCCCTGGGGAACTTCCGTGACGCATAAGGGTGTGGATATATTCAAAAAGAAGGGCACTCCCGTCAGGACAGCATATCGGACGGAACTTGTCTTATTCGCAGGAAAGATGCCTGGAAAGGGTGGAAACTGTGTGATAACTCTTGCTCCAGGATGGCGTCTCCATTATTATGCACATTTGGATGAGGTCACTACTCATCCGCTTGCAGTCGGAGGAAAAATAGGAACAGTGGGAAACAGTGGTAATGCTGCAAATACTCCCTCGCATCTTCATTTCGGATGTGCCACATTGTATCCCCGATTTTGGGATATTGACAGTTCTCCTCACGATTTCCGCAAATGTTTTTATTTAAATCCGATTCCTCAATTAAATAAAGCCAAATAATATGAAAGTCGCTTTGATTCAGCCCAAAATGAGAATGCGTCCGATGGATACCACACTGAAAACCCGTATGGCTCCATCTTTAGGACTCCTTACAGTTGCAAACGTAATCAGGGAAGGAAATGAGGTAGAGATATTTAATGAAAATGTAGAAGAAATCAATTTTAAAGATGTCAAGGCTGATGTGGTTGGAATTACGGTGACGGTCGATACTCTCCCGAGAGCTGTCGAGATTGCCGCCCTATTCCGGGAGCGGGGAATTCCTGTAGTGGCAGGAGGTATTCATATCACGTCTTGTCCTGAAAGCGCAGAAGGTAAGTTTGACGCCCTGTGTATCGGTTTTGCTGAAAAGACCTGGGGCAGCATAATGGAGGATGTCAGGGTAGGAGCACTGAAGAAAAAATATATATGCATTCATCTTGAACCTGAGGAAATTGTCAGTCCGGCTTATGATATGATTGATTCTTCCAAATATCTTTACGTCAATGTTGTTTCTGCAAGCCGTGGTTGTCCCTTCAAATGTGAGTTCTGTTATAACAGCTGTGCCAATATCCGTAATTCATACGTCAACCGTCCGATTAAGGATGTGGTGGAAGATATCAGGAAAATAGGGAAGAGGCATGTGATGTTTATTGACGACAATTTCATTGGTAATCCGACTTGGACAAGAGAATTTCTTAAAGCAATCAGACCATTGCGTCTTAAATGGCAGGCAGCTGTATCAGCCAATGTGGCAGATATACCGGGTCTGTTGGACGAGATGAAAGAGGCAGGATGTCAGGGTCTCTTCATCGGTTTTGAATCCTTAAGCGAGGATGCTCTGAAAGGAGTAAGTAAGAATCAGAATTCTGTAAGACGTTACGAGCGACTCGTAAAGGAGATTCATGACCGTGGAATAATGATAAACGCAAGCTTTGTATTCGGACTTGACGGCGACACTCCCGATACTTTCCGACATACTCTCGACTGGATAGTAAGGAATAAGATAGAGACCGTCACATCCCATATTCTTACACCTTACCCCGGCACCAAGCAGCATAAGGATATGCTTGAAGAGGGGAGAATTGTGAATTTTAATCAAAAGGACTATACTACTTCCGAAGTGGTTTTCCAACCTCTATCCATGTCGGCAGAACAACTTAAGGAGGGTTATCTGAAAATTTATGAAGATATCTACAGTTGGAAAAATATTTTCCGTCGCCTGTCTCGTCATCAGAAAGCCGGATATCTTCTCTTTAATATTTTCTATCGTAAATATGGAAAACTGACGGAAAAGATATGTTCGTCGATAGGATATAGCCGGATTGGAAAGATTTGCGAAAATTTAGCTTGTCATTTCTCCCGACGCTCATCGATTATCAATTGATAAAAAAGCAGCCAGCCGAATTTTTAGTTCGGCTGGCTGCTTTTTTAACAGATTTTTAGGAATCGCTCTTAAGCATTGAGAGTTGAATCCAATTGTGCGATACGTTCAATCGTGCTCTCATCATTGAACTTTCCTTTCAGACAGTTGAGTGCTTCTATTGATTCCCGGCATACCGGAACCTCTGAGAAATCTTTGTCAAGAAAAACAGAGAACCATACAGCCCAGTCAGCGTATTTTTCATCATCGTTGTTCCAAAGATCTTCGTTCGTTGCCATATCGAGAAGGGCAATTATCAACCGGAGATCACTTTTCTCTATAGCGATCCGCACCATCTCTGAGAATATCTCTGTGACCGGTCCATAGACCGAACTCCCATCATCTGTTTCAGAGAAATCAATGAAGGCATTCTTGAAACCGTCATAACGGGTTTGATCGGTCAAAGAGGTCTTCAACCTGTTGAGCATGCTTTTGAATACAATAGCAGGATTCTGGGAAGCGCCAAAGTAAGAGTAGAGGCAGAGTCCGGCTGCATCAAAAAATGTTTCAGGCGTAACATCAGGATCTTCATCAAAGAGGATCTCCCATAGATGGGAGAAATCCTCGAAATCATTTTCCGATTCATCTTCTCCGTTGAACATACGCCTTTGGTTGTCAGCAACCTTTCGGATCAAATCTCTGTAATAGGAATCATTCATAATAACACAGTAAATAGTCGGTTTAGAATGTGGTCAAGAAAATCCCCCTTTGGGATTATGCTTGAAGCCAACAATATATCAAATATACCATGAGTGATGACAAGGTAAATCAAGAATTATTGTTTCTCACTCAGCATTTCTGAAGACAAGGAGGGGAGCTGGGGGTGTTGTGTGGCTATACTTCTTCAATTTCTCTTTTGTTTCCGCATTTATGTGTGTTTCCCCGTCAGTGGTACGATAGAAAGAATATCCATTTCCACCGGTGAGATATATGGCATCGGTGAAACCGTATTCCCGGAGAGCATCTGCGAACCCATACATTGTTTCCTTGTGAGGAGTGACAACGTAGAAAAGACTGCCGTCGGCCATCCTTGCCAATGCCGCACGCTCAACCTTTCCGTGCAGGTCGAACGAACTTGGCAATTCACCATCTCCAAGCAGGATATATTGGCGGAAGAAAGAGCCACCATTCCTTTTCATATAATCAGCAACTTTGTCGGAAAACGAAATACCGATTACCGGCACACCATTTTTGGAGACCGCGACATATCCAGCCCTGTTTTTCCGCTCTTTAGATTGCATTTCCAATCCGTCAAATACTAAATTTCCGAGCATGGAGCCGTCAGGGTGGTAATCGGCCGAGCGCATGAAAAGTATGAGTGATTTGTCGGCCGTATCAGGCATCTCACGTTCGAGAGAAGCCTTGAGTCCGGCGAGAGAATACATATCGAATGCCACTCCCAACACACTGTCGGAAATGACCGTGGTACCCTTGGCATGACTCTTAGGTATGGTTTTGAGGATATTAATATTATCGTTATCGCTGACCGACGACTCTACTTCCGGTATCAACACGTAGAAGCGGTATGCCCAGAAGATGATTCCAATCAAGCCTACACACAGCAGGAAAATGGTGAAGTTTCTTATCCTCCTCATTACTCGGTCGGTTTCCCTCGTAATTATTTTATGATTACTGATGCCCATTGAACCCGGGAAATCCGGAGATTCCTCAATTGTTATGACGGGGATCTCCTGAGGGCGGTCGTCAGGGCGTATTTCATCATCAACGTCAACTATTTTCCGATCTGTCTGCATAGTCGTTGAGTTCATTTTTAAGTTTCTGAAGCGAATCGCGTCCGAGTCGGGCCATTCTTAATGCCGGAATCTTGGTGTCGATGGTGTGACCGCCAAATCGGATTAATCTTTCGGGGACGTTCACAATTCTTATATGACGTTTATTGACAATAAGACTCCGGCCCACGCGGGCAAAGGGATTATGACGCAATTTTTGGAAGTACTCCTCAAAATAGTGGAGTTGAAACGTCATTTTGTGAGAAGATCCGTTGGCCAGCATAAGGTCGCAATAATTGCCGTCGGCGAGAATGTATACAATCTCGTCGACGGCAATGCGTACAATTTCTGTGGAAGTTGAGATTTTAAGCCATTCCATATAAAAGAAACGTGAATGATGGGGCTTAATTGCCTCAACTTAGGTGGCCGTGGGCACTGTGGGCACTGTGAGGGCTAAGAGATCTGAGAGCCTTGTGAGCACAGGGACCACTGCCACGCTTACAAATCACGAGCCTTGAACCTTGAGCATCGAGCCTACCGCCTAAAGCCTCCACTCCTCAAAGATAAGTATTGACGAGCGACTTGATTATCTTTCCGGCTTTTGCAACTGTGGTCTTGTAGACAAGTTTACCTTTAGGCTGAGAGACTACTCGGAAAGAAGTTGCCTGAAGGGAAACAAGATCGTTGACGTTGTAGCCTTTGAGATCATTGTCAGAATACACTTCACAGATATTGCCATTCTTTTTGTAGTAGATAGTGACCGTGTTACCATTGGAAAGAGTGGCGGTCTGTTCGATCACCATCACATCAGGCACGAGAGTGAGGAGTGATGATTCCGGTGCTTGGCGAGTAGCAGCGTTGGCAGAGGGAGCGACGAAGAGAGTCGCTACGGAGATGATGACAGTCATCATCAGGAAAGCAAATTTTTTCATTTTTTTGTTTTTTAATTTTACTTCAATGTCTTCTGTCTTGAAGACGATGCAAAATTAGGTATAGAACGGAGGGAAAACAAATAAAAGGAGCCGGGATGTATGAGATCCCGACTCCATTGTATGAAACCGTAAAATTAGGCTTTAGGCGTTAGGCATTAGGCATTAGGCGTTAGGCATTAGGTGATTGGTGCTCGAACCTACTGCCTTGAGCCTTGAGCCTCGGACCTTGAGCCTGATGCCTACCGCCTAATACCTATTCTACTGCATTCCGGCAGATTCGTAAGAGGGCATTTCCATTTCATCGCCACCGCGTTCGCGCTGTTGTTTACCCTTCATGTTGCCGAATGAGTATTTGATCGTGAGGCGTACGGTTGTGCCTCCGCGCCAGCGTTCGTCATGTTGGGTGTAACCCGGGCCTGTGGTTGTGCTCTTGAAACGTCGTGAGTTGAATACGTCGCGGTAGTTGAGGGAGAACGACCATGCACCGACATTTTTCCGGATACCGAGATTCAGGCCCCATCCACCTTGTCTTGAGCCTTGAGCCGTCAGCATTTTGGAATTATAGTTGCCGGTAGCCTGTAGCGAAAGCGACCACGGGAGTCGTACATTTGCCATTATTCGGGCATCCCAGGCAAAACTGTTTTGCTTGTCGCCTGAAATGACTTCCGAAAAACCGTTGTCGCCGATAAAATTATAAGTCCAGGCTCCTATATGGTTGTTATAGAGGTTGACTGTGGTCGTTAGGTCGAGACGGCTGTGGAAAAGTGAGTTTTTCACTACAATCTCACACCCGGCATTATTCTGATCTGCTACATTGGCCCAAGTGGAATACATCACCTCGCCGTCAAGAGCACTCACGCGGTTAAGCATGTTAGAGGTGGTGCGCATGTAGGCCGAAACTGATATAATATGGTAGGTCCATGATTTCAGATAATTCAGTTCAAATGAGTTTGAATACTGCGGTTCAAGTTCCGGATTACCATACGATACGTTGGTCGGGTTAGAATAGTCGCGGAAGGAGTTGAGTTGACCACCCCATGGACGGCGAAGACGGCGAGTGTAGTTTATCTGCACCTCGTTATCATGTGGAAGCGACCAGGAGATAAAAGCCGAAGGGAAGAGTGCGAAGTTGTTCTTCTTGAATTCGGGTATATCTGACTTAGATTCAAAATCGGGCACACCGTTCTCCACGCCAAGACATGAGAGGGAACGTGTGCGTACCTGCCACTGCTCCGCACGGAGTCCGGCAGAGAAACTGAAGTTCCTGACTTTCCCTCCGAGGGTAGCGTAAAAGGCATTTATATCGTTGGAGTAGATGAAACGGTTGTAGCGGGCAGGGTTGAACGACATGTCAACCTGATCGGTACCGGTATAATACTCGATAGGGGAATTCTCATGACTGAAGTTGCCGTTATATCCGGCCTCAAGTTTGAGGTTGTCGTTCAGTTGATTTGTGTAGTCAACCTTCGCTTCCCAAGAATTGCTCCTTACGACCATATTGCGCTCCTGATAAACCTTATCGACAGTCTCACCGGCCATCTCCTGATAAACGATATCCTGGAGATAGGAGGTCCAATCGTCATTACCCCAGAAATTATATGAGCCGGTTATGTCAAGCAAATGATTGTCGCTCCATTTGTGGACGTAACTCAATTCGCCGTGAGCCACCTTCATATCACCCCGAGATCGTGAGATGTTGAGATTCGATGTCCAGTTGCCGGGGACATTTGAAAGGTATGAAGTAGTGGAATGCCCCCAGTTGTGTCCGAACATTCCGAAACCGTTAGCGGAGATGTCGTCCTTATCCGTTGCGTGATATGTGGCGCCAAGACGGAAGAAGATGCCATTGCCATGGAATGGACTTTCTCCGTCGGAGTTTGTGTAGGTCCCATTGTCGAAATCACGCCTCATCAGAGAGCCGCCTTTATTGTGACGCATCCTGAATCCTACACCGGCGAATGCGTCGACCTTGCTGCTGTTGTAGTTGACGTTGACGCTCGCATTGCCGCCACCGCGTGTATTCGCTCCGATTTCCGCGCTACCGTAATATCCTGCGCGACGGTCTTTCTTCAAGATGATGTTGATGATTCCCGCGGTGCCCTCCGGGCTATATTTTGCGGAGGGATTCGTAATCACCTCAATCTTGTCGATGGTCTCGGCAGGGATCTGCTCGAGTATCTGTGCCCTGTTGTCGGCGGTGAGTCCCGACTCTTTACCGTTGATCCATATTGTGACTGATGAATTTCCTCTCAGCGACACTTCGCCATCCTGATCTACTTCCACGGAGGGTATTGACTCAAGGAGTTCGGAAGCGGATTGGCCGGCGGCAGTCACGTTGGCATCGACACTGAACACTTTCTTGTCAAGTTCGAATTTCATCTGGCTCCTGATACCCTCTACCACAACTTCCTGAAGCAGCTTGTTGTCGTCGGCGAGGCGGAGAGTGCCCAAATCGACGTTTGCCCCATTTATATTGACGGGCCGTTCCTGTGAGATACTTCCCACGTTGATTACTTTTACGAGGTATTTCCCGTCTTTCACGGAAGGGAGGCGAAATAGTCCTGTCTCATCAGTGTTTGTGCCGATAGGGAGAGGTTTGCCTGTGGTGGCATTCACGAGTTGTACGGTGGCAAATTCAACCGGCTCACCTGTATCCTTGTTAATCACCTTCCCGGTGATGTCGCCGATTGCAAAAGCACTGTATGGAATCAGCCCTGCTACTATTGGCAGAATGTATCTTAGGTTCATAATGAAATCTTTCTTCTACAGATCTTAAAAAGGGTTTTAATTGTGTTCCCGAAATAAGACTGCGGATATTCAAAAAAGTTTAAATTAACCAAAATTTTTTAGCATGAGTTTAAAATTTCTACGGAATGGCTTCATCAGTTGTTACCGGTTTGAAAGGGCTCGGTTATCACAAGTCGCCATAAAGGGGAGCAAAAAACGAAGGTGTTCTTTGACTGCGTCACTGTCACCGGGTTCAGTCCGATTGTCTGTCGTAAGGCCTGATAAGGGTTATCGGCATGGACAGTGGCGTTTGTATGGTAGTTCTCAAGTTCATATTATAAATGAAGTTGATATCCAAAGAGGGATGATCCTCCATGATTTTCTGAATGGCCTTGGGGATTTATCTGTGGGTTTCATCGGTGTTTAGGTAGAGGTGCTAAAGGGTTGTATCGATTCAATAGATGGAAAAGTGCGCATGATTCACGCGCCGTGGATTTGCAGGAGTTTCATGGTAGTGTTAACTTTGTGGCGTGAAAAAGATTGCAATATAATATGAAGAGAAAGATATTTCTGACCGGGGGCACCGGAGTTATGGGATTCGAGACCCTTAAAGAACTTCTCAGGGATGGTGAGTTCAGTGTGAGGTTGCTTGCGAGAGACAGCGGGAAGAACAGGAAGAAACTGAAGCCTTATCTTCAGAATCCGGATGTTGCGGTTGTATGGGGCGACCTTATGAATGAGGAAGATGTAAGGAGAGGTTTGGGGGATGCCGAGGTTGTGCTCCATATAGGGGGTATGGTGTCGCCTATGGCGGACAAGTATCCGGAAAAGACAATGAAGGTGAATGTCGGCGCGACGGAGAATATAGTCAAGGCTATAAAAGGGAGTGGGAATCCGGAGGCGGCCTTGGTCTATATAGGAAGCGTGGCACAAACCTCCAACCGCTCCGAGCCTTTGCATTGGGGTAGGACCGGCGACCCGATAATGGCATCGAAATATGATTATTACGGGATTTCCAAAATTTTGGCAGAGAGGATAGTGGCAGAATCAGGGTTGAGGAGATGGGTGTCGTTACGTCAATCGGGTATCCTTCATAAAGGTCTAATCTTTAAGGGTTCCGATCCTATATCGTTTCACGTTCCGCTTAACGGTGTCCTTGAATGGGCCACGGTAGAGGATTCAGCCCGCCTAATGGCAGGTGTATGCCGTCGGGATGTGCCCGAAAGTTTCTGGAGGAATTTCTATAATATAGGGAGCGGGAAGGAATTCCGGCTCACCAACTATGAATTTGAAAAACTGTTGCTTAATGCCTTGGGTTGTCCTCCGCCTGAGAAGGTTTTTGAGCCGGGATGGTTTGCGACTAAAAATTTTCATGGACATTGGTATGAGGATGCCGACCGACTGAATGAGATCATACCTTTCCGGGAAAATATAACGGCAGCAGATTATTTCAGACGTATGAGAAAGGGAATGCCCTGGTGGATGAATCTTACCCCCCTCGCCCCTTCATTTCTGATTAAATGGGGAATGAAGCAGGTGGCCAAGACAAAGGATTACGGCACTCTCGACTGGTTGAGGAGGGATGATTGTGAGGATAAGATTGAAGCATTTTTCGGAAGCAGGGAGAAACAGGCAAACATAGGGGGATGGAGGGAATTTGAGTTGCGTCATCCTTCCGACTCGCCTATCCACCTGTCTCACGGATATGACGAGACCAAACCGGAAGCGGAACTTTGTATTGAGGATATGCGCGAGGCAGCACGTTTCAGGGGTGGTAAGTGTCTTTCAAATGAGATGGAGAAGGGAAATCTTGACACCCCTTTGAAATGGAGGTGTGCTTTCGGACATGAATTTGAGGCGACCCCGCGATTGGTGTTGAAGGGTGGCCACTGGTGTAAGGAGTGTCTGCCTGCACCTTGGCGCTATGAGGAAGAGGCACGAGTGAATCCATTTCTCGCACAGGTCTTCAAATTACAGTTATAGGCCGATAAATTGAAAGTGTGGCGCGGAAACAAATGAAAAGTTTCCGCGCCACACTTTATACTATTAAATCGTCAGAGATTTATTTTGCAGGGAGAAAATTCCCGTATCGGAGTTGTCTGTAATAGTTAAGATTCGTGACGTAAATATAGGGGTTGAGGAAGAGGCATCCTATTCCTAAGGTCAGTATGCAAAGGAGAGCCCATCCGAAGAAGCGTAATTGCAGGAGAAACCAGTCCATCTTATGGCCCTTCATCATGTTCCAACTCATCTGGAGGGCATCGGTACCTGAAATATTTGCATCATCAACCATTATGTAGAATGTCTGTGCAAGCCCGCAGGCCGCGATAATACCGGGCACGATGAGCAACATAGTCCCTATGGTGACAATCAGAGCATAGAGCAATCCGGCTACTAAGGTCTCGACAAATCGATCGAAACCTTTGAAAAGAAGATCGAATTTTGTTACCTTCGTATCAGCGAGGCATGCGATGAAAAGAGTATAACCGAAGATAAGGGATCCGTAAAGAATCAGGGAGCCGATGGAAGTGAAAGATGCGGCAGCTGAAATCACAGCATAGATAAGGGTTCCGATAGCAGCATTGAGCCAATTGTTGGCAAGCATCTGTTTCGCTTGCCTCATCATCATCACATGATTGTTCATGGGAATAATATTTAGTTAGTTGTTAGTTATTTGAGGGCAAATTTACAAATAAATTTTCAAATAATTGTAAAAATTGCTAAATTCGCCCTTAAATCTACCCTCTCTCCGAGGGATAATGAGCCTGATGCTCCGTTCCTCACCCCTCGGGTTTTTAAATAACAATAACCAAACCATACATCCATGAAAGAAACAGATGAGAACCTGACGACAGGCACGGGTCTTCCGGAAAATGCATTCCGGGAATTGGGTGCCGACGAGCAGTACACGCCGGTGATGCATCCGGCCCATGATCAGGCGGAGGTGACGCCTTATTCAGTAATCACAGGCATTGTAATGGCCATAATCTTCTCGGCGGCGGCCGCCTATCTGGGTCTGAAGGTAGGGCAGGTGTTTGAAGCTGCTATTCCGATTGCCATAATCGCGGTAGGCCTCAGCAATGCTTTGGGAAAGAAGAGTCCGCTCGGGCAGAATGTCATAATACAGAGTATCGGAGCATGTTCGGGTGTGATTGTGGCGGGTGCCATATTCACTCTTCCTGCTTTGTTTATACTTCAGGCCACATATCCCGACATTACTGTGGAGTTTTATCAGATTTTCCTCTCCTCATTGTTGGGAGGTATCCTCGGCATCCTTTTCTTCATACCTTTCAGAAGGTATTTTGTGAAGGATATGCACGGCAAATACCCCTTCCCGGAGGCAACGGCTACAACACAGGTGCTTATTTCCGGCGAGGCCAAGGGTTCATCGGAAGGTGGTCAGGCCAAGACTCTGATAGTGGCATCGCTGATAGGTGGTATCTATGATTATATCGTGGCCACATTCGGCTGGTGGGCGGAGAATGTGACGTCCACGGCATCTACTTGGGGCCAGGTGATTGCGGAGAAGACGAAAGTCGTGCTCAGTTGCAACACAGGCGCCGCGTTGTTGGGACTTGGTTACATTGTGGGCCTCAAGTATGCGTTCGTGATCTTTGCCGGTTCAATATTTGTCTGGTGGATAGTAATTCCGTTGATGGGTACATACGGCAGCGAGGAACTTATGTCAATGTCGCCTGACGGCATTTTCCGCGATTATGCCCGAATGATAGGTATCGGCGGTATCGCGATGGCCGGAGTGATAGGTATTATCAAATCATGGGGCATCATCCGTCAGGCTGTAGGTCTTGCAGGACGCGAACTGAAGGGAAAATCGTCAGACGTGAAGGAGATACGCTGGCAGATGGATATATCAATGAAGCATATAGTGTTCTTCATCGTGATAGCATTGGTTGCCGTCCTACTTTTCTTCTGGTTCGGAGTAATCCATACTTTCTGGCAGGCGATAGTGGCATGGGCTGTAGTAACGATAATCGCATTCCTCTTCACGACAGTTGCGGCCAACGCGATAGCGATAGTGGGTTCAAACCCTGTATCGGGCATGACCCTCATGACCTTGATCATTGCTTCGGCGATTTTCGTTGCAATCGGTCTGAACGGCACATCAGGTATTGTAGCCTCGATGGTGATTGGTGGAGTGGTATGTACTGCATTGTCAATGGCCGGCGGGTTTGTAACTGACCTGAAGATAGGCTATTGGCTCGGTTCCACACCCAAGAAGCAGGAAAGTTGGAAATTCCTCGGCACACTCGTTTCGGCTGCTACAGTAGGTGGTGTGATAATGATCCTTAACCAGGTGTACGGCTTCACGGGGGAAGATGCTCTTGTGGCACCTCAGGCGAATGCAATGGCAAAGGTCATAGAGCCTCTTATGATGGGTGGCGATACCCCCTGGATTCTTTATATGGTGGGTGCTATCCTTGCCTGCATCCTTAATTGGCTCGGAGTTCCGGCTCTTGCTTTCTGTCTCGGTATGTTCATACCTTTGTCGCTCAATACACCGATGCTTGTGGGTGGTGCGATAGCATATTTCGTAAGCAATTCATCAAATGACAAGGCTGTGAATGATGCACGCAGAGACAGAGGCACGTTGTTGTCTTCCGGCCTGATCGCAGGCGGTGCACTGTTCGGTGTTTTCGCGGCAATCACACGTTTCGCCGGATTTGAGTATGTGAATCCCCTCTCTGAAGGTTTGACACAAATCCTCGGATGTGTGGCATATCTTCTCCTCATCTGCTACCTTATCTGGGATAGTAAGAGAGTAGGCATTAGGCATTAGGCATTAGGCATTAGGCTCGAGGCTTTAGACTGAGATAGATGAAAAAGGCAGCGGAATTTTTTCTGCTGCCTTTTTGCTATTGAAAGATAGGGGGTGATTTAAGATTTTGTTGTATCTTTGCCGTGGTTGGAGGATATCACTGATGATCTCTCGCCAACATCTTTAGAAACTTCAATATCAATGTGGGGATGAGCAATGGTATTGTTCCGCGTAGGGTCGGAATTTAGGGATTTGAGAAGGAATGAAACATTTACTACAACTGGTCATTATTTTATTCTTATTCCTGACTTCGTCAACGTGTCCCCCAAAACTCATCGGTAAATAGCGGGGCGATA
>CAMWMD010000017.1 GCA_947175265.1 uncultured Porphyromonadaceae bacterium | reverse complement strand
ACCCGCGACCCCGACCTTGGCAAGGTCGTGCTCTACCAACTGAGCTATTTTCGCAGTGTGGAGAGTGTTCTCCGGCTGATTCTGATTTCAATGTTCTTTAGAGCGAAAAACGGGACTCGAACCCGCGACCCCGACCTTGGCAAGGTCGTGCTCTACCAACTGAGCTATTTTCGCAGTTATTGAGACCGTTATCCGTTCTCAATTGCGGTGCAAAATTACAACCTTTTTTTATATTGTGCAAATTAATTTTAATGTTTTTTATTCCGCTCCCTCACTTTTATTCTCAATTCATTTATTATCAACATTATACAATTTCATTCTTTTAACACCTTACAATTGGATAAATTATTTTGTTAGTTCTATGATTTTTCTTTTCCAAATGCATCTAATTGTATTTTATTCCTCAATTGTTGCATTTCTCCATTATTTTACCTAACTTTGCAACCATATTCCACTTCAACAACATTATTATTATCATTTTTGTTAAATACTCAACCAGCCGGTAGTCCGGGTAATACATTTCTTTTTTGAAATGTTGGCTGATGTTTACCAGGTTTTATCTAAATTCTTATTATTATGAGCAAGGGAAACATTCTTTCACCTAAAGAAGAGATTATCATGTCATGCATCTGGCTTCATGGCCCTTTGCGTGTGAAGGAAATAATCGAACTTCTTCCTGACCCCAAACCTCATTTCAACACCATCTCCACTTTTGTCCGTGGGCTGCAATCGAAAGGTTGGATCACTCACGAAAGATGCGGTAACACGCACCGGTATTCTGCCAAAGTACCCATAAATGAATACAGGCTGGCTTCCCTTGAAAGAATCGTAGGTTATCTTTTCAACGGAAAGTATGACTTATTAGTGGATTTTCTTTCGGAAAACGGAAAGTTAGGCAATCCTTCCTCCGAATCATAGATTTCTAATCTTTTAATTTTCACTTGATTCAAAATTTCGACTAAATTATATTTTCAAAAAGATCATTTTTTATTTGCATATCTTAAAATTTAGTCTTAACTTTGCAGCGCAAAAAGGGGAAACGAACCTCAATCCCCGGTCGGATCTTTCCGTTTTGTCCAGGTGGCGGAATTGGTAGACGCGCTACTTTGAGGGGGTAGTGGCCGTTTGGCTGTGTGAGTTCGAGTCTCATCTTGGACACAAACGTCAGGAACTAAACAGTTCCTGACTTTTTTATTTTACAAAGAAAATTTTCCTGCAAATCAAAGTTTTGCGGCATTAAAAATCACCTCCCCACCTATTGAGATGACTTTTACTCCTGCCTCTTTTGAACTTCCGTGAGGTTCAGATGTTATATAAGTGTAAATCGTTTCATGATGTTAGGTTAGTATTGATTATCAAAAAATGGAGCGGGCGATGTGAATCGTCCGCTCATTCTTTTCAATTGCCACATCCAGGTTTATTTGAATGAATCCGGCAAATCATTTTCATATAATACCGTATCTCCCGATGAAAGAATCTCAGACAACACTTTCTGCGCCTCATTAAAATCACTTACGAGATACAGATTATCATTTTTTAAATTCCCTTCCTTTATTCCGGAAACAATGGCATCACGATTGTAAAGCCCTACAACGATAGCCACATCACAACTCCCGGCGATTGTCTTGCCCAATTCCTTGTTTAACTCCTCCTGCTTGTCACCGAGTTCTATCATTCCGGGAGTCACCACAATCCTCTTCCCTTTTCTGAATCCCGAAAGCACCTCCAATGCCATCTTAGAGCCTGAGGGATTTGAATTGAAGGCATCGTCAATTATCGTCACTCCACCCGGAGTGCGCTTTACACTCAAACGATGTTCCACCTGCTCTATAGCAGCCACTCCCCTCTTTATCTTATCTTCATTCATTCCGAGGCGGAGAGCAACTATTACCGCTGCCAGAAGATTGGAAATATTGCAACTTCCAACAAGTTTCGTTTTCAAATCAAGCGAGAAACCTTTAGGGCCCCTGATGGTAAACGATGTTCCTTCCGGTGAATATATGATATTTTCTGCGAAATAAGCGCATTCTCCACCTTGGTCACTCTCAACGCTATAACGTATGGCCTCAATATTATCCACCTTACGGGAAGCGCAATAATCAAAATCGTTATTCACGACAGCCAGACCATCTTTCGGCAATGCATCTACAAGTTCAAATTTTGTTTTCTGCACATTATCCATGTTCTTGAAGGTCTCCAGATGCATCGGGCCCACCGCCGTCACAATACCCATCTGCGGATGCACCAGATCACAAATCTCCTTTATATCCCCAACCTGCTTCGCACCCATCTCACAGATAAAAATCTTGTGATATGGCTTCATCATCTCCCTGACAGTACGTATCACACCCATTGGAGTGTTGAAAGAGCCGGGAGTCATTATCACATCAAACTCCTCAGCAAGTATTCTGTCAAGATAATGCTTGGTACTTGTCTTGCCGTATGACCCCGTTATTCCTACGACCTTAAGATCCGGCATCGATTTCAATATTGAGGAAGCCTCGTTCCAATAATACCTGTTTATCATTTTCTCTACCGGCATCAGGATAACCACCGAAAGCATTACCACACCCCATGAGAAAATGGCCAACACAAGAAGAGTGCCAAGTGTCAAAGTCACACCATGATACATTCCGAAGATGTTGGAACGAATTCCGGCAGATAACATCACCGCAAGATACGCTCCCACCGACAACACTCCCGCAACAGAATATATGCGCCATACCCTACGGGTGAAGACGAGTGGCTTCTTAAACTTCTTGTTTAAGATCAACCATATTTTCGACAGCGACACGCACCCTACAATCAGTGAGGAAATTACCGGAGTCACAAGGGTGGAGAATGTCAGAAACAGAAGCGCGACATCTATGAGGCGCGACATATTCGTGATGTCATCTTTCAGATAGCGCCAGTATCTCGGCAACCGGTAACTATTCTGCTGCAACATGTGTATATCATGCTTGAGATTAAGGATGAGATATACACCGCAAATTACATATACTACTATTAAAAAAGCAATCATAACTCTAAAGTAATTGTCAGTTTATTTTATCCTTTCAGTTACGTTTCTTAAGTTCATTCTTAAAAAACTCCATGATCACAGCCCTGAAACCTCCCGGATTGTCAAGAAAACTGTAATGCCCGCAATCCGGGAATGAAACCAACCCGGCATCAGGGATAATGCGCTCCATTATCTTTGCGTCCGACAGTGGAGTTGCAGTATCATTTTCTCCCCACACCAAAAGTGTGGAGGCAGTTATCGACGGCATGACCGACTTCAGATCCTCATTCACGCATTTGCTGAGAATACGCTTCATCATCGGGCTCGCGTTCCTATAGTCGGCCGAACCTTTCCTGTCTCGCATCTCAGCAATTTTCTTCTCCCCCTTCTCTTTTCCATATAGCATAAGCAACATACGCTTGAGCATCTTGAAACGGTAAACTT
The DNA here is from genome assembly GCA_947175265.1 of uncultured Porphyromonadaceae bacterium. Lineage (GTDB taxonomy): Bacteria > Bacteroidota > Bacteroidia > Bacteroidales > Muribaculaceae > Lepagella. The sequence continues at coordinate 51,059 of CAMWMD010000017.1, read as the reverse complement.
TCACATACCATCCTATACCGTGACGCGGTCTAACTCCTGCCGCATCGACGAGAACCACTTTCTTTATGGGATTACGCGACGAGAGCAGTATGGAGATTCTGCCTCCGAAAGAATGACCTATCAGGGCCGGCGATTCAAGTTTAAGTCGGCTCAGGAATTCCTCCATACAGCGGGTATACTCCTCCACCCCCCACACCTCGGAAGGCTCATCGCTTTTACCATGTCCGGGCAAATCCACGTTTATGACCCTCATACCCGATTCAAGGGGGATAGCCACACTCCTTACAGTGGTATGGTCGCATCCCCAGCCATGCATGATCACTACAGGTGAGCCCGACGAATCTCCGGTCTCCTCATAATGAATGTTTATTCCGTTAATATCAATATCCTTTTCCATATTCTTCGTTAAGCGAATGTTCCCCCTGTCATTATCGGGGTTTCTACGTCGCTCGCTTTGGTGGTGCAAAATTACGAAAAAAACTTAATCTCTATCATTCCTTTACCGCCAGATTTGCAAACGACGCTTTTTTTTTGTAAATTTGCATTCATAATTCATCCTCGTGGCGACGCCCATAGCGTTAACCTTCCAATATACCGCTGAGACAACCTTACGGCCAGTCAGCATCAAGAACTTCCTATCAGTGATGATATCCAAATGGAACTACCAGCCCCTCACACATCAGCAGAAAAAGGATGCTGACGCAATGCTCCCCCAATGCGGAGGGGCAACCCCTATCGCAGAATTGCTGATCAGACGAGGAGTGAACACGCCCGAAGAGGCCCAGGCCTTCTTCTCACCCTCCATATCCGATCTTCATGACCCTTTCCTTATGCCCGACATGCACAAGGCCGTAAAAAGACTCAACGAGGCAATGGGCGCTAAGGAGAGAATCATGATTTACGGCGACTACGATGTTGATGGGACCACCGCCGTCGCCCTCGTCTATAAATATCTCCAGAATTATTACAGCAATATCGAGTATTATATACCCACACGCTATGAGGAAGGGTATGGTATCTCGCTGAAAAGTATTGAGTATGCTGCTGAGAATGATGTCAAACTCGTCATCGTTCTTGATTGTGGCATCAAGGCTATCGACGAGATTGCTTACGCTAAGGAGAAGGGTATTGATTTCATTATCTGCGATCACCATGTGCCAGACGAGGTTTTGCCTCCGGCTGTCGCGATCCTGAATCCCAAAATGCCGGGTTCCACTTATCCCTGCCTGCATCTGTCAGGCTGCGGTGTAGGTTTCAAATTCATGCAGGCCTTTGCTCTGAGCAATGGTCTCACAAACCATAACGAACTTGAATCTCTGCTCGACCTCGTGGCTGTCAGCATTGCGGCCGACATAGTGCCCATTACCGGAGAAAACAGGGTGATGGCCTATCATGGGCTGAGGCGTTTGAATTCCAATCCTAATCTGGGGCTTAGGAGCATAATACGTCTTTGCAAGTTGACCAACAAAGATATCACGATCAGTGACGTGATTTTCAAAATAGGGCCACGCATAAATGCTTCAGGGCGTATGCAGAGCGGAATCGAGGCGGTAGATCTTCTAGTCTGCCGGGATCTCCATGAGGCGTATGAAAAAGGGAAGGATATCGACCAGTATAACAGAGACCGCAAGGAACTCGACAAGAAAATCACTGAAGAGGCCAACACTCTTCTTGAGCGTAACGTCAACATCATTCATGGAAAGCGCTCAATTGTGGTATATAATAAGGATTGGCACAAAGGTATCATAGGTATTGTCGCATCGCGTCTGACAGAGTTATATTATAAGCCTTCTGTAGTGCTTACATACAGTAACGGTATCGCCACCGGCTCTTCGCGTTCTGTGCAGGGATTTGACATCTATTCCGCAGTCAACTCCACCCGTGATTTACTTGAAAATTTCGGGGGACACACCTATGCTGTGGGACTGTCGATGAAAGAAGAGAACATCCCTGAATTCAGACGTCGCTTTGAGGAGTATGTGGCAGAGCATATTCAGCCTAACCAGTTGACTCCAATGATAGAGATTGACTCAACCATTGAATTTGCCGACATAACGCCCGAACTTGTGGCTTATCTCAAAAAATTCAATCCTTTCGGTCCCGGAAACCAGAATCCTGTATTTTGCACAAGGAATGTATTTGATTTCGGCACGAGCAAACTGGTGGGCAAAAATCTTGAGCACATAAAACTTGAACTCGAAGACAACAGCACGAGCCGTGTGCTGAATGCCATCGCTTTCAATATGGCCCAATATTTCGAACACATCCATTCGCATAAGCCCATTGACATCTGCTACACTATCGAGCAGACAAAGCATAGCGGAAATCTCGATTCAATACAATTGATGATTAAGGATATCCGCCCCTCTGAAGGTTGACCTGATTGATTTAAGGTCTTTTCCCAACTGTATGATTCACAAAATCCTTAAGAAATATTGGGGATATGATTCTTTCCGGCCTCTTCAGGAAGATATTATCCGCTCGGTCCTCAACGGTCATGACACCTTGGGACTAATGCCTACAGGCGGTGGAAAGTCAATCACATTTCAAGTCCCCGGTCTATATTTTGAAGAGGGTGTGACAATAGTCATCACTCCCCTGATTTCGTTAATGAAGGATCAGGTGGATAACCTTAAACGCCGTAATATCCGCGCTGTCTATCTTCATTCGGGTATGAAAGGAAGTGAAATCTCCCTTGTATGGGAAAAACTTATTCGCGGAAATGCCAGGTTTCTTTATGTCTCACCAGAGCGTCTGCAGAACGAACGCTTTCTCGCTGAACTTCGTGCCGTGAACATCCGCCTCATTGTTGTTGACGAGGCGCACTGTATTTCCCAATGGGGTTATGACTTCAGACCCTCCTACAGAAATATCAAGAAATTGAGAAAGGAAAAACCCGATGTCCCCATTCTCGCGCTTACTGCAACGGCTACTCCCGAAGTGGCTGAGGATATACAGACACAACTCGAGTTTAAAAACGGCAATATTTTCCGTAAAAGTTTCGCAAGAGATAATATCAGCTATATAGTGCGCCCTTCGGAAACAAAGATTCACGAAGTGCTGCATATATTATCACGCACGTCAGGCTCTTCCATAGTATATGTAAGAAGTAGGAAAAGATGCCGGGAAATTTCCGAATTCCTTCTCTCGGCAGACATATCGTCAACATTCTACCATGCAGGTCTTGACTTTGATATTAAGGAGGAGAGGCAAAATGATTGGCAATCGGGAAAAATAAGGGTTATGGTTGCCACCAACGCTTTCGGAATGGGTATTGACAAACCGGACGTGAGAGTGGTGATTCATTATGATCTACCCCCATCTTTGGAGGAATATTATCAGGAGGCCGGACGCGCCGGACGTGACGGGATGCATTCTTTCGCCGTGCTTCTCGCTTCTAAAACGGATTCCGGAGTATTGCACAGGAGATTGGCAGAATCTTTCCCCGAAAGACCTGTCATTAAGAAGACTTACGAAAGGGTCTGCAATTTCCTTCATCTAAGTATCGGAGAGGGATTTGACAGCGTCCGGGAGTTTGACATAATTAAGTTTTGCAAGAACTTCAAGGTGCAGGAAAGGCAATGCCGGGCCTCCCTGCGTCTGCTTTCGCAGGCCGGCTATCTCCATTTTATCGAGGAACCTGACAGTCGTTCCCGACTCAAAATTATCGTTGAAAGGGAGGAACTTTACGATCTGAATGATATTTCAGAAAACGCCGAGATAGTCTTGGCAGCTACACTCCGTGCGTATACCGGCCTTTTTACCGATTACATTTATATACGCGAGTCTGAGATTTCATCTATTCTGGAGTTGTCAGAACAGTCCATATATGAGGCTATGCTTGAATTATCAAGACGAAAGATAATAAGTTACATTCCTCATTCGGGTATCCCCATGATTTATATTCCTACAGGTAGGGAGGAGACATCTTCCGTTTTGATAGGAAAAGATATCTATGAGAAACGTAAGGAAAGCATGTCTGCGAGGATTGAGGCTATGCTTGACTATACTTTCGGGAATGATGGTTGCAGAGTCACAAGGATGTTGGCATATTTCGGTGAGAAGGATGCGGCTCCTTGTAATACGTGTGATATTTGCCGAGCCAAAAGAAAACAGAAAAGAAGTACCGGCAAAGACATCCTTATGACGGACATACTCTCTTACATAAGATCATTGCCTCAAGGTGCCTCTCTGCAAATGATTGAGAATCTATCCCTCAAAGAGACGACATCCATAAATGGAATCGTGACTTTCCTCTGCAATGAGGGATTCCTGATTTATGAAAATGGCAGGTACATGGCTCGGGAGTGAATAATTTGAAAATATACTCTATTTTCCACCCCTCATCTCAATTTTTTTCTTAACTTTGCGCTGAGTGCAGTATTTATGACCTGTTCACTTCTATTTCCACTATATGAAAATATCGTTTATCAAGCTCTCTTTTTTATCGGTGCTAATCTCTTTGACAGCATGTGGTGCAAAGGGGAATAAAAATATATCCTCGGAAAAAACGGAATCTACCGTGTCGAAGCCTGACACATTGCATGCCGCTACCCTCTATGGCCCTACTTCATACTTCAACTACAGGGGGCAGACAATGGGTTTCGATTACGAGAACGTCAAGAGATTTGCGGAAGATGAAGGTATGGTGCTCGACTTAAAAATTGCGCCGACTTTGCAGTCTCTCCTCAAGATGGTTCAGGAGGGAGAAGTAGATTTGGCTGCATACCCTGTCCCATATATAGAGGAGTATAACAGCCTTGTGAGGCATGCCGGACATAAAGAGGTAACATGGCAGGTGCTTGTACAGCCTGCCGGCGCTAAACGTATTTCTGACGTGACAGAACTTGTCGGCAAAACAGTATATGTGGAAAAGGATTCCAAGTATCACTACAGGCTTAAGAATCTTAACCAGGAATTGGGGGGAGGTATAGATATTATGCCTATCAGCAAAGACTCCCTTATCACTGAGGATCTGATAGAGATGGTCGACCATGGTGAGATTCCCTTGACAGTGGTCGATTCCGATATTGCGGAGTTAAACAAGTCATATTATCCCCGTCTTGACATAGGTATGAAAATCAGTCTTGACCAATACTCGTCATGGGCTGTGAGAAACGATTGCGATTCATTAGCCGCCCGACTTGACAGATGGGATAAGAAGACCGACAACTCCGATATGCTAAGGGCTGTCTATAAAAAATATTTTGAGATCAGTAAGAATAGCGGCTTGTATGAGGACGTAACCGCTGCATACGGTCTGAAAGTTCATAACGGTGTCGTTTCTCCCTACGATGGAGTTTTCAAGAGACATGCCCACATCACAGGATACGATTGGCAACTTCTCGCTGCCATAGGGTATAATGAATCACGTTTTGACAACAGTGTCGTCTCATGGGCAGGCGCTCAGGGACTTATGCAGCTTATGCCCGCGACAGCCCGTGCCATGGGTATAAGTCCTGAATCATTGAGGAATCCTGATGCAAATGTCCTCGCGGCCGCCCGTCTTCTGAAAAAACTCGACTCTTCGTTGGCTGACAAGGTTTCTGATCCCTCGGAACGCATGAAGTTCGTAATAGCGGCCTACAACTGTGGCTTGGGACATATATATGACGCCATAGCGCTTGCTTCCAAATATGGTCTTGATCCGCAGACGTGGACAGGAAGTGTGAGTGAAGCCGCTCTCATGAAATCGAGGCCTCAGTATTATAATGATCCTGTTGTAAAAAATGGATACTTCAGAGGCCGTGAGACCACAGAATTTGTGGAACGCGTGATGACTGCCTACGAGTATTTTAAGAAGATGGCGAAATAAATCCTGTTTGTCCGCCTATTTTCCTTTTGAAAAATTTTTAATTGAAATTATATGAGAAAGATTAAATTTTCAATTGCGGTTATTCTGGCCCTTGCAGCCCTTCTTCCGCTTCAGTCGTGCATCGGCAGTTTTGCCCTTACCAACCGTGTCTTGTCGTGGAATAGACAGGTAGGTTCCAAATTTGTCAACGAGTTGGTGTTTTTCGCTTTCTGGGTGCTTCCGGTTTACGAAGTCACTTCCATAGCCGACCTTATTGTCCTCAACTCAATTGAATTTTGGAGCGGTAATAACCCTGTCGACCAGGCCTCAACAAAAGTTGTGGAATCTGAAGAGGGAACCTATTACATCGCATGCGATGACCATGGTTACACCATAACCTCGCCGGAAGGAAAGGAACTTCGCTTGGAGTTTACGGCAGACGACAACACTTGGAGCGTCGTAAGCAACGGAGAGGCCTACCCTTTCATGACCATGATAGATGACTCGCATGTGAAGATGATAACCCCGGAGGGTGATTTCAGGATGGTGGATCTTTCTGAAGAGGGTGTGATGGCATACGCCGGCATCTGCAAGACCGAAAGCGCAGGATTGTTATAAATTTTAAAAAATTTTCGTCAGCATTAATCAAAACTCCGTTTTATTTGTTAAAATATCAGGAGAGGGAATAATCTTCTCAAGATAACACCAAAAAGAATAATATTAACCAATAAATAAATCAAAGAAATGAAAGCACTTCATGTAATATGCGCCGTTATCGGTGGTGCTGTCGCAGGTGCGGCAGTAGGTCTTCTCGTTGCTCCTGAGAAAGGTGACGATACCCGTAAGAGAATAATCAAGGCTCTCAAAGAGAAAGGAATCGTCCTAAAGAAAGATAAAATGGAGGAACTTGTTGACGAAATTGAGGATCAGATTGAAAACGTCCTCTAACTAAATTCAATCATCTGAAAAGCTCTAAGAAAATGAAAGCTCTTAATATTTTATATGCTTTTCTTGGCGGCGCCATCGTAGGCTGCAGCGCGGCTCTTCTTCTTGCCCCTGAAAAGGGTGCCGATGTTCGTGCCAAGATTGTTTCAATCCTGAAAAAGAAAGGTATCAAAATCAGCGATGATGAAGTCGACGCTCTCGTGGCTGAACTCGCAAATGCTGAGTGATACTTTACATATCTAAAGAAACTCTATCTCAGAGGGGGTGGCTTCCACTCCCTCTTTTTTAAATAATTCTATCCTATAATGTTATGAAGGGAAAATTATTAGACGAGATTAAAGAACTCTTCTCCCAAAGCATCAATTGGGCGAAACTTGAGGTGGAATACCTCAAGTTGACTTTGGCCGAAAAAGTGATTATTCTTCTAGGGGCTTTGATTATGGGAGCGGTAATAATGCTCCTCCTGCTCCCCGTCATCATCATGTTTCTTTTTGCTCTTGTCGGAGTCTTCAAGCTTTTCATGCCGACTCCGCTTGCCTACCTGAGCGTGGGAGGAATTGTACTATTGATTCTGGCTATAGTCCTTATATTCAGAAAGCAATTGATAATCAATCCCGTTGCTAAATTTATCAGTAAATTGTTCCTTGACAAAAATCATCAATCACATTGAAGTTATGAAGGAAATCCAGAAATCAGAGAAAGCGGCAAAAGAGATTACCCATCCTGAAGATGATTTCAAGGGATATTCTCTTGAGGAGATCAGATACCAACGTGCTTTAGTGACATTGCACAAAGAATTCTGCCGTACAAAAATCGAACGGCTGGGTACGCAATTGAAGAATAAGACACCTTTCTCCTCTTCCTCCTCATCATCCTCTTCCTCCATCCCCGGCAAGGTGGGATTTGTCGCAGGGAAACTTCTGACCGGACTGAACTATATGGATTATGCCATGTTAGGATTCAATATTTTCAGTTCTGCCAGAAAGGTGTTCTCTTTCTTTAAGCGTAAGAAATAAAAACGTCGTCTTGCATTTCAAATAGCGTAAAACTTATATCTTAGAGGGAATTGTTTATGTTTGTTAAAATAATTATCAATAATAAACTTTTTCAACTTTCAAGTGTCTATATGATATAAGGTAATTGTCGCCGACATTGCCAAAAATAATAAAACAATGCTATTGCGACAAAACGGAGCTGGGTCGAGGCCTTCGCTCCGTTTTTCTTTATTCTTAATGACTATGTTAGTTCTTTTAGCCGAATCCAAAACAATGAATACCGGTGTGCATCCGGTAGATGAAACAACATTTCTCAGCAACACCCCATTTTTTGAGGAGGATGCTGACCATATAGCCTCGTATCTCCGCTCTCTCCCACTCCCCTTGCTGAAAGAACAACTCTCCTTGTCGGAGTCGTTAACTAAAAAGGCGGCTCTGATGTTTTATGATTTTCCAAACAAGACTTCAGGAATACAGGCCATTGAGGCGTTCACTGGTGAAGTTTTCAGATCTCTTGACTTCAATTCTTTGGATAAGGTCGCCAAAGATATGGCAATGAATAAAATCGGTTTTATATCATCTCTTTATGGATATCTAAGGCCAAAAGATATTATAAAACCATATCGACTTGACTTTAACTCAAAGATTAAGCTCGAGGATAAAAGTCTTTCAAGATTCTGGAAATCGAGAATAACTGGCCTCATTATAAAAATACTAAATACAACGGGAGAGCGTCAGATTCTTGATCTGCTGCCCGGAGATGCATACAAATATATTGATTGGAAAAGAATACCCAATTCCGTAAAAGTTCTGAAGATAGACTTTAAGTCGGTCTCGGACGGAGGTGAACTTTCCACTCCTCAAGCAGGTAGACTTAAGGAATTAAGGGGACTCTTATGCAGACATATCTTTAAGTCACGCATAAATGATTTTGATACACTCCTTTATACCGGAACCGAAGACTTTTGCTCAACGGAAAAGATTACCGATGGGAAAAGACTGATTTTCTTATCATAATTCTTTTGTATGAATTTAACAGTTTTTTTATCCGTCTATTTGCAAATATCAACCATTTCTATTAATTTTGTATTACAGTAATTGACGAGAGTAAAGCAATAGTGCTTTCATCCCATACCACATCAAAGCTATATTTGGGAAACTCATCAAACATATATGAAATACCGAGACCAGCTGCCATTTCAATGGCGGGCCCCACGCCGGAAGGCGTTGCTTTTAAAGCGCAGGCGGATTACAAAGAAATGGTGGCACTCAAATCCTGTCATTCGGAGTTTCATCACAAATTCCTTTGATGTGGCCTTATAAAAGCCGATGACTGGTGTTTTTCACCTTCATCGGCTTTAACTTTTAGATAACCCTTAACATATTTCATTATGCAATCTGTAGAAAAATCGCTCCTTGAACGCACAAGCGTTAGACGTTACGAACGGGAAGTTATTCCTGAGGAGACTATGAATTTTATTTTTGATGCCATCAGAAATACACCCACAAGTTATAATGGCCAGCAGTTTTCTGTAATTGATATTGATGATCAGGCTCTAAAGGAGGAACTTTATGCCTTGACCAACCAGAAACAACTGAAAACTTGCAATCGTCTGCTCATCTTTTGCTCAGATTACAATAAAATCACACTTCTTGCGGAACGTAAAGGTATCGACGTGCCTAAATTCACGAATACGATGGATGGCGTGATAATTGGTATAATCGATGCTTCGCTTGCAATGATGAGTGCTGTTGTGGCCGCTCAGGCTGCCGGACTCGGTAGCAACTGTGTGGGGTATCTGCGCACGGTCGATCCTGCGAAAGTAGCTGAACTTCTGCATCTCCCTAAAGGTGTGTTCGTGGTGTGCGGTCTTGCACTCGGAATACCGAGAGAACATCCTGACCTCAAACCCAAACAGAGCAACGATACTGTATTCTTCAAGAACAGATATTGCGAGAATCAGACAAAACTTGTTGATGACCTTGAGAAATATGATGAGATAGTCAAGCACTATAATGCCACACGTTCAGGAGGAACTACCGATAATGATTGGGTAGCCCATATTCTTGACTACTACCGCCATGCCATGAACTATCGTATACTCGACTATCTGAAAGCCCAGGGCTATGAAATAGAAAAATAAGATTTATCTTATTAAATGAAAAGAGCAGATCAATAAAGACCTGCTCTTTCTTTTTATCCTTGAAAGAATTTTTACTTCACTTTGTCTACTATCGCCTTGAAAGCCTCAGGGTTATTCATTGCGAGATCGGCAAGAACCTTGCGGTTGATTTCGATACCTGCCTTGTGGATGAGACCCATCAGCTTGGAATATGACAGATCCTCCATGCGGGCTGCTGCATTGATACGCTGAATCCAGAGGGCGCGGAAGTTGCGTTTTTTCTGCTTGCGGTCACGGTAAGCGTAGGTAAGACCTTTCTCCCAAGTATTCTTGGCAACTGTCCACACATTGCGGCGGCTTCCATAGTAACCGCGGGTCAGTTTGAGTATTTTCTTTCTTTTTGCCCTTGAGGCAACATGATTGACTGATCTTGGCATTTTCTTTCAGTTTTTGAATGTCAGCGGTATTACCCTTCGGCAAGTACGCTTTTGGCTGCACATTCGGTTAATAATTGAATGATAAAAATGATTTGAGAAAATTATGCTGCATTAAGACACTTTCTCTCGAAGTCATCCCTACTCTTCTTAACGAAGATTGAGGAGTTCTCTCACTTGCTTCTCGTTTGCGCCATCCACAAGTGCGGTATGGTCAAGATTTCTCTTGCGCTTCTTCGACTTCTTTGTCAGAATGTGGCTGTGGTAAGCATGTTTTCTCTTAATCTTCCCTGTGCCGGTAAGAGCGAAACGCTTCTTGGCCGCGGCATTGGTTTTTACCTTTGGCATTTTGTAAAAATTTAGTTGTTTGAAATTTCACCTCGGCACATTGTGCCTACGGTCTCTGTCATTTTTATTCTTCTCCCTGGGATGCTGACGCATCTTCCGGGGCTGTTTCTTTCTTTGGCTGGTCTTTTGACTTTCCCTCCTTCTGCTCTTTCTTCGGAGCGGCCTTCAGAGGAGAAATCATTATGATCATTCGCTTTCCTTCAAGCACCGGCATCATCTCTACCTTGCCATATTCTTCAAGATCATTGGCAAAACGAAGCAACAACACCTCACCCTGCTCCTTGAAGAGGATTGAGCGGCCTCTGAAGAAGACGTAGGCCTTCACCTTTGAACCCTCTTTAAGGAATCCGATAGCATGCTTCAACTTGAAGTTATAATCGTGGTCGTCAGTCTGGGGCCCGAACCTGATCTCCTTGACAACAACCTTCGCTGCCTTCTGCTTCTGTTCCTTCTGACGCTTCTTTTGCTGATAAAGGAACTTCTGATAATCGAGAATCCTACATACAGGCGGCTCTGCATTAGGCGATATTTCAATAAGATCAAGCTCCATCTTCTCTGCGAGACGGAGAGCCTTATCTATAGGATAAATCCCTTGCTCTACATTATCGCCTACCAGACGCACTTCGCGTGCTCTGATGTATTCATTTATCACATACGGGTCCTTACTGTTTCGGTCGGATCCACGACGTCCGTTTTTCTGACCCGGTGCAGGAGCACTTCCGGCCGGACGGGGGGGACGAGGAGGACCGGCGGGACGCCGAGGACCTGAAAATTGCGGTTTTTTCTCCATTCAGTTTTGCTTGTGTTTATAAGCAGCGTTGGTTTTTATTTGTTGTTATTTTATCATTGAATCCACTTCTGCATTCAATTCGGCTGCAAAGTTAACAATTTTCATCGTACCTTTATCACCTTCGCCCTGTTTTCTTACAGAAACTTCATCATTTTGTGCCTCTTTTTCTCCTACAACGAGAAGGTAAGGGATTTTCTTAAGTTCGTTGTCGCGGATTTTCTTGCCGATCTTTTCATTTCGATCGTCCACTATGGCTCTCACTCCAAGTTCATCTAGTTGATCTGCCACCTTCCTCGCATAGTCATTATACTTCTCACTGATCGGAAGGATGACCGCCTGCTCAGGGATAAGCCACAAGGGAAGTTTGCCGGCTGTATGCTCAAGCAAGACTGCCACAAAACGCTCCATCGACCCGAACGGTGCCCTGTGAATCATGACAGGACGATGTTTCTGATTGTCGCTGCCCGTATACTCCAGACCGAATCTCTCCGGAAGGTTATAGTCTACCTGAATGGTACCCAACTGCCAACGGCGTCCTATGGCATCCTTAACCATGAAGTCAAGTTTCGGACCATAGAAGGCTGCCTCGCCCTCTACCTGCTTGGCTTTGAGTCCTTTTTCCGCACATGCTTCAATGATTGCATTTTCAGCAAGATGCCAGTTTTCATCAGAGCCGATATATTTCTCCTTATTATTGGGGTCGCGGAGTGATATCTGTGCCTCGAAATTCTGGAAGTCAAGAGCCTTGAAGATATAAAGGATAATATCCATCACTTTCAGGAACTCTCCCTTTATCTGATCGGCCGCACAGAAGATGTGCGCGTCATCCTGAGTAAAGCCTCTCACCCTGGTCAGGCCGTGAAGCTCACCACTCTGCTCATAACGGTATACTGTACCGAACTCAGCAAGACGAAGCGGCAATTCACGATAACTGCGCGGGCTTGACTTATAAATCTCACAGTGATGAGGACAGTTCATAGGCTTGAGCATATACTCCTCACCCTCTTCAGGGGTATGGATCGGCTGGAACGAATCCTTACCATATTTTGCCCAGTGTCCGCTCGTCACGTACAATGCCTTGTTTCCTATATGGGGGGTTATCACCTGAAGATAACCATATTTCTTCTGTATCTTGCGAAGGAACTGCTCAAGGCGATCGCGCAGGGCAGCACCTTTAGGAAGCCACAGGGGAAGTCCCTGACCCACTGTCGGGGAGAATGTGAAGAGTTCCATATCCTTGCCCAATTTCCTATGGTCGCGTTTCTTTGCCTCCTCAAGAAGTGTCAGATACTCATCAAGCATCTTTTTCTTGGGGAAAGTGATACCATAGACACGCACGAGCTGGTTACGCTTCTCATCTCCACGCCAATAGGCTCCTGCAAGTGAGAGTATCTTGGCTGCCTTGATGGGAGCCGTATTGGGGATGTGAGGACCACGGCAAAGATCGGTGAAGGCACCCTGTGTATAGGTGGTGATGGTGCCGTCCTCAAGTTCGCTTATAAGTTCGCACTTATAAGTCTCACCTCGGTCTCCGAACATCTTCAAGGCATCAGCCTTGCTTATGTCGGAGCGGACGATATCCTCCTTCTTTGCCACAAGTTCCATCATTTTCTTCTCTATCTTGGGGAAATCTTCCGATGTTATCTTGTGCTCTCCCGGATCTATATCATAATAGAATCCATTCTCTATGGCAGGACCTATTCCGAATTTCACTCCGGGATAAAGTTCCTGCAAGGCTTCAGCAAGAAGATGGGCCGACGAATGCCAGAAGGCATGTTTCCCCTCCTCTGAATCCCATTTGAAAAGTTCTATTGACGCATCCTCCGCAATGGGGCGCGATATGTCCCAGTCCTGACCGTTCACCTTGGCTGCAAGAACGTCGGCAGCGAAACGAGGGCTGATACTCTCTGCAATCTGAAACGGTGTGATCCCTGACTCGAACTCCTTGACACTACCGTCCGGAAAAGTTATTTTAATCATTGATGTCGTTGTGTTGATGTTAATTCAATCTCGCGCTCCCCTTACGAACGGGGTTTGCGGAATTATTCGTGCAAAGTTAGTAAAAATTTTTGATATAACCCACATTTTATATTCCATTATTATTTCTAAATTTATTTTTAATATTACCCTTGTGGCTCTGCTCCCAATTAAGATTCTTTTATGCTCTTATATGGCCTCCCTATTCTTTTTTTTGCTAATTTTGCATCAATATGAATAATTTATCGTCTCGACGCTCTTCAAGGCTTCGAAAACTACTCCTTTCATTTACCCTTGCGGCGTGCTCCACAAATGCTTTTTCCCAAGTCAATGCGGAGCAGGTGATGAACATCGGCAGAAATGTGCTGTCGATGGACGACTATATGCTGGCTATCCATTATTTCAATCAGGCTATAAAGGCTAAACCGTATCTCTCCGACCCTTACTTCTTCCGGGCAATAGCCAAACTTAGCCTCGACGACTACAAGGGTGCGGAGGAAGACTGTTCATTGGCTCTTGAGAGAAACAAATTCAAGACTGAAGCCTATAAGGTCAGAGGTTTCGCACGCCAATGTCTCGGCTTAGACTCGCTGGCTATTACGGATTACGACATAGGTCTGTCATACAATCCGATAGATAAATATTTCCTCTTCTATAAAGCCGTGGCTCAGACTGAACTCAAGAAGTATGACCAGGCCGACTCCACTTTTTCAACTTTGCTCAAACAGTATCCCCGATTTGAAGAGGGATTTGCGGCACGGGGCCGTCTCAAAATAGAACGGGGAGATACCCTCGGCGCTCTTGCTGACCTTGACAAGGCTACAGATATCTCAAAAAGCCTTATCAACCCCTATCTCATGAAGGCGGAAATCGCATGGAAACGAAAAGATTGGGAGGAAGCGGGTAAGAACATGGATGCCGCTGTGAGACTGCGCCCGGAAGTGGCCGACCTTTACGTCAACCGCGCTTTCATACGCTATAATTCCGACGATTTCTTTGGAGCGATGAGCGATTACAACTATGCTCTCGAACTTGAACCCGCCAACACTTCCGCCCTTTTCAATAGAGCCCTGTTGAGATATGAGGTGCGCGACCTGACAAGGGCGGAGGAAGATTTATCATCAGTATTAAGACTTGACCCGAAAAATTTCCACGCCCTTTACAACCGTGGCCTAATAAGACTGGAATTGAAGAAATATAAGGAGGCTATTTCTGATTTCTCCGACATCTCAAGGAAATATCCTAAATTCTACCCCGTATATTACGCAATGGCAGAGGCCAGACGTGATATGGGCGATATGAGACAGGCTATGCAGCTTGTCCATCATGCCGATGAACTCATCAAAAAATATGTATCCAATCCCGAGAAAAACGCTCTCGACAGACCCACCATCGCTGCTGCGGAGACAAAAGATGCGAGAGGAAGGGATTCTAACGAGGAGGAATCGGAAATTGAAGTTATGGAGAAATTCAACCGATTGGTGACTGTCTCCAATGCTGTGGAATCGCAACTTTCCTACAACGAGAAAATCAAAGGAAGGGTCCAGGATCGCAATGTCCAGGTTGAAGCGGAGCCCCTATACGCCCTTTCTTTCACTCCGGCACCCATCACCCTGCGTTCTGTATCTAATTATTTCAGGGAACTTGACGACCTCAATCAACAGCATTATGTCAATCGCCAGTTTTACCTTAATCCGGGAACCCCGTCATCCGGCGATGAATCATCCACTGCGCAATTGTTCAAGTATGCGGAAGATTTAGAGTCGGTCATCTCCTCAGGCAGGGCGAGACCTATAGATTATCTTGCTTTAGGAATTACGTATTCCATGTTGAAGAATTATCCTGAAGCAATCGACCGTCTTTCAAGGGCAATAACGATTGACCCACGTTTTACCGTTGCATACATGGCCCGAGCCTTCGCCCGATATGCCAATGCTAACGCTCCTTTGGTTTCTGAGGCTAAACCTTCGGGCGAACAATCTCTTCCTGAAATAAAGCCACAACTCTCCGCAATCCAAAGCGCAATATCCGATCTTGACCAGGCCCTATCCCTGAATCCACGACTGGTTTTCGCATGGTTCAACAAGGGTGTCATTTTCTATGAGGCAGGAGATTTCACTTCCGCGATACAATGTTTCAATGAAGCACTCAAGACTGATCCCGAATTCGGACAGGCATATTTCAACAGAGGGCTCTCTTACCTACGTTCGGGCAATAAGAACCAGGCTTTCGCCGACCTGTCAAAAGCGGGGGAACTCGGAGTGCTCGCATCTTACAATATTCTGAAACGTATGAAATGATTCCCCTTTACTCCATAATAAAAACGGGAGCCGAAAATTTCGGTTCCCGTTTTTATTATGATTTTATTTGTGTCTGCTATCAACCTTTTGCTGCGTTGGCTGCTGCACCACGGGCTGCACGTGTCAACTGAACGGCGCAAACCACTGCATTCTTTGCGTTCATGAGTTCAAGGCCCTCGAAATGAAGATCACCTACTGCCATACTCTTACCGAGTCCAAGGTTATCCACATTTACGATAAGGCGCTCGGGGATATTGTTGTAAAGGGCTTTAACTTTCAATTTACGGAGAGAAAGTGTCAGCTTACCACCGGCCTTAACACCTTCTGCATGACCTTCAATCTGAACAGGCACCTCCATAACGATAGGCTTCTCATCACCTACTTCCAAGAAGTCGATATGAAGCACTGTATCCTTTACGGGCTGGAACTGAAGTTCTTTCATGACAGCTTTACGCTTGTCGCCGTTGATATCAAGATCAATCTCAAAGATATCGGGAGAATAGATGAGTTTACGTACGTCTTCTGCCTTAACAACGATATCAGTTGTGATGAGACCACGCTTGCCATCTACATCAACAATCTTCTCACCCTCTTTGAGAGTGCCGGTGTAAGGAAGTTCTACGATTTTACCACCGTTGAGCACTGCAGGGATCTTACCCTCAGCACGGAGAGCCTTTACAGACTTTTTGCCAAGCACTGTGCGGGGCTCGGCGCTAAGTTCGAATTTCTTCATTGTTTTATTTGTTTGTGTTACTCAAAATAAGTTTTTTGCTCCGGCACATTCGCCTTAGGGAGCGGCCGGCAGACTTTAAGCCCACACGGCAACAGATTTCCCATCACACGTTTTGCATCAAAAGCGGTGCAAAGTTACAATTTTTTTTTCAAATGATAAAATAAAAATGTTTGTTTGTGACTCATTCCCTTCTTATGAGACTCCGACATTATAACATTGCCTCTTTTCTTTTCGTTATTATACGTGTCTAAAGTTTTATTTATCCATGAATTTTAGTTTAATAGCAGGTATTGTTTTAGGCGCAGTCATTATGGCTGTGATAATCGCACTGAGGATTAAATGGGTTAAAGGGAAACCCTCAAGAAAGGGGAAGGCGGGAGAACGACAGGTCGCTAAAATACTGTCTTCTCTGAAACATAAGGATTTTATTGTTTTTAACGACCTTATACTCCCCTCCTCCAACGGACATACTTCCCAAATCGACCACCTTGTAATTTCCACAAGGGGCATTTTTATAATCGAGACTAAAAGCCATGCAGGAGTGATCGCCGGAAGTGAGAACGGGCAGCAATGGATGCAGCAACTTCCCTCCCTATCTCGTCCTTTCTATAATCCACTCCTTCAGAATGCAGCCCACATCCGTACCGTGAGACGCCTGCTTTCGGATCTCGAACCCGACTCATTCATATCATTAGTAGTGTTCACGGATGCCCAAAAACTGAATATAAAGGCAGATAAGATAATTCAGGAAAGGCGATTTCTTCCTGACAGGCATATAAACAGGACTCTTCTCCCTGCCGAGATGAAGCCTCGCAGATGGTGGTCTCCATCAAAGGAGGTTCGCCTTGACAAATGCAAGAATGTGCTTCTCATTCACGATCTCGCAGATGCTTTAAAGAGCCGCAAAAAGATTTTCAGTAAGGATGAGATGCTGAAGATGGCTGAGGAGATTGGCAACTCCCTTTCTTATGACAGCAAAGCAAAAAAAGACCACACCAAATATGCAAAAGAGACTGCCAAGAGTATCTCCAGGGAAATTCGTCAGGGAATTTGCCCACGTTGTCAGGGGAGGCTGATTGTCAGGAAAACAGAAAACGGGGAATTTCTCGGATGTGAGAATTTTCCCCGCTGCAAATTCAGTTGTTCTACCGTAATTTAACTCCTCTGCCGCATTTACTTGTTGAAGTGTGTCATCGCAAATGAAGCACCGCTTAGACAGAATGCCTTTACAGCCTCTGCTGCTTTCTTTAATTTTTCCGGCAGTTCCTTCTGCTCCTCCGGAGGGAATCGTCCAAGCACAAAATCTATTTGTCCCCCTTTCGGGAAATCATTGCCCACTCCGAATTTCAGCCTGGCGTAATTCTGTGTGCCAAGTTCAGCCGCTATGTTCTTCAGCCCGTTATGTCCGGCATCAGAACCGCGTTCCCTGATTCTTATGGCTCCGAACGGAAGCGACAGATCATCCACTATCACAAGCAAATTCTCCAGCGGCAATTTCTCCTTATTCATCCAATATCTTGCCGCCACTCCACTCAGATTCATAAAAGTAGAGGGTTTGAGTAGCATCAGTTCGCAATTCTTAACCTTTACGATAGCCATGTCGCCATAGCGGCAGGATTTGAAAGCTGCTCCCGCTTCCTCCGCAAGTGTATCACCCACCATAAAACCGGCATTGTGTCGTGTGCCTACATATTCCGGCCCTATGTTTCCAAGGCATAAAATTAGAAATCTTTTCATTCCTTTTTCATTCATTTCCTCACCCGATGTTTCCCGGCAGAAGATTTTCTTTATCCAATTAATCATCGTCCTCCAGTTCGTCATCATCTTCCCAGTCAAGATAGAACGAATCCGCGTATGTGTCTTCCTTAAATCTTGACAAATCCCTGCTGTCTCGTTTTGTAGGTCGTCCGAGCCCTTTCCTACGGTCTACAAAACCTGAAATCTTGGTCATCTCAAGGAGTTCATATTGGGAGGGGGAAGTCACATTCTCAAGATACTCAGGCACAAGTTTCGCTCCCAATCTATTGGGTGCAATCTGCTTAACCCTGAAACTATATGTGATCGGAGGCTTTTTAACATCTATCACGTCTCCCGGTCTTACCATTCGTGAAGGCTTCATCACGACTCCACCGATAGAGACACGCCCCTTTTTACACGCATCAGTGGCTATGGTGCGCGTCTTGAATACTCGCATGCACCATAGCCATTTATCTATTCTTTCCTCTGTCTTCATTATGAGTCTTTTATTTGTCGGAAGTACGTTCAAGTACAAGAACCACTTTTCCCTCTCCATTGAGCAGAGCCACACGGTTGTCCTTCAACGGCTTCGCTTTTGTTGCCTCCTCAAGAGCCATTACGAACTGGGTCTCATAATTTGCATCCGGACATGCCATTCTTGTCATAGCGATTCCTTGGAATGAAATTGAATTGGCAGCGTCCATATCTGTCTCCAGACTTCCGTTGATTATATTGCAACCTGTATTGCCATGCAGTTTCCCCTCATCCACGTCTATCACAAGTTTCATATCCGGCACGTCTACCGCCTGACCGTCTATTTCCCTCACGGCCCAGGTGCCGTTTAGAAATTGGAAATTCTGGTGCATAAGTTCCATTACAGGCGACCTGTCTGCATCATAGAGAGTGAGGTAATAATCATCCCCGCTTAATCTCCATGTATAGAATCTTGCAGCATCAAGTGCCTGATTTATCTCAATGTCGGTTATCCCCTCCATTCCGCAAGCCATCATTGTCGATACAATATTGCTGAATGAAAGCGTGGAATCCGCAGGATTATAACGATATGACGCATTGATGATATTGCATCCGTTGTTTCCGTAGACACGTTTCTCGTCCGGAACAAACTTCAGATAAGGAGCCTTCTCACCTATAGCCTCCTTACCATTCACCTTCTCTATTGCCCAATCTCCCTTCACTATGCCTTTAGCCAAATCTTCAGAGGTATAGACCGCAGAGACCGGCTGCACTATCTTCTCTCTGTCCATTGGCAAAACTGCTTCTTTCTTCACGTCACTCCCCTCACCTTTTTTCAATGAGGAGCAACTCCCGAACGGCACCATAGCAAGCATCATTACGGGAATTATGTATTTTTCCAGTGTTTTCATATAATATAATTTTTACTACATTTCCATTTATATTGAAATCAGTCGCCCCAGTGCCGGCGCAAAGGATATTTCGTCGGCAACAGACGAAGCCTCAGAGAGGTGGAATATGTGCAATAGTTCCAGATCCAGTTCAGGAAAACAGTCACTTTATTCCTCATTCCCAAAAGCGAGATGAGGTGGATAGCCATCCATGCAAACCATGCTATGAATCCGGAAAGCGAGCCACACTTAAGATCAGCCACTGCCCTATTCTTACCGACTGTAGCCATCGAGCCCTTATCCTTATATTTGAACTCTCTCGTAAAGGAACCGCTGTTAAGGTTCTTCGCAAGGTTCTTTGCCTGCTGGATTGCCGGTTGTGCCATCTGGGGATGACCGTGGGGATAATCCTCCGTCTCCATATATGCGATATCGCCGACAGCCATGACATCATCTTCGTGACCGAGGACCCTGTTAAATTTATCAACCGGGATACGCGCTCCACGACCCACGCAATCAGTGGGAAGTCCGGGCATCGTCTCCCCCTTAACACCCGCTGTCCATATCACTGTCTCCCAATATTCCTTTTTACCGTCGCCGAACGTCACTATCTTGTCTTCCGAATAATCCTTGAGCAGGGTATTGAGCCTTACGTCCACAAGCAGATCCTTCGACAGATAATCCAGTGCCTTTTGAGATGATTTCTCACTCATGGCACCCAATACCTTCCCGGCTCCCTCCACCAAGGTCACCTTCAGATCGTCAGCGTTCAGACCCGGATATTCCTTTGGAATCACATATTTCTTCATCTCCCCGATTGCCCCCGCAATCTCTACACCGGCCGGGCCACCTCCTACGACGAGGAAACTCAACAATTGTTTTCTGCGCTCCGGGTCGTCACTTATGGATGCTCTTTCAAGACGGTCGATTATCTCATCTCTCGTATGGGCTGCCTGAGAAATGGTCTTGATTCCGAATGTAGTCTTGCTAAGACTGTCGTTACCGAAATAATTATTGGCAGAACCCGCTGCTATCACCAACTTGTCATATTCAAGTGTCTCGTAACTCGTCGTCACTTTCTTCCCCTCCAGATCTATATCCTTCACATGGCCCATGTGATAGGTGACGTTTGTATGGCGAAGCAACTCCCTCCTGAATGGGAAGCAGATATTCTCCGGGGCAAGACCGGATGATGCCACTTGATAGAAAAGTGGCGGGAAACAATGGAAGTTATCCCTGTCAATCAGCATTACCTTGAATTTCTCCTTGTCAAGATATTTGACAAGATTAAGACCTGCAAATCCACCTCCAATAATTACTATTTTTTCCATATTGAGAGAAAACGGTTTATGAATATTTATGTTGCTTGAACATTGGCTTCTATTGAAAAAACGTGATAAAAGCGGCAATGTTCATATTTTATTTAATTTCATCTTCTGCACAACCCCTTGAAGTGACACAGCACACATCTGCTTTCATCTTCTGTTGCACGGAACTCCTTATCTTTGAAAACACTCTCGAGCATGTTTTCCATTCCCTCTGAAAATTCTGACGAATACTCTTCGAAATCCGTCACCTCCCTTTTACCTATTACCGGCAACCTAACTTCATTCCTGAAAATTCGGGGCACATCATAAATCTCTGTCATAACATTCTTTGCCCTCTCCATTCCGGTCTTCTGTAGAAGCCAGGCGTATGTAAAGAGTTGGAATATCTGTTCACTCTTATATCCGCCGGAAAGCACCTCCTCCAAATCGGCTGCCTCAAGTTTTATGGATCCGGTTTTGTAATCCACTATTCGAAGACGCCATTCCCCATTTATATTCACTTCATCAAGCCTGTCGATGGCGAAAGTGAAATTCACCTCCTTGCCGGAAGGAAGTGGAATCCTGAGAATCTCCTTAACCTCACTTCCATATATTCGGAAAGGTGCGATAGTACGATCATATTTCATTATATTGATGGCCTGCCCGATTATCCTCTCCGCCACTATCAAGGAGGCTCCGGTGAGAGGTGTGTCTTGACGTTCCTGTGGGAGATGATAATGAAGTCTGTTGACGATTCGCGTTATGAGTCGGTTCAGTTCCTGCTTATCATTCATCCGATTGTCAATTGATTCCGGAGTCACCAATATAGGGGTATCAAGAAGTTTCTTCCTCATTTGAGCCGGCACATACAATTCCTCCATAAGTGCATGCAGTATATTTCCGACACCTATCGCATCTATAAACTCGGATGGCTCGGGATCCGCATTCATCTCCATTATCCTGCGGAAGAAGAAACGCAGCTGGCATTCCCTGTAATCATTAAGGTAAGAGGCTGAGAAACGTTTCTCTCCATCGGCCTCCAGAAATGGCTGGAGCATCCTTGTGATTTCAGGTGTCTTCTCCACTGACGGGTCGTATTCCCCCTTCCCGGAGAGCGTGAATTTCCATTCCTGCTCCTTTATTGTATTTTTGGCAAACAGATGGCGCAACTGCACTATATAACGGGATATGTCTCCTGCTCCTTGACCTCCACCGTTTCGCGCATCATACACCATCGTCACCTCCTTTGCCCTGCTGATCATGCGATAGAAATAATATGCGAAGATACTTTCTGCATAGTTGGCGGGAGGCATACCGAATGCCCTGCGCAGTGAGTTGGGTATGAAGGTCCTTCCTCGTACACGCATTGGCATTATTCGCTCGTTCATCGACAGGATGAAGATATGGTCAAAGTCTATTGAGCGCGTTTCAAGTGTACCCATCACCTGCAGCCCCGTCAGAGGTTCCCCCTCGAATCTCACTGTCTCCCCGGCCAGAAGCCGGTCTGCAAGATAAAAGACGGTTTCCCTTCTCATCCCTATCCCATACTCCTTAAATATATCTTTTAATCGGCGCAGGGCATCCCTGTAGATATCTATATGGGAAATTTCAAGTTTTACCTTTATTCTTCCGTTTTCCGTTTTCAGTATAAGCTGCCGTATCTTTTTCAGGACCTCCTCGAGATACGTCACCACCTCCTCAGGTTTATCACCGATTTTTTCATTTTCCAATATTTCTCCCATTATCGGGGATATTGCCGAAAGTTCCGCCAATGACATCGTTGCACGGTGTTCCCTATCCAGTTTCTGGATTATTTCCGACACATTCCCTGTGCCAAATGCGGCGTGGGAGAAAGGATGCGAGAGGAATAAGCGTAAATCCCTATGGTAAAACATTGGTTCACCCGCCTCCTTCCGCATGTTGTAATGGAGTTTCCTCAATAGGGAGACAAATGATACCACAGATGTCAGTCGGAGTGGATAACCCATGGTAAGGTTCACATCGCCCATACCTTCCGGTAAGGAGTAAAGCATAGGGAGAAGGAGATTTTCATCAGGAAGGACCACGGCTACCTTCGCTCCCGTAATCTCGGCGGCCGTTATGCGTCCTCTGAGTTCCGCCAAAAGATTCCCTGCTATTTTCGTCTGGGCTGAGTTGGATGGAGACGACACCACATTAAGCACCGGGAAATTCTCCGCATCGCTCAGTTTTAATGAGGGGAGAGCCCATTCCGGACAGGGGAACATCCGTATATTGGCCTTTACGAATTTCGACGCAGAATTAACACCGCTTGTAAGTACCGGCCCGGTCATATCCCAGAAAAAATCTGCGAAATCATCATACCCTTCCACCCCATCGAAGTCACGAATCTCCTTAAATATTGTGTTTTCAGCCGTACTTAGCGCATTGAAACCTACTGCGATAATTTTTTTGAAAGGGAGAGCCCCTCTTCCGTCCTTTTGCAGACGCTCCACTGCAAGACGATATGAACCTCCAGTTGTTGCGAGGCCCTTCTCTTCAAGTTTCTCGTTCAGCCTATGATATAAAGGCGACATTATCCGCCAGAGATGCAGAAAACGCTTCTTTGAAGTCGAGAGTTCCTCGTCTTCCTTGTCAAAATTTTTCCAGAACCTTGTCGAGCCTCCGGTATCAGTCCTCCCGAAATATTCTGCAAGCACCTCCTTCTGCTCATCTGTGAGGAAATTTGATGAAATCTCCCGGTAATCTTTCACATTCTTAAAAATAGCCTCAGGATCAACCATATACTGATCCACCTCACTGAAATCCGAAAGGACGGTCTCTCCCCATCCTCTGAATGAATCAAAATCCACCCCCTCCTTATCTTCGTTTTCAGAACTTATTCCAAGGAGTTGGCAATAGGATTGATAGAGCATGAACAACATGTCTGTTCTGCCGGCCACAACACGACCAGAAAGTAAACCCACGAAATCCGTGATAGTCTGTACCTGCGGGGAGAGCATGACATGGTCACCACTCTCTTCTTTTAGATACTTTAGAAAGAATGTGCCACTTCTTTTGTTAGGAAAGAGAAAGCAAAACTCGGATAAGTCGGGATAGCGGGAGGCGTAGGCCTTTGCCACTGACTGCAAAAATGGAATCATGCTTCAAAGTTAACACTTTATCTTGAATTGTAAAAATCGTTTTTTCATCCCTCTTGTTTTTCTCAATTCTTATAAGTACTTTTGCACTCCATTATCTCTGCCACACGTTAATGAAATTTTCCGAAATAGCAGGACATAAAGATACAATCTCAGCCCTTCGTGACATCGTAGACTCAGGGCGCATTCCCCATGCTATCCTTTTTTCCGGTATCTCCGGAATTGGTAAAATGAGGGTCGCAAGGGCTTTGGCTCAATACATTCACTGCCATAACCGCATCAACGGGGATGCTTGCGGGGTTTGCCCATCATGCCTGCAACATAAGAATTTCAATAATCCCGATGTGCATTTCTCCTTTCCTATAATTAAGAAGGATCTCAAAAATCCTATCTCTTCCGATTACATCGACAAATGGAAAGAGATGCTCTCCGATTGGAGTTATATGCCTCCCGAGAAATGGAATGAATTACTGCAGGCCGGAAATTCCCAACCTGTGATTTATGTCGGTGAGAGTGAGGATATAATTGGGAAGGCATCCCTCTCCTCATATCAGGAGAATTATAAGATTTTCATTATATGGCTCCCTGAGAAGTTGCGCCCTGAAGCCGCCAATAAGTTGCTTAAAGTGATTGAGGAACCGTTTGAGGATACAATCTTCATTCTGGTCTCGAATGATGACTCGAAATTGCTCCCGACTATATTCTCGCGTACCCAACGCTTCAATCTTCACCCCTTGTCTGAAAACGACATAGCATCGTATCTGCAACAGACTCTTCACGTAGGTGCGGATCTCGCGGCCTCTTCAGCGAGAATCGCTGAAGGAAGTATGGGAAAAGCGGAGGCGATTGCCTGCCACCCGGATGAACTCCTTGAATTTTCCGACTTGTTTAAGGAAATCATGAGAATGGCCTACGCCTTGAAGGCTGACAGGCTGAAGGCGATTTCTGAACTCACTGCTTCTATGGGTAGGGAAAAGTTGCTGCGTTTCCTTTCTTATTGCAACCGTATGATCAGAGAGAATTTCATTTATAATCTGCGCCTGCCCCAAGTGACACTCATGACGCCTGAAGAGGAAGCATTCAGCATGAGATTCTCTCCCTTCATCCACGAAGGAAACGTGGAGGCCCTTTCAAATGAAATTTCGAGAGCCTCCGCCGATATCGAACGTAATGCAAACGGCAAGATAGTGATGTTTGACCTTATGCTCCTCATTTCACAGTGGGTCAGGATGCCAAAACCCAATCCTCTCGGATTGAATGGATGAGACTGATTGAACAACAATTTACACATTAATAATATACGAATATGAAACCTACTCTATTTATTCTTGCTGCCGGCATGGGCAGTCGATACGGAGGTCTGAAACAATTGGACGGAGTTGGTCCCAGTGGCGACACAATCATGGATTATTCCGTGTATGATGCCCTGAGAGCTGGATTCGGCAAAATTGTTTTCGTTATCCGTCATGATTTCGAGAAGGAATTTCGTGAAAAGGTAATTTCCAAATATGAAGGCCATGTCCCGGTAGAGGTGGTGTTTCAAGATATAAATAATCTTCCCGGTGGCTACTTGCCAAATCCCGAACGCGTAAAGCCCTGGGGCACCAATCACGCCGTCCTGATGGGTAAAGACGTAATCAAGGAGCCTTTTGCCGTAATAAATGCGGATGATTATTATGGTGTGGATAGTTTCCGTATCCTTGCAGATTTCCTTCGTTCGGTTAAGGGGAAAAAAGATTGCTATTGCATGATCGGGTTTAAGATCGGAAATACCCTCAGCGAGAATGGCGGGGTTTCACGCGGACTCTGCTCTGTCGATGAAAACGGGAATCTCACGGGGGTTAAGGAATGCCACGGTATTGAAAAGAAAGGCGACAACGTGATCCAGATTGTTGATGAGAAGGTGGTGCCTTTCCCCTCCGACGGCACTGTATCTATGAATATGTGGGGATTCACTCCCGACTATTTTGATTATTCCGTGGAATCTTTTCTCCGTTTCCTTGAGGCTCATCATGATGAACTGAAATCAGAGTTCTATATACCGACCGTAGTCAATGAACTCATCCAATCCGGAAAGGTCAGCCTGAAAGTCCTGGAGACCCCTTCCAAATGGTTCGGCGTAACCTATGCCGCCGATCGTCCGGCAACTGTGGAGCAATTCCGCAAACTTGTTGATGAGGGAGTGTATCCTGAAAAATTATTCTGAGAATTATACCCTATAAAAAAGGGATGTGGAAATTTTGATTTCACATCCCTTTTTTATTATGCTTGTTGTTTTGAGGTCTTATCTGAATCTGCCACCTTTCATGGCGCTCTTTGCCTGTTTCAACTGATTCATCATTTTCATCGGATTCTTCATATTTGAGGCCGCACGCATCATCTTTCTGGTATCCTCAAACTGCTTGATGAACTTATTGACAGACTGGATAGAGGTGCCCGATCCTTTGGCAATACGCTGACGGCGGCTCGTATTGAGAATCTCCGGATTATGCCTCTCGTAAGGTGTCATAGAATTGATTATAGCCTCAATTGAATTAAAGGCTGAGTCATCAATATCGATATCCTTTATAACTTTACCTACTCCCGGAATCATGGATGCGAGTTCCTTGATGTTTCCCATCTTCTTGATCTGATGAATCTGGTTGAGAAAGTCTTCAAAGTCAAACTTATTCTTCTTTATCTTTTCCTGAAGACGCTCTGCCTCTTTCTGGTCGTAAAGTTCCTGGGCACGTTTGGCGAGTTCGACTATATCGCCCATGCCGAGGATTCGGCTGGCCATACCCTCAGGATTGAATTCCTGTAGATCCTCAAGTTTCTCTCCGGTGCCTATGTATTTGATAGGCTTCTCTACAACTGAACGTATCGACAGAGCCGCTCCTCCTCGTGTATCGCCATCAAGTTTTGTCAGGATCACTCCGTCAAAATCAAGACGGTTGTTAAATTCCTTCGCTGTGTTCACTGCATCCTGACCCGTCATGGAGTCGACGACAAAGAGTGTCTCCTGAGGCTTCACCGCTTTCTTGATAGCCTCTATCTCGTTCATCATCTCCTCATCTACTGCAAGGCGACCCGCAGTATCGATCACCACGAGATCATAATGATTCCTTTTTGCTTCGGAAATACCGTTAAGGGCAATCTCCACAGGATTCTTATTACCCTCCTCAGTATAAACGGGAACACCGATGCTCTCTCCAAGCACCTTCAACTGCTCGATTGCTGCCGGACGATAGACGTCGGCCGCGATAAGAAGTGGTCGTTTCCCTTTGCTCGACTTGAGTTTCTTGGCAAGTTTTCCGGAAAATGTGGTTTTTCCTGAGCCCTGAAGACCTGACATAAGAATGACAGTAGGATTTCCCGAGAGATTGAGCGGAGCTGCCTCTCCACCCATTAGGGAGGTCAACTCATCATGCACTATCTTCACCATCAATTCCTTAGGCTTCAAGGAATTGATTACATTCTGACCTAATGCCTTCTTCTTTACAGTTTCTGTAAATGTCTTTGCCACCTTGAAACTGACGTCGGCATCCAAAAGGGCACGACGCACATCTTTCATGGTCTGGGCTATATTGATTTCGGTGATTTTTCCTTCACCCTTCAGAAGTTTGAATGAACGTTCAAGTCTATCTGAGAGATTATTAAACATATTTTCAGGTATGCTGTTTTATGTCGTTAGCATTCTCCCGGATCTTTCCTGCCTCCGGGATGACAGGGAGTCACAACCTGTTGGTGACCGTATCCGGGAATATTACCGACGGCTTGAACGTCTTTGCCTCCTCGGGCGTCATCTGTGCGTAGGCCATTATTATGACCACATCTCCCGGCTGCACTTTTCTCGCTGCGGCCCCATTGAGGCATACAACTCCACTCCCCTCTTCTCCTCCTATAGTATAGGTATCAAATCTTTCCCCATTATTGTTGTCGACTATCCATACTCGCTCCCCTTCAAGAATATTTGCAGCCTTGAGCAACGCGCGGTCTATGGTTATACTGCCGATATAGTTGAGATTCGCCTCCGTCACGGTGACGCGGTGAATCTTCGATTTCATCATTTCAATAAGCATCTCTTCTACTTGTTATTTTGGCATCCGATAGGCTATGTTGTCAATCAGTCGCACTTTTCCACAATAGACTGTTATGCATCCCACGACCCACGGTGATTCTTCCCATTCATCTATCGATTCAAGGGTGCGGCCGTCAACAATCTCGAAATACTCCACCTTCATTTCCGGCATCGCATCGATTCGTTCTACCACGCTATCGTGGGTAGCCCTTACTGAGTGGGTTTTACTATACTCCACACTTTCCTTCAGCGCGGCATGAATATCAGGGGCTATCTTACGCTGTTCCTCGGTGAGAAGCGCATTGCGGCTTGAAAGGGCAAGGCCGTCTTCAGCACGCTTTATCGGACATGCTATTATCTCGACATCGATCCCTTCAGTCTCTATCATTTTTCGTATGACGGCTATCTGCTGGAAGTCTTTCTCTCCGAAATAGGCCCTGTCAGGGGTAACTATGCGGAACAAGAGACTCACTATCTGGGCCACTCCTTGAAAATGTCCGGGACGATATTTCCCCTCCATCACTTCAGCCACCGAACCCAGATCATAAACATGGCCGGAATGGGCCGAAACCCCTCCCGGGTATATTTCCTCAACCGAAGGCGCAAAAACCGCCGATACTCCGGCCTCTGAAAGCAGACGGAAATCTGATTCCTCATCGCGTGGATACGTTGCAAGGTCTACGGGATTATTGAACTGTGTCGGATTCACGAAGACACTCGCTATCACGACATCATTCCCCTTTACGGCTTTCTCCACCAGAGACAGATGCCCTGCGTGAAGCGCGCCCATTGTAGGCACAAGCCCAATCGATGCATGCCTCCCTTTCTGCTCCGAGACATATCGGCGCACATCATTGACTGTTCTTAAAATGATCATTGCCCTTTCTTTTTATTTTCTGTAGTCCTTGGGTTTTGTTTTAGACTGCAAAATTAATGATTTATTCAGATTATTGCCAAACAAGTCTTCCAAACTTTTCTTAAAATCGCCATTTTTCCTCCTTTATACTCTATTTTTTATTAAAGTTACTTAAATTTCTGTTTTCATAACCCGTTTTTACGCCTCCCCTGCAAAAAAATTATTAACTTTGCATCTTGAATGTGGATTGGCATCTCCTTTTGATTTGGCTTTCCAATCCGCTTCTCCCGCCGGAGGGTTAATTCGAATGAGCATGACAAACAAAAGAATACTTTTTATCAATCAGGAAATAAATCCCTATCTGCCTGCAAATCCGGTGTCTTCCCTTGGGAAGGCTCTCGCTGTTGGAATGCAGGGGCATGGATTTGAAGTAAGGACTTTTATGCCTAAATTTGGTAACGTCAATGAACGCAGAAATCAACTTCATGAGGTTATCAGGCTTTCCGGCATGAATATCATGATCGACGACAACGACCATCCCCTTATTATTAAGGTTGCCTCCCTCCAGCCTTCGAGAATTCAGGTCTATTTCATCGATAATGATGATTATTTCCAAAAACTTGATACCGACGAGGATGCGGTAGGAAGCAATCGTTCCGACAATGACGAACGAGCAATTTTCTACGCTCGCGGTGCAATGGAGACTGCCAAGAAACTCCGTTGGGATCCCAAAATCATTCAGTGCGCCGGCTGGATTTCTGCGCTGGTGCCTATGTATATGAAAAGAATGTATAGCGACGATCCCTCTTTCAAGGGCACTAAAATGGTCTATTCCATTTTGCCCGGAAAAATATCCGCTCCCATTGACGAACGCTTCTTCGCCAAACTTAAGGAGGACGGTTTCCCTGCCCGTGATATCAAGAAATTCCAGTCGCTCCCGCTTGACACAAATCTCCTGCACAGAATGGCCATAGATTTCTCCCATGCCATTGTTGTGGCGGATGCAGATATCGACCCTGCTCTCCTGGAGTATATCAAATCAACCGGTAAACCATGCCTGCTCCCTGAACAGATTGAGGCCGGAGGTATGGATGCCTATGCAGATTTTTACAACTCGCTCTGACTTTTCTTATTAACGACTTTTCAAGCATGATGAAGGCTTTTCGTCTTTTCTTACCGGTCTCGGCATTGGCCCTTGCCGCATTAAATTTCGCTTGTGACGATGACACAAGCCAGATCGGTAACTCTCTCACTGATGGCAATGTTTCCATTTTCGTGGATTCCCTGACGTTTGATCTCCGTGCCGGAGGTGTGGAGAACTTCAATTACGATTCTCGCTCAGGGTCATTACTGCTCGGTTCAATTAACGTGCCTGAATATGGAAGCCTCACCTCTTCTTTCGTCTGCCGTATGCTTTGCGCGACACAACTCGGCACGCCGGAAGATTTGGATGTCTCGATGATTGATTCATGCGAAATGGTCCTTAACATGTCTCGTGGCGATATTGTGGGTGACTCTCTCGCTCCTCAAAGGGTAAACGTCTATAAACTGAATTTACCGATTCCCGACAATATTACAAATGAGTTTGACCCCGTAGCCTCCATAGGTTATGAGAATATGGAACTTCTGGGCTCCAAGACTTTCACATCATCTCGCATGGGGATGAATGATTCGGTTTTCTATTCCCAGACCGGTGTGGGTATACGAGTGCCTCTCGGAAAGGATTATGCCGATAAGATTTTCCTTGAATACAAAAATCACCCTGAAGTATTTCAATGGCCTCAGACCTTTGCCGAGAAATTCCTCCCCGGAATATTCGTCGAGACCTCATTCGGCCGCGGTTGCGTCTCCAATATACAGACTGTCGCACTCTTTATCTTCTATCATACCGAGAAGGAGGAGACAGTAATTGAGGATGACAAGGAAGTGGTGAAGACGGTTATTGATAATGACACCGTGATGCCGTTCATTGTCTCTCCGGAGGTACTCAGCAGCAACAACATCAACCTGAAGATTGCTGAGTCGCTTAAACAACGTGTAGAGAACGGCGAGATAATACTCACCACTCCCGGTGGATACAATGCCAAATTCACTTTCCCTGCTGAGCAGATCATTGCTCGCTACGAGAATGACGACCATAACCTGTCACTCGTCAGCGAACTATCCCTTTCAATCCCTGCGGAAATTGTGGAAAACGATTACGACATAACTATGGCTCCAAACCTGTTGATGGTGCTTTCTTCTGAAGCGGATGATTTCTTCAGGAAGAATAAGATACCTGACAACAAGACTTCCTTCTCCGCCTCTTATGACGACAAGAAAGGATCATACGTTTTCCCGTCGATGAGAAACTATATAGTAAATCTCCTCAACAAGAAAACCATCAGCCCGGAAGATGTAGAGTTCACCCTCATTCCTGTCTACCTTAAGAAAGAAAGCCAATTGGATAATTACGGAAATGAAACCGCTTCTTTCATCACGGGTTGCAGCCCCTACACAAGAAGACCGACCATGACCAGGCTCCACACAGAGAATGCTTTGGTTGTGTTCTCCTTCTCAAGTCAAAAATTTGATTGATTTACATAATCCTTTATAATTAATGTCCCTGCAGATTTTTCTTTTCTCTCTCATCTCATTCCTGACAGGTGCAGATTCCATCGGTTCCGCCCCTAAGGCGGAACTACTTTTTGTGGGGGATGCGATGCAACATCAGGCTCAACTTGACAAAGCCCGTGAAATTGCGAAAGGGAAAGGCTATGATTACTCTGACTGCTTCTCTTTGATTGCACCCGAAATACATAGTGCCGATTATGCGGTTTGCAATCTTGAAGTCCCTCTTGGCGGAGGCCCCGATTATACGGGTTACCCCTGTTTCAGTGCCCCCGATTCCTACGCTGAGGCATTACGGGATGCCGGATTTGACATGATGCTCACCGCAAATAATCATTGTCTTGACCGTAGAGACAAGGCGGCAAGGAGAACTCTGACTGCACTCGACCGACTCGGTATTGACCATATAGGCACTTACAGCAATGTAGAGCAACGAGATTCTCTCGTCCCTTTCATCAAGAATATCAACGGGTTCAAAATCGGTTTTCTCAATTATACCTACGGCACTAACGGTATACCTCCTGTTGACGGCATTGAGGTGTCTTTGATCGATAAGGAGAAAATGGCCCATGAGATATCGCTCACGAAAAATGCAGGTGCTGAAATTATCGTGGTGGCTATGCACTGGGGAATCGAGTATGTGCTTATTGAAAACGGCGTCCAGAGGAATCTTACCGACTTCCTTGTGGATCAAGGTGTAGATCTTATCATAGGAGGGCATCCTCATGTAATCCAGCCTATGAAAATAATCAGGAATGAGCGGGATAATAAAGATGTTCTCGTAGTTTATTCTCTGGGAAATTTCATTTCAAATATGAAAACCGCCGATACTCGTGGAGGAGCTTTGGTAAAAGCGGTCATTACACGCGACGACAACGGCAAAGCGATTTTCAGTAATGCGGCTTACGATACATTCTTCTCTGCCAAACCTTACGGGAAACATAATTTCAGGATTATCCCTTCGTGGATTCCCGATTCAATTCCTCCCGCGCAAAAGGCTCATTGGGAAATTTTCGAGCGGGGAGCCTCCAAGATTTTCGACAAATATAATGTCGGAGTCCCGAGAGTAAATAGAAGTCCCGAGAGTAAATAGAAATTGATTATCAAGATTAATAAAGTTCTGCCATAACTATGGTGGAACTTTTTTTGAACCCTACTCACATCGCAGACGTTATAAAAGTAAACTTAATTATACAGTTATTATGAAAGACAGAGAACCATTTCTCATTGCTTACTTTGCCATAAAAGGTAAGGAAGACTCGGCTGCGACTGCTAAGGTTGCTGCTAAATTAGGTAAGAAACTCACTGAAAAAGGTGTAAAATTCGATACATTTGCAATCGTCCCGACAGAAGAATATCCTTCTGACCCCGCGAATTTCGAACTTGCCACCAAATCAGAGAAAAACCTTCATGCGCGTCCTGAACTTGTAGGAAAATATAGCGGAATGAAAGACGTGAAGGATATTTTCCTGATTGTTCCTAACTGGTGGAATTCTCTCCCTCAGGGTGTATTCACATTCCTTGACGACTATGATTTTTCCGAAAAACGCATGGTGCCCGTAGTGCTCCATTCCGGTGATGGCGCCGATAGCGTTGTCAATGAATTGAGAAATTTCATTCACAAAGTCTGGGTTATGCCGGAAGTTGTGATAAAAGACTCTGAAGTGGATTCTTGCGATTCGGAGATTGAAAAGGCTGTGGAAGAGATGTCCAAGCCTTCAACTTCCAAGTATTGACTCTCATCTATGAAATTATTCGGAAGACACTAAAAAACAGATAAAGATTCATTAGTAATTCAGTTTAGAGGGGTTGCCGTAAGGTACATCCCTCTTTTACTTTATAATTACATTTGCCTGTTTGATGAAAAAAAAGTAACTTTGCAAAGTTAATGCTTCCTCTCTCCTCTGATATTAATCACCATTATGATACAGGTATCCAATTTAGGTATTCAGTTCGGGAAACGTACTCTTTTCTCCGACGTTAATCTTACTTTTAATCGCGGTAATTGCTATGGAATAATCGGTGCCAACGGTGCCGGGAAATCCACTCTCATGCGAATACTCTCAGGACAACTATCCCCTACTCACGGCACTGTGACTTTCGGCCCGGGGGAACGCCTCTCTGTCCTGAGTCAGGATCACTTTGAATTTGACGAATGCACGGTTATCGAGACCGTGCTTCGTGGCCATACTGTCCTCTGGGATATCATGCAGGAGAAAGATGCCCTTTATGCCAAGCCTGATTTCTCCGATGAAGACGGTATCAAGGCGGCCGAACTGGAAGAGAAATTCGCCGAACTGGAAGGCTGGAACGCTGAAAGCGATGCAGCAGCTCTCCTCAGCGGCCTTGGAATAAAGGAAGACCGTCACTATATGCTCATGAAAGATATGAGTGCTAACGAGAAAGTGCGTGTGCTCCTCGCAAAAGCTCTATTCGGCAATCCCGACAATCTTCTGCTTGACGAGCCAACCAATGACCTCGACCTCGAAACGGTAAGTTGGCTTGAGAATTATCTTGCAAACTTTGAGAATACTGTCCTTGTGGTGAGCCATGACCGTCACTTCCTTGACGCAGTCAGCACGCACACCCTGGATATCGATTATAATAAGATTTCTCTCTTCGCCGGCAACTACAGTTTCTGGTATCAGTCGTCGCAACTTGCTCTGCGCCAGCAGCAGATGGCTAATAAGAAGGCAGAGGAAAAGAGAAAGGAACTTCTTGAGTTCATCCAGCGCTTCAGTGCCAATGTTGCCAAAAGCAAGCAGACCACAAGCCGAAAGAAGATGCTTGAGAAACTTAATGTGGAGGAAATCAAACCCTCATCACGCAGATACCCGGGTATAATATTCACCCCCAACAGAGAAGTGGGCAATAAGATTCTTGAGGTCAAAGGGCTCAAGGCTTCTGTCGATGGAGAGGTGCTATTCGATGATGTGAATTTCCAGATTGAAAAAGGTGATAAGGTGGCATTCCTCAGTCGTGACCCCAGAGCCATGACTGCCCTGTTTGAAATCATTAATGGCAATCGTAAGCCGGATGCAGGCACCTATGAATGGGGACAGACCATTACCACGGCATATCTGCCTTTGGACAACAGCAGTTTCTTCGAGACTGACCTCAATCTTGTGGACTGGCTTTGTCAATATTCCAAAGATTCTTCTGAAATATATCTGAAAGGTTTTCTCGGAAAAATGCTTTTCAGCGGTGAAGAAGTGCTAAAGAAAGCCAGTGTATTGTCCGGTGGTGAGAAAATTCGATGCATGATTGCAAGGATGATGCTCACTGATGCGAATACCCTTATACTTGACTCCCCGACCAACCATCTTGACCTGGAGTCAATTCAGGCTTTCAACAATACGTTGCAGGCTTTCAAAGGGGTGATTCTGATGTCGAGCCATGACCACGAATTTATTCAGACGGTTTGTAATCGCATAATCGAACTGACTCCGAATGGCATTATCGACAAGATGATGGATTATGACGACTATATCACCGATGATAAGGTTGCGGCTGCCAGAGAACGTCTTTACAAATAATTCCTTACCTTATAATTCTAATTTTTATGATTAAACATATTGTGACCTTTAGATTCAAAGGTACTGATGAAGAGAGGAAAGAAGTCGCTGAAAAATTTGCCGAGGCTTTGAGGAAATTGCCCGAACAAATTGAAGAACTCTTTTCAATAGAGGTCGGTTTGAACGTTAATCCTGCTGAAAGTTGGGATCTCGTGCTCACCGCTACAGCCGCCTCTCTTGAAGATGTAGCCAAATATTCTGCGCATCCTGCCCATGTGGCCGCAGTTCAGATAATTGCGCCTTACAAAGAAAGTAGGGCGTGTGTTGACTACGTGTATTAAATTATACATTTACGTTTGAATGTTTTAGGGAAATGTTTTCCGGTTTTTGGAAAATATTTCCCTATTTTTTTGGTTATTCATCAACTCCTCTGCCTGTCTTTTTGTTTTAAGGATAAATATCCCACTATGAATTATTTGAATATGAGACAATATTTATCCCTTATATCAATGGGTATGCTTCTTTTCGCTTCAGGATGCAGCGACGATAAGGAGACTCCTGAATTAAATTTCACTGAGAAAATCTTTAATTCTTCAAACGGTCTTGAAATTTTATATAACGGCGTGGAGATGCCGGGTAAAACCGTGTCTGTAAAACGTGTCGGCGATAGGGCGGAGATTTCCTCATTCTCCATTTTCGACATGTCTCAACTTAGTGCCTTGGGCCTCTCCGGAGAATTACCCTGTCCGGGCATTATACCGGGTTCTCCGGAAACCGTTTGGGAAGTGCCTCTCACTGAAAAGGATGGCGTCTATTCTTTCTCCGGTAAGGATGAGAACAATTTCTGCTCATATTCTTTTTATGGAGAGATAAGTTCAGATCGTCTTATGATTTCTATAGTTGATCCTGTCCTTAAAAATCATCCTTTATCTGATATTGTCTGGAAACCGGCTCCCATAAAGGAAGATGCTGCCTCCGGAATCACCTCTCTTCCGTTCTATGTTGATTGGGAAATAGATCCGATAGCGGGCATTGATATCGACCTCTCCCCTCTTCTCGAATCCCTCACCGTGCTTCCCATAATTCCGGTCTATGACAATACGGCCTACATGTCACTTAGCCAGGCTTTGGAGCAGATAGTACAAGCCACAACTTTCAAGGCCGATGGAAATATACTTTTCACGTATATCTCCACAGTCGGTGGTGCCGCTCATTTGGCACAGACTCAACCAAACGGATTGCAATATACTCTTTCGGGTTCTGACGTTTTAAAACTTTACGTCAATCCACTTTCCTTATTTGGATTTATCATTGAAAATACATCGGGAGGAACCGCCCCGGAAGATGTGGACCTTAACGATAAAGGTCTTTTCCCTTCAGGAAACTCACGCGTCTCATCGGGCACTTCAAATTCCGGAATACTGTCTTCCCCCCTATCGGTTGCAATGATAAAAGGGGTAATGGGAGAAATACTCCCGCTTCTATCCACCGGTATCCCTCTCAAGTATACAGTCATAGATAATCACTTGGAGATTTATATTGACACAGAGGAATCACTCACCCTTTTAAATACCATAATCGACTCATTCCTTCAGAATGATGAGGCAGTGAAAGCATTAGTAGCCCAACTTAAGCAGAACCCAGGTATTGCTCCTCTACTGGAAGATTTGCCCAAGTTGCAAGAGACTGTGACACAGTCACTGCTCAACACAACCAAACTCCGTATAGGATTCAACTGGATAAAACAGTAAACCTACACTTTAGGATATAAGCCTACACTTAGAGCCACCAATATAACAAACTCGGATTCTATTATTTAGCAAATGAATCCCGGATAATTAAAAGAGAATTTCCCGAGATTTATCATTTTTTTACAAGAATATTATCGGTATTCTAAAAAAAATGATTAACTTTGCAGTAAATAAAAGTTCAGCCAAGTCAAAGGCTTGATTAGCCGCAATAGCTCAGTTGGTAGAGCATTTCATTCGTAACGAAAAGGTCCCGGGTTCGAGCCCCGGTCGCGGCTCATGGAGGAAGATGGAAACATCTTCCTCTTTCTGTTAACATTAATTCATTGAAAAATTATGGCTAAATCTTGCATTCACTCTCCTGAGGCTCCCGCCGCTATCGGCCCCTACAGTCAGGCCATCAAAGCCGGAAATCTTATCTTCGTTTCCGGTCAACTCCCCATCGATGCCGCTACAGGGGAAAAGCCTTCTGATATTAAGGCCCAGACGAAACAGAGCATCAAGAATATTCAAGCGATTCTCGCCGAGGCGGGTGCTTCGCTTGATAACGTATTGAAATCTACGGTATACCTTGCAGACATGGAACTCTTCTCCGCCATGAATGAGGTTTATGCCGAGTTCTTCAATTCCCCTTTCCCTGCACGCGCTGCTTTTGCCGTAAAGGAACTTCCTAAAAAGGCTCTCGTTGAAATAGAAGTAGTCGCTGCTCTCTAATCTTTTTAATACTTATATTTTATGGTAAGTTACCTGCAAATTGAAAAACTGACGAAATCCTTCGGCGACCGTATCCTTTTCAACGACGTCACTCTCGGTATTTATGAGGGCGACAAAATAGGACTCATTGCAGCCAACGGAGCTGGAAAAACTACATTCCTGAATATTATTGCCGGAAATGAGGACTTCGATTCCGGGAATGTCGTGTTCCGTAATGATTTGCGGGTAGGTTATCTTCCTCAACTTCCACCATTTGACCCGGATGAGACAGCAATTTCTTACGCTACCCCTGAACAGACGCGCCAAGATGATTTTTCCGGTCCTGACAGGGCGAAACAATTGCTTTACCAATTCCGGATAACTGATGTGAACCGGAAAATGGGCACCTTGTCGGGAGGTCAGGCCAAAAGGGTCGCTCTCGCTAAGGTGCTCCTTTCCGAACCCGATCTCCTCATTCTTGATGAGCCCACGAACCACCTCGACATTGAAATGGTTGAGTGGTTGGAAAACTATCTTTCCCGTCAACGTATCACTCTCTTGATGGTTACTCACGACAGATATTTCCTTGACAAGGTATGCAATAAGATCATTGAAATCGACAGAGAGGAGATATTTTCTTATCAGGGAAATTATGACTACTACCTCGAGAAAAGGCAGGAACGATATGATGCGATGAATGCCGAACTCTCAAAGGTCAAAAATCTGCTCCGCACGGAACTTGACTGGATGAGACGCCAGCCCCAGGCCCGTGGCTCTAAGGCTAAATACAGAATTGACAACTTCCACCAACTTGAGGCTAAAAGTAAAATCAACCTATCTTCCCGTGAACTAAATCTCGGGCAAAATGCCTCTTACATTGGATCAAAGATTTTTGAGGCTAAAGATGTAAGCAAATCTTTCGGGGATATCCGCATTCTCGACAAATGGAATTATGTTTTCTCCAGATATGAGAAAGTGGGAATCGTAGGTGATAACGGAGCCGGAAAATCTTCTTTCATAAAACTTCTGCTGGGTGCTCTTACTCCCGACTCCGGATCTTTTGATATAGGACAGACCGTGAAATGGGGGTATTACAGTCAGGAAGGGATGACAGGTTTCGATGAGAAGAAGAAGGTAATTGACGCTGTGCGTGAAATCGCTGAAGAAGTTAGGATTGACGATAAGACCAGACTTTCAGCATCGCAATTTCTGTCAAGGTTTCTCTTTACGCCTGAGACCCAACAGAAATATATCTATAAGTTGAGCGGAGGCGAGAGAAGAAGGTTATATCTTGCCACGGTCCTCATGAAAAATCCTAATTTCCTGATTCTTGACGAGCCTACAAACGACCTCGACATCCTCACATTGACGGTGCTTGAGGATTACCTCGCCAATTTCAAGGGATGTGTGATTGTGGTGAGCCACGACCGGTTCTTCCTCGACAGAATTGTTGATCATCTTTTCGTGTTCAAGGGTAACGGTGTGATTAAAGATTTCCCCGGCGACTATTCCACTTACCGGCACTGTGTGCAGGAGGAACAAAAGGAACTTAAGGCACTTGAAAACGAAAGGAAAAGCGGCGCAGTAAAGGATACTCCCGCAAAGCCAAGACAGGAGAGAAAACAGAAACTCTCTTTTAAAGAAAAGAAGGAACTTGAGACTCTTTCCTCTCTTGTAGAGAATCATGAGAAAGAGAAAAACGATCTTCAGGAAAAAATGTCTTCGGGCACAATGTCGGTCGAGGAGATCACAGATGCCGGAAAAAGAATAGAGACTCTCATTAACGAAATTGATGAGGCTGAATTTCGTATTCTTGAATTAATGGAGAAAGAAGAAGCATGAAGAAAGTTGTATTTTCCGTATTAGCGTCGTTGGCTCTCCTTACCGGATCTGCACAACTACACAAAAATTTTTATCCCTCGGAAGAAGAGGCCGCTGCAATGTTGATTGAGGCTGACGACTTCATCGACTCAATGCCTGATGGTTTTCAGGATCGTCAGGCGGATGCCATCTACCATGCAATTCGCGGCAGATTGAGCGAACTTGAGAAATTCAGAGGCAATAAAAATGCAATCATTCCCTCTTCTGATTCCGTAAAGATTGAAGAAATCAACGGCTCAGGCGACACCTATGGAATAAGGATGCTCCTCTACACGCTTAAAGACAACACAACGCCCCTCCCTTTACTGATATATTTTCACGGTGGCGGTTGGTGTGCCGGAGGCATCTCCTCTTCCTCTTCATTTTGTGAATCACTGGCTAAGACAGGGAAGGCCATTGTGCTTTCTGTCGATTATCCTCTGGCTCCGGAGAATCCTTTCCCCTCGGCCATTCTGAGATGTCGCGCTTCAATCGAGTATGCTGCCTCACGCCTTAAAGATTGGAATGCTTCATCATTAAATGTCGGAGGGGATGGTGCAGGTGGCAACCTTGCCCTTGCAAGCACTCTTTCTCTATTGGAAGCAGGAAAGGAAGATTCCTTCAAGACTATCGGTTCATTAGTGCTTTATTACCCGATAGTGAAGAGTTCCTCGGAAAAAATCGGTTCCTGGAAAAAATTCGCAAGAGGATACGGCCTTGATTCCCGCCTGATGGAGGCTTACGTCATGGCCTACTTATCATCAACCCCTCAAAATAACAGTAACGATACAAAAGCTAATGCCCTTATATCTCCGATTCTCGCCGACGATGAGATTCTTAAGAGGCTCCCAACTATATTTATCATTAATGCCGAAAGGGATATTCTTCTTGATCAGGGTCGTGAATTTTCAGAAAGATTAAAATCACTTGGGAATAAGGTGGAACCTGTTGTATTTCCCGGAGCGGTACATTCATTCGTGACGAACCAAGGACAACAGACAGCTTTCAGCAAGGCGGTCTCACTCACTGCTGCTTTTCTATCATCCATTGATGAGTGATTCCCTGATACCCCTCACATATCTCCATGTTCCTCAAGCAATTTTTTCGCCTTGTCAAAATCTTTTTCAAAGACCATGACGGACACTCCGTCAAAGATAGGGACATAAAGATTATTCTCGTTTCTGACTAATGCGGGAATACCATTCGCCTCAAGCATCCCTTTTATAATATATGCTTCTGCCAATGTCGAATAGGTGGCTAAGGTCTGAGTTGAGTCCATGTGATTTATATTTTAGGTCCTTATTATAATTATTCCAATTTAAATCTGCCGTCATCCATGGCAGATTTCTTTTTATATCCATATAACCCGATTATGCACAGTTTAGTATTTCTTTTTAAGCATTCTTCAGTATAA
The DNA here is from genome assembly GCA_947175265.1 of uncultured Porphyromonadaceae bacterium. Lineage (GTDB taxonomy): Bacteria > Bacteroidota > Bacteroidia > Bacteroidales > Muribaculaceae > Lepagella. Next base: position 10,337 of record CAMWMD010000017.1, on the reverse strand, counting down.
TTCTTTACAAAAAAGATGAGACCGGTCACCCTCACGGGCTCCCGGTCTCTGCTGATGAAACATTTCAATTACTCTTATTTCTATTGTCTATGTTCAGATTCTAATCTTCTATATCAGATCACACCCTGACCCATCATGGCATCTGCCACCTTCATGAAGCCTGCGATGTTCGCACCCTTCATGTAGTTGATGTAGCCGTCAGGCTGTTTGCCATATTTCACGCACTCGCTGTGAATCGACTCCATAATCTGATGCAGTTTGGCATCAACCTCTGCCGCGCTCCACATGAGATGCTCGGCATCCTGAGTCATTTCAAGACCGGAAACGGCCACGCCACCAGCGTTTACAGCCTTACCGGGTGCATACGGCACTTTCGCTGCTATGAATGCATCGATTGCCTCAGGTGTGCAACCCATGTTGGAAACCTCTGCACAGAGCATCACACCGTTGTCGATGAGCATCTTAGCATCCTCACCACCCAATTCGTTCTGGGTTGCGCAAGGAAGGGCGATATCCACTTTCTGTTCCCAAGGTTTCTTTCCGGGGAAGAAAGTTGAGTTCGGGAATTTCTCTGCGTATGGTTCCACTATATCATTACCGGTAGCACGCAGTTCAAGCATATATTCTATCTTCTCGGCGTCAAGTCCTTCCGGATCATAGATATATCCGTCGGGTCCGGAGATTGTGACAACCTTGGCTCCAAGTTCGGTAGCCTTCTGGGCTGCGCCCCATGCTACATTTCCGAAACCGGAAATCGCTATGGTTTTCCCCTTAAGATCTGTATTCATATCCTTGGTGAGAAGGTTCTGCACATAATAGAGCGCGCCGTAACCTGTAGCCTCCGGACGGATACGTGATCCACCGAAACTGAGTCCCTTGCCTGTAAATGTTCCGGTATTCTCTCTTGCGAGTTTCTTATACATACCGTACATATAGCCTACCTCGCGCCCACCTACACCTATATCGCCTGCTGGAACATCACGGTCGGGACCGAGATTACGCCACAATTCAAGGATGAACGCCTGACAGAATCTCATGATCTCAGCATCGCTCTTGCCGCGCGGTGAGAAATCAGATCCACCTTTGCCTCCACCCATCGGCAGAGTGGTGAGTGCATTTTTGAAAGTCTGCTCAAAACCGAGGAATTTCAATATTGAGAGATTGACCGAAGCATGGAAACGGATACCTCCCTTATACGGGCCGATTGCATTATTAAACTGCACGCGATATCCTATGTTGTTCTGCACTTCACCCTTATCGTCAACCCATGTCACACGGAATGTGAAAATACGGTCGGGCTCAACCATTCTTTCAATGATTTTTGCCTTCTCAAACTCGGGGTGCTCGTTATACACCTCCTCAACTGAGAGGAGAACTTCCTTCACTGCCTGGAGATATTCTTTCTCACCGGGATGCTTGGCCTCAAGGCCCGCCATAATTTCAGAGATGTTCATGTCTTCGTTAGTTTAGATCTTAATGGTTAGAGGTAACTCTGAGTCTTAAAAACTCCAACTTTCTCCCTTTTTACTTTCATTATGCAAGACCTTTCAGGCCTCTATCGGGGTTTCGCTGTCGTTTTCGTTGCAAAAGTACAACTACATTTTAAATCTTCCAAATTTTTTCGTAAAAAAATTGACAAATATGTTTTATAACATATTTTCACCCCATATACCCCCTTCTCCAAAACATAAAAAAGAGGGACGGCCTCCTGAAGGTCGTCCCTCTGATTATTTTTTGATATTGCTTTCTTTACTTCTGTGTGAAGATTACTATACGGTTCCAGTCATTAGTGCTGTAAGGCTGTGAATCTGAACCATCATACTTAACGATGAGGCGGCTTGCGTCGATGCCGTACTGGTTGATGAGGGCATTTGCCACAGCGTCTGCACGTTTCTTAGAAAGAGCCATGTTGTACTCGCTTGTACCTGTGTCGCGGTCTGCATAACCTACGATAACAACCTTCTCTTCGGGATTTGCCTTAAGCCATTCTGCCATATTGTAGACATTCACTTCCTCGGTAGGCATGATTTTGTCTGAATTGATTGTAAAGCGTACGGTTGTCATGAGAGGTGCATTTGCACAATCCTTCTGTACAACGGGTTCCGGGCAAGGAAGCTGACTCTGGAGCGCTGCGATTGTCTGAGCGGCTGCCAAATTCTCTGCACGAAGATTGTTTACGTCATTGTTGAGTTGAGCAATCTGAGCCATGTCTGCACACTGGTTGTATGTGTTCCACTTGCGACCTCCGAAATTGATGTTGAGACCACCGAGCACCTCTGCATTTGCCTCAAGAGGACGACCGGCTGCATAGCCTAACCAGTTGTCAGGATAGAATCCCGCACGTGCCTCAGCAAAGAAATCGACATATTTGCAAAGACGGAAACGAAGTTGGAAACCGGCTGTCACAGGAAGTGTCCAACTGCTGTTCTTTATGCCATGGTTACCCATTATGTTGGCTGAGACAGCGTTGATATCCCAAGTATAATCACCACCAAGACCGATAAACGGAATGACGCTGACAACTCGATCAGGATTTACACCTGCGATACTGTTGCACATATCCCACATGAACTCAAGATTCAGGTTAACGTGTTTGGCTTTTGACCAACCGTTGCCTGGGGCTGTCGGTGTGTTCCAGTGAAGTGCGCCTCCAAGGGCATTGAAGCGGAAGCCCATGTAAGGAGAGAACCAGTGGCCTACACCCACATTATATACTGCTGTCATGTTATGGCGATTGACCAATGCCCCGGGAGCCTTGGCTCCCTTGGTGCCTCTCTCTACGAAAGGCTGATCAACACCTGCGCCTAACTGGAGGAACCAGTTGTCGCGCCAACTCTGTGAATACTTGTTTGAATTGTCGCATGTGAACTCAGTTACTGAAACTGCGTCTTCCTCGACCACTACATCTTGTGCGGAAGCTGATGGTGTAAGGGCGAAACTACCCGCGCAAAGTGCCATTAAATAGTAAAGATTCTTAGCTTTCATAATCAAACTTTTTAGAATTTATTTTTATAATCTGTTGTACCTAATAAACATTTGCCATTTGTATTGGTTCAAATTTTTTTTTGCTTTTTTATATCATTTTCTATGGAATTACCATTTAAAACTGCACATATCTTTCTGAATACCTTATCATTTACTTTTAATTTTGAAGTCTCCTCTTTTTTCATTAATTTCGCATCTGTTTGGGGTAATTTCTTTTTGAACTCCCCTCCCCACTCCTTTATATGAACCTTCGATCTCGTTTCAAAATCATCGTTGAAGAGGAATCCACTCTCGAGAGGAAAATACAGGCAAGTGCGTCAATCTTAAGATTGGCACTTTTGGCTGCCGCAGTCGTGCTTTTAGCCATGGCTGCCGGTGCCCTCGTGCTTTTTTTCTCTCCTGCCCGCCATCTTCTTCCCGGTTACCTTAAGGAGTCTGAACGCACTGCCACCGAAGTGCAACACATGAGAATCGATTCCCTCCAGAATGCTTTTCAGAAAAATGTGAAGTTTCTTGAGAATATAATGGCGGTAATGGATCCTTCCCCGGCTATCAGAGATTCGGTGCCACCTTTCCCTGTCGAACAATCCGACACCCTCCTCGCCACCTCATCTGAGGAAGCACGCTTCGTCGCGCTCATAAGGGAACGTGATAAATTCAATGTCTCGGTTATCGCCCCTTTGGCGGCTGAAAGTATGATGTTTTCCCATGTTAATGATGATGCGGTCTTTGCAAGTGATTCTAAAAGGGAGAAGAAGCCTTCAATTATTCTTGCTCGGGGCGCTACCGTTTCAGCGATAGCCGACGGAAAAATAATCAGTGTATCCCAAAGTTTGAGGGAAGGAGGAGGTTACGCGGTAATCATACAGCATCCGAAAGGTTTTCTCAGCAGACTAAGTAGACTCGGCACCGTTCTTGTCGAACCGGGTGATGAAATATCCGGCGGACAGATCATTGCCGTGCAGAATAATGGGAATGCAAGAAATGAAGAGAAAATATATGTTGAGTTATGGCATAACGGCACTTCACTCGTACCTTACGACTATTTGGGTGATTCCCCGATTCCCGCCGGTTTATCTTACGATGCCGACATTTCTTCCAGATAAGGTAAAGTAAGTGTTGTTATCTTTAATCTCCGTTATCATCGACTCTTCAGAAGCTTCATATTATTGTCTCACCAAGTAATCAAATATTGTGGAAAAAGTGAAAAAAAATATAGCCGTGCTTGGAAGTACAGGCAGCATCGGCACTCAGACACTTGATATTATCGAGGAATACCCGGATATGTTTCATGCTTCGGTTCTTACCGCAAGGCATAACTGGGAATTGTTGGCGCACCAGGCAAGGAAATTCATGCCTTCTCTCGTGGTTGTGACAGATCCGGAGGCTTTCAACTCGTTGCGTGAGGCTCTTGCCGATCTTCCTATAAAAGTGGATCTCGGTGCAGAGGCTATCTGCGAGGGCGCCTCTCTCCCGGAAGTTGATACCGTTGTGACCGCTATGGTCGGCTACAGCGGGTTGCTTCCTACTATTTCTGCAATAAAAGCCGGCAAGACCATTGCCTTAGCCAACAAGGAGACTCTTGTAGTGGCGGGTGAGATCATTACCGGGATGGTCCGTGATTCCGCATCGGTGATTATTCCGGTCGACAGTGAACATTCTGCCATTTTCCAGTGTCTTGTCGGAGAGACTACCAAAGAGGCCCGCAAGATTCTCCTCACTGCCAGTGGAGGACCTTTCAGAAAACACTCACTGCAGGATCTTGAAAAAGTGACTGTCAGGGATGCTCTCCGACACCCTAATTGGAGTATGGGAGCGAAAGTCACCATAGACTCCGCCTCGATGATGAATAAGGGATTTGAAATGATTGAGGCACGCTGGCTCTTCGATTGTCCCCCCGATAATATTGAGATTGTGGTGCATCCCCAGAGTATCGTCCACTCAATGGTGGAATTTGTGGATGGTTCGATAAAGGCCCAGTTGGGCGTGACCGACATGCATCTTCCCATAAGGTATGCTCTCGGATATCCCCGACGTCTCCCTACAGATACCCCACCCCTCTCCCTTTCTCAGTATTCCACTTTAACCTTCGAGGCGCCTGACTACAAAAAGTTCCCTCTTCTCGGATTTGCTTTTGAAGCCATAAAGAAGGGGGGAAATATGCCTTGCATATTAAATGCGGCCAACGAAAAGGGTGTGGCGGCCTTCCTTAATGAGAGGATTCGCTTCGTCGACATGCCTCATCTTGTTGAATTTGTCATGTCTTCAACGCCTTTCATACCTAACCCTTCACTTAATGATCTTATTGAGTCAAACTCCGAGGCACTATTGCGTGCTGACGAATGGCTGGCTCTTAATTCAAAATGATTCTTCAAATTATTTATGGAAGTATTTCTCATCAAAGCGGCACAACTGATCCTGGCATTTGCGATACTTGTGATAATTCATGAGTTCGGCCATTTTCTGTTTGCCCGAATTTTCGGCGTAAAAGTCGAGAAATTCTACATGTTCTTCAATCCTGTCACTTCTCTTTTCAAATGGAAACCGCGTAAACACATCGGTTCTCTAAATAAGATGATGTATCTTGATATAGGTGCAGAGCAGGAGGAGAAAGACCAAAAGGCTCTCGAGAAGGCCTCAAGTGCTTTCGACAAAGCGGAAAAGAAACTCAGGGATGCCTCTAAACGTGGTGCTTCCGCTTCTGAAATCGCTGCTTTGGAAAGAGAGTGTGGTGAGGCGGACAACGAACTCAAAAAACAGATAGCCTTAAAGACCGAACGAGATCGTGAAGATTACGAACTACAGGAAAAAGAGGGATGGTGGAGTCGCTTCTGGGGGCATACTGAATATGGCATAGGATGGCTGCCTCTGGGTGGTTACTGCAAAATAGGAGGTATGATCGACGAAAGTATGGATACGGCCCAACTTAAGGCAACCCCTCAACCCTGGGAGTTTCGTTCTAAACCGGCTTGGCAGCGTCTCCTTATAATGATTGCCGGCGTATTATTCAATTTTCTCCTGGCTATTCTTATATATGCGGGAATTGTCTACGCCACGGGTGAGAAGTATGTTGAGTTCAAGGAGGCAAAGTTGGGTATGGCATATTCTCCGGCAGCCCAAAACATCGGGTTCCGTGATGGCGATATTCCCCTTGCCGCTGACGGTGAGCCTCTTTCAAATCCCGTTGAAGACAGGATGAGAATGGTGCAGGCCAAGGAGGTGACTGTCCTGCGTAACGGATCTGACACGGTGAGCATCAGCATTCCGGAAGATTTCATTTTTTCTCTCGATAAGGAAGCGAAAAGCGATTCCGTATCCTTCAATTTCATGATGTATCGCCTCCCGGCTAAAATCACTCAAGTTGTAACAGGCGAACCGGCTGCGAAGGCTGGTATAAAGGAAGGAGACGTTATCATCGCGGTTGATAGTGTGCCTACTCCCTCTCTTGACGTTTTCCTGCCTGCTTTGGCCGGACATCCGGGTGAGACTGTCTCTGTTTCTGTGGTACGAGGCAGAGGTCTCGAAGCCGATACCATCACTGTTCCCGTCACTCTCTCTGACGGTTCCAAGATGGGAGTCGGTCTTGAGATTGATCCTTCCGCTTTCTTTAAAGCCGAGGAGAAACATTATTCTTTGTTGGCTTCAATACCGCACGGAATACAGATGGGCACAGACAGGCTCAGTGCTTATGCCCAGTCCATGAAACTTGTGTTCACGAAAGAGGGGGCGAAAAGTGTAGGTGGATTCGGTTCTATCGGAGCCATTTTCCCTGAAAAATGGAATTGGATTGCTTTCTGGAACATCGCCGCATTCCTTTCTGTGGCTTTGGCTTTCATGAACATCCTTCCTATCCCCGCACTCGACGGCGGTCATGTGCTTTTCCTTCTTTATGAAGTCATCACAGGAAAGAAACCGTCTGAGAAATTTCTTGAATATGCCCAGACTGTGGGCATGGTGCTTCTGATCCTTCTTCTGCTTTATGCAAATGGAATGGATATCGTAAGGCTTTTCAAATAAGGTATTATCATTTGTAATGAAAACAATAAGACTCAAACCTAAAAAAGAGGAATCCCTTCTTCGGCGTCACCCCTGGGTATTCTCGGGTGCGATCGCTTCTCTTCCTCCGGATATCGAGGAGGGTGAACTTGTAAATGTAATAAGTGCTGACGGTAAGATTCTCGGAACGGGACACTACCAGATCGGCAGCATCGCAGTGCGTATCCTTCAATTCGGTGAGGAAAATTTGCCCCGAGATTTCTTCCCTCGCCGTCTGGAGTCAGCCTTCCGTCTGCGACAGACCCTCGGCCTCATCCGTCCTGACAACAACTGCTTCCGCCTTGTTCATGGAGAAGGTGATTTTCTGCCGGGACTCGTAATTGATATTTATGGAGATACGGCTGTGATGCAGGCGCATTCCCCCGGTATGCATTTCGAACGCATGAAGATTGCCGAGGCTCTCACCGAACTGCCCGACGCGAGAATCAGAAACGTCTACTATAAAAGTGAGACCACTCTCCCCTTTAAGGCGCAACTTGACCCTCAGAATGATTATCTCATAGGACGATTCGATGGGAACATCGCCCTTGAGAACGGACTGAAATTCAATATAGATTGGCTACGCGGACAGAAGACCGGTTTCTTTGTCGATCAGCGTGAGAACCGTTCCCTCCTTGAGAAATATGCAAAGGGAAGGAATGTCCTCAATATGTTCTGCTATACCGGTGGTTTTTCCGTATATGCGATGAGAGGGGGTGCGCTGAAAGTGGATTCTGTCGATTCCTCCGCTAAAGCGGCTGCCTTGACTGATGCCAATATTGAATTGAATTTCCCGGGAGATTCCCGCCATTCCACTCATGCGGTCGATGCTTTCAAGTATCTTGCCGAAATGGAGAAAGATTCTTACGATCTCATAATTCTTGACCCTCCCGCATTCGCAAAACATCGTTCGGCTCTCAAAAACGGACTTCTCGGATACCGTAAATTGAACGCAAAGGCATTTGAGAAAATTAAGAGCGGAGGTATATTGTTCACTTTCTCCTGCTCCCAGGTTGTGACTCGCGAGATGTTCCGCCTGGCGGTGTTCACAGCGGCCACTCAATCGGGTCGTAAGGTCAGGATTCTTCATCAGTTGACCCAGCCGGCCGACCATCCGGTGGATATTTCCCACCCTGAAGGTGAATATCTCAAGGGGCTCGTTTTATATGTCGAATAACCATTCATATATATGAAAAAAACATTATCAACAATTATCTTTGCTGCCATGCTGTCGCTGAATGCTTCTGCAGTGGTTGACAAGAACTTTGATTATCATGTCGACCGTTTTGCCGATATCGAGGTGCTTCGTTATGAAGTGCCGGAGTTTGACCGTCTTTCCCTGAATCAGAAAAAGATGATCTATTATCTTTCACAGGCTGCCCAAAACGGGCGCGACATCCTGTGGGACCAGAATGGAAAATACAACCTCCAGATAAGAAAACTTCTCGAGAACATCTATACCGGTTATAAGGGCGATAAAGATTCAAAAGATTTCAAGGCTTTTGAGAAATATCTCAAACAGGTTTGGTTTGGAAATGGAATCCATCACCATTACTCTACCGATAAGTTCGTGCCTGAATTCTCCGAGCAGTTCTTCATCTCTGAGGTGAATAATCTTCCGGAAAATCTTCTCCCCCTCAATCCGGGTCAAAGCAGAGAGCAATTGCTCTCCTCCCTCACTCCTGTGATTTTTGACCCTACCGTAATGCCCAAGCGTGTCAATCAGGATGGTTCAGCCGACGTTGTGGCCACCTCGGCATCCAACCTTTACGGCGATGGTGTGACACAGGCTGAGGTTGAGGCTTACTATGCTGCCCTGAAGAATCCTAACGACTCTACCCCTATATCCTACGGTCTCAATGCGAAGGTTGTAAAGGAAGACGGTAAAATTAAGGAGGAGCATTACCACCTTAACGGTCTTTATGGCCCGGCTATAGCCAAGATTATCTATTGGCTTGATATGGCTAAGGGGGTTGCCGAGAATGAGGAACAGAAGGCTTATATTACTAAATTGATAGATTATTATATTACGGGTGATCTCCGCCTCTTTGACGAATATTCTATCCTGTGGGCTGAGGATACCAAATCAGATGTCGATTTCGTAAATGGATTTATCGAGAGTTATGGCGACCCCCTCGGAATGACCGGAAGTTGGGAAAGCTATGTGAATTTTAAGAATAAGGATGCTTCCTCCCGCACTGAGACAATTTCAGGCAATGCTCAATGGTTTGAAGACCATTCCCCTATCGATCCCCGTTTCCGCAAGCCTGAGGTTAAGGGTGTCTCAGCCAAGGTGATAAATGCAGCTATGCTTGCCGGTGATGCCTTCCCTTCGACGGCTATTGGTATCAATCTCCCCAACGCTGACTGGATTAGGGCTGCACACGGTTCAAAATCTGTCACAATTGAGAATATCACCGAGGCCTACGACATGGCTTCTCATGGCAACGGCTTCAATGAGGAGTTTGTCATCGATGCTCCCACAAGCAAATTGCTTGATGACTATCTCTACATAACGGATATGCTCCATACCGATCTGCATGAATGTCTCGGCCATGCTTCCGGACAGTTGCTCCCGGGTGTTGATCCTGATGCCTTGAAGGAGAACGGTTCGGCTCTTGAGGAAGCACGCGCCGATCTTTTCGCACTTTATTATCTTGCCGATCCCAAGTTGACTGAACTGGGGATACTCGATAATCCCGAGGCGTATAAGGCGGAGTATTACAAGTACATGCTCAATGGCCTAATGACCCAACTCAACCGCATTGAGCCGGGTAAGGATATTGAGGAGGCTCACATGCGCAACAGGCAACTCATTGCCGCTTGGATTCTCGAAAAAGGGAAAAAGGATAAGGTTGTAGAGCTCGTAAAGAAAAACGGCAAGACCTACGTAAAAATCAATGATTTCAAGAAGATGCGCACTCTCATAGGCGATCTCCTCGCTGAAATCCAAAGGATAAAGAGTGAGGGTGATTATAAAGGCGGAGCCGCTCTCATCAACAAATATGCGGTGAAGGTCGATCCCAAACTCCACAAAGAGGTGCTCGAACGTTTCTCCAAACTTGATATCCCTCCCTACCGCGGTTTCATCAATCCTATATACGAACCCGTATATGATGCAGCCGGAAATATCACCGATGTGAAGATAAAGCATGGCGAAGGATACGTTGACCAGATGCTCCGTCTCAGCAAAGATTACTCACCTCTCGGATATTAAGGCCTATAAAGGCAAAGTAATACAAAACCAATAAGATAATAATAAGAGGCTGTGTCAAAATAGGCGTAGCCTCTTTTTTTACGGCATTCAGCAAAAAAAT
>CAMWMD010000016.1 GCA_947175265.1 uncultured Porphyromonadaceae bacterium | reverse complement strand
CCATACGTAGCGCACCCTCAATGCTCCTCCCCTCCTTATGTGCCGTCAGATTTATCCCCCCCAGGTCGGCCCCCCGGTAGGTAAACTCCTCCACATTCACATCAAGAACCCCGTCGGCATCTTTCTTCCCGATTATCGAGCCGTCAAACCTCACGTCGCCGTAAAGTTCACCCATCTCCGGACGACCGGCAAGAACCCCCACATTAATTCCCTCTGAGACTGCCATCACATCTACCTTCCCTTTACCATCCCTCAAGCCGGACACCGTGCCCTCCGCATGAAGGTTTCCGCAGGCGGAAGACAACTTAACCTCCCCTTTATACGTACCTTCCGATACCGCTCCCGTTCCCGATGTCTCCAGCGACAGAGGACAAAGTCTCTTCACCACACCCGCAATCTTATCTCCTGATTTCGGGACCAAGGATAACCATGAGTCAACGGAATGGTAAGGGACTTGAAGATCCATTTTATCGAGGGAAAACGACATTTCGCGCGGTCTGAGCGGAGAGGTCAGTTCGCCACTCAATTCAAGCCTCACTCCATCCTCCTCTTCGAGGGAAAGACGTCTCAGCTCCCCCTTCCCGAGATTTCCGTTGACTTCAAGAGTGAGCGCCATCGGGTTGTGAAGGTTGGCGAGGGGAGGCCAGAAACAAGCGAAATCCGAGGGAGTCACATGATTGTCGAGCATCACGAAAGCATGATTCCCCGTTTCAAGCGCACTCCTGATTTGGGAAAAGTCGTCAAAGTTCAGTGAGAAGTCGGAGGGACGAAGGTCTGTACCTGGGAGAGCCACAATGAGATTGTTGACAGAGATTGATTTATCAGTGATGTGTGTCTGCAACGCTATCTTCTCCACATTCAGTCCGCCGGACAGCCGGAATGACAGCCTGCGGAGATCAATCACGAAATCATTGTTTTTTAATCGCGGGATATTTATGTCGGCCCTCAGCGCCGATAATTTAAGGTGATTGAAGTCGGTCGTTCCCACCTTCTCGTTTCGGGGCTTCCATTCACGGTCAAAACTTGCGGAACAACGTCTGAGCACTACATTCCTCAAAGTAAGGTCGAATCTGGCCGGCGGTTTGCCGGGTTCCTTTGGCTTGAATGCATCGATGATGAAGGCAATATTGAGGGGAGCGTCCTCCGAAGGCTGCAACACCTTGGCATTGAGGCCTATTATCTCACCGTAGGAGAGTTCCACCCTCCTATCCCGGAGAAGACGGTAGAGGTTTATTCCTGCGCCCACGGTCTCCACATAAAGGCATCTCTCGCCCTGCGGGTCTTCCACCGTCAGACCGGAAACCACGACCTCATTGAATGGTTTCAGCGTTAGGCGTTCAATCCTCACCTCACCTCCCAAGAAAGCAGTCATCTCCCTCTCCGCCACATTCTTTATCCGCTCCTGAACAGCCGGGACGGAAAGGAGGACATATATAATGAGGTATAGCGCAACAACCGTGATGGTCGCCGTGAAAAGCACACTCCGTGCCACCCTGTATATCTGTCTCTGAAGCGTCATAGAAAGTTTTCCTACCAGAAGGATTCAAAACATTTGCAAAATTAATGATTTTTGGGCAAATCAGTGCAAATGCGGTTTTCTATTTTGCCATTCCAACAAAATCATCTATCTTTGTGGTGAAAAAGGAAACGCAACTTATGAGTGTAAATATTCTCGGAATAGAATCGTCGTGCGACGACACATCTGCCGCAGTGATAAGCGACGGATTGCTCAAGAGCAATGTCATCGCCGGGCAGAAGGTACACGAGGCCTACGGCGGCGTAGTGCCGGAACTCGCCTCCCGCGCACATCAGCAGAACATAGTGCCGGTGGTCAGCGAGGCGCTGCGCAGGGCCGGAATCGACAAGTCGGAACTTTCGGCCATCGCTTTCACTCGTGGCCCGGGTCTGCTCGGGTCTCTCCTTGTGGGCACTTCCTTCGCAAAGGGTATGGCTATAGGTCTGGATATACCCCTCATTGACGTGAACCATCTCCATGCTCATGTACTTTCACACTTTGTGAGGCTTTCGGAAGATGACGACGTGCCCGAATTTCCTTTCATCTGTCTTCTTGTTTCAGGAGGAAACTCCCAGATTGTGGTGGTGCGCTCTCCTTACGATATGGAGATTGTCGGGAAGACAATAGATGATGCTGCCGGAGAGGCTTTCGACAAATGCGCCAAGGTGATGGGGCTCCCCTATCCCGGCGGCCCGCACATCGACCGTCTGGCCGCCGAAGGGAATCCGAAAGCCTTCCGCTTCAGCAAGCCCCATATTCCCGGTCTCGACTATTCTTTCAGCGGACTCAAGACATCGTTTCTCTATACCCTGCGTGACGAATTGAGGAAAGATGATGCTTTCATAGAGAAAAACAAGGCTGACCTTGCAGCCTCACTGCAAGCCACGATAATCGACATCCTCATCGACAAGCTCTCCAAGGCACTGAAGGAATATCCTGTCAGGAATATAGCTATCGGAGGGGGAGTGTCGGCCAATTCAGGTGTCAGGAAAGCCGTCGAGGAATTCTGCGCCAAGAGAGGCGTGAGGGCTTGGATTCCCGAAAGGGCTTTCACTACCGACAATGCTGCCATGGTGGCCGCTGCCGGCTATTTCAAATTCAAGGAAAAGGATTTCTGCGACCTTTCACTCCCCCCCTTCTCGAGAGTGACGGTGTGATGACGGACGAATCCCTTATTCTTTAAATCTTCAGAGACATAATGGAAAACAAAGACATACCTACCGCTCAGACTGAGAACCAGATGCATACCGAGACCCGGCATGTGGTGATCTACGGATATACGAGACAGGAACTCCAGAAGGTGATGAGGCATTTCGAGGCACAACTCCCCGAATTTGTCAAGGTCACGATCGACACGAGCAACCTCGTATCAAAAATCACAATCACAGGCATTGAGTCGGGGCTGGAACTTCTGCGCTTCAAGATGAACCGCTATCAGCAGAACCTTAATGATATATTCACTCAGGATGTTGTTAGCATCGAGGACAAGTCGGTGGGACAGGTGCTGGGTGAACTCCTCAACGAACGCGAGTTGACCGTGGCCTGCGCTGAAAGCTGCACGGGAGGAAACCTCGCGCACAGGATAGTGCAGGTGCCGGGGTCGTCATCCTATTTTCTCGGCAGCGTGGTCAGTTATGCCAACGATGTGAAGACAGAGGTGCTCGGAGTGCCCAAGAACGACATATCATCGAAGGGTGCCGTAAGCCGTGAGGTGGCCGAGGCAATGGCACGCGGAGTGGCACGGCTGATGCGTAGCGACTGCGCGATAGCCACTACAGGTATAGCCGGACCCGATGGCGGAACAGCCTTCAAACCTGTGGGCACGGTATGGATTGCTGTGAAATATGGGGAGAAGATCGTCAGCGAATGTCTTCACTTCAAGGGGGACCGCAACACGGTGATAGAGAGCGCGAGCAACCACGGCATGGTGATGCTCATCAACCTTCTGCGCAACAGTTACGTGATGCAGGAGGATTTCAACGACGATTAATCTCTTGAATGGCTATTAAACTTCTGAGGAATAACACAAGCGGGGGTTAAGAAAGTCTAAAATTTTAATTATTAATTTGCACGGAAAGAAAATTATCACTAACTTTGCACCCGGTTTGTGGCACATCCTTTAAAGTCGCCTTTCCGATGCACCTGGCGATGATATGAGAACTGAGATGGCGGCCTCAAGACCTATAGACTTTTTAATAGCATTAAAAAACAACAGCCATGTCAAAAGTTTGTCAGATTTCAGGCAAAAAAGCGTCAGTGGGCAACAACGTTTCCCACTCAAAGCGCCGCACCAAACGCAAGTTCAACGTAAACCTGCACAAAAAGAAATTCTACTGGGTAGAGCAGGATATGTGGATTGAGCTTCTCGTATCAGCTCATGCTCTGCGCACAATCAACAAGATCGGCCTGAACGCCGCTCTTAAGAAAGCCGAGAAGGAAGGAAACCTCGACTTCAAGGACATCACAATCGTTTCTCTTTAATCTCATTTCTAAACTATGGCAAAGAAAGCTAAAGGCAACAGAGTGCAGGTAATTCTTGAGTGCACCGAACACAAAGCGAGCGGGATGCCCGGAATGTCGAGATACATCACCACAAAAAACCGCAAAAATACAACAGGACGTCTTGAACTTAAGAAATACAACCCGATCCTGAAGAAAATGACTATTCACAAAGAAATAAAATAAGCACTGAACCATGGCAAAGAAAACCGTCGCGTCTCTTCAGAAAGGTGAAGGCCGCACATTCAGCAAAATCATCGTAATGGAGAAATCTCCCAAGACCGGTGCATACGTTTTCATTGAGAAAATGGTGCCCAACGATGCTGTTCAGGCTGCCCTCAAATAATCAGCCGGATAGTTCCGATAGATTTTTCCTATCTCGAAATATTAATCATCAGCAAGTCCGCTTCGCGCGGCTTGCTGATTTCTTTTTATACTGTTCCGTTTTTATGATTGAAATGATTATCTCGGCCGCACTCATCTTTTTGGGCGGTGCTGTCGGATTCCTTATAGGACGGGCGGGGCGAGCCGGAAAGTCGGCCGCCGCCCTGAACACTCTGGAGGCACGGATTGAGGAGCAGAAGAAGACCTTCGAATCATCTCTTGAAGCCAAGGAGAATGCTTGGCGCTCAATCGTCAGGAATACGGAGGAGAACGCCAAAACCGCCCTTGCGGAGAAAGATAAGACCATGAGGGAGGCGATCGCGCGCGAGGAGAAAGCCCACGGCGAGGCAATGGCGTTGCTGAAGGATAAATTCGAAGAGACCGTGGCCCGTATGCAGGAGGAGATTAAGAATCTCACTTCAAGAATGCTCACAGAGCGGCAGAATGAGTTCCGGGAGATCAGCACGGCCGGCATCGCATCGATACTCGACCCTCTCAACCAGACCATAGCCGGAATGAAGCGTGCCATGGATGACAATTCCCGCCGACAGAATGAATTTTCCGGTGTATTCTCCGCCAATGTGGAGAATCTTCTGCGACAGAGTGAGGCTGCGAGGCTGAGTGCCGACAGGCTTGCCAACGCTTTAAGGCGCAATACAAAGATTCAGGGTGAATGGGGGGAGACGATACTCACTGAGTTGCTGGAGGGACAAGGACTTACGGAGGGGCGGCATTTCGACACTCAGGCAGTGTTCTCTAAAGATGCCTCGTTGCGCCCCGATGTCGTGCTACACCTCGACAACGAGCGAGACGTGATAATTGATGCCAAGGTGTCGCTATCCGACTATCTCTCCTACCTCAATGCGGAGACCGAACAGGAGAGGGAGGCTGCCTTGCGCCGTCATATCGCAAGCCTTGAGAACCATGTGAAGGAACTTGTGAGGAAGGATTACTCCTCACTCGTGTCCCCTCCCCGGACGAGCATCGGCTACGTCATAATGTTCGTACCTAACACCTCGGCTCTCCTGCTCGCCACAAACGCGCGCCCTGACCTCTGGAGAAAAGCGATGGAACAGAATGTTTATATCGCTGATGAGCAAACCCTCTATGCCGCCCTGAAGATAGTGAGGCTCACCTGGAGCCGCATAGCCCAGAATGAGAACCATAAGGAGGTATATGCCCTGGCCAATGAGATGCTTGACCGCGTCGGGAAGTTCATGGAGAAATATGTGGAAATCGGCTCCAAACTCGAAGCGGCCACTAAAGCGTATACACAGGGATTTGATAAGATTAAGGAGGGGGGACACAGCATACCGGGCACATGCAGGAAACTGATAAGGATGGGAGCAAAAATGGATAAGAGGAAGAACGTCCCGCCAGAATTGCTCGGACTTGACGAAACTCCGGATGCCTCACCGCCAGGGCTTCCATCATAACGATAATACCGGCTGCAAGTTATTGACATAAGAATCTTGCAGCCGGTATTCTTATCTTGCCTCACGAACGTGAAGAAGCCATCCGAATCAGATTGCTGAACGGATCACTCCACGATTTGAGTTGGTGACAAAGTTTACAATCTCGTCGCGGTATATTGACTCGGGAAGAGTCTCAAGGATAAGTTTCACCGCATTAGTCACATTGAGGTCGCTGAGATACAACACACGGTAAATTTCCGCTATGGATTGTATCGCTTCCTGAGAGAAGCCGTTGCGGTGCATACCGATAGTGTTGAGACCGACGTAAGAGATCGGCTCGCGGGCAGCCTTGACGTAAGGGGGAATATCCTTGTTGACAAGTGCGCCACCCTGAAGCATTATATTCTTGCCAAGATGACAGAACTGGTGGATCAAAGAGCCGCCGCCTATAACTGCCGCATCGTCGATCTGCACCTCTCCCGCAACCTGGCATGCGTTTGACATTATCACGCGGTCGCCTACCACACAGTCGTGTGCGATATGGTTATAGGCCATGATGAGGCAGTTGCTTCCTACGACGGTCTTACCCTTGGAGGCAGTGCCGCGATTAACGGTGACACATTCGCGGAGTGTGGTACCGTCGCCTATGAAAGCGAACGTCTCCTCCCCTTTGAATTTCAAATCCTGAGGGATAGCCGAGATCACGGCTCCGGGAAATATCTTCACTCCGGCCCCTATCCTTGCGCCGGGGTAAATTGTGACATTGCCATGAATCTCACAGTTATCCCCAATCTCAACATCTTCATATATATTTGAGAAATTCCCTATCTTTACGTTATTCCCGATTTTGGCTTCGGGATGCACATAATACATGTTGCTCATTTCTTTCTTTTTTCAGACACCGGATTAACCAATTATTTATTCTTGATAATCTGGGCCATAAATTCTGCCTCACATACCACTTTCTCACCGACAAAGGCATAACCCTTGACAACGGCACATCCGCGCCTTATCTCCGTCATGAGAGCGACGTTAAGAAGGAGTGTATTCCCGGGAACGACTTTCTGACGGAACTTGACATTGTCTATCTTGAGGAAGTAGGTGCTGTATTTCTCCGGCTCCTCGAGATAATTGAGCACGAGCACTCCGGCAGCCTGTGCCATAGCCTCCACCTGAAGGACACCGGGCATGACAGGCTCCTGCGGGAAGTGACCCTGGAAGAAAGGCTCGTTGACCGTGACGTTCTTCACAGCCACGCAGTGCTTCTTGTCGATATCGATAATCTTGTCAATCAAGAGGAAGGGATAACGGTGAGGAAGCAACTTCTTTATTCCGTTGACATCGATCACCGGCTCGGTGTTAGGATTATAGTAAGGCGACTGAATCTCTGTATGGCGCACCTCCTTGCGTATCATACGGGTAAACTTGTTGTTGATCGTATGTCCCGGACGGATTGCCACCACACGCCCCTTGACGGGACGACCTATCAGAGAGAGATCGCCTATGACGTCCATGAGTTTGTGGCGTGCAGGCTCATTATCCCATTTCAGAGGTGTGGGATTGATATAACCAAGATTTGTCACCTCCATTGTCGGCACACCCATGAGGGCACAGATGTTGTCGATCTTCTCCTGGGATACCGGCTCATCATATATCACGATGGCATTGTCGATGTCGCCACCCTTGATAAGGCCATGATTGAGCAACTGCTCTATCTCCCTTACGAAAACGAAGGTGCGGGCACTCGCCACCTCCTGATGAAACTCCGCAAGGTCGTCGAGGATTGCGAACTGGTTGGGGAGGATGCGGGAGTTATACTCCACCATTACCTCCACGCTGAAGTTATCATCGGGATAGAATGTGAGCACGGATCCCGACTCCTCATCCCTCAGGGAGATTTTCTCCTTAATAATATAGAAATCCTTATCCTCCTTCTGCTCCTCAAGGCCTACCCTCTCGATATTCTCCACATATTCTATGGCGCTTCCGTCGAGTATAGGCATCTCAGGGCCGTTGACCTCTATCATGCAGTTGTCGATACCCGCTGCATACAAAGCGGCGAGGGCATGCTCCACGGTGCTGATCTTCACATCCTTCTTCCCGAGGACCGTGCCGCGTGTAGTCTCCACGACATTCTCGGCAAGCGCATCAACTACGGGCTCACCTTCGAGGTCAATACGTTTGAATTTGTAGCCATGATTGTCAGGTGCCGGCTGGAAGGTTGCCGTGATGTCCATACCTGAATGAAGGCCCTTTCCCCTCACTGAGAACGGAGCCTTAAGAGTGAGTTGCTTCATTATCTTTTTGTTTATTTATTTCTTCATAAAGTTTACCCAGATTCTTTATATAGACCTGGTTTTTCGCAAACTGACGGTAGTCAACTGCCGGATAACCCATAAGGCGATTGCGGTCGCCAACGCTTTTCGGTATCCCCGACTGCGCTCCTATCTCATTGTAGTTACCTATGGTGATATGCCCTGCGAAGCCACATTGACCACCCACCATATTTCCGTCGCCGATATGGACCGAACCCGCTATCCCGGTCTGGGATGCGAAGACGTTGTTTTTCCCTATCGTGACATTATGGGCCACCTGAATGAGGTTGTCAAGTTTGGTGCCCTCCCCTACTACGGTGCTTCCGAACGTGGCACGGTCAACTGTCGTGTTGGCTCCGATCTCCACGTCATCCTCTATGATGACTATACCTGTCTGTGGTATTTTTTTGAACTTACCGTTTTCCGGGGCGAAACCGAAACCGTCGGCACCTATCACGCATCCCGAATGGATGATGCATCGTTTCCCTATGCGGCACCCTTCATAAATCTTGACACCGGCACGTATCACCGTGTCGTCGCCTATCTCAACGCCATCGCCGACGTACGCCTGGGGGTATATCTTGACGTTTTTCCCCAATCTGACACCTTTACCGATATAGGCGAAGGCTCCGACGTAGGTCTTCTCGGGAATCTCCACACCCCCGGCTATGAACGAGGGCTGCTCGATGCCCTCGGGCTGAGGTTTCAGGCTTTCCACGTAACGCATCAACTGGGCGAGAGTGGCGTATGGATCGGCCACCCTGATTAAAGTCGTGCTGTATTCTCCCTCAGGATTGAAATCGTTTCCCACAAGCAAGGCGCTTGCCTGCGTAGTGTGGACATAATGTTCGTATTTCGGGTTTGCGATGAAACTAAGGTCGCCGGCCTTCGCCTCCTCAATTTTGGCGAAGCCGTGCAGGAGGATGTTTTCATCCCCTTCCACCGTTCCCCCTACGAGGGCTGCAAGGCCCTTGGGTGTTATCTCCATAATATATTCTGGATAAATTTTTGCAAATATCGGAATTTTTTTAGGAATATCAATCATATTTCTCCCACTATTATTACTTTGCGCTTACCTTTTACGATTATTTCTTTTTTTTCTTGATTGAGTCAGGATTAATTCTTACATTTGCACCGGATTTTGCCCGCCCGATTTTATCTGCGGGCGCCACTCCACGAATATTACAGTCTTTTTTTAAAATTCTTAAATCACATGAAAATTTCTCACATCGAGCACATCGGCATCGCAGTACCCGATCTCGCCAAGGCTATTGACTATTATGAAAACGTTCTCGGCCTCAAATGCTATAAGAAAGAGGTCGTTGAGGATCAGAAGGTGACTACAGCCTTCATAAAGGTCGGCGACGTTAAGATCGAATTACTCGAGGCCACTTCCCCTGACAGCACAATCGCCAAATTCATAGAGAAGAACGGCGGTCGCGGCGGAATGCACCATATCGCTTTCGCAGTCGAGGATGGCGTGGACAATGCGCTCGCAGAGGTTGAGGAAAAGGGTGTGAAACTTATCGACAAGGCTACACGCAACGGTGCGGACGGCCTCAAGATCGCTTTCCTTCACCCCAAATCTACCGAGGCTGTCCTCACCGAACTCTGCGAGGATCCCGCCAATTGAGATTTCCGGAACCATTGTTTGACTAACCTTTCTAAAACTAACCATAATGAGCACAGCACAGGAAAAGATTCAAGAGCTCATCGAAAAGCGTGTCCAGGCGCGTCTGGGCGGTGGTGAGAAGGCCATCGAGAAACAGCACTCCAAAGGAAAATATACAGCCCGCGAGCGTATCGCACAACTCCTTGACGAAGGCTCCTTCGAGGAACTTGACATGTTTGTGACACACCGCTGCACAAACTTCGGAATGGAGAAGAAGCATTTCCTCGGCGACGGAGTAGTGACCGGCTTCGGCACTATCGAAGGGCGCCTCGTGTATATCTTCGCACAGGATTTCACAGTCAATGCAGGTTCTCTCTCTGAGACCATGGCCCTCAAGATTTGCAAAGTGATGGACATGGCTATGAAGATGGGTGCTCCCGTCATCGGCCTTAACGACTCGGGAGGCGCACGTATCCAGGAGGGTATCAATGCTTTGGCAGGTTATGCCGAGATTTTCCAGCGCAATATCCTCGCTTCAGGTGTGATTCCACAGATTTCAGCAATCCTCGGTCCTTGCGCCGGAGGTGCCGTCTACAGCCCTGCCCTCACCGACTTCACCATCATGGCTAAGGGAATCTCCTATATGTTCCTCACAGGCCCGACTGTCGTGAAGACCGTGACAGGAGAGGATGTGACTCAGGAGCAACTCGGTGGCGCGTCAGTCCACTCCACAAAGAGCGGTGTGACCCATTTCGCAGCCGAGAATGGCGAGGAGGCACTCTTCATAATCCGCAAACTCCTCAGCTATATCCCGCAGAACAATATGGAGGAGACACCGCTCGTGGCTTGCGACGACCCGATTGACCGTCTTGAGGACAACCTCAACGACATCATTCCGGAAAGCGCGAAGATGAGTTACGATATGTATGAGGTGATCGGTTCTATAGTCGACAACGGTGAGTTCCTTGAGGTGCAGAAAGATTTTGCCAAGAACATCATCATCGGCTTCGCCCGCTTCAATGGTCAGTCGGTCGGTATCGTGGCTAACCAGCCTAAAGTGCTCGCCGGCGTGCTTGACTCAAACGCTTCACGTAAGGCTGCACGTTTCGTGCGTTTCTGCGATGCGTTCAATATCCCACTGGTGACACTCGTTGATGTCCCGGGCTTCCTTCCCGGTACAGGCCAGGAGTACAACGGCGTTATCCTTCACGGTGCGAAACTCCTCTACGCTTACGGCGAGGCTACCGTGCCTAAGGTGACCGTTACCCTGCGCAAGAGCTATGGCGGCGCTCACATCGTGATGAGCTGCAAGCAACTCCGCGGCGACATCAACTACGCTTGGCCAACAGCAGAGATCGCCGTGATGGGTGCCGAAGGCGCAGTCGGAGTGCTCTATGCTAAAGAAGCCAAGACTGTGGAGGATCCCGCCGCATTCAAGGCCGAGAAGGAGGAGGAATACCGCAAACTTTTCGCAAATCCCTACAACGCTGCGAAATACGGTTATATAGACGACGTAATCGAGCCCCGCAACACTCGTTTCCGCGTCATCCGAGCCCTTCAGATGCTCGCTACCAAGAAACTGAGCAATCCCCCGAAGAAACACGGCAATATACCTCTCTAATATACAGGAGAATAAAGTCTAATTACCGCTTTATGAAAAAAATCATTCTTACAGCGGCCCTTTTCCTGACCCTCGCCGCCTCCCCCTGTATGGGGCAGACGGCAGGGTCTGTAGAAGGAGGGGCTGCAATTGAAGTTGTGCAGACGGAGGAAACCGTGCAGGACGATGCTTCTTCCCCCACACTGATTGTGGCTGACGCCACTCCCAGCGAGGAAGTCAACACTATTGAGGAGAGTCCTGTGGCAAGGAGAATGACTCAGGCGGAGAAGGCCCACAATGCGGCCGTCAACGATTCCTGGGGCGGCGCGATTACGATTATTGCCATGTGCATTGTCATCAGCGCACTCGTGATCCTATCCCTTCTCTTCATGGGTTTCGGAAAAGTATCGGAAAAACTCCTTTCCCGCAACAAACGCCAGGCTGCTAAAGCCGCCTTTCACGAGGCCGAACATCATGAGGTAGATTCCGGCGAGGTTATCGCCGCAATTTCCATGGCTCTCGCAGAGCATTTCCAGGGTGGTCATGATTACGAGGACACTATCCTCACCATCCGCCGCATGAAGAGGGCTTATTCCCCTTGGAACTCAAAAATATACAATATCCGCCACGAACCGCCGCTCAAACGCAACGGTTTCGGTCTGTGACGCAATCCGCTCTCCTTTCCATTAACCTTTTCAACTGATAATACCCGACATGAAATTAAAAGAATATAAATACACCATCAACGGCACTAAATTCACCGTGAAGGTAGGAGAACCGGAAGGCGACCAGGTGCACGTGGAGGTGAATGGTGTTCCATATAACGTTCAACTTGACAAAGCCCCCGCTGCAAAGACAAGAATCTCTCAACCCGTAAAGAGTCCGCAGAAGGCACCCCGCACGGAATCAGGCGAAAAAATCATCGCTACTCCGGCCTCTCCCTCGGCAGCAGGATACAAGGTGCAGGCTCCTCTCCCCGGCACTATCACAGGATTCAAGGTCAAGGTTGGTGATACCGTAGCCGCCGGCGACACCGTGTGCGTGCTCGAGGCTATGAAGATGGAGAATGACGTCCACACTCAGAAAGGTGGCGTAGTGAAACAGATTCTTGTTAACGTAGGAGATGCAGTGCCCCAGGATGGCGACATTATGGTGCTTGGATAATACCTGACTGTTTCTCTCAATATCTTTGTTATGATTTTAGCGCAAACTACATATTCGTTCGGTGAATTCATGCGCCAGACTGTGCAGACATTCTGGGAGTTTACCGGCTTTTATAATTGCGAGTGGGAAAACCTCATAATGCTCGCCGTGGGTTGCTTCTTCGTATGGTTAGCCATAAAGAAGAATTTCGAACCCCTCCTCCTTGTCCCGATCGGCTTCGGTATGCTCATCGGCAACATCCCTTTCCAGCCGGGTATGGAAATTGGCATCTATGAGCCGGGCTCAGTACTCAACATTCTGTACAATGGTGTGGAGCGCGGTTGGTATCCCCCCTTGATTTTCCTCGGTATTGGAGCGATGACTGATTTCTCGGCGTTGCTGGCAAATCCTAAACTCATGATTATAGGTGCGTGTGCCCAGTTCGGCATCTTCGGCGCCTATATGCTTGCCCTCCTCTGCGGTTTCGACCCCCTCTCTGCAGGGTGTGTGGCTATAATCGGCGGTGCTGACGGCCCGACGGCTATCTTCACCACTTCCAAACTGAATCCGAATCTCCTCGGAGCCGTGGCTGTGTCTGCCTATTCCTACATGGCGCTCATCCCTCTCATCCAGCCCCCGCTGATGCGTCTCTTCACAAATAAGAAGGAACGCCTCATAAAGATGAAGCCCACCCGCGTGGTCAGCCAGAATGAGAAGATCATATTCCCGATTGTAGGCCTGATGCTCACCTGCTTTGTTGTGCCTTCCGGCATTCCTCTGCTCGGTATGCTTTTCTTCGGAAACCTTCTCCGTGAAAGTGGAGTGACAACACGCCTCGCCAAGACCGCAAGCAATGCGATGACCGATATCGTGACAATCCTCCTCGGCCTCACTGTAGGCGCGTCGACACAGGCTGACAAGTTCCTGACGTTTGATACTCTCAAGATTTTCGGACTCGGCTTCCTCGCCTTCATCATTGCATCTTCAGCCGGAGTGCTTTCTGTGAAACTGTTCAATCTTTTCCTCGCCAAAGATAAAAAGATCAATCCGCTTATCGGCAACGCCGGGGTTTCGGCTGTGCCTATGGCAGCGAGAATCTCAAATAATCTCGGTCTGGAATACGACCCCTCCAACTACCTTCTCATGCATGCCATGGGTCCGAACGTGGCGGGCGTGATCGGCTCGGCTGTGGCTGCCGGCGTACTCCTCAGTTTCCTCGGTTAATAACCTGAGACCGTGGGAATTGGATATTCCCATAAACGGCTCCTGAAAAGCACGCGACAGAAATCAATTGTCACGTGCTTTTTTAACACTCGGAGTTGAACCTATCTTTGCATGGAGCGTTATAATAATGTAAGGTTGCCTGACAATGATTCCACGTTAGGACTATACCTCATACTTCTTATGATCCGATTGCTTGTATGATATGATTACCGATAGCGTAATAAAAGAAATATATAAGAAATTCGGGAAGCCGCATAAAAGAAGGGAGGATTTAAGGCTCGACTATTTTTTGCCGATGCTGCAGGCCCACCATTCCATCCAGAGTGACGACATGGAGATAATACTCGATGATCTGGAGGAATTCAATCCCTTTCGCCGCTTCCTCATCCGGAGCATGAATGCTGTTCTTGAATTTGACAAGATGGTGGCATTCGTATTCCGCGACCACATCCTTTTTCTCGGTAAAGAGGATGCCCAGATGAGGGTACACATGCGGCCGGAGGAGAAGAAATCGTTCTTCGGGCGGCTCTTCGGAAGATAATTGGAATACCCGAAATTTAGTAATTATAAAAACGATGCGCCCCGGCTTTTTCCGTAAGCCGGGGCGCTCTATTTTGTCGCTGACGTTTCCGTCGGTGTTTAATTATTGTAGTTCAGTTCGTCAAATCCGCTTCCCAATTCATCCTCGTTATAGTCGGTGTCGCCATAGAGTCCGTCGGTATCGAGATCAAGATCCTCCATCTGTTTCTTGGCAGCCGCGTCTATCTGCTTCTCAAACTCCTCTATGGGTGTGTACTGTGGAGGAGGTGTACCCCTCTTCATGGTGCATATCGGCTCTGAAAGATTGCGTCCTACAATCTCCTCCTTCATCTCCATAAAGAATGAACGCTCGGTGAGATAATCGAACACGAAGGTTATCTTCTGTCCCTCATCCTCGATAAATTCATTCAAGGGAGTATCTTCCATAATCCATACATCCTGGTCGCTCGAGCTTCCCATGTCGATGTATGTGATTTCCTCCTCACGGTTCCATTGGTCATCGCAAAGGAAGAACGATCCCATCTCGTCTTTGGTGTATCCGACACTGTCAAGAATGGCGTTACGTAGTTGCAGAAATGTAGATGTCGCGTCTATCTCTATCTCGCGCGAGAAGTTGCTCACCTCGTCGCTGACAAGTTTAAATTTATATACCATGCCTTATTGAGTTTTTTACTTTTTAATTTTCTACCTTATGCACTGTTGAGGAGATTTAATGTTGCGAAATTAATTCAAATAAGCATTCTCGCAAAATAAATCACACAATATTTTATATAACGCTTTACTTTTTTACCCCATTGCATTGACAGAATGCTTTTCTGAATGTTCTCATCTCCTCTTTGATTTGGGAAAAGGCAACTTGTC
Source organism: uncultured Porphyromonadaceae bacterium (assembly GCA_947175265.1). GTDB lineage: Bacteria > Bacteroidota > Bacteroidia > Bacteroidales > Muribaculaceae > Lepagella. The sequence goes on along the minus strand of CAMWMD010000016.1, from coordinate 42,550 downwards.
CCAAATAATTTCTATTGCCTTCAACACCTTTTCCCGGCGTGAAAGGTCAAGAATATAGGCCACCTTTGCTCCTGAATAAGGGCATCCGCATGCCTCACCTTCCATGAGTTCGGCCAGACAAGGAAGTTTCTTGATGTAGGCTATATTATCGCACGCTGTGATGACGCACTTTTCATTTACGTATATCACATAATCTCCCATCATCTTACGGCTCCTCACTTCTCCAAGCGGGGAAAGAAGGTCGCACAACGTTTCAATAAACTCAATGCTGCATGCCATGACATAATCTTTTTGAAGTTTTCATTACGAACTTTCTGCTCTCAACGCGAATTTAATCCAAACACTCCATATTGCCAAACTATTCTCATATTATCTAAATGAAACATTTGAAAGCGGTTGTTATATCCTGTAAAAAGAGCGTTCCGCATAACGTCTCAAATTCTGATGAAGACGTTATGCGGAACGCTTTATTATTTAGGCCGCTTCGGAAGGTGGAATCACTTTATAATGTCGTGCTTCTTGAAGACCTTGCGGATTGCTTCTATTGAACGCTCCACCTGCTCCTTCGTGTGGGTAGCCATGAGGGAATATCGGATGAGAGTGTCCTGCGGAGCAACAGCCGGAGTAACCACAGGATTCACGAACACACCTTCATCAAGGAGATCGCGTGTCACCTGGAATGTCTTGTAATCATCTCGGATAAAGAGGGGGATGATAGGAGTGGAAGTGTGGCCTATCTCGCACCCCATCTCACGGAACTGCTCAAGGGCGAAGTTGGTGATTTTCCAGAGATGCTCCTGACGCTCCGGCTCATTGAGCATTATGTCGAGCGCCGCATTCACCGCTGCCGTAGCGCCCGGAGTGATGCTGGCCGTGAATATATAGGAGCGGGTATGGTGACGCAAGAAGTTGGTGATCACCTTATCCGTAGCGATGAAACCGCCGAGTGAGGCAAACGACTTGGAGAATGTACCCATGATGAGGTCGACATCCTTTGTCACGCCGAAATGGTCGCATGTACCGCGGCCACCCTTCCCGAACACACCAATGCCGTGCGCTTCGTCAACCATCACAGCAGCATTGTACTGTTTCGCCAACTCCACAATCTTAGGAAGATTAGCCACGTCGCCCTCCATAGAGAAGACGCCGTCGGTAACAATAAGTTTCACCTTGTCAGGCTCGCAACGCTTGAGTTGATTCTCAAGGCTCTCCATGTCGTTGTGCTTATATTTAAGGTATTTCGACATCGACAGGCGCCGACCCTCTATAATGGAGGCGTGGTCCTGCTCATCAAGAATGACGTAATCCTCGCGACCGGTCAATGTAGAGACGACACCGAGATTCACACCGAAACCGGTGCTGAAAAGCATAGCGTCTTCTTTGCCGACATAATCGGCGAGACGCGCCTCAAGTTGCTTATGAATATCAAGGGTGCCGTTTAGGAATGGCGAGCCAGCCATACCTGTACCATATTTCTTCGTGGCCTCGACAGCAGCCTCGATCACTTTCGGATGGTTCGTAAGCCCCATATAACTGTTGGAACCGAACATCAGCACTTTCTTGCCGTTCATGAGCACTTCCGTGTTCTGCTCGCTTGATATCGGGCGGAAATAAGGGTATACTCCGGCTGCCATCGCCTTTTGAGGCGCATCATATTTTGACAGCTTCTCTTGCAGTAGTTTCATATTCATCAAGTAATAATTTCTTGCCGAAGACCCCGCAGCCTCATCTGGCCCCCTTAAGTCGGTAAGAGCGGAATATTCAGGCTGCAAAGTTAACTATTTTTTATTTATTTTCAGCAATTGAGACACTTTTTTTATCGTTTTTCCTCTCATATCATGTTAAAAACGGCCATTCCCCTCCCCTGTGCAGTGGTGGCCGTACAAGAGCAAATCCCCCCCATTTTGCTGATTCTGACATAATATTTGACGGTTCTGTCATATCTCTCCCCTCACGGCAAAATCCCGCCATCTTCACACCATACCACACATTCAATTAAATACCAAATATTTACAAAATATTTCGCATAAATCATTATTCAAAAATGAAACATTTAGCATACTATTTGTTTATAAATTGAGCGAAGGGGAAAACGAGTTCCCCACTCAATAAGCTGAAAAATCAAAAAATTACTAATTATAGACAATATTATGGGAAAAATTATTGGTATTGACTTGGGTACCACCAACAGCTGCGTTGCTGTTCTTGAAGGCAAGGACCCCGTTGTGATTCCGAACAACGAAGGACGTAACACCACTCCTTCCGTAGTGGCTTTCGTCGACGGTGGTGAGCGTAAAGTAGGTGATCCTGCAAAACGTCAGGCTATAACCAACCCTACCCGCACAATCTATTCTATCAAACGTTTCATGGGTGAGACCTGCAACCAGGTCGAGGATGAAATCAAGCGCGTTCCCTATAAAGTGGTTTGCCAGAACAATATGCCGAAGGTTGACATCGACGGCCGCGACTACACTCCGCAGGAGATTTCCGCTATGATTCTCCAGAAGATGAAGAAGACTGCCGAGGATTATCTCGGCCAGGAGGTGACTGAAGCCGTCATCACTGTCCCCGCATACTTCGACGATTCTCAGCGTCAGGCTACAAAAGAGGCAGGTGAGATTGCTGGCCTTAAGGTAAAACGTATTGTCAACGAGCCTACAGCCGCTGCATTGGCTTATGGTCTTGACAAGAGCGAGAAGGAACAGAAAATCGCGGTATTCGACCTCGGTGGCGGTACATTCGATATCTCTATCCTTGAACTTGGCGACGGTGTGTTTGAAGTGAAATCCACCAACGGTGATACTCACCTCGGCGGTGATGACTTCGACCACGTGATTATCGACTGGCTCGCCGACGAATTTAAGAAAGATGAAGGCGTTGATCTCCGTCAGGATCCTATGGCCATGCAGCGTCTTAAGGAGGCTGCCGAGAAGGCTAAGATCGAACTTTCAAGTTCTTCCTCTACAGAAATCAACCTTCCTTATATAACAGCTACCGCTTCAGGCCCGAAGCACCTTGTGAAAACTCTCACAAGAAGTCATTTCGAGCAGCTCGCACACAAACTTATCGACGCTGTTGTCGCTCCTTGCGTCAACGCCCTTAAGGATGCAGGCTACACTGCAAGCGAGATTGATGAGGTGATTCTCGTGGGTGGTTCTACACGTATCCCCGCTATCCAGGCTAAGGTTAAGGAGATTTTCGGTAAGGAACCCAACAAGGGTGTCAACCCTGATGAGGTTGTGGCAATCGGTGCAGCAATCCAGGGTGGTGTCCTCAGTGGCGATGTGAAAGACGTGCTTCTTCTTGATGTCGTGCCTCTTTCAATCGGTATCGAGACACTCGGTGGCGTAATGACCAAACTTATCGAGGCTAACACCACAATCCCGACCCGTAAGAGCGAGACATTCTCAACTGCACAGGATAACCAGCCGGAAGTGACAATCCGTGTCCTCCAGGGTGAGCGTCCTATGGCAGCAGACGACAAACTCCTCGGTGAGTTCAACCTCTCAGGCATTGCTCCCGCACCGCGTGGTGTGCCTCAGATTGAAGTTACCTTCGAGGTTGATGCCAACGGTATCCTCAACGTATCCGCTAAGGATAAGGCAACAGGTAAGGAACAGTCGATCCGTATCGAGGCTTCAAGCGGTCTTAGCGACGCTGAAATCCAGCGTATGCGCGATGAGGCTAAGGCAAACGAGGAGGCTGATAAGAAGGCTAAGGAGAGAATCGACAAACTCAACCATGCTGATTCTATGGCATTCCAGAGCCAGAAGCAACTCGATGAGCTCGGCGATAAGATTCCGGCCGACAAGAAAGCGGCTATCCAGTCGGCTATCGACCGTCTGAAAGAGGTTCACAAGAACCAGCTTGTTGAAGATATTGATTCTGCCGAGAAGGCTGTCAATGATGCATTCCAGGCTGCAGCGCAGGATATAGCAAACGCTCAGCAGGCAGGCGCACAGGCTGGCCCGCAGGCCGGTGCACAGGCTCCGCACAACGAGGAGAAGGACATCACAGACGTTGACTTCGAGGAAGTGAAGTAATAGAAACTTTTTAGATAACATCGTTGAAGCGTACCCTAAATGGTGCGCTTCAATCTTATAAATACGTATTGAAAATGATCAGACTTAATGTTTCCCTCATTACAGAAGATGAGGACAAAAGGAAAAAGGCTATTGAAAAGGCTACCGAACTTGTGGCCTTCTCCCTCCGCGACAAGGGCTGTATATCTTACGACCTTTACGGGTCGCTCACAAATGATGACCGTCTCATGATTGTTGAGACTTGGGAATCACGCGAAGACCTCAAGGCTCATTCGGAGAGCGAGCACTTCAAACGTCTCGTCCCCGAACTCGAGAGTTTGGCCAACATGACCATGGAGGAGTTTGAATTCTAAAAAAATAATCGTTGCGATTGAAAGGCAATCTCTTTGCGGAGGTTGCCTTTTTTTATACCCATAAGCCCTACTTCCTCTCCCTCAGAATCCATTCCATGTCAAAAGAAAAGAGTATGGGATATATCTTCATGACATGCGACTCTATAGTGATGGGGCTAAACCTAATATTTAATTAAATTTCCCTTTTTATCTTGAAAAATTTCCACTTTCTCCTATTATCTCAAATAAATTTACTATTTTTGCCGTAAGCCTCTGAATGGCCCGACCCTCAGTCATCACCTTATATGGACAAGACGATTGAATTTGAAGAAATTTTCCGGGATGGAGCACCCGGTTATGCAATGCTCTATCTTGAGGCAGACGTTGAAAACAATCCGACATCCCCTCAATTGAAGGAGGAAATGGACATGCTATGCGCCGACATTGCATCCCGTTTTTCGCTCCCCGAAGTCAACAAGATCCCGCCTATAGCCGCTACCCGCAAAGCATACAAGAGTTTCGGGAAAGACCCTAACAGGTATCGCCCCTCACAGGAACAACTGATGAGGCGAATAATAAAAGGACTCGGCCTCTACAATGTGGATTCTCTCGTCGACACCGGGAATATGGTGTCTCTGACCACGGGGAGCAGTCTCGGCGTGTTCGACAGAGATAAGATAGCAGGCGACACGCTGCGTGTAGGCGTGGGCCGGCACAACGAACCCTACGAAGGGATCGGCAGAGGCCCCCTCAATATCGAGGGGCTACCTGTCATACGCGATTCCGTGGGAGGCATCGGCACCCCGACGAGCGACCATGAACGCACGAAAGTCTCGCCTGACACAAAAAGGATTTCCGTATGCCTGAACATATATGATTCTTCCTACATATCTCCTGAATGCGCAGGAAAATTGCTCAAGGATTTGCTTGAGAGACATTGCGCGGCCAAGAATATAGAGACGATTATCCGTCGTCCTTAATTTTTCATATTCACTTTTAATTTAATTTCTCTTACACCATGGCAAAAAAGAAAAGCAATAAACAGTCTACTCCCCTTTCTCCTGAAAAATTCCTTAAAGAGAAGGCTTCAAACCTCCCTCTTTACAAATGCTTCATATCAAAAAATTATAAAGAGGCCGGTGAAGTTATGGCCATCATCAGCCGTACCAGAGGTAACGGAAAACTATGCACAGCGAATTTCCTTATTGACCTATGGTGTCTCGGAATAAAGGATGTATTCGGCAACGTAAACCTCGAGAAAGAGAGATTCGACGACTATATAAAAGAGAATAGCGAGATTCTTATGGAATGCGACTATCCCTTGGTCCATAATATGATATATGGTGCTGAGGAATTTGCAGAAGAGATTGAAATAAATCCTCACCCCTCTTTCCGACTTTGGAAAAATCTTCTCGCGGAAGATAATGACGACATTCCTCTTATGGAGATGGAGTTTGGCAGGAACGGAAAATATTTGCTCATTACGGAGGCCGGTTCTCCCGAGGCGATGCTCATACCGAAGTTGAAGAAGAAACTTGGAGATGATTTCGACTTCATTATAAGCGACCACCCTACAGACATAGACTTTGATGAAGACGAGGATACATGGATTAAGGAAGAGAAAGACCGTTTTCACTATGATTATCCGCAATATCCCGCCGAGCCTCAACTGACGCATCCCCTGATAGGCGACATCCTTCTGAATAAAGACATCGACAAACAACTTTCCCGAAAGGATGTGGATAAAATTCTGGCACTCCCCCACGATGAGGCCGCTCGAGACATCCTTAACCTCATACTCTGGCAAATAGGCAAGACTTATCCAATCATAAACGAAAATAGGAAATTCCTTCCCGACAACACATTATTGATGGATTCACTCCTTCTGCTTGCTATCATGGAAAGCAAAGAGAGCTTCACTGCAGCAATGGAGATACTGAGGCAGACCTCCGATTTCCAATATGCGCATCTTGATGTGGAGTCGTCAGAATACCTCCTTCCGGCTATGCTGGCCACCTATCCTGATAAGGAACGACTGGATGCTATCCGCACATTCCTGAATGAGAAGGGCCATTCAAGCAATTCCTATATCTTCTTTTCCGAATACATCACCGGGTTGATTGAGAAATATCCCGACCTTAAAGAGGAAGCCATATCAATTCTCAAGGATTTTGTGGATAAACTGCCACAACGTCTTGAAGAGGGCACCTGGTTCAATCAGGAAGTTCCCGGTTTCTACATCTGCACTATACTTGACCTCAACCTGACGAACATGCTTCCGGAAATAGAGAAGATATTTGCCACCGGGAAAGTTGACTCATCAATTTGCGGCGATCTTGACGATGTGAAGGCCGAACTTTCGATGCCCCACGCCGGCACGCCCGCCTCACGAGTGGCCACCCGCGAAACACTGATGAAATACCTCACCGAGTAAATCCCCTACCCACCGAAGGAACCACAAATTTGCCGTTTTCACACCTTTACACTATCTTTGCATAAATTTTAAGTAAAATATGGATTTCATATTAGAGGGTACAGCGCCGGATACGGAGGCGCGGGCCGGTGTGCTGAAGACGGATCACGGCGATGTGCCGACCCCTATCTTTATGCCTGTCGGCACGGTCGGCAGCGTGAAGGGTGTGCATACACGCGAATTGAGGGATGACATTGACGCCAAGATAATTCTCGGCAATACCTATCATCTATATCTGAGGCCGGGACTCGATATCCTCCGTAATGCCGGAGGTCTGCATAAGTTCAACGGCTGGGATCGCCCTATCCTTACCGATTCGGGTGGATTTCAGGTGTTTTCCCTTGCGGCTAACCGTAAACTTAAGGAGGAGGGCGCATGGTTCAGAAGCCATATCGACGGCTCCAAGCATCTTTTCACCCCGGAGAATGTGGTGGATATACAGCGTGTGATAGGTGCTGACATAATGATGGCGCTCGATGAGTGTACCCCCGGAACGGCTGACCTTGAATATGCGAGGAAGTCGCTCGCACTGACCCAGCGATGGCTCGAGAGGGGTTGGAAGCATTTCAACGAGACGGAAGGTCTCTACGGCTACCGCCAGACTTTCTTCCCTATCGTCCAGGGATGCGTATATCCGGAATTGCGCCGTGAGGCTGCCAAACATGTAGCCGGTCTGGGTGCCGACGGCAACGCAATCGGAGGATTGGCCGTAGGGGAACCTACCGAGAAGATGTATGAGATGATTGAAGTGGTCAACGAAATTCTTCCGGAGGATAAGCCCCGCTATCTGATGGGCGTAGGCACACCCGCGAATATACTTGAAGCCATTGACCGTGGCGTAGACATGATGGACTGCGTGATGCCAACACGAAACGGCCGCAACGGCATGCTCTTCACCAGAAACGGAATTATGAACATGCGCAACAAAAAATGGGCCGACGACCATACCCCTCTTGATGAAGGGGGCGCAGCGTGGGTGGATGAGGTGTACACAAAGGCATACGTCCGTCATCTTTTCGTGAGTCAGGAACTCCTGGCCATGCAGATTGCCTCGATACATAATCTCGCTTTCTATCTTTGGCTCGTCAAGGAGGCCCGCAAACATATCCTCGCGGGTGATTTCAAAAGTTGGAAAACGAAAATGGTGGAGAGTGTAACCCGAAGACTTTGATCAATCAATCCTCATATAATGTTTTTTTGGAAGAAGAAAAGAAAACCGACTGAATCTCAGTCACCCGAACTAAAGGAGGAGAATGCTCTCACCGATGCGCCGGAAAGTATCGCCGATGCTTCCGAAGTTATCGCCGATACTACCGAGGTGATAGCCGATGCTTCCGAAAATATGGAGCCGGGTATTCAGGAAATTGAGAAAGAGGAGGCACAGCAGAGCGAAGAAGCCGCACAGGAAATGGAAGAGGCCGCAGTCTCCTCCAATCCAAATGTGCCCAAAAGGGTGAAATGGAAAAACCCCTTCAAAATCTACATCCTCGACTTCTATATCCTGAAGAAATTTCTCGGGACCTTCTTCCTTGCGACGATTCTCTTTCTCGCCGTCATTGCCATGTTTGACGTAACGGAGAAACTCGATGCTTTCCTTGTCGCCCCTTTCAAAGAGACAATCTTCGACTATTTCTGCTCATTCCTCCCCTATTTCGGAAATCAACTCTCACCCCTCTTCGTGTTTATCTCGGTAATTTTCTTTACCTCTAAGATGGCCGGCAATTCGGAAATCATCGCAATCCTGTCAAGCGGAGTGAGTTTCAACCGTCTCCTGCGACCCTATATGATGGGAGCGGCCGTGATAGCCATTTTCACATTCGTACTGAGCAATTACGTCATTCCACCGACTAACGTGAGACGTATTGCTTATACAAACAAATATGTGAAGAACAAGAAGGTAGAGAGTAACGTCAACGTCCAACTCCAGGTATCGCCGGGTGTAGTGGCTTTCATCGGACGCTTTGAAGACCGCAACAAGACGGGTTACCGTTTCTCGCTTGATAAATTCAAGAATCGCGAACTCGTCTCCCGCACCACGGCCAATACAGTGCGTTATGACACTACCAAGACCTACCATTGGATTCTAAGTGACTACATGACACGAAATTTTGACGGAATGAAGGAGACTGTCACGCGAGGAAACCGTCTTGACACCATCATACCCTTCGAGCCGAAAGACTTCATGATAGCCGTCAATGATCAGGAGACTCTCACGACACCCCAACTTACGGAATACGTGCGCAAACAACGAGAAAGGGGCGTGGCCAACATCAAGGCTTTCGAGATTGAGAAGGAGAAGCGCATAGCCTCCACGGCCGCCGCGTTTATCCTAACCCTCATCGGCATGTCGCTATCTTCACGGAAGGTAAAAGGGGGTATGGGTCTCAACATCGGTATCGGTCTCGCGCTGAGTTTCAGTTACATACTCTTCTCCACCGTAACGAGTTCGTTCGCCATATCCGGACTCACCACACCCTTCATCGCCATGGAGATACCCAACGTGGTCTACCTGATAATCGGCATCTACCTCTATCGTCGCGCCTCCAAATACTGATTCCCCTCTCCCTCTCCTACACGGAGCGCGACATACACAGAATTGAGAAAAAGAGAAAAGGTTTGTCAGATTGTATCTGACAAACCTTTGTAGCCTATTTGAAAGAATGATGCCGCGAAATCTTTCGGCCTCAATATCTCACCGTCACTCATTACGATGTCTATGTCAATTGGCACCTGCTTCAATCGTCGCGACTCTTCATCGCGTCCGTTATTCCGCTCGTAATCCTTGCACAACTTCTCAAGGATGTGGTAATCGTCCGGGAAGATTCCCGCTATGACACAATTAATATAGTTGGTGCTCCCCGAATTGCCGACAGGTGGAGTCTCATAAATCCCGGAACTCTCCGTTTCCTCCAAAACCGAAAGCAACCAGTCGCGGGCCTTTCCCACCGACCTCTCCCGGTCTCCATAATTCGAACCGAGGCTCAGCACAACCTTGCAAGTTTTCCCATCCATAATCATTGACGGACGTGTTGAAGAGTGAAAAGGGTGATTTCAGGATACGCCGACAAGAGGCGCGAAGGCATACCAACCTCACCGGCACCTATGTTGACGTACATCTTAGTCTCAATCCCCCTGTCATTAAGACGTTCATACATCCCGCCCCATAGGGGATAGCGGAACACAGCCGGCGACCATTCCCAATTTCCAATCTTCAGCATCATCTGCATGGCATGGGTATGACCGGCAAGAGTCAGTTGGATATTAGTCTTATGCGACACGTAATCATCCCAATGAGCAGGATTATGGGAGAGAAGCACCTTAAAATGCCTGTCGTTCTGATTATATACCGAATCGGGCGACGAGGGCAACGCCTTCTCCAAATCCCCGTACGAAGGGAACGGAGGGTCACCTATATTCTCCACACCAATAACCATGATACTGTCGTTACCCCTTTTCATGAATCTCCTCTCATTATTCAGCAGATCCCAACCTATAGATTCCTGACGGACGGCCAGCATACGGTTGTTCTCCTCCCGTGCTGACGGTTGCTTCCAGTCCATATAATCGCCGTAATCATGGTTGCCAAGTATAGAGAGCACACCGTCCGACGCTTTCAGGCGCGACAGTGTATGAAGGAACGGCTCTATCTCCTTCGTCTCACGGTTCACGATATCACCGGTAAAGACAATGAGGTCAGGTTTAAGTGAATTTACTGAATCCACGAGTGCAGCCACAAAAGTGGTGTCATTTCCCCACGTGCCGACATGGAGGTCGCTTATCTGCGCGATTCTATAGCCGTTGAAAGGTAGCGGAATTGAGGGGGAATCCACCTCCACCCTATTCACCACAATATTATACCTTGAAAAGAACACACCCTCCCACATAACTGCGAGGAAGAGTATCCCGACGAATATTCCGACCACTCTCGCCCACCGGTAACCCCTATGTTTATGCGTGATGAGCGAAAGCAACCTCCCTATCAGGGAGCATACGATATAACCGAGTTTCGCAAGATACACGGAGAGGAACACATAAAGCATCCACATTACCGGCAACAGGTCGGAACCCTCCTCCCTGCGCGGCAGAGACAGAGTCACGATTAGGAAAATCCAGCAAACGGCAGTGCTTATCCAGAAAACAATCTTCCCTCCCCTCCTCTTTGTGGCTCTCTTCACATCCGACCAGAGATAAAGGTCTATCAGGACTGTGAGGACCAAAAGGGGAATCAACATAACCAACGGTATTCGCATACGGTATAGATTTTTAAGAATTGTCTTGTCAGCCTATCTATCACTCAATCCCGCCCAAGAGAGCCCGGAGTTTGTTGCGTAGAGGATTCGCATACATCGTGAGAATCATAGTCCACATGAACTCCCTCTCCTCCGGCGTAATGTCCGGCAAGTCGACTTTATCCAACTGACGGTTGAAGTAGCCCGTTATCTCCTCCTTTTTCTCCTCCGTGTATTTCCTTGAAAACCTATTGGTGGAATGGAGAAGGTCGTATGCTATATAATTGATTTCAAAAATCTCGTAACTGCGGTGTATAGCCTGGTCTATGAGGCAGCCTATATGTTTCGCAGCCTGATTGTTGTCCTTGAAATCGCCTATCTGCTCTATTTTCGCGTTTATGCGGGGGGTGAGTTGGAAATGCACCTTACCCTTGAACTGGAGGAGCCCGGTCTCCATTGAGAAAAGATCATCGCGCTGCGACTTCTTGAAATCAGGATCCCTCCTCTTCATTAGGAATTCCCTCACCTTCAGATAATCGTTCGGGTCAAACTCGTAGGATATCGACACCGGCATAAGGTTAATCTCCTTGAGACGATCCATAAATTGCCCCTGTCCGGCAATACCGAGCATCTTTATGAGCGCCTCCTGAGTATGGTCGCTGCTGTCTTTTGCCCTGCCTTCCCTCTGTGCAATCCAGACGGACTCGTTTTTCTCAAGTATGCAATAGTGGATGTAGGCCGAAAGTTTTTTCGCAGCCTCCAGACCCTCACGCAGACCGGTGTTACGCTTTACGATAAAACTCTTGTTCAGTCTTACAAGGTCGTTTATCCAGTCGAATATAAGAAGATTATTACCAATGGCCACCTCCGAGGTCGGGAATCCTTTCCGGAGAAACGCGAGGTTCAGGAAAGAGGCATCAAGCACAATATCCCTGTGATTTGTGATATATGTGTAACTGATCGAGGGGTTCAGATACTTGACTCCTCCGAGAGTGATGCCCGATGTTGTGGTCTTCGCAAGCATCTCCAGAAACGGGAACATCACCTGCTTCTGGAAATCATCCTTAGTGTTGATCTTCAACAGGTCCTCAATAAGAGCGGGCACATCCGAGGGAGGCATCGTATAGTTGACGGCATGAAGGAATCCGGGCTCCTTCACGAGTTGCTCCATTTTCGAATGGAATTCGGAATCATCGTATGGGGCTATATCACTGAAATTATATTCTGTCTGCGACATTTCTTTTCATTTTTTAGTATTTCCCGGCAATCCCCGGAGGGGATATCGGGCAGCCTTTGCAAGCCTTTTGCAAAGTTAATGTATAACACTCTAAAATAAAAACAATCGGGAGAATAAAATTATAAAAAAGGTGTTTACGCCTCCGTTTTCCGATAATTTCGCCACTTCTCTATAAGCGTCGTCATATCTTCCGGCACAGGCACCTCGAAGTCCATCTCTTCCCCCGTGCGAGGATGCACGAAACCCAACGTCCTGGCATGCAACGCCTGACGCGGACACACGGCGAAACAGTTCTCCACAAACAGACGGTATTTCTGGAACGTTGTGCCCTTCAATATCCTGTCACCACCGTAACGGGCGTCGTTGAAGAGGGGATGACCCTTATAGAGCATGTGTACCCTAATCTGATGGGTGCGACCCGTCTCGAGCACGCACTTCACGACAGAGACATAGCCGAAACTTTCAATCACCCTGTAATGCGTGACGGCATGTTTCCCTACCTCCGGGTCCTCCATCACGGCCATCTGAAGTTTATTTTTGGGATTACGTGCGATATTCCCCGTTATCGTACCTTCCTTCTCGGGGAAGTCGCCCCAAACAACCGCCACATATTCCCTGCGGGTGGTCTTGTTGAAGAACTGCGCTCCGAGATGCGTCTTCGCCTCCGGAGTCTTCGCCACTACGAGGAGTCCGGAGGTATCCTTATCGATTCTATGTACAAGTCCGAGCCTCGGGTCGCTGACGTCGTAATCCGGATTATCCTTGAAATGCCATGCGAGGGCGTTGACAAGTGTACCCGAATAATTCCCGTGCCCCGGATGCACGACAAGCCCCGCCGGCTTGTTCACCACGAGCAGGTCGGCATCCTCATATACAATGTCGAGGGGTATATCCTCAGGAATAATCTCGAGTTCATATCGCGGGCGGTCCATCACGATGCTCACCACATCGTTTGGCTTCACCTTGTAACTTGATTTGACGGGTCGCCCGTTCACGATTACGCAATCCGCGTCGGCAGCCTGCTGTATGCGGTTACGTGAGGTCTTCTCCATCCTGTCGACAAGGAATTTGTCGACACGTATCATCTGCTGCCCCTTGTCGGCCACGAAACGGAAATGCTCATACATTTCCCTCCCGTCGGGGGCAATATATGAGGGTTCGTCGATAGTTTCCCCTCCCGGGGTCAACTCCTCCTCGTCAGGGAGATTGAAATCTTCTGTCATTGTACAAATACCGGTTCGGGATCCTCCTGGGGAGTCTGATCCTCTTCCTCAGGTTCCAGAGGCTGAGCCTCGGGTTCCTCCACGGGTGTCTCCTCATTATAAACCTTCATTTCCTCATATTGCAGGGAGTCGCGGAGTGCGGAGAGGCGTCCGTCCTGCACCTCGACGACCAATCTTGCATTCAGAGGCACTTTCTGGGTCTTCTTCACGACTTTCCCATTGGCTATCACCCTCAGGATGCGGTCGCTGTCGCCAAGCACCCTCACCACGCGGATATTCTTGAATCCGAGTTCCTGCAGACGTGCCATACCGAGACGGGGGGGATAACCCTTGAGCGCATCCTCCGCCGCGTGACGGTCGTTGTCGATCACCACCTCCTTTGCGTGGACAGCGTTTATGTAGAGGAATATCTTGCGCCCGGGCTTCACGGTGGCACCCGCCTTCGGGAACTGCTCGATGACGAAACCGGGCTTCATATCTTCCTTATAGATGGAATCTCGTATATCGACACGGAAACCGTTCTCGTGAAGCACGTTTATCGCCTGGGTATAAGACATGTTCTCGACCTTGGGCACGATGTCGGTCGTGCCGTGCTTGGTAAAGATCTGCAAAGCCAGGTAGACAATCCATATCCCGAGGAATGCCACCAGGACAATCACGATAATATTAGCAAGAACAGGATGTTTCCCAAGGAAAGCATCCCCTCCGGAGGCCGGTTTTCTCTTCGTGAACATCAAAAAATTCTTAAAATTTATTTTCAAGAAGCAAAGTTAGTCAAAAAAATCATATTTAACCATTTCTCAGTTCAAAAATATTTTATTAACTTTGCGGTTCAAAGCGTAAAATTAATGCGTAGATTCATATATATATTACCGTTTCTCCTTCTTTTCGCATCTTGCGGGGAATACAATAAGGTATTGAAAAGCAAAGACGCCGATTATAAATTCGACTTTGCGAAGCGGGCGTTCGAAGCCCGAAAATTCAATCAGGCATCAACCGTGCTTGAGACTATCTATACGCCCTTGCGTGGCGGCCCGAAAGGGGAAGAGGCCCTCTATCTCCTCGGAATGTCGTATTTCGAAGATAAGGACTATGTCAACTCCGGCGTTTACCTCAAGACTTACTATTCAAGGTATCCTCGTGGAAAATATGCTGAACTCGCAAGATTCTATGCCGGCTACGGCAACTATCTCGACTCCCCCGACCCGCAGCTTGACCAGTCGCAGACGATAAAGGCCATTGAGGAACTTCAGGGCTTCCTGGAATACTTCCCCAACAGCGACAAGGTATCGATTGCCCAGAACGCTATCTTCGAGATGCAGGATAAACTTACCCTCAAGGAGTTGCAGAACGCCCAACTCTATTACAATCTCGGCAACTTCATGGGCAACAACTACGAATCCGCAATAATCACCGCCCAAAACGCTCTCAAGAATTATCCATATTCAAAATATAGGGAGAATTTCGAACTCCTTATCCTTAAGGCGCGTTATCAGGAAGCAAGGCTCAGCGTCCAGGAGAAACAGGCAGACAGGTATCGCGACGTGATTGATGAATACTATTCCTTCACCAACGCATATCCTGACTCAAAAAACAGGAAAGAGGCCGACAATATCTATGAAATCGCCCGCAAACACGTTCAAGAATAATCGTTTATCTTTAAATATATAATTCACCGTTATGGATTATAAAAAAACAAACGCTCCGCTCAATACAGTGACCCGCGATATGATCGCGATGGCCGAGCAGACCGGTAATGTCTATGAAACCGTTTGCATTATTGGCAAACGTGCCAACCAGATTGCTGTGGAGATGAAGAAGGAACTGGAGAAGAAACTTCAGGAATTCGCTTCTACCGACAACCTTGAAGAGGTGTCTGAAAACCGTGAGCAAATCGAGATTTCCCGTTTCTACGAGAAACTCCCCAAGCCCACCCTGATAGCCACCCAGGAATATATCGAGCATAAACTTTATTTTGCCAATCCTGCAAAGGAAAGAGACCGTCTCGACGACTGATACTCCTCCCCCTTTGCTGACAAACACATCTAAAAGCCGGATTTCTTCCGGCTTTTCTGATTTTAACTTACCCCTCCTCCTTTTAACTTACCCTTCTTTATAGAAAGCAAGTTTATCAATGTTGCCACCCACTTGTGCAAGCATCTTCCCTCACATTGAGGGGCGCTACCGGATTCTCATCTTCAACCCGGAGACCGACTACGCATTGGCGGCCGGGCGAACCCGGTATAACCCTCCGGCAAAGATTAAGGATATGAGGCGGCGGAAATTTCTCGATATGGGTATCCTCGCCTCGCCGGGTGATGCAATCCTCCTGCTTGACGACATTTCCGGCATGCCTCCTGAAGTATCTGAATCTATCAGGGCTTTGGAAGAAAGAGGAGTCTCGATAATTGAGTTGGGGGAAGCCGCCGCGCTGATAAAGGAAAGGGGGGAAAAAGGCTTGGAAGCCGTGATTACACCGTGGGGCTGGAATCATTCTCTCCTCCACACCCTGCTCGATACCGGAATCGACAGGAGTCTTCTGAAATCGGAAATTGATATAGAGAATCTCCGTCACCTCTCACACAGAAGGACCACCATCGGCTTCAATAATATTTTGGCAAACCTTTTACCTGACATTGGCATTATTCCGGCAGAGGAATTCCTCTCAGTCGAAGATACGCTTGATTTCATATCTGAAAACGGAGGGGCTTTCCTGAAAGCACCCTGGAGCAGTTCAGGACGTGGGGTCATCCTCTCCCATAGAATGAAAGGGAGAAAGTTGGAGGAGTGGATTGGGGGATGCATCACCAGGCAAGGGAGCGTGATGGCCGAGAGGATACACGCGAAGACAGGTGATTTCGCTACGGAATGGATGATTGCCGGCGGGAAAACGGATTTTTTGGGTTTATCCATGTTCTGCACTTCACCCGAAGGCCGTTATCTCGGTAATGAAAAGCGATCGTTGCATGATATATCCGAACGGTTGAAACAGTTATCCCCCCAATGGAGTGACCGGGTGATTGAGGCACAACGGGTGGCTTTTGAGCAAATAATAGCTCCGGGTTATGAGGGTCCGGCCGGTATCGACATGCTGACAACCGAGGAGGGGGGCCTCGTCCCTTGCGTTGAAATAAATCTGAGGCTGACAATGGGGATGATGAATATGCAACCAAACTCACACACAAATGGATAAACCTGATTACACCGACGGGGTCATCGCTGTTATAGGAAGTGGAAATGTGGCCACACATCTTGTGAAGGCTCTTACTCCGCACGTCAACGTGGTGGCAGTCAATTCCCGTACGCTAGATAATTTTCCCGAAGGGTGCCGGATCGCTATAATATCCGTTGCCGACAGGGCAATCGGTGAAGTTGCGGAGAGGATAGCCGGAAGGGCGGAAATCATCGCTCACACTTCCGGGTCGGTACCTATGCAGGTGCTGGAAGGGTCGGCTCCCTCATTAGGTGTGTTCTACCCACTCCAGACCTTTACAAAAGATGCAGAGATGACCTACTCCGACATACCATTCTTCATAGAGGGGAATAATCCGGAAACGGACTCTATTCTCAAGGGACTCGCCTCCTTGGTATCGGATGCGGTAATAGAGGCCGATTCAGTGAAGAGGAAGCAGCTTCACCTCGCCTCGGTATTCGCCTGCAATTTCTCCAATTACCTTGTCGATGTGGCCGACCGCATCCTTCACGAGAAAGGGATGGACTATACACTTCTCCTGCCGCTGCTCAGAAGGACTGTAGCGAAACTTGAGAAAATCCCACCGGACAAGGCGCAGACGGGTCCGGCGGCAAGAAAAGACATTCCCGTTATTGAGGCCCACCTCGGTATGCTCGCCGGCACTCCTGAACTTCAGAAAATCTACCGCCTCCTCTCAGCGGGGATTATGGATAAGAAAACCGATAAAAAAACATATATAATGAGCGCAATAGATTACGACCTGACAAAAATAAAGGCATTCGCCTTTGATGTGGATGGTGTCCTCTCCCCTTCAACGATACCGTTGGGGGAAGACGGCTATCCACGGAGAATGGTAAACATCAAGGATGGGTATGCCCTTCAACTGGCTGTCAAGAAAGGTTTCAGAATAGCAATCATTACAGGTGGAAAGGGTGATGCCATTCGTACCCGTTTCGAATCTCTGGGTATAAAGGATATATTTACGGGAGTGTCGAAGAAACTCCCCGTTTTTGAGGAATGGATGAGCAGCAACGGCCTCACCCCGGATCAGGTGGCTTTCATGGGTGACGACATCCCTGATCTCCCCTGCCTCCGCTCGGCCGGTCTCCCCTGCGCGCCCTTTGATGCCGCTTGGGAGGCGAAAGAGACAGCCAGCTACGTCTCCCCTTTCACGGGTGGATATGGCTGCGGGCGCGACATACTTGAGCAGACTATGAAGGCGCAGGGGGTATGGCTCTCCGATGCCGAGGCTTTCGGCTGGTGATATTTTCCCTGTTCAGATAACTTTAAAACCAATCACGATGCTTGAAAATCTAAAAGACTACAAAATATTCCTGGCGAGCAAGTCACCACGCAGACGTGAACTCCTCCAACTCCTCAGGGTCCCCTTCACCGTCCTCACCATAGGGGGTATTGACGAATCGTTTCCGGCTACACTTCCCCTCCGCGAAGTGCCGGAATACATATCCTCCAAAAAGGCTGATGTCTACCGGGAACGCCTCAATGATAAGGAGATTGTGATCACCGCCGACACAATGGTGATATGCGGAGACAAAATCCTCGGCAAACCAGCCGACGGGAAAGAGGCTGTCGAGATGCTGAAGGAGTTGTCGGGGAAGACCCATCAGGTTGTGACGGGGGTCACACTGGCCACAAGACATTCCAAAAAATCATTCTCAACGGTTACCGATGTCACTTTCTCCGACATATCCACAGATGATATCATCTATTACGTCAATAATTTCCAGCCTTTCGACAAGGCGGGGGCTTACGGAATACAGGAATGGATAGGAGCCGTGGCCGTCAGCGGCATCCGAGGAAGTTTCTATAACGTGATGGGGCTGCCGGTGCATCAACTGTATAAGGAACTCAGCAAGATATGATGCCCGGAGCCAAATGGCACACGGTTAAAGAGAAAGGGAGGTCGCCCGATTGAGCGACCTCCCTTTGATGTGTATTTGGGACTCCTATTAAGCCTCCTCCTCTACAACAGGAAGAGTGCGCGGAGCCTCATATTTATATTTCGCCTCCCACCCGAGTGCGGATGCGCCGAGCACGGCTGCATCGCTCTCCTTCAGTTCGGAGAGGATAATCTTGGTCTTACCACGGAACACGGGCATGAGTGAATTCTCAAACGCCTCCTTCAAAGGACGCATCAGCAGATCGCCGCTCTTGGCAAGTCCGCCGAAAAGGATTATCGCCTGGGGGCTGGAGAAGACAACCATGTCGGCGAATGCCTGACCAAGGATTGTGCCTGTATATTCAAAAATTTCCCTTGCGATCTTGTCGCCGGCTACTGCTGCATCATACACATCTTTTGATGTGATATCCTCAATCTGGAGATTGCGTAGGGTTGAGGGCTCCGTGCGCACCTCAAGGAACTCGCGTGCCGTGCGAGCCACACCTGTGGCGCTGCAATAAGCCTCGAGACACCCTGTACGGCCGCAACCGCAGACCCTACCGTTGTTGCGTTTCACAACAAGGTGCCCCAACTCTCCGGCGTTGCCATCCTGTCCGTAGACGAGTTGACCGTTCACCACGATACCTGAGCCGACACCGGTGCCGAGGGTAATCATAATGAAATCTTTCATACCGCGAGCCGCGCCGTATGTCATCTCACCGAGAGCGGCTGCATTGGCATCATTGGTGATTGCCACCGGTATTCCACCGAATACCTTGCTCACTTTCTCAGCAAGCGGGATGATCGGGCCCCAAGGAAGATTGGGGGGATTCTGAATCTCTCCTGTATAATAATTGGCATTAGGCGCACCTATACCTATACCCTGTAACTTGTCTTCCGCGTCATTAGCCTTGAGAAGGTGCATCACTCCTGAATGGAGCTCATCGATGTAGTCATCGAAGTTGGCATGTTTGCGTGTCTTGATAGAGTCGCTTGCAATCACCTGTCCTCTTGCGTCAACGATACCGAAAACAGTGTTGGTGCCACCTATATCGACACCCAGTACATAAGGTTTGCTCATGATACTATTCTTTAAAGGATTTCTATTTAATGGTTATATATAGTCACTTTGTACACGAGAGTAATTGGAGAGACGGGCTGAAAACCTTGTCGGCTACCCTTTCATTCCACAAAGTTATAATTTTTTTTAGTTATAACACACCAAATCAAAAAAAAATTGCCATTTGGTTTGTTAAATTAATAAAATACTTACCATTTCGGCTCCATCCCCCTCTGCTTGCGACACAACGCCCGCATCCTCTCCCCATGGGGCATTCTTAATCAACTATAATAATTATGGAAATAAAATCTCATTTCGACCATGTGAATTTCAACGTCACCGACCTTGACCGCAGCATAAAATTCTATAAGGAGGCGCTCGGCCTTGTGCCGGTCGGCGAAGTGAATCACCCGGAAGGGGCTTTCAAACTGGTCTACCTCTCACGCCCCGGCGAAAATTTCAGGCTTGAGCTCACATGGCTGCGCGACCATCCACAACCATACGAGTTGGGGGAAAATGAAAGCCACCTCGCCATGCGCGTAGAGGGCGACTACGACAAGATTCGGGAATACCACCGCCAGATGGGCTGCATCTGCTTTGAGAATGTAGAGATGGGTCTATACTTCATCCATGACCCGGACGATTACTGGATAGAGATACTCAAATGGAAAGAACCTCTCAACCAAACCGAATCTTAATTGTTATAATATATGAAATCAAGTTAAGATAGCACCTTGAATTACTCTTATAGGGTGTCACGCTTAACCTTAATCTTTGAAAACACATAATATAACCCAAATTCGATATATATGAATTTCAACAATTTCACAATCAAATCGCAGGAAGTGGTGCAGAAGGCCATCGAACTGACCCGCCAGAACGGGCAGCAGCAGATTGAGCCGGTCCACATCCTTAAGGCTCTGATTTCCGAAAGCGAGACGATTGTCAATTTCGTGTTCCAGAAGTTAGGTGCAAACCTGAATTCTGTCAATATGGCGATTGATAAGGATATCCAGAGCCTCCCGAAAGTCTCCGGTGGCGAGGTGTTCCTCAGCCGCGAGAGCAACGAGGCCCTGCAGAAAGCCGTTGATTTCTCAAAATCAATGGGTGATGAATACGTCTCTGTGGAGGCTGTTCTCATGGGTATCCTGAAGACCCGCTGCAAGGCTTCACAAATTCTGAAGGATTCAGGCATTACCGAAGACGGCCTCAAAGCCGCGATAACTGAACTCCGCAAGGGTAATAAAGTGACGCAGCAGAGTGCCGAGGAATCTTATCAGGCCCTCAGCAAATATGCAATCAACCTCAATGACCGTGCCCGCAGCGGAAAACTTGACCCCGTCATCGGTCGTGACGAGGAGATCAGGCGTGTGCTCCAGATTCTTTCACGACGCACTAAGAACAACCCGATGCTCGTCGGTGAACCCGGTACCGGTAAGACAGCGATTGCCGAAGGTCTCGCACACCGTATCGTGCGCGGTGATGTGCCTGAGAACCTTAAATCAAAACAGATATATTCGCTTGACATGGGTGCGCTCGTGGCAGGTGCAAAATATAAAGGTGAGTTTGAGGAGCGTCTGAAAGCCATAGTCAATGAAGTGACTCAGAGCGACGGTGAGATCATCCTTTTCATCGATGAGATTCATACCCTCGTCGGTGCCGGTAAGGGTGAGGGCGCTATGGATGCCGCAAATATCCTGAAGCCTGCGCTCGCCCGTGGTGAACTCCGCTCTATCGGCGCGACCACTCTCGACGAGTATCAGAAATACTTCGAGAAGGATAAGGCTCTCGAACGCCGTTTCCAGAAAGTGATGGTGGATGAGCCTGACGAGATGTCGGCCATATCAATTCTCCGTGGTCTTAAAGAGAGATATGAGAACCACCACAAGGTGCGCATCATGGATGAGGCGATAATCGCCGCCGTCCAACTCAGCGTCCGTTATATCACAGACCGTTTCCTTCCTGATAAGGCTATCGACCTTATCGATGAGGCAGCCTCAAAACTTCGTCTTGAGATGGACTCCATGCCGCAGGCTCTCGATGAGGCCCAGCGTAAGATAGCACAACTCGAGATCGAGCGTGAGGCTCTGAAACGCGAGGGGAACGAATACCGTATTAAGGAAATCGACGAGGATATCGCCAATCTCAGGGATACGGAGAAGTCGCTCAAGGCAAAATGGCAGGCTGAGAAGAATGAGATCAACAAGATTCAGCAGAACAAGATTGAGATAGAGCAACTCAAGCATGAGGCCGAGATGGCAAAGCGTGAGGGCGACTATGCCAAGGTTGCTGAAATCGAATACTCAAAGATAAAGCAGAAGGAAGACGAGAACAAGGCCACTCAGGAGAAACTGAAGCAACTCCAGGGTGAGGGAGCCATGATCAAAGAGGAGGTTGACGCCGAGGATATCGCCGAGGTTGTAAGCCGCTGGACCGGTATTCCGGTTAAGAAGATGGCCCAGAGCGAGAAAGAGAAACTTCTCCACCTTGAGGAGGAGCTCCATAAGCGCGTAGTCGGTCAGGAGGATGCAATCCGTGCGGTCTCTGACGCTGTGCGTCGTTCACGCGCCGGCCTCAACGACCCGCGCCGTCCTATCGGTTCGTTCATATTCCTCGGCACTACCGGTGTCGGTAAGACAGAGCTTGCGAAGGCTCTTGCCGAATACCTCTTCGATGATGAGGATATGATGACCCGTATCGATATGTCGGAATATATGGAGAAACACTCCGTATCCCGTCTTGTCGGTGCCCCTCCGGGATACGTCGGTTACGAGGAGGGTGGTCAGCTCACCGAGGCTGTGCGCCGCAAACCTTACTCGGTGGTGCTCTTCGATGAGATTGAGAAAGCCAACCCCGACGTGTTCAATATCCTTCTCCAGGTGCTTGATGATGGCCGTCTGACGGATAACAAGGGTCGTTTCATCAACTTCAAGAACACCATCATAATCATGACCTCCAACATGGGTTCCGACATAATCCGTGAAAACTTCAAGGGTTTTGCCGACAAGAAGGAGGATGAGAAGGAGGAAATCATTTCCAACACCAAGGCCGACGTGATGGATCGTCTGAAACAGATTATCCGTCCCGAGTTCCTCAACCGTATTGATGAGACTGTGATGTTCACTCCTCTCGACAAGAAGGAGATTCTCGAGATCGTGGAACTTCAGGTCAAGAGTGTACAGAAGATGCTTGCATCCAACGGCATAACCCTCAAAGTGACGGAAGGCGCGCTTGAACTCCTCGCGGAAGACGGTTATGATCCCGAATTCGGTGCCCGTCCTGTGAAGAGGACTATCCAAAGGATGGTGCTCAACCAGCTTTCAAAGGATATCCTTGCTCAGAAAGTGGACCGCGATCACCCCATCGTCATTGACCGTGAAGGCGACGAACTCGTATTCAAGAATAAGGCATAATCATTACCAATAATACTCTGAAAAAGGGCCGTAGTCAATCCTACGGTCCTTTTTTAGGGATAAAAATTTTAGAAAAATTGCCTTTTTAGCGGATTTGAAGGCAATAATATGTTTTATAACACGTTTTTTAAACATAAGTCTAAAGCATATTCCGCTGCTTTAGCAGGGGGTCGGGAATTGTTCCCCTTCTGACTTCCCCATTTCGTGACAACCCAAACGAGGGCCTGACAACCCCTCTTCGTGACAATCCCGCAGGGGCTTACAACCCTGCTTTCGTGACAATCCCGCAGGGGCTTACAACCCTGCTTTCGTGACAACCGACAGGTCTGGCAAACCTGTTTCCCGAGTTAAGTAAACGTCATCCGTGAGAGGCATCGTGATGGATGCAGGGTGACTATTGTGTAACGAAATTACGTTATTGTGAAAACCAAGTATTTATTTTTTTCTTTAGTGATCGCCGCTTTTCTTTCATCTTCAATTCCCGTAGGGAGCCACTCCCTTAATCCGGGTGAGGAAGCACCCTCTATTGTTCTCTCCTCCAACGCCAGAATAAATTCCCTCAAGGATCTTGATGGCAAGTATGTGGTAGTCAACTTCTGGTCGGCTTCCGACCCTGAGTCAAGGATTGCCAACAACCGTCTTGGGAACCTTGCAGAATCCCTCCCCTCCTCAAAAGTAAGATTCGTCAGCATCTGCACTGATAGCGATGAATCCCTCTCTTCGGAGATTATGAAGGCCGATGGTATCCCCTCTTCCGTAATCTCCCTAAACGCTTCGGATATCACTGCAGAGGTGGCCGAAGATTATCAGGTTGCAACCGGTAACCGTTCATTCCTTATTGACCCGTTCGGTAATCTTGTTTCTGTTTCTCCCTCGGAAGAAGCAATCAAGACCGTAATCTCATAAAAACTCTTTCAGTTTTCAACTTATATAATCTTTCCCAAAGCACGGAGCCTTATAGCCCCGTGCTTTTTTATTGACTGGTGTCAAAGATGTTACCCTTTCCCCCTCAAAGTTAGCGTCTGAACCTTCAACCGTATCAAAGCGTTTTCATCTTATGTGATAATATGATTATGGATACAGTTCAACGTAACAGAAAGGTCGCCGATCAGGTCGTGGATATGCTTGCCGATTCGGGCGTGAAACACATCTACGCAATCACGGGCGACAGTCTTAATGACCTTACAGACGCGCTCGTGAGAGACGGGCGCGTGAAATTCGTACACATGCGCCATGAGGAATCCGGAGCATTCGCCGCAAGTGCCGAGGCTCAGTTGACAGGGCATCTGGCAGCGTGTGCCGGAAGCAGTGGCCCGGGGCACGTGCATCTCATCAATGGCCTCTATGATGCCCAGCGCAGCAACGCCCCCGTATTGGCGATTGCCTCCACATGTGCCTCCTCAGTATTCGGCACAGAGTATTTTCAGGAGACAAATCCCGTGCTCCTCTTCTCCAACTGTAGCGTCTATAACGAGATGGCCACTACCCCTACACAAGTGCCCCACATGCTCCAGGCAGCTATGCAGGAGGCGATTGGTCGCGGAGGTGTCGGCATAATAGGTCTTCCGGCCGACGTTGTGGGACAAGATGCCGTGGAATCATACGCAGCATCTACCGCTCTCCGCACCCAACGTTTGCCTGAGCCGTCGGATGAGGAAATCCAAGCGGCCGCCGACCTTATTAATAAGGCGGGAAGTGTGGCTATTTTCGCAGGATGCGGGGCTGCCGATGCCGCTGACCTCGTGAACGAACTCTCGGAAAAGGTTAAGGCTCCCGTGGGCATCACCTACAAAAGCCAACTCCAATTGATGGGAAGATGCAAGAATTACACGGGACACATGGGATATCTTGGAATGTGGTCGGCTGAACAGGCGATTGCGTCAGCCGATGTACTCATTCTTATTGGCATGAATTTCCCCTATCCCGGATTCTTCCCTACTGATAAGAAGATTATACAGGTCGACGTGAAGGCGGAGCGTCTGGGCCGCAAATCAAAAGTGGACGTTGCCGTCAGGGCCGATGCAGGATTGTTCCTAAATGCTCTCCTCCCCAAACTGGAAGAGAAATCAGATTCCTCATTCCTCAATAAGGCACTCGCCGACTATGCAGCGATAAAAGAGAAATTTGATGAGCCCGTGAAAGCTCAGGGTCTGAAAGGCTCCATACGCCCTGAATATATGCTATCCTTGCTCGACAAACTTGCCGATGAGGACGCAGTGTTCACCGTTGACACCGGTATGAATAATGTGTGGACCTCCCATTATCTCACTCCGAAGAGTGGGCGAAGCATGATCGGTTCGTTCACGCATGGATCTATGGCAAACGCAATGCCTATGGCCATTGGCGCAAAGTTCGCCTGCCCTGACCGTCAGGTCATAGCAATCTGTGGCGACGGTGGTTTCTCCATGCTGATGGGGGAACTACTCACGATTATTCAGTATAACCTCCCGGTAAAATTACTCGTGGCAGACAACAGGACCCTGGCTTTCGTCAAATGGGAAATGGAGATGGCAGGTCTTGAGCCCAGCGAGACAAATCTTACGAACCCCGATTTCGGTAAAATGGCTGATACGATAGGTTTTCAGGCTGAGACCGTGGACGACCCTTCAAAACTTGAGGACGCTATGAAACGCTGGCTCTCTGCCGAGGGTCCCGCACTCCTTTCGGTCGTCACAGATCCGGATGCCGCATCATTCAGTTTTTCAGAAAAACTGATGGAATCGGCGAAACCGGGTAATCATCTGAGCAATTTCGGCCCCCTCGGAAGTTGATACGGAAATATCAAACCGACAATTATTAAAAAGGAAGGGTACTCCCCCACAGGAATACTCTTCTTTTCGTTTATCGCTACGTTTCCTTCCCCTTCTAAGTATCCCCTCCTTTACAATTCTCAATCCGGGATTTCAGGATAATTCAGTATTGTCTCATGCTTTATCTCACTTAATACGAATGAACTTTGCATCTTTACAATACCTTGCACTTTCGTCAGTTTCTCAAATACGAATCTGTTGTACCCTTCAAGATCGGTAAGGATGACCTTTAGTAGGAAGTCATATAATCCGCCTGTCGAATAACATTCCATCACCTCGTCTATCTCCCTTATATCCTTCTTAAACCTCTCTATGTGTTCATCATCATGCACGGCAAGAGATACGTTGCAGAAGACTACCAGCGGCAACCCTACTTTCCTGTTATCTACGATTGCTTTAAATCCGGTAATTACTCCTCTATCCTCAAGACGGTGAATACGTTCATAAACCGGAGTCTTTGAAAGATTCAATAATCCACACAACTCCTTGGTGCTTACCTTAGCATTTTTCTGGAGAGCCTTGAGTAGGCATATATCGGTATTGTCCAAACCTGTCATGATTCCTGTTTTAATTTCAAATTCATTGATGATTCAGTAACCCCAAACCATTATTTGCCCAAATTTAGGAATTTTTCCTGAATTATTCACAATGAAACGAAATATTTGCATATTTAATCTAAATTTGCAGAAAAATTGAAATAATCTGACAGGATGAACGGACAACTCAAGTATAATCTTCTTGCCCTTTTCACAGTAATAGTTTGGGGCACTACCTTTGTCTCCACAAAGATTCTTCTGGCTGATGGCCTTACCCCTTCATGGATATTCATCAGCAGATTTGCAATCGCCTACCTATGCATACTCTCCCTGTGTTACAAAAGATTGTGGTCAGATTCCGTTAAGGATGAACTTTTCATGCTTGCTCTGGGCTTGACGGGCGGTTCCCTGTATTTCATCATGGAAAATACAGCCTTGCAGTACACGTTCGCCTCCAACGTCTCCCTTATCATCTGCGCCGCCCCTATACTGACCATGAGCCTGAACGCTCTGATTTTCAAACAGAGATTCACCCTTAAGGCCGCCATAGGCTCTGTCTTTGCCTTGTTTGGTGTGGTAATTGTGGTTCTCAACGGTTCCCTGAATTTCGGACTAAATCCCTTAGGCGATTGCCTGACACTTCTGGCAGCCCTTTTATGGGCTATCTACTGCATGCTGCTGAAATATATGAACAGTCGTTACTCCAATCTTTTCATCACAAGGAAAGTTTTCTTCTACGGACTTTCCACCGCGTTGCTCTTCTGCATTTTCGAGCCGTTACCCGATATTGTATCTCCTGTCCCCATATTCCGTATTGTGGCAAATCTACTTTTCCTGGGCATTATAGCATCATTCCTCTGCTACCTTATATGGAATCAGGCGGTAAAGGTGCTGGGACCAAACCGGACGGCCAACTATATCTATTTCTCTCCTTTCATCACAATTGTGTCTTCCTCAATTATTCTTGATGAACCGGTGACCTTGTCACTGATAGCGGGTGGCGCGATAATAATTTCCGGCGTCTACCTAACTTCCGACTCTCATGGTAATTAATTCCAAACTACTCTCCTTCTCAATCACTATCTCCTCCTTATCCAGAAAAACGACTCATTATTGAAACGATTGCGAAACGGTTCTCTCTCCTGAAAAACACCCCCAAATGAAGAAGCCTTCCCTACTTTACCAGAGAAAAATCCAACTATATTGGCTGGAAGTTACATAAAGGCCGTAAAAATTAAATACATCGTTTATGCAGGCGAACCATTTGCGAGCTCTAAATGTTTTTTTTATGAAAGCCGATAACTTTTCTGCCTTAATCGAGTCATCGGTGATTCCTCCAAATTGAGTAAACTATATATAACCCAATTATTAAAACTATTCAATATGTTTAAATCTACAATGATTGCCGGAGCCGGCGGATTCTTAGGCACCTGTCTTCGTTTCCTCTCGGATAAATTGGGAGCTGCCATCTGTCATCTCTCTTTCCCATTGGGAACCTTCATGGCCAATATGGTCGGTTGTATCATAATCGGTATGCTTTACGGCTACCTCAACAAAACGGGGCGTCTCAGCAAGACAGCAAACCTTCTATGGATTACCGGTTTCTGCGGCGGTCTGACTACATTCTCCTCATTCTCCGACGACATGATCTCCCTTCTTGAGAAAGGCGACGGCGGAATGTTTGTATTCTACATGGTCACCAGCCTTGTCTTCGGTATCGCAATGGTTGCCCTGGGCGCCGCATGCATCCGCAAACCGGCTGCAAAAACACAAAATGCTTAACCCTATAAACTACTGAAAACTATGATTATCCAATATATGCTGATTGCAGGGTTGGGCGGGTTTGCCGGCACCTGCGGACGATACCTCACCGGCGTGGCCGGAAAGAAACTTTTCGGCGACAAATATCCAGCCGGTACATTTGCTGTAAACGTAATAGGATGCTTCATCATCGGTATTTTTGTCGGACTCTGGACCCGACATGATATGAGCCCGTTGGTCAACGCCCTCCTGATTTCCGGTTTCTGCGGTGGCTTCACTACATTCTCATCATTCAGCCACGACAGTTTCGCCATGATACAAAAAGGCGAATGGTGGAAATTCATCTGCTACATCGTCCCTTCCGTGGCACTTGGTCTTCTGATGGTATGGCTCGGCATTAAATGCGTAGCCTGATTCATAAAAAATATTCTCTATATGAAAATAGCGATCTCACAGAGACCGCTATTTTTTTGTTTCCTCAACTTTCACGACTACCTCGCAAGGGAAATGTTGATCGCTATGCCATAATTGGAATTTGATGTCGGATATGAGTTGTTCGACACCAAAGGCGTGTTGACCTGATGGTCGAAGAAGGCGGAGAGGGTCACTTTCTTGCTGAACTGGTAGCTTGCCATGAAATTTACCGAGAAAGTCCGTGTTCCGCTCGTAGCCTGCGTATATGCCGTCTCAATCCTTCGTATCAGAGCCTGATTGTTGCTCAAGGCTATGTCAAGATTCAAGGAGAGGTCATTGGTCGCGCCACCCTGCTTGCTGCCGAATTTCAGTATCTTCCTGAAATCGGCAATCTTCCACCCTCCGCCGATTGACAACTGACGG
The DNA here is from genome assembly GCA_947175265.1 of uncultured Porphyromonadaceae bacterium. Lineage (GTDB taxonomy): Bacteria > Bacteroidota > Bacteroidia > Bacteroidales > Muribaculaceae > Lepagella. The sequence continues at coordinate 13,503 of CAMWMD010000016.1, read as the reverse complement.
CTCAACGTCTCCACAAGTTGTCCGGCCGAGGAATTGAGGTTGAGTGTCCTTGAATCCCTGTATTCGGCATTCAATGTGATGTCGTTGAAGAGAGTCAGGCTAACACCTATCAGAGGTGCGAACTTCTCAGTTATGCTGACCGATGATATGTTGTAGGGCGACGACGGTATCGGATTCCTCGTCAGTTCGTCATACATGAATCCCATATTATCATTCACCCCAACCCAGTTCATGTAACTTGAATAACTGCCTACGGAATATGTGCACTGGTAGGCATGATTGAGCGTGAATGATTTGAAGTATTTCTTCATGTTGCCCAACTGCAGAAGGCCGTCGTAGGTAATCCTCCAGTTCGGACGCATGCTTCCCAGACCCGAGAAATGGTTGAGCGACACCTTCCCCGGATCATAACCGCTGTAGGCTGCTATAAAGGCCGGAATCAGAACATCCCCACTCGTCGCGCTGACCGTACCCACTCCAGGATTGTATGGCTTCCCGGCAAGTTCGCTTCCCTCAAGGAAACCGCCGTCGGGATAGCGCACTCCGGCATACTCACCCTCTACCCTCGCCGCTACCCGGGGTATATACTCAAGGAATTTCGTAAAGGCAGCCGACTCATAACCGTTCTCAGCCTTCGAACTACGCATCGCGGAGGCCAAAGCCACATGGGTGCGAACGTAGGAGCCGCTTCTCGACGTCGGCATACCGGCGTACATGAATTGCACCTGACGAGTGCGGTTGTCGGTAAGATTGCTTGTAAGAACCACCTTCAACCCCCTTATCGGTTCAAGAGTAAGTTCGAAGTTGAATTCCTTACCCTCGTTCCATATCGCCGGAGAGGTCATGTCGGCACCCGTCAGCAGCCACCCTCGGTCAAGAGCCTTCTCCACATAACCCTCGTCAAAGAATCCGAAGGCGAAGTCAAGACCGGGGGACAGGGGGCCGTAGGCACCGCTTTGTCCGAAGGCATCACCTACATTTGGCGCGAACTGAGGAAGGTTCAATGAATGGGAGTCTCTCCACCTGAACGACAGACTCCTTGGCATCATCAGGAACCGCACGGTATGATCCGCGACATCCTTAAGCCATGAATCCTTAGCTTCCGCCTTGTTTTCCCTCACAGTTATCTTCAGGTTCTCCGTGCCGCGATTGCGCACCTCTATCGTGTTCTCGTCAATGACCTTGTAATCTACCTTGAATACTTTCGTTCCCCCTCTCGCACTGACCTTCACTTTCTTGGTCTTCAGATTATGCTTGACGTATGTGGAGGTGTCGGCCGAAAGCGTTATCGCGCTCTCAAACTTCCTGACCGCGGCATCCTTTCCCGAGGAGTTACCCTTTCCCCGGCTGTTACGTCCCTGATTCTTTGAGAAACGCTTGTTGACCGACTGCAGATACTTTGACTTGTTGAATAGCGTCTCGAAATTCAAGCGTGCATCGGCATTCCATACCGTCTGGTTCTGGATGGAGTTTCCGAGGTAAAGCCCATCGACTGTCGAGCCCTTGTCCCAACGGTAGACGGAACTGTAATTCACGTTTCCGGTAAGATAGTCGAGGAAAGGTATCTTGCTGAAAGGTGCCCTGTAGGTCCCGGTAAAGGTCTGGTTGTAGTTCCACGGCGTACCGAGACTCTTAATCGACGACCACACGGTGTCTTTCCAGTCGCGGTATTTATCCGGGAAAAGTTTCTTGTTGACAGCACCTATCGTCTCCTCAATTCTCGCGGTAGTGTTGCTCGCAAATGTGAAGTTGAGCGATTGCAGGAGGTTCCACGTCAAGGAGAGTTGACGGTCCCAGATGAAATTCTTGCTCACCTGCACGGGCATCCTGAAATCCACATCCATCTCATTGCGGCTCTGCTCCTCGTAATAATACCGCGAGATATTGGTGAAGAACGTGAGGTTGTTGAAGAGCCAGTTTATCCCCCAGTCGCGGAAATACTTCGCCGTCTTGCTCTTACCCTTTATGAAACTGAACGGTTTCCAGGGTTTCACGTAAGGGCTGTAGGCATATTGGAAACTTCCCCTGTAGTCGAAGGTATTCTGGTATTCCGTGGTGGGGTTGATGTTCTTCTGCTTGTTAAAGGAGAACGACACCTGGAAATTGGCAGGATCCCAAGGCATAGGATTCTTGCTCTGGACGTTGAATTTCAAGTTTGACAATGAGAAACTCTCCACGGTCTTTGTGGTGAGTGCGAAATTCATGATTGAATCTTTCTCATGCTTCGTCTTTACGGCATCCAGAGCATCCTTGAGGAGTATATCCTGGTCAAGTGGGTTATACTTCGGAGTTGTGCGTTCATTGGAGCGCGAATAGAACACCGGCGCGGATAGTTTGGCTCCCGCAGGCAGCACTCGACCCACATCGCCCTGCACAGCCACATTATACTGCTGATAGTCGTCGAGACGGCGTGCCGAGAGACCCTGGTCTACCCCTCCGAATCCGGCTGTCTCCTTGTGATAAGTAAAATTGACCATACCAAGATCGCTCAAGGCGAGATTGGCGTTCACGTTTGCCGCCCAACCTCCGGATTCGTTGAAGTCGGTAACCCTCAACTCATTCACCCATATTGTGCCATCCTTCACCGAATTGGAGCGGTTGCGCACACCTATGAGCATCACCCTGACATCGCTCAGACTCGGATTGCCGAGCACGCTTACGAGATTGTGGTCGTTACCAGGATCCCTTCCTGTATAGAGCACGGCGAATCCCACGCCCTCCTTTCCGGCACTCTTGTCGCGATTACGCTGTGTCTTGAGATTCGTGAACACATCGAAAGGCACGTCAAGACAGTTGGAGAGGGGCCACACCGTCTTCCTGTCGGATGAGTTATAGTTGTTGTAGTTGCCCGGAGGGGTGAGGGTGAGGGGAATCTCATACTCATAATAATTGTTCTTCACATCAGAGCCGAGACGGACGAATATGGAGAGGTCGCCGTTCTTGAGATTCGTGGGGTCGTCAACGAGTGCCTCGGCATGCACCCACATCTGCATCCTGCGGTAAATCCTCAGGTCAAGTTGGGTATTCTTATAGGCGCCGCGTGCATCACCGGGTTGAAGCCCCGTCACCTGCATCTGAAGCGACTGCTCGTTCAACTGTGCAGCCTGTGCCTGCCCGGGATCCTGGATTCGGGTGACGTCGGGAGGAAGAACGTAGTTCACCGGTTTGCGACCGTAGTTCTCCTCGATGTTGACTATCGACATGTCAAGCGTACCCTCGGCCGGGGAATCGTTCCTGCTGTTGAGATTGAATTTATAGTCGCGCCATTCCCCCCTTACAAGTTCAAGCGAGGCGAAACGGAGGTGGGTCGTCTCCCTGAAGCCGGTCATGAACATACGGGCGAAGCGTATGGTGGAGAAGTCGGCGATACCTCCCACCACCTTCTCCGGCTGGCTGAGGGGTATCTTGAACTGATACCACACCGTTGTGGCGTGCCCCTCGCGGGTCGGCACCACCATCTCGCGCCTGTCTGTCACATAATTCTTACCTACCTCAAGGTCTTCCGGCCTTATCGATACCTTATACTGGAAATACCTCTCATACTCGTTGAGGGTGTTATCCTGATTTATATCCTCCACATCAGGCACGCTTCTCGAAGACTGATAATACGGGTTGTCGCTCTGATCGGGTGAGAGTGAGTTACGTTCCACTCCGTTGTAATGCTTGTATCTGTCGAGAATGGAAGTCTGGTGCTGGTCGTACCATGCGGAGCGGTAGAAGTGGTAGTTGTCTCCCGCCGGGTCATGCATGGCCGAGAAGGGATCATCCTCCATGGCTGCTACGGTAGCCGCCGGCAGTTTTCCGCGTAAAGCCCCGACATATCCGGAATATGAGCTGAAGCGGAATTCCTCCTCGTCGGAAAGTCCGTCAATGCCGACATCCTGAAGCGGACGCGCATTATCCGCATTCTCAAAGGCGTAGGTCAGTGAGTTCTGACGCGACACTTTTCCCCAGTTGGTCTCGGTGATGAACTGAGTGTCTCCATCGATAGGAAGGCCGTTCTCATAACTCTTCATACCATCCTTGAGGATATCCTCGCTGACCTCGCCGAAATTGAAATAGAGGTCGCCACCCTCGCGGTTCGGATTCTCCTCATCAAGGAACGGATCAAGGAGCCAGAACTGGATATACTCCACATTCGAACTCTCGAAATTGGTATTGTCCATCTTCCTCATGATGCCACCCCACCTCTTTTCAGGATGAAGCAGGGCACCTTGCTCGTCTATGTTGTCGGAGTCAAGATTGTAGGGACCCCTCTCCTTCGGATAGAACGAGAGGTTGAGCGTCTGTATATAGTTGACATCTCCGTACACCTGGTCCCTGCCGGGGTATATCTCCTCCACGCGGACCTCACGCACGTATGGATTCGACAATTGCTTCAGGTCGTTGCGCAAATATCCCGGAAGATAAGGTGAATTCTTCTGAGTCCACATCCTGTCGATATAGTTCCATGCAAGGAGAGCCCTGTTCTTGCCGTATGCCACGTCGTTGGAAAGAGCGGCTTCCGGGAAAAGGGCGTCGGGCGACGGGTCGTAGGGTGTCGACGACAGGAACCATGAATAGGGATTGCGCAAATCGATGCTTATCTGAGAGTTCTCAAAGTCGTCGATATATGATGAGCCCTTTGTTGAGCCGCTCTTCTGCTGCGTGGGGACAAGTTGAGCGAACTCGGCATTCAGTCTCAGCGACGAGGGTGCCTGTGCGTTTATTGTCGGCACTTTGTTCAGGAGGTTCGTGAGCCAGTTGAACTCCTTGGTATAGTTGAGATTCAAGCCCCACATGGTGTTGTTGATCACCTCATCACCGATATTGACCTTCTCCGTCAGGGCCTTTTCCGAAAAGTGCATCAACGTTCCGCCGAACGTCAGTTCCTTATTCAGCCGATACTGCGCGTCAAGGCCGAGGAGGGTCTTCCGCTGCATGCTGAAAAGCGACTGGTTCTCAAGGGTGACGCTAACGTTTGTGCCGGAATCTATGATGCTTTGGTTGGTAATCGTCACGATTCCCATGTTGTAGTCTACGGTATAGTCGGTGTTCTCCGTCAGGGTCACGCCCCCGGCCATCACAATTACCGAACCTCTCGGCACATTCATGGCGTTGAGTCTTATCTGTGCTCCGTTGGATGCCTGATACTCCCCCACGAGGGAGAATTTGTTCTTGTCGGCAAACTGACGGGCCACGACAAGAGTGGAATCATAGAGTTCCTTATAGACGTATGGCGCGGCAAGGTCGGGATTTCCTATCTTTTTCTCAAGGTAAGAGCCGAATGGCTCCGTGACAGGGAATATTATCTTTCCTGTGGTAGGCTGCACCGTGTACCCCTCCACATAATCGAAGAAACCGTCGGAATTCGACTCCTGATTGGAGTCAAGACGGTCAAGGTTCATCACCTGAAGGAGCGGAATGTCGGCAATATCACCCACACGGAGATAGTTCACCTCAGTGCCGGTAGTATCGCTGAGATATTTTATATTCAGTTTGAAGTTGCTGCGCTGCAACTGGTAGGCTCCTAATGCATAGACGTTCTTCATCATCAGTCGCCACATAGGGAGTTGCGGAGATATTGTGGTGCCTCTCAGCATTTTCAGATAGAGGCTCTGGGTCGTGGTGGTGATATCGTTGGAAAATTCACCCACCTGATAAACCTTTCCCTGATAAGTGTATTCATACGCCACACCGAGCACCTCATCCGTATTAAGGGCTGATTTCAGCGAGATATAGCCAAGTGTCGGGTTTAGGGTATATTCCGAACTCTTGAGCAGGCGCGCACTCTCCACCTTCTCGAAATCCCGACCGCCGGTTATCCCGTATGCCTGCAGTGGGGCGAGCACCTGTGTCACCTTATTGATGTCACGCGCTTCCGGATACTCCGTCTTCATCACCTCAAGAAGGTTGTTAGATTGGTTGGAGGGGACGGGGGTGGAGTAATCGGGAGTCCAGTAATCTCCGGACAGCACCTTGTTCTCACCAATATCCTGAAAGGCTACAAAATTGCGCGATTCGTCAAAGCGCCCGTTCTTGTTTGTCACCCACACCTCTATTCGGGTGATGTTTATTCCCGACGACACATGGGGCAGACGTGAGGCGAAATTATCGTAATTCTCGTAGAAATATTGGGCGAGGAAAAAGTGCCGGTTGGCATCGTAGGCATCCGCCTTTATGGCGTAGGAGGTGGTCTGCGCGCCTCCCTGTGCCGTAACAGTCTTCGACTCACTGTTCTGCTGGCTCAAGAGGCCGGTAAGGGTCAGTTTGCCGAACTGGAGTTTTGCCTTCATACCGAACAGGGAGGTTCCGCCCCTTATCAGCGACGACCCGGTGGTCATGCTCACATCTCCGGCCTCGATACTCTTCACGATGTCATCCTCTTTACCCTCATAACTCAGTTTCAGGTTTTTCGAATCAAAGTCGAAGGTGGCATCCGTGTTATATCCCATGTTGAATTTCATACGGTCGCCGACCGAGGCTGTCACGTTGGCCTGAATCTTCTGGTCGAAATTGAAATATGTCTTGCGCCGGGCACTCATGGAGAGGGCCGGATTGTCGGTTTTGTTGCTCTTGATACCCATCGACAGTTGCAGCGACCCCTGTGTGGTGAGACGCACTCCCCCGGGACCGAATATCTTCTCAAGCGGCCCGATGTTGAAGTTCATGTCAAGTATGTCGAAAGGATTCTTCTGCTTCTCCGTGACGCTCTCCGCGTTTCTCTGACGGAAATACCCGAACATCTCGTTTCTCGTGGCCATGTTGCCATACTCCTCGGGAGTCAGTGCAAAAGGGGTAATGATATCCTTTTCTCCGAGGCGCGTATGGATATAGTACATCCCTTCGGCCGGCTCATACACTATTTCCGTCCGTATGTTTGGCGGGGTCGTGAGGTCGGCCACATATTCACGGTCCATAATGTCGGCATAATCACGCGGGAGCGTGGTCTGCACCGGGGAGGGAAGTATGACGCTGTCGGGTATCACGGTGCCGGGTATAGTCTCCGGTTCCGATGGCGGAGGGGGGAGCAACGACGATTTCCGATATTGCCCCAAAGAGAAAACGCAGACCGTCAGCACCAGCAGCGGCACAGACAATCTGCGTGATATTTTGTGTATTTTGAGGTTCGGAATTTTGCGGAAAATCATTTCAGAGCATCTTCAAAGCCAATTTGATAGCCTTTTCTGCGCTCAGTGTCGGATCAGTCGAGAATATCTTCTTCAGCGCTTTCTGGCTCTGCTGGGCTGTGAATCCCAACATTACGAGCGCCGCTATGGAGTCTTCGTAGGCTTCGCCGACGGCGGGAGCACTATCATTTAACGCCAATCCTGCTGTTTTTATTTTATCCTTAAGGTCTACTATGATTCGTTGGGCCGTCTTTCCCCCAATCCCCTTCACAGCCTTGAGAGGGGCATCCTGCCCGGAGCCTATCGCGCTTTCAAGCTGGTCGGCGGTGAGCGACGACAGGATAAGCCTTGCCGTGTTTGGTCCCACTCCGCTCACTCCGATGAGGAGCCGGAATAGTTCGCGGCTCCTTTTAGTAAGGAAGCCGTAGAGCAGGTGGGCATCCTCGCGTATGGCCTCGTGCACGAAGAGTTTCACCTCCCCTTTTCCCGCGCCCCCGTTCAGTTCGGCATAATCCATAAGGGTAATGTTGAGTTCATACCCCACCCCCGAGCAGTCCACCACAGCCGCCGTGGGGGTCAGTTCGGCCAATGGCCCTCTTATGTAATCTATCATCTTATCTTATTCTGTTATCTTCCGTTCTTGTTTATTCTCATGCAAAACTAAACATTTACATTCTCTTTTGCAACTTTACCCCCTATTATTTGGGTATTGCCAACTTAATTTAGTAATTTTGCATCATGATTCAGTCGTTCAATTCCACACTTCTTGAAAACACTGTGTCCGAATTTTCCAAACTCCCGGGAATAGGAAGGAAAACGGCCCTGCGCCTCGCCCTCCATCTCCTCAGGCGTGATGAGAATGAAGCGGTGTCGCTCGGGGAATCAATAATCAACATGCGAAGGAATATATGCTATTGCTCACGCTGCCACAACATCAGCGAGAAGGAGGTATGCCCCATTTGCAATGATTCCCGCCGGGATGCTTCGGTGGTATGTGTAGTCGAGAACGTCAAGGATGTCATCACAATAGAATCCACCCACCAGCATTCGGGACTTTACCATGTGCTCGGCGGTGTGATCTCACCCCTCGACGGTGTGAGCCCTTCCGACCTTGAGATCGAAAGCCTCGTGGAGAGGGTTAAAGCCGAACAGACCCGCGAGGTGATACTCGCACTGAGCCCTACTATTGAAGGCGACACGACGAACTACTACATCTACCGCAAACTCTCCGGTCTTCCCGTAAAGGTGACCATGCTCGCACGTGGCCTCAGCATCGGCAACGAACTCGAGTACACCGACGAACTCACCTTGGGAAAATCAATTCAGAACCGTGTCCTTTTCTCCGATACATTTTCAGGAAGAAAATAGACCATATACAGTCAAATACAGTTAGGATAATTTCAAATTACAGCATCATGTTACATTCAAAACGTCTTCACCTCCGCGCTCTCGAGCCTTCGGATGCCGATTTCCTATATGAAGTGGAAAACGACCACGAGGCTTGGAGATACAGCGACACAATAGCCCCCCTTTCAAGAAAAGTGCTACGCGAATACGCGCTCACATACGATGCCGACCCGTTCTCGGCCGGACAGTTGCGCCTTATAATCTCAGAGGAGGGAAACAACAATCTTGTGGGTATCGTCGACCTGTACGACGTATCCTCACGTCATCTCCGCGCATTCATAGGAATCTATATCTGCACGGATTTCAGAAAGAAGGGGTACGCGGATGAGACTATCCGTCTCGTCGAGGAGTATGCACACAACACTCTCCATCTCCATCAACTCGGTGCGAAAATCGACGCTTCCCACACACAGGCCGTGAACCTTTTCCGAGACCTCGGCTACAAGTTGATCGGCACCTTCGAGGAATGGCTCAGCACACCCGACGGCCATTTCACGGATATGCTCATAATGACGAAGAAACTTTCTTAACCGCAAGGTAAGACAGCAGCCACACGTCAGTTCATATTAGGGTCTGTCGGCACCATAAGCCAACTTCTGTAATCCTCTCCAAGACGGCTCACCTCCCGGCGCCAGAACTCATTCTCCTCCGACTGAAGGAGAATCTCTCCCCCTTCGGGAATACCGACAGCCCAGGAATGGTTTTCAATCTCATCCGCGAGTTGACCTCCCCGCCAGCCACTATATCCTATGAAGAAGCGGATTTTACCTTCCACCTCTCCGCCGGATTTCAGGTAATCGACTATCTTGTGGAAATCCCCGCCGACGTAGAGTCCGGGCGATACCTGAAGGCATTCGCCGAACGTATCTCCCATAGTATGGAGCATGAAAAGACGCTCCATATCCACCGGGCCTCCGCAATAGACGGTGATATCCTCGCCGAAACCCAGTTCCGGCATGATGTCGTGTAGTGTCAACTCCGTTGTCTTGTTCAGGGTGAGTCCCAGAAGGCCTCCGTCCGTGTCCTCATCAAGGAGAAGCACCACCGAACGGCGGAAGAAAACCTCTTCCATCATCGGTTCGGCTATGAGGAGCTTCCCCCTTCCGGGTTCTATCTTGTCAGTATGTTTATATAGCAGATTGTTAAGATCCATTTTTGTGGTGTTTTTTAGGTCGCAGCGTCAAAGGCTGTCTTCCGATAAAACAATTGAAAACCCTTTTTTATTTCCCGGCTGTGATTATTCTTTCCTCTCGGAATGATGAAAACGACACCGCCGAAAATGAGGGATATGCTGATTATTAACCGTTAAACCACCATGAGCCGTTGACGGAATCATTGCATTCCGGTCAGGCTCCCCTTTATGTAGATGAAAGTATTGAAATTTGGAGGCACCTCGGTCGGGACACCGGAAAGCCTGGCAAATGTCAAAAGCATAGTCGAGGCTATCCCGGGAAGCGCGGTTATCGTGGTCTCCGCACTCGGCGGCCTCACCGACAAACTGATATCCACGGCACGTCTCGCGGCTGATGACGACCCTAAGTTCCGCGATGAGATGGAAGCCATTTCATCGCGTCATTTCAACGTAATCTCTAAGGTCGTTGATGAGAGCAAACGCCCGCAGGCCATTTCCGAGGTCGCACGCCTTCTTAGCGAACTCAAGAGGATTTTCGAGGGAATTAGCCTCATACGTCATCTCCCGGGGGAGACGCTCGACCTCGTGGTCAGTTTCGGCGAGAGGATCTCTTCCGTCATCGTCACTTTCATGATTTCGGATGCCGTGCGTTTTGACTCCCTCGATTTCATAAAGACTGAGGAGTGGTTCGGAAAGAATATCGCCGACCAGAAACTCACCTCATCGTTGATTAGGGAAACATTCTCGACTCCCTTCACCAAGGCGATTGTGCCCGGTTTCATATCAACTGACAGGGAGAGCGGACACATCACAAATCTCGGACGCGGAGGGAGCGATTTTACCGCCGCGCTCATTGCCGCGGCTCTGGATGCCGAACTCCTTGAAATCTGGACCGACGTGGATGGATTCATGACGGCCGACCCCCGCCTGATTCCCGAAGCTCGTGTTGTGGGTGAGATGTCGTTTGTGGAAAGTATGGAATTATGCACATACGGGGCGAAGGTGATATATCCCCCTACGATTTATCCTGTTTTCCACAAGAATATACCCATAAAGATACTCAATACGTTCCACCCTTCGGCCCCGGGCACCCTAATTTATGACACGGAGACCGCCGAGAGCTTCAACGTCAAGGGTGTGTCGGTTCTGCGGGGTACATCCCTGTTTTCAATCATCCCTCCCGAGGGGGTGGACCGTGGCGACACGGGGTCGCGTGCGTTGAATGCTTTGGCAAGACAAGGTATAAAGATGTATCCCGTGACGGCTTTCGCCAACGCAGGACTGAATTTCGCTGTCACTTCCGACGATGAGAACAAGGCGCTGGCTGTAATCCGCTCGGAATTTGCCCCCGAACTTCCGGAGAACCTCTGGCTGTCACCGGTCGTGAAGAGTGGTCTATCCACAGTTGCCGTCGTGGGCGACAATCTCCGCAGGCAACCGGGCCTCGGCGCCAGAATTCGCAATTCCCTGATGAGAAACGGCGTGACGGTGAATGCCTTTTCAGAAGATATGTCTGACTCCACTCTGACATTCATGGTCGGCCGTGATGATGCCGACAAGGCTTTGAGGGTGATTCATTCCCTGGTCGTCGATTGAACCATTCCCCGTGCGGAAACCTTTAAATTATATGTGCCGGCATATTATTTGTTCATTTTCCCTTTGTCGGTCTTTTATAATTTATTAACTTTGCAAACTATGGAAATAAAGAAAGCCAATTACGAGATAAGCAGCGCGAAGGTGAATCAATGCCCGGATACGAAAGTGCCGGAATATGCCTTCATAGGACGCTCTAACGTCGGTAAATCGTCGCTCATAAATATGCTCACAAGGAGCAAGGGCCTTGCCAAGACTTCACAGAAGCCGGGAAAGACCCTCCTGATAAATCATTTCAGGATCAACGACGGTGCTTTCTACATAGTCGACCTCCCCGGATACGGGTATGCCGCCAGGGGGAAAAGCCAAAGGGAGGATTTCAGAAGAATGATTGAGGAATACATCCTCGGCCGGCCTCAGATGGTGCTCCTTTTTGTGCTGATCGACATCAGACATGAGCCTCAGAAGATTGATATTGAATTTCTGAATTGGCTCGGTGAGAATGGAGTGCCTTTTGCGCTCGTCTTTACGAAAGCGGACAAACTTGGACCCAACGCCGCACTCAAAAAGGTGGAGGACTACAAGAAGGAGTTGCTGAAAAGTTGGGAGGAACTTCCCCCCGTATTCATCACCTCAGCCGAAAAAGGGACGGGCAGGGATTCAATCCTTGATTTTATTGAAGAAACCAATCGTAAGGTGGAGGGTGAGTTCTCTGAAAAGACACCACTCTGATATCTGCCTCGACGATGAAACCGGGATGACATTATGAACATTAAACAAATGATAAACGGCAACGGCCGTATCTCAGAGATATTACGGTTCGGTCTTGTAGGTGGTATCGCCACTGTGCTGCAATATGGATTCTACGTGATTTTCGTGCATGCCGTATTCGGTGGCCGTCGTGCCGTCGTTGCCTCTATCATCAGTTATGCGCTCAGTTTCATCGCCAATTTCTTCCTTTCGAGTTATTTCACATTCCACACGCGCCCGAATGCGAGAAAAGGACTCGGCTTCACACTCAGTCATCTCGTGAACATGGGGCTTCAGACAGGTCTTGTGGCTATCTTCAAGGAGATTATAGGCCCGACACTTGCCCTGCTCCCGGCAATGGGTATCTGTATCCCCGTCAACTATTTCCTCGTGAGGTTCGCCTTCACAAGCAAGGTGTTCGGCAACAAGAGAGAAACTGAGGCCACTCAAGAGCCTACCGACTCTTCCCCCACTCTCCTGCAGGATGAGGAATCCCTCTTTGAATAGTCTTCACTTCAATCAACTAATCACTCAACGTAATCATAATAATTCTTACCCATGACAAGAATTGCAATGGCAGCAGACCATGCCGCTTTTCATCTTAAGGAGTCAATAAAAAGTTATCTTACCGACAAGGGATTTGAGATCAAAGACTTCGGGACCTACGGCACCGAATCGTGCGATTATCCTGATTTCGCCCATCCGGCTGCTGAGGCCGTCGAGAAAGGTGAATGCCTTTTCGGTATCGGAATGTGCGGCTCCGGCAACGGCATGCAGATGTCGCTCAACAAGCATCAGGGAATCCGTGCGGCTCTCTGCTGGCTTCCTGAACTCGGGGAACTTGCGCGGCAGCACAACGATGCCAACTTCCTTGTACTCCCAGCACGTTTCATCACCGATGAGGAAGCCAAGAAAATTGTGGATGCCTATATCTGCGCCTCGTTTGAGGGTGGCCGACACAGCAGAAGAGTGGCAAAGATTCCCGTAGAAGGGGAAGTGCTTTGAACTTTGCGTCAGGTATGGAGTTTGAGATCTCTCTTGACAATCTGCGGTTTCATGCTTACCACGGCGTGTTCCCTCAGGAGAATATGGTAGGCAATGAGTTTGTCGTCGACCTCTCCATCCGTATTCCGGTTCCTGAAAATGCCGGTGAGGATGATCCTGAGTCTACCATCTCCTACGCCGACATGTTCAATATTGTTGCCGAGGAGATGAAACAACCCCGAAAGTTGATGGAAACCGTTGCCGAGCGAATCAGGTGGCGACTCGTAAGGGATTTCCCTCAAATCATATCAGGAAACATAAAAATCTGTAAATCAGTTCCTCCTATCGCCAATATCAGTGGAAGTGCATCTGTGAGATTAATTTTTTGAATTTTTTGCCTCCAAAAAATTGTATATATCAAAAAAAGGTCGTAACTTTGCACTCGCAAATCGGAAACGATTTGACCACAAAATGGTTCGTTAGCTCAACTGAATAGAGCATCTGACTACGGATCAGAAGGTTGCAGGT
>CAMWMD010000015.1 GCA_947175265.1 uncultured Porphyromonadaceae bacterium | reverse complement strand
TATACAGAGCAATCTTACCGATTGATTCATCATCAATACGGTTGTCGCGCTCATTACAGAAATCAGGAGATTCTGTAATATCCTGCTTTGTGAAGCGGTCAAAACGAACTCGTATATTTGCAGTCGGAAACAAAATGACACAAATAACCATGATGATTACGAACGGTACGACCAACACGGGTACCTACCTTGGCAATTATATTTCGGTAATAAGCCGTGCAAAGATTGTGTATCGTTCCCTTTCAACGACTGATATAAAATGAATCTCCCCCACGTTTTATCAATACAAGGAGGAATAAGGAGCAATCCGGGATACGAACTTAGCAACAGGCTGATTTGTCTGGTATGCTGTGCAAAGATTGTGCTCCTTATTCTTTTGACTTTCGGAAGTCTGAATCAGTATTTAAGAAAGTCGGCAAAGTCCGTCTATTCTGCATTGATGACGAGTTAAGATAAAGAAGTCGACCTTGAAACCTTTATATATGTGATTATGACAGATTTAATTTTAGGATGCGACATTTCGAAGGATGATGTCTATGTTTGCCTTATCGACTCCGGTAAGGATAAGGTTCTCGGTACCCGGAAGTTCTCAAATTCCTCGGAGGGACTGTCAGCATTGCTGAACTGGGTAAAGCAAAAGGCAAAAGATCGTCGATGGTTCACCGTGATGGAAGCGACAGGTGTCTATCATGAGAATTGTGTGGACACACTGTACCAGTCTGACATACCGGTGTATGTGGTAACTCCAAAGATTATAAAACATTACATAGCCAATCAGAACCGTCGCTATAAGAACGACAAATCGGATGCCTACATGATTGCATGCTTCGGAATGACCATAGGCGAAGGCATCAATAAGGTAGCTGTAAGAAGATGGAAACCTTTCTCTCCACTATATCAGGAGATGCGTTCTTACTCGCGCCAAATAATCAGTCTTCAGAAATCTGTCACGCAATTTAAGAATCGGCTCAGTGCATTGAAAGCAACCGGACGCATTCCTGAAAAAGTTCTGGCTTCCACTCAGGAAATCATTGAAACCATGACCGATACAATAGATGCATATAAAGAGGATCTCCGACGCCTGATACGACAGGATGAGAACTTGTCGGAACGGATTGATAAGGTATGCTCTATAAAAGGAGTAGGATGGCTCACGGCAATCCATGTGATATGCGCAACCGATGGATTCAGCAATATATCTAACTCGCGTCAATTGACTGCTCTTGCCGGCCTTGATGTTCCCGATAATGAATCCGGAAGATGTCGGCGCCCGGGACAGATATCAAAATGTGGCAGCGTAATTATACGAAGGGCTCTGTATATGCCTGCTCTTTCCTCTTCGCATTCGGAATCCGGGCCATGGCGCGATTTCTATGCGAGGATTTACTCGAAATCAGGAGGAAAAGGAAAGAAGGCTATTACCGCGGTCATGCGTAAAATGCTTTGTTTGATCTATACTCTCTGGAAAAACAATACTCCATTTGATCCTGGTCATATCTGGAAAGCACCCGGAAAATCAAAATCGGATGTTCAGGAAGCCGGAGCTTCTTTTGTCCAAAATAAAAAAGAGGAAGCCTTAACAGCCTCCTCACAAGATAGCATCGGCATTATCTATCAGCCGTCGCTTCTTTTGTCCGACACAAAATTACTCAATTTAACCGAATCATGAAAATTTTAGCCTGAATTTGACATTTTGTCACGTTTTTTCTTGCAAAAAACCATAGTATCTCGTATGAACACGCCTGAATGAGCGTGAACGAGTATGAACATCATCCACTACCGAGCAGAGCGACTTAACTCGGGTAGCAGACGAGCAACAAATGTGGTTCAAAAATGGAGTGAAAAATAGGTAGAAACGGGTTCTACCGATTAGATTGGCAATCTTCGGGCAAAAGAAAAGGCGCTCAAACTGAACGCCTTGACTATTATTTCAACTTATAGTTACCTGTCTTTAACTGCGGTTTACTTGCCGATGCAGAATTTGGCGAAGATGTTGTGGAGGAGAGTGTCGGTGGTGATGGCGCCCGTGATGGTGCCGATGTGGGAGGTGGCTTCGCGTACGTCCTGGGCGATGAAGTCGGCGGAAAGACCATCATGGAGGCCGGCGAGGGCTCGGCGCAACGCGTCGGCTCCTTGCAGGAGCGCTTCGTAGTGGCGGGCGTTAGTCACGATGAATTCTGCTTGCGGATCATATCCGCCGGTTGCGGCTGCGGTGAGGCGTTGCTGCAATGATTCGAGGCCGTCGCCTGTCTTCATGCTCATCACTAACACCGCTCCGTAAGGTAGGGAAGCGGTGTCTGAGCCGTCGGAAAGTTCGCCGGCAGCATAGGCTGCTCCGTAAGGTAGGGTAGGGGAGGGATGGATAAGGTCGCCCTTGCCGACCACCTTTATCACCTCAGCCTCTGGATTCTCCTTGCGTAACCGGGTAATTTCCTCCTCCTGTGGCTCAATGGGTGAGGTAGGGTCAATCAGCCATACCACAATCCTCGCTTTGCGCATCCTCTCCCGGGCCCGTTCGATGCCGAGGTTCTCCACCGTGTCTTCCGTGGCACGCAGACCTGCGGTGTCGATAAAACGGAAAAGCACGCCGTCGATTTCAGCGGTATCCTCGATAGTATCTCGCGTCGTGCCCGGAATGTCGCTCACAATCGCCTTGTCATCCCCCAGTATCAGATTCAGGAGGGAAGACTTCCCTGCATTCGGAACACCGGCTATCACCACCGGCACACCCTCCTTCAGCGCCGCCCCCGAAGAATAGGAAGAGGCCAGACGCTCAAGACGCTTGAGGAGGTTGGCAGCCAGTTCCTCAAGACGGGCACGGTCGGCAAATTCCACGTCCTCCTCCGAAAAATCGAGTTCAAGTTCGAGAAGGGAGGCAAACTCCACAAGTTTCTCCCTCACCTCCTCAAGACCGCGAGAGAATCCCCCCGAAGTCTGAGTCATGGCAAGGGCATGGGCAGCACGCGAGGAAGCGGCAATGAGATCAGCCACCCCCTCCGCCTGAGCGAGATCAAGGCGACCGTTCATGAATGCACGCCTTGTAAATTCCCCCCTCCCGGCCGCTTTGGCACCACGGCGTATAAGGTCAGCCACGACTTCCCGTTGAATCCAGCGAGAGCCATGTAGGCTGATTTCCACCACGTCCTCCCCCGTAAAGGAGTTAGGCCCGCGGAAAATTGTCGACACACATTCGTCGAGCACCGCCCCGTCAGTGGCCACATATCTGCCGAGATGAGAAGTATGGGAAGTGACGCCTCCCAGCGGTTTCCCCCTCCACGCGCTGTCAACGATGCCGATAGCATCTTTCCCCGACACCCTCACCACGGCAATACCCCCCTGTCCGGGAGGTGTCGCCACGGCCACTACGGTCTGCTCGCCTACTCCTATTTCGTGCTGTTCCATTCCTTGAAAGAAAACGCTGATTCCACCTGCTTCTCCACATTGTCAGGCAAAGCAGGGAAGAAATCAAAACCTGTAATTTTCTCAAGTTCATCAATGCTCATGGCATAATTCTCCATATTTCCGGAAGCCTTCATGTTGGGATATACGAAAGCGATGCCACGCGGTTGGTCAAGATAGGGGGCAGCGAGCACCTTGAAAAATGCACCCGGCACCCTCACTCCGGCATTCCCGATCCTCTGCTTGTCGCTGTCGGAATAGATCGGCCCTGCCACAATCATAATCGCTGAATCACGCACGGCCCATTGCCTCTCCTTATTCTCGAGGGTATTCCAGGCTCCGGTGTTCAGGGAATGGTCCTGCGGGCAGATGTTACCCATCACGAAACAATCGCTCATGGCCTGCTGGCTCCACTTCTGGTCGGCGGCAGGGCAGAGGTGACCCCGGTCAAAACCGGAATTGGTGTAATCTTTCGTGGAAGGGCACCCTACGAGATCGGGATCGGTCCAGAAATTGTTGCTGCGCGGATTATCCCCCTGGGTCTCCTCCGCGAGCAATTCCCAAGCCACATAATTGGGCGTCTTGTTATCCTTATTGAAAGATATGGTGAAGCCGAGATACTCCTTGGTCTGGGCAGCCAACTCCTCCGGGATGTTGACAGTCTCCAGGCCCGGATAATGCTTTACCCCCGCAGGTTTCGACGGCCCGGGGGTAGGATTGTCAGTTATGATGCCCCTCTCCTCCGAACACCCCGAGCCCATGGCCATGAAACAGCCAACGCATATAAGGAGCAGGCTTGCTCCGAGAATGAACAACGGCAGCCTGTTGGGCGATGCTTTCCTTCTTCTTGAATTCTTTCCCATATCAGTTTTGTCTTTTCTTGTTAAAATTTTGGGGTCTGACCACCATGTCGCCCTTCCCCGCATAGAAAAAAGATTTGCGGTGTGAAAAAATATCATCAGAAACCGCATACAAATTTACAAATGATTTGCCAATCTACCAAATAAGGAGTATATTTGCATTCTTAAAGCATCTCCGGGTAATTAAGCCGGACATCATAAAACCTACAGAAATGAAATCGATCTATCGTTACGCAGCCGAGGGGGGAATCCCCGTCGGGCTTTATCTAACCCTTATCTCGGCCTGCCTGTTGCTCAGTCTCCGCATCCCCCTGCTTCCCCTTCTCATACTCCCCCTGGCCATAGGGTTCCCGTTTCTGGTAGGGTGGAAGATGGAGCAGATCGCCCGCGCCTGTCCCCCCTACCGCCGCGTAGCCACACTATGGCTCGGAGGGATATACATGGTTATATTCGGCACGTTGATATGCACGCTCATCTCCGCCCTGTATATAAAATTCATCGACCCCACATTCGTCTATTCCTACATATCCAACGCCATAACCACGATCGAGCAATCGCCCATGGCCCCCGACTATGCCTCCACCACCGAATTGATGCGCAAGGCCATCGATAACCGCCTGCTCCCTAACGGAATGGAATTCGTAAGTTCGCTCGCATGGTTCACGTGCTTCTTCGGCTCCATCCTGTCGCTGCTACTCGCCCTGCTTCTCTCGCGCAGGAAAACGGGCGGACGTGCCGATATCGTTGAAGGGGTGAGGAGTTGAGCCATACAACGGCGCCACGGCCATACGGGCAATAAAAGGAGCCACGGCAATGTAAATACAACTTTTTTTATTAATTTCGCATGCTGAAAGGAGAAAGGCAGCGCTTTCCCGCCTAAACATGAATAAAGAAATGGACATATCTGTTGTAATCCCACTCTTCAACGAAGAGGAATCACTCCCCGAACTCGCCACATGGATAGAGCGCGTGATGACCGATAACGGTTTTTCGTATGAGGTGATCTTCGTGGACGACGGCTCCACCGACCGCTCCATGGAGGTGGTGCGCAATCTTGCCGCCGCCAATCCGGCCATCCGGGCCGTATCCTTCTCGCGCAACTACGGGAAATCGCCGGCACTCAATGTAGGGTTCAAGCGCGCGCAGGGCGACGTGGTGATTACGATGGACGCCGACCTTCAGGACAGTCCCGACGAGATACCCGAACTTTACCGCATGATAAAGGAGGAGGGTTACGACCTCGTGTCGGGCTGGAAGAAGAAGCGCTACGACCCTCTCTCAAAGACAATACCCACCAAACTTTTCAACGCAACGGCGAGGAAAGTTAGCGGTATACCCAATCTCCACGACTTCAACTGCGGTCTGAAGGCATACCGCAATGCCGTGGTGAAACACATAGAGGTGTATGGCGACATGCACCGCTACATACCCTATCTTGCCAAGAATGCCGGCTACCGTAAGATAGGGGAGAAGGTGGTGCAGCATCAGGCACGTAAATACGGCCACACCAAGTTCGGGCTCGACCGTTTCGTCAACGGCTATCTCGACCTCGCCACACTATGGTTCCAATCGAAGTTTGGCGTAAAACCCATGCACATATTCGGTCTGTTCGGATCGCTAATGTTCATCCTCGGTTTCATAGCCGTGCTTGTCGTGCTCATCCTGAAGATAGTGAGCATCAATAGCACGACCTACCATTTCTACGTCACTAAATCGGTCTACTTCTATCTGTCGCTCGCAGCCATGGTGATGGGTCTTCAGTTTTTCCTCACCGGCTTCATCGGCGAACTCATCACCCGCAACTCGCCGGAACGGAACAACTACCTCATAGCCGAGGAAATAAATCATACCCCTGATTCAAGCAAATGATAAAACTGAAAGACAAATTGCTTCGACTCTGCTGTTCCGCGGGAATGGTGGCCCTTCTGGGAGTGGCAGGATGTTCCTCCTCGGAATGCCTTGACAACAAGAACTCCCTCCCCCTTGCCGGATTCTATTCCTCCGAGTCGACGCCGAAAGCCATAAGCATCGACTCCCTCACCATCACCGGAATCGACGTCCCCGGCGACAGCGTGCTCCACGACTCCGTGCGCTCCCTGTCATCCACCTACCTCCCTTTCCGCATAGACCGCGGACAGACCACCTACCGCATCCTTTATCTGGCCGGTGAGGCGGGGAAGAGGCGCATCTACGACAGGATTACCTTCAACTACGACATAGAGCCATGGTTTGTATCCGCAGCATGCGGCACCATCTACCGCTACCGCATCACGTCGATATTCCACACCGATAATTTCATCGACTCCGTCACGGTGCCCGGCGGGATAATCAGCAACACCCCCGGCGAGAACATCAGGATCTACTTCCGGGTTAACATCGAAGAGGAAGGGGGTGGAGAATGACTACTGCCTCACGAATATTCCTCACCATTTCGCTTACCCTTTCGGCTGTGCTCCCTTTGGCGGCGCAGAAGAAGATAACGCCCGTCGACAACGACCCCACCAAACCGGCGCAACCCACCCTCCATTACTACGACAAGCACGGTAACCCGCTCAATGAGCCGGTGATGTTTCTTGCCGAACTGGATACCGTCACTAAAGTAAACTCCGGGCCAGTCTACCCTCTGCTGCAATCGGTCAGCGTGGGTGTGAATTTCTTCGATGCCATTATGAAACTTGCCGGTCAGACACACCAGAGTTACGACATCTGGGCGTCGCTATCGCTCCACAACTGGTTTGAGCCGGTGGTGGAACTGGGAATCGGGTTCGCCGACAACAAACCGGAGGAGGGTAACTTCAGATACAAAGGTAAACCGTCGTTCTACGGAAAGATAGGCATAAACTATAACTTCCTCTATAAAAGCAACCCCGACTATCAGGTGTATCTCGGTCTCCGGGGTGGATATTCTGCCTTCACCTACGACATCACCGACATCACGATAAGTTCCTCCTACTGGGATCAGACCAACCGGTTCTCATTGCTCGGTCAGAAAGCGCACGCCCTGTACGGCGAGGTGCTCGGAGGGATAAAGGTGCTTCTCTGGCGCAACCTCAGCATGGGCTGGAACATACGTTACCGACTGAAGTTCAAGGTGTCAGACGGTGCCGAATCCACCCCCTGGTTCATACCCGGATGCGGAGCCGGGTCGGCACTGAGCGCATCCTTCTCGCTCATCTACACGCTCCCCCTCAGCAAATCTAAGCAGCCTGTGGAGGCTAAGAAATAACGTTTAGGAGTTGATTTCAGGCAAACCGAAGCGTTTGGCGCGGAAAAATTTGGATATTAAGCGGGAAAGTATTATCTTTGCAGCCGAAATCTTCCGCCAAGGCAAGAAAAGAGCGGGGCAGAGCCCTCGCCGCCCAACGGATATAATTGAAAATCAATTATTAATAGTCAATGTACGCTATTGTAGAAATCAAAGGACAGCAGTTCAAGGCAGAGGAAGGGAAATTCCTCTATGTCCATCATCTCGGTGACGAAGTAAAGGAAGGCGACGCAATCAGCTTCGACAAAGTTCTTCTTCTTGATGCCGACGGCGACGTAAAGGTCGGCGCGCCTGCCGTAGAAGGTGCGAAAGTAAACTGCGAGGTGCTTCTTCCCCTCGTGAAAGGTGAGAAAGTGATCGTTTTCAAGAAAAAACGTCGCAAAGGCTATCGCCGTAAAAACGGTCATCGCCAGCAGTTCTCCAAAATCCTCGTGAAATCAATCGAAAAGTAAAACCATCAAAATCATCACATAAGAAATGGCACATAAGAAAGGTGTCGGCAGTTCTAAGAACGGCCGTGAATCAGAAAGCAAACGACTCGGTGTGAAAATCTTCGGTGGTTCCAACTGCAAGGCCGGCAATATCATCAAGCGCCAGCGTGGCACAGTACACCACCCCGGTCTTAATGTAGGCATGGGTAAGGACCACACTCTCTTCGCCCTCATCGACGGCGTGGTAGTGTTCTCCACCGGTAAGGAAGGCCGCAAGTTCATCAACGTGCAGCCCCACCAGAACTAAACAAGACCCCAACTCCCGTCAGGGCTTCGGCCCTGACAACCCCTCCTATATCCCGAGACGGCTCCTTCCCCAGGAGCCGTCTCACTTTTTATAATAAAAATGTGATTCAACTCGTTATCAAAAAAAGATTCTTATGGAAACCTTACCGATTGAAGCAATACAAAAATATTTCTCTGCGACACCCGTGGAGAAGGCATGGCTGTTTGGCTCTTATGCACGAGGTGATGAGAATGAGGAGAGCGATGTCGATTTGCTCGTATCCTTCGATAAGGAGGCGAAAGTGAGTCTGTTGAATCGTGCAGCCATGATGTGCGACTTGGAAGATATGTTACGCCGGCCGGTTGATCTCGTCAATGAACTCTCATTGTATCCGGAGGTGAGGAAAGAGATAGACAACGACAAGATATTGATTTATGAGAGAAGCGCTTAGAGATACTTCACGTCTTCGCCATATAATAGAGGCTATCGACCGTGTCATAGAATACATGTCAGGAAAAGAGGAATCGGAATTAGCGTCAGATTCCATGCTTTTTTATGCGGTAGTCAAAAATATTGAGATAATCGGGGAGGCGGCATATAAGTTGACTAAAGAATTTAGAGAGAGCCATCCGAAGACTCCCTGGAGAGAAATAATAGCGATGCGTCATATTTTAGTTCACGGATATTATCAGGTGACAGTGTCAGAAATTTACAATGTTTATACTCAGGATCTTTCAAAATTAAGGTCATCTATAGATACTTATCTGAAAACCATGAAATAGATTCTGTGTTGCATGCTGAGATTCTTATAAAATAAAAAATCACTAAAAATCAGTTCTCAATTTTCAGTTTTCAATTATTATTCCTATCTTTGCACTACGGAAAGGGTAGGCACACTCAGTCCTGCTCTTAATTCGCTATCACTCAGTGATGCAGGCTGCCACATATCCCGCATTTGCGCCGGAAGCATTTGCTCCCGACGACGCCGTAGGCGTGTCCGGATGGTATGTCGCCATCGTCAACCACAACAGCGAGCATAACGTCGCCGACCGCCTCCGCGACCTCGGTTACGACGTTTACGTGGCCTCCCAGGTGGAACTCCGTCAACGCGCCAATGGCAGAAAAGTGAAGGTCAACCGCCTCGTCATTCCCTCAAAGATATTTATCCGCTGCACGGAAGCGCAACGCCGTCAGATAGTCGCCCTCCCTTACATCAAACGCTTCATGACTAACATTGCAGGCACTGCAGCCCCCGGGATGCACAAGCCCCTTGTCGTCATACCCCCCTATCAGATGTACATCCTGCGCTTCATGCTCGGCCACACCGACCGCCCGGTGCACGTGGTCAGCGGGCCCTACCGGAAAGGGGAACGAATCAGAGTGATACGTGGCAACCTTTCGGGTCTCACAGGAGAGATCCACACCGATCCCGCCGGCTCCCACCAACTCACCGTCTCACTCGACATCCTCGGCTACGCCACCGTGCAGATCGAACCCCAGGACGTGGAGAGGGAATGAATTTATGACTAAATTTCGACCGAAATATATCGCCATACGGAATGTGGTGGGATCAAGCAAGATCTCACCCAACCCTCCGTCTCCGTTTGGAAGTTGGATAGGGTATTGGGAAGCGATATACCGCGACACACATGGTTTCAGCAGTCCGATACGACCTGCGTATGAATGTCCGTTTTGCGGCACCACCAGGCCGACCTCCGAGATAGTGGGCGGCCATGTGCAGAAAGTTGACGAAGATGACCAGCACTGGTACATCTTCCCGATTTGCAGCGCCTGCAATAAAGACAATGACAAGGAGACTCAGATCCTTTACGAATCACAGGACCTTCTTATTCCCGTACCCTCCAATCTGATAATCACCGAAGAGGAGGAAAACCAGCTGGAAACTGAAGATTAATATTATAGGCTCTTTTTTAGAGGAGAAGACTTTTATATATCAATCCTCAATATTGATATAGAGGAAAATTGTAGGTCACATTACTTAGCAAAATTTTTTAATCATTATAAATAACCTTGAATACATTAAAAAGAAATATTCTTTTTAAGGGAATACTTACTTTTTCCAATTATATCATTGGTTTTGTCACATTCCCTTATATAACCCGAATATTAGGTCCTTCAAATTTTGGATTAGTAAATTTCGCACAAAATACTGTAGATTATTTCCTTCTTTTTGCTGCGATGGGAATAAATACAATCGGTACAAGGGAAATTGCAGCAGTGAAGGATGATCCTGTTAAAAGGAGCCATGTCTATTCAAGTATTTTAGGCACTAATGTATTTTTTACAATTATCACTCTTGCTATCTTTTTTATTTTAATCGGTATTATTCCACGCTTCCATGAGCATAGAGAACTATTCTATATTGGATCTGCAAAAATTGTTTTTTCATTATTTATTGTAGAATGGTTGTTTACGGGAACAGAGAATTTCAGATACATAACGATACGAAGTCTGATAATAAGACTGATCTATGTGATTAGTGTCTTTCTATTCATTAAATCCCCTGAAGACTATTTGCTGTATTTTATTCTGACTACGGGAGTAGTTGTCATCAATAGTATTATAAATTTTGTTTACTCCCGTAAGTTTGTGTCTTTAATTTGGAAAAGTTTTAAGAAGGGTCAATTTATCAAGTCAAATATTCGATTGGGAATATATTCAATAATGACCTCCATGTACATTACATTTAATGTGATGTATTTGGGATTGGTAAGTAGCGATACAGAGGTAGGTTACTATTCGACAGCCGTTAAACTGTATTTTGTCGCCGTAAGCCTTTTCAGTGCATTTACCGCGGTAATGATGCCTCGTATGTCTGCCCTTAGAGCCAATAATGAAAAAGAACAAGTTCAGAAATACATAATAAAGTCATTCAGACTGATTTTTTTGATTGCCTCTCCCATTATCATAATTAGTGAATTTTTTTCTACCGATATAATTGTATTATTGTCCGGGTATGGTTATGATCCCTCAGTTCTGCCAATGAGAATCATTATGCCGGCCTTATTTCTGGTATGGATATCTCAAGTCTTGGCATTCCAAACCCTCATACCGCTCAGGAAGGATAATATTCTTCTAATATCATCTCTTATAGGTGGGGGATTGGCGATATTATTAAACATACTGATTACCCCCCGCTTGCAGGCAACCGGAACTGCTATCACTCTGTTGTCATGTGAATTTGCAGTGACGGGATTCTACATGTGGTACACCGTAAAAAAGCGTATCATTAATTTTCCGGATTATTCTGAATGGCTTAAAGCAGTTTTGTTTGCACTTCCTTATATAATAATTTGCTTTGTTTCTCAACTTGTATTTGAAGGTTGGTTTGCATTTTCATCAGCTTTGGTATTTAGCGCACTGTATTTTTATTTTTTAAAGCCAAAGAAACTGATTAATAAATAAAAATATTAGCAAGCCCCAAATTTATACACTCGTATCATTGAAAACAATCTGTAAGTATATTATAAGGGTTGCTGTAAATAGATTAGGAATAGACAGTTAATTATGTTAATAACAGTTATTGTTTACATATTCTTCAGAAAATAGATTTATCAAATTTGAAAATTTGTTCCTATGACTACTATTCCTACTATAACTCTTACTAATATGCTAATCGTATTTGTAAATTTGTTATTATGGACATTAGCATATTATTATGTCAAAAAAAAATATGGAAGTAAATCCATTGGGACTGTATTAATATTGCTTTACACTTTAATCTCATGGTGTATTCCTATTCTTTATTTTTCATCTTCGGCTACTGATTATTTTTCCAGTCAATTAACTTTAATTCCATTTATTTATTTATATGTAGTGCTTTTAATGGCAATTAGGCCACTTTATAACTATTCTCCTCGATATATTTCTAAAATTCTCTTACTCAAGAGAAAGTATCTTAATTTAATTTGTTTTTTCTTTTCAATATTTACCATATCTTCTCTGATTCAGATAATCCCATCATTTAAAGAAGGATTGGTAGGATTAATTTTAGATTCATCCTCTGCTTCTAATATTTATGCAACCTCAACATATGATCGAATGAATCAGAGCAATAATGCAGGATACAATGTATTTGCAATATTCTCAAATATTGCAATTGCTATTATACCTCTTCTATTTTATACTTATCTTCTTCAAGATAAAAAAAATAAAATAATATTAATACTACTTACGCTATCACTTCTAATTCCACCCTTAAATGGAATTGCTAAAGCAAGCAGATTAAATATTATTTCAAGTTTCTTTATATTTATATTATTAGGTATTTTTTTCTATCCATATTTACAGCTTTCTATAAAAGTAAAATTAAAGAAAGGTTTACTCTTTTTCTCAATTTTTTTTATAGCGATGTTTATCATAATCACTATTGGTAGATCTTCTGGAAGTAATTCATCTTCTATGGGATATGGCTTTTTAAGATATTTTGCTGAAGGTCCCATTGTTTTTGATAATTATTGTATGGATGCAGGTGGCACAAGAGATGGAGAGTATACTTTTGCCTTTCAACATGTTCTGGATAGAAAAAGTCAGCCTAATGAAAAAGAATTGCGAAATCGTTATAGACATCTTAAAGTAGATAGTTCTCGATTTTATACATTCGTGGGAGATTTCGTCTTAGATTATGGACCTATTAAGGCGCTGTTAGTAATGGGGATAATCTTTTTATTAGTTTATAACAAGTCAATTATAAAGAAAAGAACTCTTAAATTTTCTCAAATAATTCTTCTTTTTATTCTTCTTCAATATTGTTGTGGTTTTTATCAATATCGATTCTCTATGAAATCAGGAAATCTGACTTTATTTATTCTTTTGGTTATGTACATAGGAATTTCCTATCTTCAAATAATAAGGCCTAATTGGTTTGTAATAAAGAATTTTAAGTTAGAATCAAACTAGTCTCTCACACAATATTATTCTTCTAAAGTATCTCAAATGTCAACGTTTAACTTTTTACTATCTATTAATAAAACCATTAATAATTCCAATATTTAATCAATAATGAGGTCTCAAACACTTAGGAATAAAAGTTTGACCTATATTACATGCTAACTCATTTTTTATGGTTTCAGTAATAATTCCAAACTTTAACCATGCTCCATATTTGAAAGAGCGTATCGATTCTGTCCTAAATCAGACGTATAAGGATTTTGAAGTGATTATTCTTGATGATTGTTCTTCAGATAATAGTCGGGAAATAATCAATCGGTACAGGAATCATCCTAAAGTGTCGCATATTGTTTTTAACGAAGTGAACAGCGGGTCAACTTTTAAGCAATGGCATAAAGGATTTGAACTTGCTAAAGGTGAGTATATTTGGATTGCCGAATCAGATGATGTGGCAGATCCGGAATTCTTAAATAGCCTTATATTGGCAATCAACGGAGACAAAGATGTCGTATTGGCAGCCTCCGGAATTACCTTAATAGATGAAAATGGTAATGAGATAGGACAGGAAAGTATAAGCAAGTCAAAACATATTAGAAAATATACTTCCAAGGAATTTATTCAGGAAAATATGCTGATTGGTAATCATCTTCTGAATGCAAGTTCTGCGATTTTTCGTAAAGATGTTTTGCTCAAAATTCCAAATTATTATACCAGTCTAAAGGCTTCAGGAGATTATCTGTTTTGGATTGAAATTGCCAATTGTGGAAAAGTTGTGGAAATTCCTGATAGATTGGATTATTTCCGTCGGTCGTCAACAACGGTTACCCCACGTCTCTACGCTTCCGGTAAAGCATTTGAAGAATCAAAGATTGTATTTTCTCGTCTAAAAGAACTAGGCTTCACTAAAGGATTATATAAGAATCTTATTGTCGGATTCAGAATGAATCAGATTAGAAATAGTAATGGTTTTCATTCAGAAGATGTAAGGAATCAATGTTTGGATTTATGGCGCAGTGAAAGTAAAAATCAATTGTTTGATTATACCGTACTTTTTGCGGTAGGAATATTGCGTAAAGTCAAAAGATTTTTCAGGAATCTGTAATGAAAGATAATATAAGCAAATTAAGAGATTGTTATGGCTGTGGAGTTTGTACAGCCGTATGCCCTGTTAAAATTATTGACCTGAAGGAAAATCAGGATGGCTTTTACTCTCCTGTGATTTCCGATGAAGATAAATGCATAAACTGTGGCCTTTGCCTAAAGGTCTGTGCATTCAATCATAAGGAACTGGCCTTGGACAATTCCAAACCTCAGAGTTTTGCAGGATATAGTGGAAGCGACATCGTGCGTCAGAGGTGTTCTTCCGGAGGAGTTGGGTTTGAAATAGGAAAGAAACTTCTTGAGAAAGGATACAAGGCCTGTGGTGTTAGGTATGATGTTGAGAAGGAAAGGGCAGAGCATTTCATTGCCTCCAATGTCGAGGAGTACACTCCTTCAATAGGAAGCAAATATATCCAGAGTTTCTCCCAAGTGGCCTTTACGTCAATAAATAGGAAGGAGCGTTATCTCGTTTCAGGCACTCCTTGTCAGATTGATTCTTTCCGCAGATATATCCGTCATTTCAAAATTGAGGAAAATTTCATTCTTCTTGACTTCTTTTGCCATGGTGTGCCCTCAATGCTTTTATGGCGTGATTATCTCCACGAAGTAGAAAATAAAGTCGGGAAAGCAGGGTTTGTGGCATGGCGGAATAAGACTAACGGATGGCATGATTCATGGAACATGAATATTGACCCTGCTGACCCTAAAGATGTTGATTGGCATAACTCTTATAATATCAATATCATGGGGAAAAAACACTTTTACCAGTCTCGATGGAAGGGTGGGGATTTGTTCTATAAGATTTTCCTTGGTAATTATTGTCTTAATAAATGCTGCTACAAAAGTTGCAAATACAAGTGCTTTGCATCCTCAGCAGATATTCGGATAGGAGATCTTTGGGGAAAGGCTTTTAAGGATGATAATCTCGGGACAAATGCTGTAATATCTTTTACAGATAGAGGAAACACACTTTTGGAAGAGTTGTCTGAGTGTATCCTTACTCCGGTTTCTGATCAAACCTGTGTGGAGGGTCAAATGGATAAATGTCCATCACTCCCCTTAATATATCGTCCTTTGTTGGAGGCATTGGGTAAAGAGGTCTCTTTACGTGACACATACAATAGAATAATTAAGCCATACAGACTACTTACGATACCTAAGAGGGGAATAAACCTGATATGCTATAAAATTGGAGTAAAACCTCTATTCCATTAACAATGAAGAAGAAAGTTGGAATACTCTCAATGCAGAGAGTGATAAACTACGGTTCTTATCTGCAAGCCTACGGTCTGAAGCAACTGTTATTGCAGAATGGTGCTGAATCTGTTGATTTTATTGATATCAAGAAAGGTAAATGTCTTAAGGGATATGAATCATCCGGAGTCCCTTATTATATCCGCCGATTGAAAGCTTTGCTTAAAGTTATTGTTTCCGGAAGAATGATGGAAAAGAGGAGGACTACAGGTTTTATGCAAATGGTGGCTGATACTATAAGGAAGGCGTGGGAAAATTTGGGACTGAAGGAATATCCTAATTATCCGAAAGTAGATTTGGCAGTCATTGGAAGTGATGAGGTATTCCATTGTTGTCAAGCCACAAATTGGGGTTTTACCACACAACTATATGGTGATATTCCGGAGGCAAAGGAGGTGGTCAGTTACGCAGCTTCTTTTGGAGGTACAAAACTTGAGGAAATAAAAAGGTTGGGTATAGGAGAAGTGATTGCAGAGAATCTCGCGAGGTTGCGTTTTATCTCCGTACGAGATGAGAATTCTTTTAATATTGTCAAGGCTCTGACAGGAAAGGATGCTGAGATTAATATTGATCCGGTGCTTGCCTACGGTTTCAAGAGGGAGATTGAAGATGCAGGAGAGGTAGATGAAACTAATTATATCCTCATATATTCCTATCCTGATAGAATTAACGATAAAAGAGAAATAAAAGCAATAACTGATTTTGCAAGAAAGAGGGGGAAGAAACTGATTTGTGTCATGTCAAGATACGATTGGTGTGATAAGGCTATAATTCCTCCTCCTCTTGAACTGTTGGCTTGGTTCAAAAACGCAGATATGGTTATTACGGAGACTTTCCACGGCACTATTTTCTCAATTATCACTGAGCGTCAGTTTGCTACGATTGGACGGAAGTCAGCAATGCCGAAACTTACATCAATGCTAAGACCGTATGGTTTAGAGACCAGACTGGTGAAAGATAATAATATAGAAAAGATATTTTCAATTGATATAGTATATCCTATTGTCAATGAGGTGCTTGATAAACAAAGGCTCTCTACATGTAAGTATTTGAAGAGGATACTTACAGAGTAATTTACTGTTCAAAGTATTGTAGGAAGAAATATGTTACAATGAATAAAGTCATCTTAGTTTGCGAAGGTCTACACAACAGGGCGGGAATTGAAAGAATGACGGTTGATCTCGCCAATCTCTTATCTGATGAGTATGAGGTGATGATTGTGGTGATCGATCCTTTCTCCTACGAGACTTGCCCTTTCAAAATAAATAAGAAAGTAAAAGTCGTATCGCTAAATACATCTTTCAAAAAGTCATTTAAAAATTTTAATGTCCCCATAATAAAGGCACTGAGAAAGATATTCAAGGAAGAGCGTCCTAAAGCTGTTATTACCGTCGCAACACCTCTCGTGCGTCTTACTGCTCCCGCATGT
This sequence comes from uncultured Porphyromonadaceae bacterium, assembly GCA_947175265.1. Lineage (GTDB taxonomy): Bacteria > Bacteroidota > Bacteroidia > Bacteroidales > Muribaculaceae > Lepagella. Next base: position 42,424 of record CAMWMD010000015.1, on the reverse strand, counting down.
TTCGGTCTAAAAATACGGAATATCGCCTGGGAGCATTTCAATATTTATGCCGGAACTAAGATGGGTACTCTTTTCAAAACAGTTGCTCCCTGGTTTGTCAAGAATACAGTGGTGCTCACTAAAGAGGATGAGAAGGATTATCGCGTGAACTATGCTCCGAGAGTATTGACAATTCCGAATTTCACCAATATCGGGGAGAATACACCCTCAAATTGTGAGAAAAAAGTGGTTTTGGCCGTAGGTCGTCACGCTCCGCAGAAAGGATTCGATATGCTGATAAAGGCTTGGGCAAAAACAGATGCTCCAGATTGGAAACTAAGAATAGTAGGCTCAGGAGATGACAAAGAGAAAAATGAGCAACTGGCGAAAGATTTGGGTGTCCGGGACAGGATAGAATTCGTCGAAGCACATCCTAACATAGTACGGGAATTCCAAAATGCTTCATGTTTCGTACTTTCTTCCCGTTTCGAAGGATTGGTTTTGGTATTGATAGAAGCAAAGATGATGGGATTACCTTGTATCAGTTTCAATTGCCCAAACAGTCCGAAAGAAGTGATTCATGATGGGAAGGATGGATGGTTGGTCCCTAAAGAGGATATCGATGCACTCGCCAAAGAGATGACACTTCGTCTCTCTGATTTAGATGCATTGAAAAAAGCTGGTGAAGAGGGAAGAAAAGATGCTTCGGAAAGGTATAGCCCGGATGCCGTAAAGAATGAATGGATAAATTTGATTGATAAAAAATGAGGATTTTACATTATTTGGGTTCAATTTGGGAAGGTGGAGTAGCCTCAATAGTCTATAATCTTGCTAAATATGCTGTAGAAAAAGGTCATCAAGTGGATATTCTTACTATGTATAAAGAACCGGATGGCAACAAGACAGAGAAATATAATGAGTTGGGAATTAATGTGTATTTTTCTGACACTAACTCAAGATATAATCTGAAGCATATCAATCAACTTAAAAAGTTAATAAAATCTTATGATATAATCCATATCCATCAATTCCCCGAACAAATGCATGGAGCTTTGTCGAGTTTATTAATAAAGGGTAAAGACAGGCCTAAGATTATCACTACCGAACATAACACATGGAATAACCGCAGAAATCATAAGTTATTAAAGTATTTTGACAGGGGTTTGTATTCATTATATGATAAAATTGTTTGCATATCTTCCCCTACTGAAAAAGCATTAAAAGCCTGGTTAAAATCAGATAAACTTAACTCAAAGATAGTCACTATCACTAATGGCATTGATATTTCCAGTTATGCCACGGCAGAGAATCAAATAGGAAAATATCTTCCTAATAAACCGGATGATATTTATATAGGCATGGCTGCACGAATGAATCATCCTAAGGATCCCTTTACTTTAATCAGAGCACTCAAGTATCTCCCCGAGAAAGTTAAATTAGTACTAATGGGAGATGGAAGTCAACTTAATCAAGCAAAAGATTTAGTTCATAGATTAGATTTAAACGATCGTGTATTCATTTTAGGTAACGTAGACAATATAGGTCCTATCCTTAAAGGTTGCCATATAGGTGTGTTGTCAACTAATTGGGATGGGTTTGGGTTAGTTGCTGCTGAATATATGGCTTCAGGAATTCCTGCTGTCGTTTCTGAAGTTGACGGTTTAAAGGATGTTGTGGGAGATCCGGAGTTATGGTTCAAACCGGGAGATGAGAAATCTTTAGCAAATATCATTAACAAATTGATTAATGACAAGGAATTCTATAGATCAAAAGTTGATGCCGGAAAAGAACGTGTCAAAAGATATTCTCACGAAGAAATGGGTAAGCAATATTTGAAATTATATGAAGGCCTTATGACTAATTAAATCCTTTTTAAAGATTAAATCACATAATGGATAGAGACTCTGACCTCAAACATCTTCAGGATGTTCTTTTGGGAATTATGAAGCAGATAGATGAGTTATGTAGGAAACATAATATCACCTATTATCTAAGTGGAGGTAATACTTTAGGGGCAATCAGACACAATGGCTTTATTCCTTGGGATGACGATTTCGATATAATGATGTCATCTCGAGATTATAAAAAGTTCATATCAGTATGTAGAAAGGAATTGGATCCGAAAATCTGGTATGTACAGGAAGCTTGGGTTGATTGGCCCGGTTGTTTCAGCAAACTACGTCTTAAGAATACATACTTGGAGGATGTCGGGGAATGGGATGGTATCCCCAAGGAGAATCGTGGGATTTTCATTGATATATTTGAAATTGTCAATGCCCCCTCATCCAAATTTCTGAAGATAGTCCAGTATCTTGGAGCGAAGATGTTAAATTCTTATGCTTTGTTACATAAAGATTATAAGACTGATTCTCTCGTGAAGAAGATAGCGATTAATTGCTCGAGGGTAATGAAGAATAAGACCATATTCAATTTTGTGAAAAGATTGGTATTCAGATATAACGACAAAGAAACAAAGGAATATGGCAATTTCTTTGGAATGTCAAGATTTCATAACTCATTCTATGATAAAGGGGTATTCGGTGTGCCCGTTTATCATGATTATGAAGGTGCTCAGTTGCCTTTACCTGCGGATTATGATACATATCTGACACAGGCTTACGGTGATTATATGAAATTGCCTCCTGTTGAAGAACAGAAGCCCAATCATTCTATCCAAGTTGATTTCGGTCCATATTAATTTTTATATGGAAGAAGAATCATAAAGAAAACCATGTGATTTGCTTGCCCTAAATAAGGGAGAAATATTAACCATTCATAATTTAAGATATATGTATTATTTAAATCCAAAAATCAAAGATCTGCATCGTATTTTTGACCAGAATGAGCGTAAGGATTATCTGAGGCTTGATTTGAATGAAAACCCGGGGGGATTACCGCAGGATGTGATTGATGACGTATTGAAAGATATCACTCCTCAGATAGTAGCGCAATATCCGGAAACGTTGCATTTCACTGAAGTTTTGGCGAAATTCCTGAATACAGATATTGAGCATATTTGTCTTGTAAATGGTTCGGCCGAGGGTATAAGATATATAATTCAGGCATTCACCTCTCCGGGGGGTAGAATTGTCGGAGTTGTGCCTTCATATTTCATGTTCCAGGTGTATTCTGAAATGTATGGAAGATCTTTTGTGAAGGTTCCGTACGATGAAGATCTTACCATGGATGTGGATAAGATTATCAATGAGATTACGCCTGATACAGAACTCCTCATTCTTCTTAATCCCAACAATCCTATGGGAAACTGTTATACGGAGGATGAATTCAGAAGAATTTACGAGGCTGCCAGAGTTAACGAAGTGACTCTTCTTGTGGATGAGGCATATCATTATTTTTATCCGAAGACATTCATTGAATATGCTCTTAAGGATAAACACGTTTTCGTGACGAGGACATTCTCTAAACTTTTCTCTATGGCAGGTTGCCGTCTGGGATATGTGGTCGGTTGGCCGGAAGGTATCAAGATGGTTCAAAAAATGTGTACTCCCCACAATACCAATGCCTTTGCGATGAAGTTTGCCGAGAAGATAATTACAACTCCCTCAATTCTTGAAGATCTTATTTCAAAATTCAAGGAAGGCAGAGAGTATTTGATTGATAATCTGTATAAACATGGATACAGGCATAAAGGGGAAGCGGGAAACTTCCTGTTTATCGAAGTTAAGACAGATGCTGAGAAGATAGTGAGGAGAATGAAGGAGGAAAAAGGGATTCTTATAAAGTCATACCCGAATGTGGGTGATTTCGGCACTTGTCTCCGTGTCTCAATAGGAGAGAAAGCGTATATGGAAAAGTTTATGAATGCTTTGCTTGATTTAGACAGATGATTAAGGAAGATTTAAAGAAAAGATATGGTATCCTGAGTTGCAATATATATTGCAATTTCACTAACTATGGATCCGCCTTGCAGACATACGCATTGCAAAAAGCCATCGATAGAATCTCGCCTCAAATGATAGAGGCCGTTGTCGTGGATTACTGTCCCGACACACTAAGAGATATTGATATTTTGAATCCCCTGAAAATCATGTGGGATCAGGATGAAGAGTCACAACTGAATTGCCGCCTCTCCTTAGGTTCTATAAAAGTCAATAAGGAAAAGTTTGACGATTTCTTTAAAAAAAATTATAATCTTTCTTCAAATCACTACACCTCCGATAATCTTGAGGATTGTCTGTCAAGCGAGTCTCTATCGGGATATGTAATAGGCAGCGATACAGTCTTCTGTCTTGAGGAATTCAGACTTGATAACGGATATTTTGCCAATTACGACAGCATGAAACAGCATGCGGTGTCGTATGCGGCAAGTTTTGGTGATTCCCGTTTTGACGAGGTGTCGTATAGTAAGTTGGATGCATTGCTTCAGAACTTCAAGGCTCTGGGTATAAGGGAGTATAATATGATTCCGTATGTTAAGGAGCATGTGAGTTGTCCTGTGGCACGAACAATTGACCCCACGCTGCTTCTTACGGCAGAGGATTATGAGGATATAACGGCACCGCGTCAATATGACGAACCTTACCTTCTCCTATACACAAGGAGATATAATAAGGCTATGGAGGATTATGCGCGTGAAATTGCCAAAAAGAATGGGTGGAAACTTGTAGAGATCAGTCTAAGGGCGACTAACGCAGATAAGGGCTCAATCATGAGGTATGATGCCGGTGTTGAGGAGTTCCTATCATTGGTGAAATACAGCGAGATGGTTGTGACAAACTCTTTTCACGGTATGATTTTCTCTGTGTTGTTCAAAAGGCAGTTTGTCGCATTTTCCCGTAATGAATGCGATACGAAAATTGCAGAACTTCTTGAACTCTTTGGAATAAAAGACCGGATTATGATCTCAGGATCAGAGCCGGTTCCTGAATATATAGACTATGACAAAGTGCATCATAGGATAGCGGATGCAAGAAAGGAAAGTTTTGAATTCTTATCGAAAGAGCTTTTAAAATATATCAATGATTGAGATGGCTGACATTGGCTTTTTAAGGACAGGAATTAAATCAGAATGTCTCGGATGTGAGGCTTGCGCTCAGATTTGTGCACATGGTGCTCTGAAAATGGTGACGGATAAAGAGGGTTTCAGATATCCGGAATTTAATAAAGACCTGTGCGTAAATTGCGGTTTATGTAATATGGTCTGTCCGGAGGAAGTAAGTGTACCCAAATATACTGAAAGGCAGATCGCTTTTGGTGGCTATTCCAAAGATGAACGCATCCGGTGTCTGTCGACTTCAGGCGGTGCATTTTCTTGTATAGTCGATACTTGGTTTAAGGAGGGATATGTGATTTTCGGAGCGGTTGCAAGCGGATTGGATGTGTATCATACCTGTGTCTTTGATAAAAAGGATATAGATTCTTTCCGAAAATCGAAATATTCACAGAGCAGGATAGGAAGTTCGTATAAGGATGTGAGAAAATTTCTGAGAGAAGGGAGGAATGTTTTATTTTCAGGAACACCTTGTCAGATTGCCGGGTTAAGGAATTTTTTGAAAATTGGGAAAACGGATATAACCCGACTTCTTACTGTGGAAGTGGTATGTGAGGGTGTCCCCTCTCCATTATATGTAGAGAAACTTGACAGATATCTTAAGGATCATTATGGCTCATCTATTTCAAGTCTTGACTATCGCTTCAAAGATGGAAAGTATGATTATGAAGGCCATGATAAATCGGTTTTGCGTAAAGGGAGATGGGATTTTCAAGTGATGCAAATAATTCTTGGAAATGGAAAGGAGCTAAGGAAAGATAGGTGGTTCAACCCATTTTGGAGTATTTGGCTTAATCATCTTATGAACCGACCATCTTGTTACAATTGTCCATTCACCACTAAAGACCGGGTGGCTGACATCACTCTCGGAGATTTATGGGGTGTTCACCGTTATTGCCCTGAATTATATGGAGAGAACGGTGGGGCTTCAGTAATCGTGAGTAATACTGAAAAGGGAAATGAAATTTTATCCGAAGTCTACAAGGTCATGTACGGACATGAGTTGGATCTAAAGGATGTGATAAGTTATCAGGGTCCCATGAGAAGGTGTATTCCCGAAAATCCCGCTCGTGCAGAGTTTATGGAAGAATTGGAAAACCCTGATATATCGATCCAAAAGATTAATGAGAAATGGGCAAAGAAACCCTCCTTAAAACTTCTATTCTCAAAATATATTTGGGGAAACAGGCAGAAAGTCAGATTCTGGAAATTTAGAAATAAAATAACAGGAAAATGACAAAAGTTATTACTTACGGAACCTACGATTTGCTCCATTATGGCCATATAAAACTTTTGGAGAGAGCAAAGGCTTTGGGTGATTATCTTATCGTCGGTGTCACGGCTGATGATTTTGACAGAACACGCGGTAAAATCAATGTGCAGCAGACCCTTATGGAAAGGGTAGAGGCGGTGCGACAGACGGGCATAGCGGATGAGATAATTGTGGAAGAATATGAAGGCCAGAAAATAGACGATATAAAAAAGTATGGGGTTGATATTTTCACAGTTGGGTCAGATTGGCGTGGAAAATTTGATTACCTGAATGAATTCTGTAAGGTCGTATATCTTGATAGAACACAAGGTATATCAAGTTCAGAAATAAGAGCCTCTAAAAGTGAGCTACGTCTTGGAATTGTTGGAGAGTCAAGTGTGATAAATAAATTCGTCAGGGAAAGCAGCTACGTCAATGGAATAAAGATTATCGGTATCTGTTCCAATAATAAGAACTGTGAATCTAATGTATTTGAAAAGATAAAGTTGATTACGGATGATTATCATCTCTTGATTGAGAATGTAGATGCCGTGTATGTGGTGTCACATCCTACTAGACATTATTCGGATGTAAAGGAAGCGCTTTTGAAAGGTAAGCATGTCTTATGCGAATCTCCTGTATCTCTGAGTGTAAGTGAGACAGAAGAATTGTATTCTCTGGCGCAAAGCAAGGGTCTGATATTGGTTGATGCCATTAAAACAGCATACTCCACAGCATATACACGGATGATCCTTTTGGCGAAAAGTGGAAAAATAGGGGATATAGTTTCTGTGGATTCGGTCTGTACGAGTCTCCGTGATATTGATTACAGTAATTCGGATCAACTTGGAAGGGTTTGGAACAGTATCTCTTCATGGGGACCTACCGCATTGCTCCCTATATTCCAACTTTTGGGTGAAAAGCCTGATTCCACAAGGATAATATCACGGATTGGTAATAAAGAACATTCTTATGATGAATTCACCAAGTTATCTTTTGAATATGCTGCCGCGGTAGCTTCGGCAAAAGTGGGAAAAGGCGTAAAAAGCGAAGGCGAACTTATCATTTCAGGTACAAAAGGTTATATCTACGTGCCCGCTCCATGGTGGAAGACCGATTATTTTGAAATACGCTTTGAGAATGAAAGAGAAAACAAGAGGTATTTCTATCAGTTGGAGGGTGAGGGCATAAGAAACGAGATAGTGTCATTTCTGCGGCTTATAGAGCACAAGGGAATACGTACTATTTCAGAGTCTTTGTCAATTGCCATTTCTGGGATAATGGAGGATTTTCATACCGGAAAAACCGTAAAGGAACTTAAATAATATTACCATTCTAAGTTATTGTAGATAAGTTGAATTTTTGTCATCTCAACAGAATCTAACCGATTGTACTATCGCTATTATTCAAAACTTAATTCTTTATGAACAACAAGCCTTTGGTCTCTATTATTACTCCTGCCTATAATGCATCCGGCGTTATAAGGGAGACTATAGAATCTGTCATTAACCAAACTTTTCAAGATTGGGAATTATTGATTGTAGATGACTGTTCCTCTGACAACACATCAGACATCATAAAGGAATATACAGAGAAGGATGAAAGAATCAAATATCTCAAGACTTCTCATTCATCCGGTTCTCCTTCACTTCCGAGAAATATGGGTATAGATGAAGCCAAGGGTAAGTATATAGCATTCCTTGATGCTGATGATATTTGGCTTCCCGACAAACTATCTGATCAAATCCAGTTTATGGAAGAGAATAAGATAAATTTTGTCTACTCTGATTATGAGAAAATTGATTATAGGGGAAACCGCAATAATAGAATTATTAAGATGCCAAAAGAATCTTCCTTTTGGGATGTCATAGAAACTTGTACTATTCCTTGTCTTACGGTCGTATTGACAAGAGATATAATTGGGAACACACGTTTTAAGGATATTCCGAAAGAAGATTTCGCTTTTTGGTTGGATATCCTGAAAAAAGATATTCATGCTCACAATGTAGATGGTGTGCATGCTCTTTATAGAGAGCAACCTAATAGCCGGTCGTCCAACAAATTCCAAATGATAAAAGATCAATGGAGGGTGCTTCGTCAGATTGAAGGAGTAAAACCAGTGGTGGCTTCATACTTTATGTTAAAATACTTATTTTTCGGCATAAAGAAATATATAAAATGAATAATCAGTTGATTAATCTGAATTTATAGAATAAAGGAGTTGCACTATACTAAGAGAAGGATAGATGAGACAAAAGATTGTTCAGCAGGGGGATTCTATCAGATAATTTATTAAATCAAATTTATAGCTCATCATCGGTTGGAGATTTTGCAATCACAAAATTCAAAATAGCCACTATTTATATAAGAATAATTAGTTATAAAAATGTCAGACGATTTATCAAACTCTCAACGTCGTTTCCGTTTCCATAAATATATCGAACCTTGGAGCAGCGCAATCCCGTTGGGATTCACTCAAGAGGAGGAAACTCTATTCATGAGGACTTGTCACGCACTTGAGCCTTCCGATGATGATATGATACCCGTTCCCATCAAGAATCTTCCCGAAGTTAAACTTAATAGGAAATATCGTTCTGAAAAAGCAGCCTCAGCCCCTGATGAAACTAAATATAAGAGATTGCAAGAACTTTCTCTCTCCACAAATCCTACTGTAGAGGATGCTTTCCGTTTTGCCATAGAGCGGTATAATAAATTGGTAGAAGCAGGAGCCGAAGAGGATGCGCTGAAATCCTACATCAAGGATAGGGGTGAATATATACTCTGTTTCAAATTCACTCCTCTGTGTGGGAAAATGGAGGAATTTAAAGACGGACATAGCAATTTTCTACCATACGAAGACGTTCATCTATCAGATATGTTGGTTAAAACTGAATGTCCTTATTTTATAGATTATCAGAATAACACATATAGAAGATTGGAGAGTTATGACGAATCAGATACCTGACATAAAGCGCGCTGCCGTATTGCAGGAAATTGGGCGCCCTTTCGTGTCGCTTTATGTGGATGTGAACTCAAGAATCCTCTATCTCTTCGTCCTTATATCTTCTTTTTCTGTCCCGACGGAAACTTATATCGCTGTTAAGACTTCTCCGGAGACTGTTGAAAAGTATCTTGAAAACGAATTGTCGCTCTCTCAACTCTTCTCTTCAGATAAGATGTGGGAGGTGTCAAAGGAAAAGCAACAATTTAATTTTAAACCCGTCAATGCCTTCATCCCGACCAAAAACATGAAGGCTCTCAATCTTTTTGACTCGGATTTTTGTCCCGATGAATGGAGTATTGAGTCTTTTTTAGAGGGTTATAGGGATAACATCTCTTTGGAAATCGTTTGATTTTAAATTAATGATTATGAATACTAATCAATTTAATGCTATAGTTCTGAGTTATAGCCCGGGACCTTTTGAATACGATCATGATCCCGAAAAACCAATTGATTTGGAAAAACTCAGTGTGAGTGTCGCCTCAAGAATACGGTTTGCTGAGGATTCTGATTTCGTGGGTCTTCAACTTGACATTGCTGTTGATGAGGATAATCATAATTTCCTTAAGACAGGATTTGTTGCCGGATTACGGATAGAAGGTTGGAGCGATTTCCTTAGAGGTGGTGGCGACCTGAGTGCCGACCGTGCGCCTCTGGTTAAGGCTTGTGCTAAGGTTTGGGATATGGCTATCGGTATCGTAGCGTCACATACTGTCTTCAAAGGTCGTGGGTTCATTCTTCCTCCGATTGACCCCCAAAAAATAGCTGATGATACTATCCTGAGAAAGCAACCCCCGGTATATAAGAAATAATCGGTTTTGATGCTGTAAGAGAGATTCCATAGCTGCTTCGAGCGGCTTGGTATGAAAATATATAATTGTTTACGGCCGTTAATACAACGGCCGTAAATCCGTTTAGAAGGTAGCACATTTACTCATATTTCCACGGTCATGGACAAACAACTTGTTTTCGCTTTTATCAAACATTATCGCTGTCTGTCAGAAGTTGGTATAAATTTCGACCCGCGGCATTATGTGGAATATGATTCAAAGACGAAGAAACTTTCCTTTAAAGAAAATATCCTGCCATACGATTTTTTCCCTGATACGATAGCGGGAATCACGGCGATAGTGGGTAAGAATGGTGTCGGGAAGTCGACTATCTTACAGTGGGTTTTCGAGAGGATTGTATCGGGATGCGCCGTAGATGAATTGAACGGCATAATCATTATTCGTGATTCCGGGAAAACAATCATCTATCATGATGTGGATATCGCAAACAGCCGGGACCTCGAAAGGGAGGGATATGAATTGATTGATACAAGAGGGAAGTATGGCAAATCAATCAATCAGAGCGCGGCAATACCGCTTGTGCTTGACTCGGGTAATTTCGAGGAATTGACCCATAACCGTGCTTCCGATACGGAGTGGGAGGGGAGCAGGATAATTTCAGACAACTATCTCCTTGTCCATGATATAAATTCCTATTCCGGGGTCGATGCGCGACCCTCAGAGGGGACGGTTTCCCAACATCTGGAGGCATTCCGTATTCAGAATAATCTGAGGATATGTCTGCTTCTCGCCGACCCTCAATTCAGGAATATAGATGGTACTGTCGGAAAACCGGATATAAATTTACCCAGATACGTTATCTTTTCTCCCAACCATGCCTATTCCTATATCCTCGACAATAAGATGACTTCCCTGAAATTCAGGATGGACAGATATGGGGAGGATGAGGAGAGCAAATTTCAATCCGATTATCTCTCCAACCTACTTTCTGTGCTCCCCAACCGGAAAATGCCCGGGACGGTTGAGAAGGGTAAAGAGAAGATATGTGAGTTCATTTTCACTTCGCTGATGAGTTTCTATGTAAACCTGAGTGGAATCGAGGTTTTCCCCGTTTCTGTCAAGAAGTCGGCATTGGAATGGCTCTCAGGTTCCCCTAATCTTTTCGGCGACGATTCCTACGTACATACGGAAAAATCCCCTATGGAATGGGTCTCTGCGATGGTGGAGAGAATAGAGAAGGCTCTGGAGGATAGAGTCTCGCTGAATAGTCGACCGAACGAGCCCGATTATGAGGGTAGTGGGCTGGAGTTCTGTCGGGAATTCTTCACCGGATTGAGCAGGTCGCTTGATTTCCTTTACTATGTCGCCGATTGGAAGGATGGCGACCCCTACATCGATGTGGAGAATGTGGCGACTATAAATCAGAAGATAGGTTCTCTTGAGAAGTTGATGTCAAACAGGACTTTCCTTAGGGAAAGATTTTTCGACCTTTCGTATTCGCACGATCTGGAAACGATAAGTATCCTCAGTGCAGGGGAACTGGCAATGCTCAATCTTTTCTCAAGGCTGAGGTCGGTATGGAATGAACGGATTACAGTGTCAAACGCTATGACCCCTTCCATGATTATTCTGGATGAGGTTGAAAACAGTTTCCATCCTGAGTGGCAGCGGCGTTTCATCTCGAGGCTGATTTCATTCTGTTCGTCTCTGGCCACTTCCGATAATCCCGTTCAGGTCATCTACACCACCCATTCACCCATAACTCTTTCAGATATGCCGAAGTGTTGTGTCAATATGCTCAATAGGGTGGATGGAATGACAGTGTCGTTGAGGAGGAATGAGATGAGGCAATCTTTCGGAGCAAATGTTTTTGATCTCTACAACGATTCATTCTTTATGGAGAAAGGATTGATAGGGGAGTATGCAGTCAGTATAATTAAGCGCCTTGCCGAGGAGATAGAGGATTTTCATCGTATTTGTATCGACCATCCTGAGGATTTTACGGAGGAGGATAAGGCTTTGCATCTTGAAAACCTAACCGAAAGAATCAATCTTATCGGTGACGAAAGAATCAGATCATATCTTTTATCAAGATTAGGTTTGAGCAGAGAGCAATTGGAGATAGAGCGTCTTAAAAGAAGAATAGAGGAACTGGAGAATAATGAAAGGAATTGATCTTACAATACGTAGACTGGGTGCCGATGGAATTGAACGCTCATGGGATGACATAGAAAGAGAGTTCCTGTCTATGTTCAGCGATCAAATTGAAAGTGAACTTAAGGGGAAAGATGTCAGTGTGTATAATATGGAGATTCAAAATTTCCATTCCGATTTATTGAAGAATTTAGACGATATTCTGATTGGAAAACCGGATGCTCTCGAAATATGGCGGAACAGGTGGGATGATCTTCTAAAGAAACTGACCGGCGGACTTGATGACAGCACTTTGGCAAAGATGAAAGATGAGATTTCGTCGTATAAGGAGGAATTGATGAGTGCGTTCGGATATGAGAAAGAAAGAGGAGCGATGCTCAACAGAATAGCGGTGATGATAAATGTCAAGACCTGCCTTTATTGCAATCAGCAATACACCGTCGTCGTGGGGCGGAAGCCCCGGAAAGATGGGGGCATATCGCTGTCGGGCTCGCGTGCGTACCTTCAGTTCGACCATTTCTTTGAGAAGTCGGATTATCCGTTCCTGAGCATGTCGCTGTATAATCTTATCCCTTCCTGTGCTGTCTGCAACCAGAAGAAAAGCAGAACTCCTTATCCTCTTTCGCTTCATCCATATCTCTGCGACTATTCATCAAGTCTGACTTTCAGAATAAAGGATCCCGATGCCCTCACAAATCTGAAATACATGAGATTTGATTTTATGGAGGTGGAAATCGATACCAACGGCAACGATGATTTGGCAGCATTGATGGGGCAATTGGAAATTGACCGTCGTTACTGGAGGCATCTTGACATCGTTAAGGAGATAGAGATTGCCAAAATGCTTCATCCCTATTATGGCAAACTGATAGAGGGTTCGTTCGGAGGAGAGATGGGAGAGGGGATAAGGAATATCGACAAGCAGATACTGAAAAGGCATCTCTATGGCTTCTACACGGAGAACGCTGACATAAATATGCGTCCGTTGACAAAATTCAGTCAAGACATCTTCAATCAGTTGAATCACACGGATTGAAGCGGATTAATGAGATGTGCCGTTTCACAAGCGGGACTGACGAATATGTGAAGTTCCTCAAAAACTGACAGGTATGGTATCGCCCCAATGGGGTAGCGACATCTGCTATCCGTAAAATTTTGGTGGATTCAGCGAACCCGGTTCCGGTCTCGGGGTTATAAGAGAAGGGATGGATTGGATGTCTGTGTAACCCAAATCGTGATATTATGCTGAAATCTTTTAAACCGACGGCGTGGCTATTGCCTCAGCCCGTGCTGATAATCGGCACTTATAATCCTGACGGCACACCCGATGCCATGAATGCCGCCTGGGGCGGTCAGTGGGATGCCAATGAGATAATGATCTCTCTCGGCTCACATGCCACAACCGACAACCTCAACCGTTGCCCGGTGTTTTCAGTTGCCTTCGCAACCGTGGACTCACTGCCGGCTGCTGACTTCGTAGGGTTGGTGAGCGCACGCAAGATGCCTGATAAGATAGCTCGGACAGGATGGCAGACGGTTCCCTCTGACCAGACCGAAGCCCCCGTGTTTGACGTGTTCCCGATGACGATGCTCTGCCGCGTCAAGGAGAAACTCAAAGAGTCGGCTACAGGATGCTATCTCGTGGCCGAGATTATAGATATCCTTTGTGACGAGCAGTATCTGGCAGACGACGGAAAACCGGACGTGGAGAAAATGCGCCTCATCACATTCGACCCTGTTCATCATGCCTACATTGAATTAGGTAAAAAAGCAGGCGATGCCTTTTCCGACGGCAAGACCCTGATTTAGATTCCTCCGGGATATTTCACTCCCGTATGAAATGGCGGAGCAATTATTTCATGAAATAATTGCTCCGCTTCTTTTTTTGTATTATTTTTGCATTATAAATAAGGAAAAAGGGGAGTGTGACATGTCTCCCTTTTCCTCTCGTCAAGAGAATAACCATTTCATTATGCAGATAATACTTCTTTCCGGCGGTTCCGGCACACGCCTCTGGCCCCTTTCGAACGATGCCCGTTCGAAGCAGTTCCTCCGTCTTCTGCCCGTAGAGGGTTCGGAGGAGAGGGAGTCTATGGTGCAGCGGGTCGTCCGCCAGATACATGGGGCCGCCCTTAATGCCCCTGTCACCGTGGCTACATCGGTCACCCAACAGGATTCCATAATATCTCAACTTGGAGCCGACGTAAGCATCGTCACTGAGCCATGCCGACGCGATACATTCCCGGCGATATGCCTTGCCTCGGAATACCTTGCAAAGGTGAAGGGGTGTCGCGAAGATGAGATAGTGGTTGTGATGCCTTGTGACCCGTACACGGAAGCCGGTTATTTCAATACAATAAAGGATATGGAGCAGTGTGTGGCCGATGGTGTCGCCGAACTGGTGCTGATGGGTATCCGTCCTACCTACCCCTCTGCCAAGTACGGCTACGTTGTGCCCGGAGAGCCGTCCGGCGACGGTGCCTTGAGTGTACGTCGCTTTACCGAAAAACCGGATGTGGCCACCGCAGAGAAACTGATTGAGGATGGTGCCTTCTGGAACGGGGGTGTATTTGCCTTCCGCCTTGGTTACCTCACATCCATTTCAGAGAAATACGTCAACTATCCGACCTTCGCCGACATACGCGAACATTATACCGACTTCCCGAAGATTTCTTTTGACTATGAGGTCGCTGAAAAGGCTGCCTCTGTCGCTGTAGTGCCCTTCGGTGGTGAATGGCGTGACCTCGGCACATGGAATACACTCACTGATGAACTCCGCCACCATACATACGGGAATGTCACCACTGACGGCACCGGGGAGAACACGCATATAATTAACGAGCTTGACATACCCGTGATGTGTATCGGCACAAAGGATCTTGTCGTGGCTGCCTCGCCTGATGGCATACTTGTGTCGGAGAAGAGACGCAGCGAGGATATAAAGCGTTTTGCCGACACCCTTAAGCGCCGACCAATGTATGAGGAGAGACGCTGGGGGTTCTATAAGGTGATTGATTACGTGCAGTTTTCCGATGGATACTGTGCCTTGACCAAGCAACTTACGTTGAATCCGGGATGCTCCATAAGTTATCAGCGCCATTCATCGCGTGATGAGGTATGGACTTTCGTTGATGGTGAGGGGGAGATGGTGCTTGACGGGAACCGAAGCACCGTGCGCCGTGGCGACACCGTCCGTGTGATGAAAGGACAGATGCACGCACTCCGCGCCAAGACCTCTCTGACGTTTATCGAGGTGCAGACCGGTGGCGACCTTGTGGAGAGCGATATAGAGCGTTTCCCTTACGAGTGGGATTGACTTCGCCCCTCTTCTAATACGGATTTAGAATATTACACAATAAGAAAACGCGCTCCGGATTCCGGAACGCGTTTTTCAGTTTTCAACTGTATCACTAACTACTTACAACTTATAATCTAAATTCTTTTGAGAGAGGAGTGGGAATCGTGACGCTTTCAGAGGCTGAGACGGTATGCCTTGTAGGAGAGGCGGTCTGCCTGCATCTTGCGGCGACGCTTTGCGGCTCGGAGGATGATTGACTTGCGGAGAAGGAAGTCGGCTGAATAGCGACCTGAGCCGAGAAGGAGGAATGAGAGGGAAGCGAGGCAGCAGAGAAGCGACTGCATATCGAATATACCTGCTGAAATCGATTGGAAAGACATGAATCCGAAACCTGCGACAGCGGCGAACATTGCAAATCTTGTGAAGAGGCCGAGAGCAAGCATCGAGCCTACCGCCAATTCCAAAGCCGCGAATGTCACGGCATCAAAACCTGCGAGGGGAGAGTATATTTCGCCAGAAAGGATAAACGCACCGGAGACAATCATGAGGGTAGCGAAGCAAAGACGGAGGAGAAGCATTGTGCGGCTGTTGCGGGCAACGCCGGGAGTCGCGCAGGCGAAAGTCATGTCAAGCCACATTCTCCTGCTGAAGGAGGGAGTCTCAACTTTCACTTTGCGTGCGATACGCTCTGCAAACTCGGGGTGTAATGCTCCAAGGGTGGTCTGTGCGGGATCTACCGAGATTATGTCTGCCATTGCGTTCATAGTGAATCGAGTTTTTAAGATTTGATTAAGAAAAGATAGTTTTAGATTGTTTGTTTCATTCCGTTGCCGGATGCAAGCCGTTTTTTGCGGAAGATTGCTCTTTCCATCCGACTTACTTTTCTTCAACGAAATTCGGGTTTGATTTGTTTGCCCGGTTTTGGATTTTTTTGTGTTTTTTCAAAAAAAATATTATCTTTGAACTCGGAAAGGGGAACCCGGCAGCGCAATATTGCCGCCTATTCCTGCTTTATCAATGAATTATGCAACGAATCGGTAAACTTTATTTCCGTTATGGCACCATGGGCTCGGCCAAGACAGCCCTTTTGCTGACTACGGCCTACAATTTCGAGGAGCGCGGCATAGCGCATCTATGCTTCAAACCTGTCACTGATACCCGCGAAGCGAAAAATGTCATAAGGAGCCGCATAGGTATAGAGAGGGAATGCCGGTGGATATATCCCGATACCGACATCTTCGCCACATTGAGCCGCATGAATGAGTCGGGAGGGATGCTCCCGGGTTGGATTCTTGTGGACGAGGCTCAGTTTCTCACGGCCGGGCAGGTCGACCAGTTG
Organism: uncultured Porphyromonadaceae bacterium; assembly: GCA_947175265.1. GTDB lineage: Bacteria > Bacteroidota > Bacteroidia > Bacteroidales > Muribaculaceae > Lepagella. The sequence continues at coordinate 25,599 of CAMWMD010000015.1, read as the reverse complement.
GCGCGTGTGGTGGATGAATACGGTTGCAACGTGATATGCTACGGACTCCGCACAGACTTCCAGACCAAACTCTTCGAAGGCTCCCGCCGTCTGTTCGAGATAGCCGATTCGATAGAGGAGGTGAAATCGACCTGTACCTGCGGACGCAAGACAATCGTCAATGCCCGAATCGACAGAGAGGGGCGTATCGTCACAGAAGGGGAACAGGTGGAGATCGGAGGCAATGACCGTTATATGGCGGTGTGCCGGAAATGCTGGACCAATCGCCTCCTATGATAACCGTGACCTTAATATCTACTGACCAATAATGATACCAAAAAAATTAAGAGATGAGATAACCTCGCTCGTGAGGCGCGAGGTTGTGCCTGCCGTCGGGTGTACAGAGCCGGTGGCTGTGGCTTTGTGTGTGGCTCGCGCCACAGAGGAACTGGGATGTCTCCCCGCGGCGATAGAGGTGAGCCTCAGTGCCAATGTACTCAAGAACGCTATGGGGGTGGGAATACCCGGCACAGGGATGATAGGCCTTCCGATAGCGATAGCCCTCGGTGCGATTGTAGGCCGCTCGGAGAAGGGGCTTGAAGTGCTTGAGGATGTCACTCCCGAGGCCGTTTCGGCAGGGCGCCGTTATATAGAGGAGGGGAGGATAAGGATAGGTCTTGCCGAGAATCCCCCTTCCGTGCTCCACATAGAGGTGAGGGTTAGCAATGAGGCGGGGGAATTTGCCGAGGCTGTCATTTCACGCACACATACAGGTTTCGTCGTTGTGAAACGTGGCGATGAGGTGGTGTTTGAAAGTGATATGTGCGAGGGGACTCCGGGGGAGGGAGCCGCAGTTAGCGCAGATTGCGAACTTGATATGGCTACAGTGGTGGAGTATGCCCTTGAGACTCCTCTTGAGGAGATAGATTTCATCCTTGATGCCAGGAAATTGAATATGGCGGCGGCAGAGTGTGCGCTGAATGGTGATTACGGCCATTCATTAGGCTCCTCCATACGCAACGGTCTCGGCCTTAAACTCTTCGGCGACAGTCCGCTGGAGCACATAATAAGTTATACCTCGGCAGCCTGTGATGCCAGAATGGGGGGTGCAAGGATTGCCGTGATGTCGAATTCCGGTAGTGGCAACCAGGGCATCTGCGCCACGATGCCGGTCGTCTCGTATGCCATAGACTGCGGGGCGAGCGAGGAGGAGACAATACGAGCCCTGATGATGAGCCACCTCACGAGCATATATATAAAGCAGAGTCTGGGCCGTCTGTCGGCTCTCTGTGGATGCGTGGTAGCCTCGACCGGAGCCTCTGCCGGGCTCACTTATCTGCTCGGTGGGGGATACCGGGAGATTTGCTCTGCTGTGAAGAATATGATCGCCAACCTTACGGGAATGATATGCGACGGTGCGAAGCCCTCCTGTTCGCTTAAGATTTCGTCTGGTGTGTCGACAGCCCTTATGTCGGCCATGCTTGCCATCAACGGCAAATGCGTCACAGAGGCGGAGGGCATCATAAGCGATGATGTAGACCGCTCGATCCATAACCTTACCTCGATAGGGCGTGAGGCCATGCGTGAGACCGACCGCCTCGTGCTCGAGATAATGACAGGGAAATGATCATTCGCCGGCGGTATCGACGCTTTCCTCCGGGGTGAGCCAGAATGCCAAAGGATGGATCTCGACCTGATAGGGGGTGGCTACGCGTCGCGGCGGATTGCTCAGATAATAGTAGAAGGAAAGCTGGGTGTCCCAGGTGCGGATATCCGTCTTGTGGGTCTCTCCGGCCGGTATATTGCAGAACACGGTGGCCTTCCTCTTGTGGAGCATCCTCCCTTTCATGTCCTGATATACTATTTCAATATCCATCTTCCGGAGAGTATGGGCTGACCTGTTCACGACATGGAAAGTCTCTCTTGAGGCTGTGGCCTGTTTGTCGTAACCGGTGAAAGATATGCTTTGCGGGTCAAATCCCGTTAACCTTGCTTCAACCGGGTGGTCTTTTCCCAGAGAATCCGCACTGACTTTGATCCAAGCCTCCGCCTTCCTTTCTCCGGAATCGGCGGAGGCTTTCCCTTTACCCTTTCCGGAAGTGAGCGACTTCTCAGCATTTGCGTTTAATTTGGTGCGAAGTTTCTTCCCGTCGGCTGATATGCCGGAAGGGAGCAACGTTGCCGCCAGCGCGATCAATAGGGCATGACTGAATCTTTTCATAATTATACATCTTACGAGTCAGGGATACTTCTCATCATAGATACCTCGGGCGGTTGCGCTTGATTCCTTGTCCCTCTTTCACGGGATATACCTTTATCATTCCGGGAGAGGGGCGTTTGGGGTCATTCCCCGAGCCGACGGAAATTCCGAAACGCAGCAGAGATTTCCATAGGGTGGGGAGGAGGGAATTCGGGTTAAGGCTCATCCGTAACCTGAATTTTGATTTCTCCTTTGACAGAATCATGGAGTCGCCCTCTTTAGAGAGAGTCGCCACGCATTCATCGTGGGCATTTTTCCTGCCCGGAGTTTTATCCGTGCGTAGCGACACATTATATTTTGAGGCTTCGGGGGTAGCGGTCATGCGTCCCATCATCTCACCGGGAATTATCCGGCAGTCGGAAGATTCTATCGCCGTTATGATGTATGCGGGCATCTCGGGAAAGGATGCGTCGGGAAGACGGCGTATGAACACGGTGACCCTATCGTCGGGATAGAGCCATATCCCCTCGATATTGTCGAGAGGAAGGGTGTCGCAGACTTCGCGTGCGGCCTCTATGTCGCATACGGGCCTTTCATCCTCACGTGGAAAGACGGATGCCGGGAGAATAAAAGTCAAGGCAGCCGTAGCGAGGAGAGCCTTCCATCGCTTCCCGGTTGCCTTGATATGGGGAAAGGAGTCGAATATCATCCGTCCTATGGTTTTGTGCTGAAGGTATAGGTCAGGCCGAAACTGAGCACCTCCCTGAGTTGGAGATGCTTCCATTTCGTGAGAGATTCCGTAGATGTGTCGTAGCGCAGGTGAGCGTATATCTGGGTTGAGAGGAAACGATTGATCTCAAAATTCATCGTATTCTCCCAGTCAGACAGGAAATAGGAGTAATCCGTGAAGAGGAAGACCCTTGTCTTATATGAGATATTGGGGGTTATCATCCAGAGCATGTTGAACTCCCCGTTGCTACCGAATTCGCTGCGGCTCTTCCTGTCAGCGTCGATATTGTAGAGAGAGTGGTCTATCTTGTCGGTGATGCAGGTCTTCAGATTGTAGGAGAGGGGGGAGATGGTGGCTGTCAGTTGCAGGGTCTTGGTCTTGTTCTGATGAGAATAAGCCATACCGAGACCAATGTTGAGGTCGCCGGGAGAAAGGAACGAGGCGGTGCGGACGTTGGAATTCTTCTCATAATTCTTCAATATCTGAGTCTTGAACACCGCATTTAGAGAGTAGAACCATTTCTTGAAGGCCTTCACGCCGGAGTTGAGGTTGTATTGCAGAAGGTCTTCGGAAATGGAATATCTGTGTACCTCGTCCTGAGGAGTGGAGTTGAGGCCGAGTTTATACTGGAGATTGCTCTGGAAAAGAAGATTGGGGTGATACACCTGATTGAGTTGCACATTCCAGTTGAAGTTGAAGAGGAGCGCGAGATGGTTGTTGCCGCCCTGATACCAGTTAGACGACACGTATGCCTGAGAGAAATGGAGCGACGCGCCCACCGTGTGGAGCCAATGTATCCTCCTGAGATTCTCTTCCGGAAGCACCGCCTTATCCACATCGACTTCCGGGAGATTGAGTCGCCTCATATATCCGGCAAAAGTCACGTCATCCTCAAGGAGACGCGGCGGCACGGGCAGATCCCAATACGAATAGTCGATCGTAGCAGGGTCGGTCACCATGGTAGAGTACATGAAATCCTCCTGTATGCGGTAAGCGTTAAGGGCATCCTTCAACCATTTGGGGGTTATGGACTTTCCTGTGATAAGAAGACCCGGGGATGCTATTGAGGCGACCGTGGGCGTCTCTGACTCAAAGGCGGATTCGCGGATTATTAGGGAGGAATCATTCCTCTCGGCCAATTCGTCGGTCGCAATGATGCCCTCGATGCCGGTATTTTCAACCGGCACGGAGTCACCGCATATCACGCTTGTGTTGGCGAGTGAGGCGGGGAGAGATATATCCATACCTTTGCGGGCAAGATTACGGTAGCCCAAGAACACCCAAGGCCCGAAGACCTTGTTGACCGGGGTTGTCCGAAGGTCGGATTCAGGGAGCGACTTCATGATTTCATCCACATCCCTGACACGCAAAGCCTCCGCTCTTGCAGCGGCAAGGCTGTCGGCCCTCGCTATAGAGTCAGCCGATTCTTCAAAGGCAAGTGTCCTTGCGGATTTTACATTTCGTAAGGCAGACTGGCCGTAGGAGGAGGCGAGTGGAAGGGCCAATGCCGATATGGCGAGGAAGAGAATGGTGGAAAATCGTTTTGGCGGGTTCATTGGAAGTGGAATTAGTAATCAAATTTTTCTAAGCAGACTCTCATATTCCGGGGAATTGATGAGCCGGAGGGCTTCCTTGAATATGGGGTCGTGGAGGTTATACACCTTGAAATAGGTGGCGTTGTCGTAGACATCGCGCCCTATGAGTGCTTTTACTATCATGGAGAAGAGGGGTGCGCTGGCCTTTGCTTCCTCCGGATTCGGTTCCACACCCTCCTTCCCGGCGAGAGCGTACATCGAATCGAGCATATCCTGCGACACTTCGAATCCCTTTACGTATGCATTGTCATCGGGGAATCGTGAAAGTATATTCTTTCTGTTCTCGTCGACGTAGTTTATCACGAAACGGTTTATCACTCCTTTAGCCACTACATTACGGTAATATTTTGTAAACTCCGTGGTGTCGAGGGGAACGAATTTATCCGGGTAGATACCGCCGCCGCCATAAATTGGGCGTTTCAGCCTCAGGGTCTCTACCTTCAGGGAATCGATATACTTTATCGAGTCGGCATGCATGAGTTCGCCATGATTGAACCGGTCGATAATATCTTCCTGATAAGCCTGCTGGTTACCCTTCTGATAAGGCTTCTGGATGTCGCGTCCGGTAGGAGTGTAGTAGTGGGCGATTGTCAGACGCATCATAGAGCCGTCGGGGAATTGGATAGGGCGTTGCACGAGACCCTTTCCGAATGTACGGCGTCCTACGATAAGACCGCGGTCCCAATCCTGGATTGCTCCGGAAGTGATTTCAGAGGCGGAGGCGGAATACTGGTTTGCCATCACCACCAGTCGCCCTTTGTCAAAGAGAGGTTTCAAACCGGCGGGAGTGGTGTTGTGGTTCTGGCGGGTGGAGTTGGTGCCTTCGGTGTAGACGGCAAGGGTGCCTGCGGGAAGGAACTCTCCAAGAATGTCGACGGCCGCGTTGAGGTAGCCCCCTCCATTGTCCACAAGGTCAAGGATAAGGTTTTTCATACCCTCTTTCTTGAGTGACGAAAGCGCCTGATGAACCTCATTGGCGGTCTCAGCCGAAAATCTGTTGATTCTGATATACCCGGTGTGTGGATCCACCATATAGGAGGCGTCGACACTGTAGATAGGTATGTCGGCGCGGGTGATTGTGAAGTCGATTGTATCTTTCGCGCCGCTCTGTTGCCTTAGCACCTTGACATTGACATCCGTGCCTTTCGGACCACGGAGTTTCTTCATGATCTGGGTGTTCTTCATCCCAACTCCGGCAATGGTGGTGTCGTTTACAGAAATGATGCGGTCACCCGCGAGGATGCCAACCCTTTCAGAGGGACCACCGGAGACAGTCTGGATAACGTAGAGAGTGTCCTGATTCATGTTGAATGTGATACCGATTCCGCTGAAATTACCTGTCAGCGGCTCGTTGAGTTCCTTTGTCTCTTCGGCGTTGGTGTACTGTGAGTGCGGGTCAAGCCCTTCCAGCATGCCGCGTATTGCATCCTCCACCAGTTTTGTCTCGTTGACAGTGTCGACATAAAACTGCGCTATGGCAGCTTCCGCCATTCTCAGTTTCTGATTCTGGTTGAGGTAATTCTGGGCATGTGTTATGCCGGAGAGAGCGAAGAGCGCGAGGGCTCCAAGGAATATAAGGTTTTTCTTCATTTTCTAAAGTTGATGGGGAAATCTCCGGCGATATATTCAGCCGGGTCTATCCCGTTGTGAATTAGTTCCCTCACCATCGAACTGGAGATGAATGAGAGTTGTGGGAGAGAGTAGAGTAAAACGGTCTCAATGCCGGCGAGTGCGCGGTTCGTATCGGCGAGATTACGCTCGTATTCGAAATCGAGAGTGCTCCTGACCCCGCGCAAGAGCGCATCGGCACCTATCTTTCTTGCGAAATCCACGGTCAGCCCTGTGAAGGTCTCCACAGTGACTTCAGGAGTTCCGACCCAGTATGCCGAGATAGCCTCTTTACGTGTCGCTACGCTCCATTCCCCCGGCTTGTGCTCGTTGTATCCTATGCCGATCACCACATTGTCAAAAAGTGTCAGGGCTCTCTTTACTATAGAGGCGTGGCCCACTGTGAAGGGGTCAAAACTTCCGGCGAAAAGGGCTTTTCGTTGGCTCATATCTCGGAATCGTCCTCCAGCACGAGATTGTCGATTATGAAGTTCTGACGCTCCATAGTGTTTTTACCCATGTAGAACTCAAGGAGTTTGTCTACGGTATCCTCACGTTTGAGTTGGACCGGGTCGAGCCTCATCTCAGGGCCTATGAATTCGGCGAACTCCACATCGTTGATTTCTCCGAGACCTTTGAATCGGGTGATTTCCGCATTGTTGCCGAATTTTGCTATAGCCGCCTCCCTCTCCTCATCGGTGTAGCAGTAATATGTATCACGCTCGGCATTCTCTTCAGCGTTTTTCTTTTTCCTCCTCTTTGACTTGTTTCGTCTTGTTGCGTTTTTGTCACGTACGCGGAAAAGAGGGGTCTGAAGAATGTAGACGTGTCCTTTCTTTACAAGGTCGGGGAAGAACATTAGGAAGAAGGTGATCACCAGCAGGCGGATGTGCATACCGTCGACGTCGGCATCGGTGGCGATGATGACTTTGTTATAGCGCAACCCTTCGATGCCGTCCTCGATGTTGAGCGCTGCCTGAAGGAGGTTGAATTCATCATTCTTGTAGACCACCTCCTGTGTCATGCCGTAAGAGTTGAGAGGCTTTCCCCGGAGGGAGAATACGGCCTGTGTCTCCGCATTGCGCACTTTCGTGATTGTCCCCGAAGCGGAGTCACCCTCGGTGATGAAAATGGAGGATTCGTCGCGCCGGTCTTCCGTCTTGGAATTCTGTTTGAGAGTATCGTTGTAGTGTATGCGGCAATCACGGAGTTTCCTGTTGTGGAGGCTTACTTTCTTAGCCTTCTCACGTGCGAGTTTAGCCACCCCGGCCATTGATTTCCGCTCCTTCTCGCTCCGGGCAATCTTTTTGAGCATTGTCTCAGCCACGTCGGGATTCTTGTGCAGATAGTCGTCGAGAGCCTTCTTAATGAAATCCCCCACGAATTTATTGACGGTGACGGGAGAATCCGGGGCTATCTCCTTGCTTCCGAGTTTCGTCTTAGTCTGGCTTTCAAACATCGGCTCCTGTATCCTGACGCTCACAGCGCCGACCATACCGTTGCGGATGTCGGAAAACTCATAACCTTTCCCGGAGAATTCTTTTATTGTGCGGCTCACGTGCTCACGGAATGCCGAGAGGTGAGTTCCTCCCTGGGTGGTGTGCTGTCCGTTGACGAAAGAGTAGTATTCCTCACCATACTGGTCAGTATGCGTCAGCACCACCTCAATATCCTCCCCCTGAAGATGGATGATAGGGTAGAGGGGCTCGGCGGTCATGTTCTCTTTCAGAAGGTCAAGGAGACCGTGGCGGGAATGATATTTCTTTCCGTTGAAGAAAATCTGGAGCCCGACGTTGAGATAGGTGTAATTGTTGACCATAGTCTCCACAAACTCCATGTTGAAACGGAAATCGCGGAAGAGGGCATTGTCGGGTTTGAATCTCACCATCGTGCCATTGGGTTCTTTTGAGGGGAGAGGTTCCGATTGGCTCACGAGGTTTCCCTGATTGAATTCCACCGTCACCTTCTGTCCATCCCTCACGCTTGATACCGTGCAGGAGGTGGAGAGGGCATTGACGGCCTTCAGGCCGACACCATTCAGGCCGACAGATTTTTTGAAGTTCTTGTCGTCAAACTTGCCGCCGGTATTGATTTCCGAAGCGACTTCCCGCACCTTTCCGAGAGGTATGCCACGTCCGTAATCACGGATTGTGACTTCCCCCTCCTCCTCGGAAATGGTGATGTCGATGCGCTTACCGGCACCCATGTTGAACTCGTCAATGGAATTGTCGACCACCTCCTTTATCAACACGTATATACCATCTTCAGCATGAGATCCGTCGCCGAGTTTCCCTATGTACATACCGGGGCGGCGGCGGATGTGCTCGTTCCAGTCGAGATGCTGGATAGCATTATCGTCGTATGAACCGGGGCTGATTGATTCCGGCACAATTCTTTCGGCCTCGACTTCCGTCATTTCTGAATCGGAAGAGGCATCGGGGGTGTCAGGAATGGAGTCAGACCGGTTTACACCGGAAAAATCATCAAATTGAAAGAGGTCTTTATTGTCGGTCATATCGGGAAAATCAATGTTAGGCCATTTAGGTAGCCAATTGCAAAGTTACAAAAAAAATCTTTATCCCGTGTGTTCCGGAGCGAGATTTGGTGCGTCAAATGCAGGATTATAGACCTATTCCCAACATTCTGTCTCCTGTGCTATCTGAGGTATGGTCGAGGAGTGGTAGACAGGGTCCTTCCCCTCCTTTTTCTGTCTTGAATAATCCTTCATGAGGATTATGGCATAACGGCCGAGGAAAAGTATTGCCGCGAGGTTACAGAGAGTCATCATGGCCATTGTGATGTCGGCGAATCCCCAGACGAGATCGAGGGAGCAGACACCGCCGAGATAGACCATTGCGCCCACGATGAGGCGGTAGATATTGATTATCCTGTTGTCGTCTTTAATGAAGCGTATGTTTGTCTCACCGTAATAATAGTTGGCTACTATGCTTGTGAAGGCGAAGAAAAATATCGCTATGCTGACGAATATCGAGCCGAAGTTGTGTCGGTTGCCGAGTTCGGTGTCAATGGCCTTTTGGGTCAGGACGATGCCGTCGTGCCCCTCCAGGAACATACCGCTGCATAGGATGATGAAAGCCGTCGCGGAGCATATCAGTATGGTGTCGGTATAGACACCGAGAGCCTGTATGAGCCCCTGTTTCACAGGATGCGACACCGAGGCGGTCGCGGCGGCATTAGGTGTAGAGCCTTCGCCGGCCTCATTGCTGAAGAGACCGCGTTTTATGCCCATTGTCATAGCGGCTCCTATAGTTCCTCCCGCACCCTGGGCGATGCCGAAGGCATTTTCCACAATCATGGAGAATATGTGGGGAATCTTTCCGATGTTCATGACGACAATCACCAAAGCCAGCAGGATATAGGCAATCGCCATGACAGGCACGACAATCTCGCTGAAACGGGATATGCTTTTAATCCCTCCGAAGATGATGAGGAAGGTCATTACGGTAAGAATGACAGACATCCACTCTTTCGGGAAAGAGAAGCATGACTCGTAGGCGGAGGCTATGGTGTTTGACTGCACCGTATTGAATGCGAAGCCGAAGGTCAGCGTTATCAGTATTGCGAACAGCACGGCCCACCATCTCTGCCCCGTGCCTTTCATTATGTAATATGCCGGGCCGCCCATGAATGCGTTTTGCCCTTTCACTTTGAAAAGTTGGGCGAGGGTGGATTCTACAAAGGCACTGGCCGCACCCAGGAGGGCGATAATCCACATCCAGAAGACGGCACCCGGCCCCCCTATGGCTATTGCAGTGGCAACCCCGGCGAGATTCCCGGTGCCTACACGCGAGGCTATCGATATGGCGAACGCCTGAAAGGAGGTCACGGATGAATGGTGCTCCCGGTCTTTGCTCACCGGTTCGCTTTTCTTGCCGGAGTTGACCAACAGGCGACACATCTCAGGAATCATCCTGAACTGCACCCCCCGTGTGGCGATTGTGAAGATGATGGCGGCTGTCAGAAGAGTGAAAACCATGACATAGTCCGTAAGGACTGTGCTTATACCGGCGACTATCTTTTCAATATCCATATTCAGGGGATTGGTCTTGTTGTATTAATTTTTTGTCTATACAATTTTATCTTTGAGCCAAGTCGGCTTCCTGATGATTCTCAGGTAGTCGTCATAATCAATGAAACGTCCACCCATCGTCTTCAGATGAGGAGTCTCAAACTGACAATCGATGAGCGAGCCTCCGTTCCTTTCCATAGTGCGTGCGAGATGAATCAGAGCGATTTTACTCGCGCCCGGTTCCCTTGAGAACATGCTCTCGCCGAAGAACGCGCTTCCTATACTGACTCCGTAAAGGCCACCGGCAAGGGAATCGCCGTTCCAGACCTCCACGCTTATTGCGAATCCGAGATTATGCAGCCTCTTGTATGCTGCCATCATCTTCTCGCCAAGCCAAGCCCCTTCAAGGTCGATGCGTTTCTCTGCGCACCCCTCTATCACACGGTCAAACGCACGGTTGATTGTGCAGCGGTATACCCCTTTGTTGAGGAGGTTGCGTGAGGAGTGTGAGATATGTATCTCCTCGGGGAAAATCACAAATCTTTCCATCGGGCAATACCAAAAGGGCTGTTCAGTATCGCGGAATGAAAACCACGGGAACGCGCCCATTGAATAAGCCATCAGCAGTCGTTCCGCGGATAGCTCTCCCCCAATAGCGAAAAGACCGTCAGGCTCACCGTGGCGGGGATCGGGAAACTCGAGTGAGTCATCAAATAATTCGAAAACCATCTCTTCTCTTATCAGTTTAATCCTTTATCACTTTCAGGCAGCCGTTTTCAAGTGCAATCTTTGCGGTGCCACCCTCCTTGAGAGTGCCGAAAAGGATCTCACGCATCAGGATAGGCTTGAGGGAAGTGTTTATCTTGCGGTCGATCTCACGGGCTCCGTATTCACGGGAGAAACCTGTGGAAAGGAGGTGCTCACGTGCTTCCTCGGAAAGGATAAGGTCAACGTTTTTCTCTTTCAGGCGAGATTCGAGCATACGCAGTTTCTTATCGAGGATAAGGGAAGCCATCCGGCGGTCCATGTCGTTGAACACCACAATCGAGGAGAGGCGGTTGATGAATTCCGGTTTAAAGGTCTTCTTCACCTGCGAGAGCATAGCGGCACCGGCGGAGACGTTGCTTGCGAATCCGACGTTGGCCTGCGATGCGTACTGGGCGCCTGCGTTTGAGGTCATGATGAGCACCACATTCCGGAAATCAGCCTTGTTACCCTTGTTGTCGGTCAGTCGGGCATAATCCATCACCTGCAACAGGATATTGTAAATGTCAGGATGAGCCTTCTCTATCTCATCAAGAAGCAGCACGCAGTCGGGAGTCTTGCGTATGGCATCAGTCAGGAGTCCGCCATCCTCATAACCCACATATCCGGCTGGGGAACCTATCAGTTTGGCAACTGTATGTTTTTCGGTGTATTCGCTCATGTCGAATCTGATCAACCCTATACCCAATTCATCAGCAAGAACCTTCGCCACCTCCGTTTTGCCGACACCGGTCGGGCCCACGAAGAGCAACGAGGCGAGGGGTTTGTCGTCATCCGTAAGTCCGGCCTTAGCCAACTGCACAGCCTCCGTGACACTCTTTACGGCATCATCCTGGCCGTAAATCCTTGCATGTATCCTTTCCTGAAGGGACTCGAGGCGCGAGGTGGTATCTTCAGTGACAGAGAGGGCATCTACCTTGCATATCTTCGCGAGTATGTCGGCTACGAGGGCGGCATCTACCGTATTCCCCCTCTCCGGGTCAGGATTGGCTTGGCGGAATGCCCCGGCCTCGTCAATGAGGTCGATTGCCTTGTCGGGGAGGAAGCGGTCGGAGATATGGCGCATGCTCCCCTTGACGGCAAATTCAATTGCCTCCGGCTGATAGGTTACGCCATGATACTTCTCATAATTCCCCTTCAACTGATTCAATATGTTTATAGTCTCTTCCTGAGAGGGCTCCGGTATGTCGATGTGGCTGAAACGGCGCACGAGACCTTTGCTTTTTGCGAAATGCCTTTTATATTCGTCGTAAGTGGTGGAGCCGATGAACCTGATAGTCCCGCTTTCAAGATATGGCTTGAGGAAATTGGAGGCATCCATTGAGCTTTCACCTGTAGCACCGGCACCCACGAGGCTGTGTATCTCATCGATGTAGAGGATAACGTTCCCTTCCCGGGTGAGACCGTCCATTATCAGTTTGAGGCGTTTCTCAAAGTCCCCCCTGAACTGTGTCCCTGCGAGGAGAGTTCCGAGGTCAAGGCCGTAAATTCGGGCACCTTTCAATCTTTCCGGTACTTTCTCCTCATTAATCATACGGGCGAGTCCGTAGACAAGAGCTGTTTTCCCGACTCCCGGTTCGCCGATGTGAAGCGGGTTGTTTTTGTCTTTTCTGCACAGCACCTGTATAGTCCTCGCCAATTCTCGGTCCCTTCCTATAAGTGGATTGCGACCTTCAAGGTTATCGTTTAGGCAGGTAACGAGTCGTTTCCATTGCTCGCCGTCGTTGTCGGGGAGGTCATTTTCCTCGCCGAGGTCATCCCAGATTATCTCAGAGATCTTACGGTCGTTGGAATAGTGCATCACCACGGCACTTATGAATCCCCCCTCATCTCCGGATACTCCCTTTTTGAGCAGCCAAGCGGCTGTTGAATCGGGAAGGCTGAGGATGGCTTTGAGAATGTGGGGCATCTTTATCTCAGTCTGGGATGAGCATACCACGGTCTCAAAGGCTGCGTCAAGCACTTGAGCGAACTGTGAGGAATAACGCAGTGTGAAACTCACGTTTTCCGGCACACGTTCGAGCGACGAGATGTAAGCGTCGATTTCAGTCTCCAGTTCATGAGGATTTCCGCCGGCTTCAGAGAAGGCGGCGCGGAAGTGCTGACGCGGGAGCAGCACCTTTATAGCGTGTTCCGGAGTGAGGTATTCATGGCGGAGTTCTTCCGCGAGATCCTCCATATCGGTGAGAAGGTTGTCTACCTCTCGGGAATAGTTATAGTTGATAGGTTCCATGCAGATGAGGAATTAGGCAGGTTCGACGGTAAGGCGTAGCGGGAAACTTGCCGCCCGGGCCATTTCAGTGGCACGGGCCGCTTTGGTGCAGGCGATGTCGTAGCTGTATCGTCCTACAGTTGCATATCCCTTATGGTGTACGGCCAGCATTATCGTTTCTGCTTCCGGGAGAGATTTATAGAAAATTTTCATAAGCAACTCCACCACGAATTCCATTGTGGTGAAGTCGTCGTTATGAAGCATGACCGAGAATTGACGCGGTTCATCGGTACGGTTTTTTGCAGACTGTCTGTATTTGACTTGTTCGTTTGGCATAATAATGCAAAGTTAATAAAAAAAGAGGAGAATTAGGCACAAAAGATGAAAAGGTCGCGGCTCTTTCATTCAAAATATTTCCCGGGAGGAAGCTAATTCCGGGAGCGTTCCGGGGGTGGAACGTATTGTAGGATATGGATGAAATTATAATAAACTAATTGATAATATCTTATTAATGATTTTCAATGAATAAAACTGTGAAATTCTGTTAAAATCGTTCCGTTCCAAAAAATAAAAAAATGTAAAAAACTCAATTTTGGGGGTAAATCAGGGGATATTTGGAAAATTTTTAAGAAAGATTTTATGAAATTGAATGGCAAAGAAAGGAATTGGAATTTGAATAGGAGGCTTATTCTACAAAAGTGTGACTTCATTTGCGGTTAAGTCTCTATCCTCAAAATTTAGGGGATGGAACCTTAAATGAATCTCCGGCGGAAATTTTTTATGAAATTCAGTTAGTTTTTTACTCTTTTTTGTGTCTTTTAAAATATGACAACGAAAGGAATGATAGAACGTCTGTTCAAGGAACACTATTCCCACCTTTATTCTTTGGCTTATACCATGCTCAAGGATGAGGAGGAGGCTCATGATGTGGTGCATGAGGTCTTTTCCAATATTCTCCATACAGGAGCGCATGAAGAATACGGTAAAGGATTTCTAATCAGATGTGTCAGGAATCAATGTATCAACCTCATAAGGAGGATGCCGAGAAAGGAAAGCATTGGGCGCCGGCTGGTGATCGAAGGTTACGGAGAATTGACGGAAGATGAAGATTTCGAAGAGATGCTTGCGGCAATACACAAGATGATCGTCTATGAACTTCCGGAACAGAGTTCAAGAATCATGACCCTGCGATATGAGGAGGGATTGTCTTATCAAACTATCGCTGACAGACTGGGCATAAGCAAAGTGGCAGTGTACAGACATTTGAGAACCGGAATAGACTATTTGAGAAAAAATATAAAACGCTTGGAGAATTGAAGATGGAAAAATTTGATAGGGCATTAGATTTGATGGAGCATCCGGAAAGATATTCGGAATGCGAGATCTCCGCCATACTTGAAGATGATGAGATAAGGGAGATTTATAACACGCTGTGTATGGCGGAGACGTCGTTACAGCCGGAGATGAAACTCCCGGCAGAGAAAGTAGATGAGGAGTGGAGGAGATTCTCAGGAAAAGGGAATTTCGGAGGAAGGAGACGCAAGGGTTTCCCCTCCCGGTGGAAGCCAGGAAAATATGTGGCCGCAGCAATGGCCTCAGGGATTGCATTGGGGGCTGTGGCCTTGGGAATGGTTATGAAGAGCAGACCGGAGGCGCAGGAATCAGACGCTGTCAAGGTGGAGCCGGCCGGACGCGCCATGGTATTGCAAAAGGACACCGCTTTGCGGGGAGACCTATATCCCCGGTTACCTTCTGATACTATCATATTGTTTGAGAATGAGTCTCTTGGGGATATTCTTGGTCAGATAACCTCATTTTACGGTATGCAATTGAAGGTTGAGAATCCGGAATCTATGGGGATACGTCTTTTTTTCAGATGGGAAACTAAAAACGGTGAGGAGGAAGTCGTGAAACGACTCAACAATTTTGAGAAAATCAATGTTTTTCTTGCCAAAGATACTGTAGTTGTCCGGTGAGGATTTCATACTGACTTAACGAATAATGGTAGATCATGAAAAGGAATTTGATATTGCTGCTTTTCCTCTTGATAATGTTTACTCCTTCAATCTATGGGTCTAATTCCGAGAATTATGTCGGGAGGCCTCTTGGGGAAGCGTTGGCTGATTTCTGTAAGAAAAATCCGGGATTGAAGATAAGTTTCATTTATGATGAACTTGAGGATTATAAAGTGAAGGAGTCGCCGAAGAGTGACGATGCGATGCAGGCACTCCGTTCGTTGGTCGCTATGAATCCCGTTTCAATCACCGTTGAGGGGGATGAAATCTATATAGAGGCACGCCAGAAAGGAAAATATAAATATGGTGGTAGGACGGTAGATGACCTTACAGGGGAGCCTGTCAGTTACGCGACGGTGCTGCTCCAGAATCCAAAGGATACGACAACAATAACATACGGCATAACTGATGAAAACGGCTATTTCTCCATTCCATGCGACAGGAAAAATGTGCAGGTGAGATTCTCAAGCGTGGGTTATCACACACTCTATCTGAAGTCTGCACCCAAGGATATGGGAAAGGTCAGGCTGCGCAGGCAGACAATGAAACTCGGCGAAATGACCAAGACCGCGGATTCAAGGTATGCCATTACCGACCGCACGGTGTATCTGCCGACCCAGCGGGATAAGAAGGCTGCTCAGGACGGATTATCCTTGCTCCGCTTTATGGGGATACCGTCGCTGATCGTCAGTATGGACGGGAGTTCAATCAGCACATTGTCGGGAGACGGTGTAGCGGTATTCATAGATTATGAGAGAGCCGGCGCGACGGAAATTCAAGGTCTGTTGCCGGAGGATGTTAAAAAGGTGGAGGTTTTGGATTATCCTTCGGATCCGAGATTCGAAGGAGTCTCTCATGCCGTGAATTTCATTATGGCAAAATATGAGTATGGAGGTTATGTGAAGCCGGCAATAAATCAGTGTCTTGATTTCAATTATGGCTACTATAGCCTGAGTGCAAAGTACACTAAAGGGAAGATGGCCTACGATATCTATACGGGATTCGACCATTTTGATTCAGACAAGGAATGCAAAGAATCGGATGAGACATACGATTTCGGAAGTTATGACTTGAAGAAAACAGACAAATGCATTGATTCATTCATGGAGTCAGATGAAGCATATCTCTCCGGCAGGATAAAATATACAGGAGATAAAACCACGGTTTCAAACCAATTGGCGATAAGGAATGATTATTCTCCCACAGTCCGTAAGGTAGGGATGAACATCTATCAACCGGCAATATATCCGGATGGAGAATCTTTTCAAAATATGAAATCCAATTCTCTGGTACCTTCATGGAGGGGGAATTACACAATTTCGCTACCCTCCAAATTCACCCTTATCGTCAACACATCGCTGATTTTCTCACGTAATTACAGAAATACCTATTTTAAGGAGGATGGCACGGAGATATTGAGGGATGTCAATGAGAAGGTTTGGAACGGTTTTATGGGAGTGAGCATTTCCAAGGAGTTTGGGAAACACTCTGTCACGTTAAGTCTGAACGGAGAACTCCAAGACGACCGCTTGAGTTATGTCGGCGACAATCCCGCCGAGGTGCACGATAATGATAAGTCGGCAGGAGGGCGCCTTGCAGGTAGTTTTAATTTCGGGAAATTGCGTATTCAGCCAACGGTGAAATTCTATTATCAATGGACACTTTTCGATGGCACGAGATATAGGCAAGGGCTTCCGGGGTATTATATTTCGGGAAGTTATAATTTCAACAAGAGGCATCAGTTGAGTTTTGACTCAGAGATGAGCAACTGGACCATAGGGGTTTCCAACAGAAGTCCGAATATTGTGGTTCAAAACAATCTCAATGCCGTGAAAGGAGATCCATCCTTGAAGTGTTGGCTTTATAACTCAGCGAGTATCGACTACACATATTTTCCCATCACTTGGCTTAGCCTGGGGGCATATGGTTCATATCAGCGACATACTAAACCTATGGAATTTCTCTATATGCCTACGGAGATTGACGGTAGGGAGATGATGTTGCGCACATATATTAAGGATGGTTATTTCCAGATCATATCGGAGGGAGTCTCGGCGGTATCGCGTCTGTTGGACAATGCCCTTAATCTCCATCTTACGGCTACTGTTACTTCTTACAGGAAAGGAGGGAGGAATCCTTTCAGCACGACTGCCATTAACGGGAGTTTGTCAGGGACGTATTATTTCGGTAATTTTTATGCGCGAGCGGCCTACGAATTGAGTCAGAGAAGCAGTTCACAAAGTGAAAGGCTCTATGTGCGTCCAAGTTACTATACCTTGTCGTTTGGTTTCAATATAAGGAGTTGGAAAATAGAGGCCTCAGCGAGGAATGTGTTCCGGTCAGACTATAAAAAAGGGTACTCGTGTATGGAATTTTCCAATTATCAGTCAGAGACAAATTATTATGGCCCAGCTTATAGGAGGAAATTCTGGATCAAGGCCACCTATACGTTCAAATATGGCAAGAAGGTAAAGGAGGATAGAATCGACCGCGGCAGTTCTGCCGTTTCGGGGATTGTGGAGTAAGTTTGAGGCTCGAGGCTCAAGGCTTTAGGTTTTAGGCGCAAGGTTTCAGACTTGCGCTTTTTTTAATAAAAATTTTCTTAAAAAAGCAACTTTCTATTCGTTTTGGTTGTTTATTTTATGAATCGCGGATGAGCCAGTGATGAACAAAGATTTCTGCGATAAACTATAAAAAACACGAATCTATAAACAATTATTATTATGAATAACACAGCACCGCTTAGCGGTATCAAAGTCGTAGACTTCACAGAAGTCCAATCAGGTCCCTCATGTACACAGATGCTCGCATGGCTTGGAGCAGACGTGATAAAGATTGAACGTCCGGGTGTGGGCGATGCAACTCGTGATGAACTTCAGTTTAATCCGAAATTGCCTTCATATTACTTCCTACAGTTGAACTCCGACAAGAAGTCGCTCACACTTGATGCCAAGACACCTGACGGAAAGGAGATCCTCACCAAACTTATCAAAGAGGCAGATATCTTCGTAGAGAATCTTCATCCGGGAGCAATGGATAAACTCGGTTTCTCCTGGGAAGTGGTGCATGAATTGAATCCTAAATGTATCTACGGAACCATCAAGGGTTTCCCCCTTTCCTCAAAATATAAAGACCTTAAGGCTTACGAGCCTATCGCACAGGTGACAGCCGCTGCGGCCTCCACAACAGGCTGGTTTGACGGAGAATACAATATCCCGACACAGAGTGGCGCAGCCCTTGGTGACTCCAACACAGGTATGCACCTTCTTATCGGTCTTCTCGCCGCCCTTCAGCAGCGTGAGCGCACAGGAGAAGGATGCTACGTATATCAGTCAATGCACAATGCATGTCTTAACCTTTGCCGTATCAAGACACGCGACCAGCTTACACTTGACAAGATTGGCTATCTGACCCAGTTCCCACAGTATCCTAACGGTCAGTTTGGCGACTGTGTACCACGTGCCGGAAATATCGAGGGAGGTGGCGTGCTCGGATGGACATACAAATGTAAGCCTGCGGGACAGTATGATTCAGAGGTTGACGCCAACAACTATGTATACGTAATTCTTCAGCGTGGCGCTAAAGATTTTGAACTCTTCTGCAAGGCTACAGGCTTTACTGATTGGTTGACAAATCCTGATTTCAATACCGCAGATGCGCGTGACCGCCACAAACAGGAAATATATAAGAGAATCGGTGAATGGACTGCCGATAAGACCAAATTCGAGGTTACTGAAATTCTTGGCAAGGCAGGTGTGCCTGTAGGTCCGGTTCTTTCTACTAAGGAGATCATGACAGACGAAAGCAACTATGACGGTAACACACTCGTAAGAATCAATCAGGGTGGTGAAATCGGTGAATTCGTTACTGTAGGTTGTCCTTTCACAATGTCAAATTACCAGCCTACATACGGTCCTGCTCCTAAGCTTGGCGGAAATAATGAGGAAATTCTTAAATCACTCGGTTATACTGATGATCAGATTGCTTCATTTGCTAAGAATGGAACAACAGAACCTCTTGCAGACGGTCAGATGTAAGAAATTTAAATTTGAGAATGGTAAACTAAAGATTGTAATTGCTTCTGTCCGGACTCTTCCAGAGAAGCAATTGCAACTAAATTAAAAATTAGATTTCTTACAAATTATGGAAAATAAAACAACAACTGCCGCAACTGATGCTCCGAAATTCCCGGAACAGGTGACCGGTATGTATATATTGGCGGAATCTCTCCGTCGGCTCGGACTGAATGATGTGTTCGGTCTTGTAGGTATCCCGGTCACGGAGGCTGCCTACGCAATGCAGAAAGTGGGGATGAACTTCTATGGATTCCGTTTTGAGCAGCAGGCCGGTATGGCAGCGGCTACTTACGGCTTCCTCACAAAGAAACCCGGTGTACTTCTTACAGTGTCATCACTTGGCTTTATGAATGGTCTGACAGCGACAGCAAACGCTACTGTCAACTGTTATCCTATGATTCAGATTTCAGGCGCTTCTGACCCGACAATGGTAGACATGAACGTGGGAACATACGAGCAGCTTGACCAGTTGAACACTGCCCGTCCGCTCGTGAAGGCCGCCTTCCGTTGCTCATACGCAAAGGATATCCCCTCAGCCGTAGCACGCGCTTACCGTGCAGCAGTGACAGGTCGTCCCGGTGGCGTATATATCGATATGACCACTCCGGCACTCGGTGAGATAATGGATGCCAAGGAGGCAGAGAAACTTTTCTATTCTCCCGTAGACATCTATTCGGAGGTCGCTCCCAATAAGGAATCTGTAGAACGCGCAGTAGAGCTTCTTACAAATGCCAAGAAGCCAGCTATCCTTCTCGGTAAGGGAGCTTCCTACGCACAGGTCGAGGATCAACTCAAGGAGTTGGTAGAGACCTACAACATCCCTTATTATTCAATGTCGATGGCAAAAGGTCTTTTGCCTGACGATGCTCCACTGAGCGCATTGAGTTGCCGTTCTACCATTATGGAGGAAGCAGACGTTGTGATGGTGATTGGTGCCCGTATCAACTGGATGCTCTCATTCGGTAAAGGAAAATGGAATCCGGACGGTAAGTTTATTCAGCTCGAAGTTGAGCCACAGGAAATTGACCGTAATGTTCCGATTGCCGCTCCGGTAGTAGGCGATATGGGTCAGTCTCTGGCAATGATACTTGAGGCTATGAAGGGAAAGAAGATGGCGGCGGATCCGGCTTGGCTTGCTAAACTTCAGGCCGAGACCAAGGAGAAGAATGCCAAATTTGAAGCTCGTCTTGCAGAAGCCTCAAAGGTAATGCCGATGAACCATTGGAGTGCGCTTTCAGCAATCAAACCTATTCTTAAGGCAAACCCGGATATAATCCTTGTCAATGAGGGTGCTAATACTCTTGATGATACCCGCGACACTATTGACCAATATCTCCCACGTCATCGAGTGGATTGTGCAAGTTGGTCGATCATGGGTATGGGCATGGGTTCTTGCGTTGGAGCCGCAGTTGCAACCGGAAAGAGCGTAGTTGCCATTGAAGGTGATTCAGCATTCGGTTTCTCAGGAATGGACTTTGCCACTATCTGCCGATTTAACCTTCCTGTAACAGTGGTTGTCTTCAACAACGGCGGTATTTATAATGGTATAGGTGTTAATCCTTCCGGTGGTGATGCACCCGCTCCTACTACGCTTGACATTAATGCTCAGTATAACAAGATTGGAGAAGCATTCGGTGCTGCCAATTATAGGGTCGACAATGTAGCCGATTTGCAGAAAGTACTGACTGAAGCGATAGCAAGTAAGAAACCTGCACTTATTGATGTTCAGCTTGCTGCTGATGCAGGTAAGGAATCAGGACATATCGGATATCTGAATCCGACACCACTTGTAGATTACACGGTGTAAAAAGATATAGAAATTCATATTATTGACTATCCGGTGTCGTCTGAGGGAATGCTTAGCAGATACCTTCGGACGACACCTTTTAATTTATAAAAAACAATGGATATTTCTCACGTCATATTATATGCCATTGTCCCTATTATCGTTGTGATGCTTGCAGGTTATATTTCGGGCAAGAAAGGGGCATTCAGTGGCGAAGACGCAAAGAAGTTTAATAAGGTCGTGCTTGACTTCGCCCTTCCGGCAGCTTTGTTTGTGTCAATTGTGCAGGCTTCGCGTGAAGACCTTGTAAAAGATATTAAGCTGACAATCGTGTCAGCCGTGGGCATCATGGCATGTTTCATGGCAGTATATTTTGTTTTCAAATACTGTTTTAAAAAGAATACAGGTGCAGATGCTGCCGTTTCAGCCTTGATCAGTGGTTCGCCGACAATCGGCTTCCTCGGTTTTGCCGTTCTGGAGCCTATATTCGGAACATCTCCCGCTGTGGCTCTTGTTGTTGCAATCGTAGGTATCGTGGTTAACGCCATCGGTATTCCGGTGGGTCTTTCATTGATGAATGCCTCTCTGGAGAAACAGAATCCCGGAAGCACAAAGAAGGAGAGTGCCTGGAAACCTGTACTCCATGCACTTGAGCAGCCGGTCGCATGGGCTCCAATCCTTGCAGTGATTTGGGTTGTAGTCGGAATTCCATGGCCAAAAGAGCTTAGTCCTTCATTTGATCTTATAGCAAAGGCAAACGCTTCAATGGCAGTGTTCTCAGCCGGTATCACACTTTCAGCCATCAAGATTCAGATCAACTGGCAGGCAATTCTCGGTTCTATCATGAAGATGATCCTTATGCCGGCAGTGGTATTGATTCTCGGTCTTGTATTCAAGATGGATCCATTGAACCTTAAGATGCTTGTTGTTGCTGCCGCATTGCCGCCGGCATTCTCAGGTATCATCATCGCTGACGAATATAATACATACGTAGCCACCGGTACATCATCACTGACACTTTCAGTGATACTCTTCATCGGATTCTGTCCGTTGTGGATTTGGATTACAGGTCTTTGCCTCAACGCATTCTAAAAGCGACAATATAAAATTAAATATAAGGGAATGGCAAATCGCAAGATGCCATTCCCTTTTTTGCTACCCGGCATCCTGAATTTCCCAGTGACCATTCTTGGAATGACCAATCCAGACAACCTTATTTGCTTTGAGCCACCGTTTGAGAGTAGAAGCTGATACCCCTAACATATCTGCAAGAATCGCCTTTGTGATTTTGGGATTCTTTCTGATTATATCCAATAATCTTAGGGGGGCATTTGGGGATCCACTTAGGTAGTCATGAACCTCTTGAACCGTTTTTTGGGGTCCATTTTGGAGTCCGTGAATCTCTTGAACCGTTTTTTGGGGTCCACTTAGGGGTTCATGAACCTCTTGAACCGCTTTTTGGGGTTCATTTAGGGTTTCACTAACAGTTTCATTAATACTATAATTATCTCTATTTACGGTTTGGGGGATAGTTGTATCAACCATGTCACCATAGAGTTCGAGCATAGCCTTCACATCTTGGTCGTTACCTCCAGTAGAGAGTGTAAGAACAGTACGGTCTACGCCGTTTTTGTGAGTCTCCTCAAAACAGACAGGAGTGTGATATACTTTCTCCCACCGCGAGCAAATCCCACTGAGCCCACTTCCGGCCCGTTCTCCAAACTCTATCAACGAGAATATCTTTAACATGATACCGTTGCGAGGGTCAGAGATCCCTCCTTCCACCGCATCTGAGATAGATATGCGCACTGTGCCGGGATTTGAAAGACGATAGCCGTTTTCTGACTTTTGTATAACCAATCCCTGACGGCCATAGAAATCTGAATGGACGCAGGCATTCGTTATGGCTTCACGAAGAAGTTTATGAATAGGGGTGTCATCCACACGAAAGTTGCCCTTAAGAACAAAGGGGACTTTAAGACCCTGCTGCATTCGTCCCAAGGCCTCGATCACGAAGTCGAACACATTGCCACTCCAATCGCCGGAGGTGGATACGATGCGGTCTGTCCAACGTGTTGATCCTAACGAACGGTTCTCTTGGTAATCAAGAAAATAGTTAGGAAATTCGCGTGTTATCTCATATTCATAGCCAAACATCAGCAAGCCGGCAGCCGTAGGGTGATATTTGCCATCCTCGCCTATTGCGATTGCTCCGACTTTACGCAGAAACATCTCATTGTCTTCATTATTCCAAAGATGGTTGATATGGGTGGAACTGAAGAAGTTGCGATAACGTCTTACTGTATCCAGACAGAACACAGACATGTCCATTTTATCAAGCACCTTTGAATCCTGAGTCGCATAGGCAGCATCGCGGAACATCAGAGCCATCTCATCAAGAGAGCAATGATAATCACCCTCATGATTACGGCGGAAAGTACCGGATTTGGGGTCCATTCCGGTATAAACGGGACGAGCAGTTCGTTCAGCACGAGGAACGCGAATCACAAGAATCTTTTTTCCATCAAGATCTTCCGGGTTGACCATGCTGTGAGTGACAATATTTGCGCTTATCTTCTGGCGGTTATTGACCATGTTCCAGAAGTCTTTCTGAAGTTTCTCTACATCTACATCCTCCGGGACAAGTCTACCGTCTTTTTCTTCTTTTACGCCAAGCAGAATTATTCCCCCGTTGGTATTTGCAAAAGCCGAATATGTTTCCCAGAAAGAACCCGGGAAACCGCCTTTTGCTCTCTTAGCTTCAAGTTGATTATGTTCTCTGTACTCACTGAGTCTGTTTAAATCAAAACCTGCCATTTTCAACAACCCCTGATTTAACGCGCAATAATTCCGGCGTAAATATTGATATTTAAATTACAAAGTTAACATAATTTTATCAGAAAATCAAGAGTCTACGAAACCTTGGAAAGTATGTAATTTGTAATATTAGGGAAAGGAGAGAGTATAACACGGATGTAGGTTATATCATTGCTTGAAGCAAATTGCTTGAAATAGTATTTAGGTGCAAAAAGGTTGAAATTAAGCCTTATTAAAAGAAATCGGTAATTTTTATGAAGATTACCGATTTCTTTTAATAAGGCTTAGCCGTATAGTAAAATTGCAGTATTTTGAAAATTAAAAAAGATTTATTAATCCTTCCTAAATATGAAACACAAAAGATGGATTTGAAATTTATAATCTATTTCACAATAATCTTTCTAACTCTATTACCCTGTTTTACAATGAATGTTCCGGTTTGTAGTTCCTCAATATTACTACCTAAATATTGTCCGCTTAGATTGAAAATTTTTAGTGGGAGTGTAGGATCGATGTCTGAAATAATATCATTGATACCTGAAAATTCACCAACCTTAATATTAGCAAATCTACTCCAGGGGCTAATCTTTGAGATCTCCTCCATAGCCTCTTCCCTAACAAATAGAGTAGCATTGTTATAGGCTGAATCATCAAAAATATTATAATCACCACTTATCGGTTGTTTAGCCGGATAATAAATAGAATTAAGAGCTGTGCATCCACTAAATGCACTTCCTCCGATATCAATTAGTGATTCAGGTAAAACAATGGAGGTAAGACCTGTACATTCATTAAAGGCATAGTATCCGATAGAAGTAAGTGATTCAGGTAAAACAATGGAGGTAAGACCGGTACATTCACTAAAGACATAGCCTTCAATAGAAGTCAGTTTATTTGGTAAAACAATGGAGGTAAGAGTACTACAACCGCTAAAGGCAGCGTTTCCGATAGAAGTGAGTGATTGAGGCAAATCAATGGAAGTAAGGTTGGTACAACTGCTAAAGGCAGATGATCCGATATAAGTAAGTGATTCAGGCAAAATAATGGAGGTAAGACCGGTACATTCATTAAAGGCATAGTATCCGATAGAAGTAAGTGATTCAGGTAAAACAATGGAGGTAAGACCGGTACATTCACTAAAGACATAGCCTTCAATAGAAGTCAGTTTATTTGGTAAAACAATGGAAGCAAGGCTAGAACATCTCTGAAAGGCTTGCTTTCCGATAGAAGTAAGTGATTGAGGCAAAACAATGGAGGTGAGACCGGTACATTCACTAAAGGCAAGGCCTCCAATAGAAGTCAGTTTATTTGGTAAAACAATGGAAGCAAGACTAGAACATCTGCTAAAGGCATAATCTCCGATAGAAGTAAGTGATTCGGGCAAATCAATGGAGGTGAGACTGGAGCATCCATCGAATGCACTTTCTCCAATGTAATTCAGGTTATTAGGCAAAACAATGGAAGTAAGACTGGAACACTCATAAAAGGTATAGTTTCTGATATAAGTAAGTGATTCGGGTAAAACAATGGAATTAAGGCTGGTACAACCGCTAAAAATACCAACTGCAACAGACCCTAGGTTATTCGGCAAAACAATGGAATTAAGGCTGGTACAACCGCTAAAGGCATACTCTCCGATAGAATTAAGTGATAGTGGCAAATCAATGGAAGTAAGGTTGCTACAACCGCTAAAGGCAGCGTTTCCGATAGAAGTGAGTGATTGTGGCAAAACAATGGAAGTAAGGTTGCTACAACCGCTAAAGGCAGCGTTTCCGATAGAAGTGAG
>CAMWMD010000014.1 GCA_947175265.1 uncultured Porphyromonadaceae bacterium | reverse complement strand
ATAGAATAGAAGTTTCCTAAACTTTAGATAGGGGTTCGATTCCCCTCGGAGGTACCATATACGAAAAAACAGTGGGAAAATTTTCGCAATATAAAGTTCAGCTCGCGTCTCTCGGGGAGGGACGACATGAGCAGGAGTTTGAATGTGGTACGGAATTCTTCAAGAACATGGAGAATCCTGATGTCATATCCGCCGATGTGAAGGTGCATCTTGATCTTGTAAAGAAAAACGATGTCTACGACTGCACGTTCACCTGTAAGGGTATGCTTCAGGTGCCCTGCGACCGTTGTCTTGATCCGCTTGATCATGAGGTAGATACCGTCTATCATCTTACCGTGAAGTATGGCGATGATTTCAATGATGAGACAGACGACCTGCTCATCATACCTGAGACGAGTTCTTTCCTCAACGTGGCCTACATGCTCTACGACACCATTGTGCTGACTATCCCTCTACGCCATGTCCATCCGCTTGGGAAATGCAACCGCGCAATGGCGGCCGCGCTCCACAAGCATCACAGCGACACGGGAGATGATGAGGTGGCCGATGCCATGGATGAGGTAGACTCCGAGATCAGCGCGGGCATCGACTCCGAGGACTGAAAAAGAAACAAACAAAACAACAAAATAAAGATACACTAAAATGGCACATCCTAAACGCAGACAATCGCATACCCGTACAGCAAAACGCCGCACACACGACAAAGCCCTTATCCCGACATTGGCCATCTGCCCGAACTGCGGCGCATGGCATGTTTACCACAACGTTTGCGGCGAATGCGGTTACTATCGCGGTAAACTCGTAATCGATAAGGCAGCAATCTGATTCCGGTCGAGACAATCCCTTATCACAATCAGCCGACTCCTCGCCCCGGTCCGGGCGCAGGAGCCGACTATATTTCTATAGTTACCTCCAAAAACGGAATTATGCTAAACGCAAAAATCAGCGGTATCGCCTCTTACGTTCCTGACGATATCCTTGACAATGATATGCTCTCCAAAATGGTCGACACCAACGACGAGTGGATCACCACACGTGTGGGTATCAAGGAGAGAAGGATCCTGAAGGATGAGAACAAAGGCTCAAGTTTCATGGGCATCAAGGCGGTGGAGAAACTTCTCAATGACACAGGCACAGCCCCTGAAGAGATCGATCTCCTTATCTGCGCCACTTCAAATCCTGACTACCGCTTCCCCTCCACAGCATCCGTGATACAATATGAGACGGGGCTGGTGAATGCCTACTCCTACGACATTCAGGCAGCGTGCGCCGGATTTATCGTCACCCTTCAGGCAGCCCGCGCCTATATACAGGCCGGACTCGGGAAAAAGATAATTGTGGTGTGTGCGGAGAAGATGTCGAGCATGACCGACTATCAGGACCGTGCCACATGTCCGCTTTTCGGAGATGCCGCCGCCGCTGTGCTCGTTGAGCCCACCGAGGAGAATGTAGGGGTGATGGACGGTGAGTTCCATGTCGACGGCTCCGGCCTTCCCCATCTTCTGATGAAGGCGGGTGGCTCCGTGAAGCCCGCTTCGGCTGAGACCGTGGCCGCACGCGAGCACTACATCTATCAGGAGGGAAGACAGGTATATAAGAACGCAGTCACCGATATGCTGACCTCCACCCTCTCCGTCATGGAGCGCAATAACCTCACAGTGGAGGATGTCGACTGGCTTGTCCCTCATCAGGCCAACCTCAGGATTATCGAGGCTGTGGCAGGGCGTACTAAAATCTCCGAGGAGAAGGTGCTTGTCAACATCCAGCATTACGGCAACACCTCAGCCGCATCAATCCCTCTCTGCCTTGATGAGTATAAGCATAAACTCAAGAAGGGCGACAAGGTGCTCATGACCGCTTTCGGCGCAGGTTTCACCTGGGGCGCCATGTATCTCATCTGGGCATTCGATTCCTGAAAAGGGACGGTATAAACAGATATTACGTTATCAAGGCGGGCAGACAAATCATTTGTCTGCCCGCCGTCGCATAGACAGTTGCGTCCCGGCTGAACCCCATGCCCGATTCAGACGTTTATTTGATATACGGCTCTTCCGGCCGTATCTTTCATGACCCAAAATAAACATATTATGGACGCAGATAACAAAATTAGTGAAGAAACACCCCACAGAGCCGGATTTGTAAATATCGTGGGTAACCCTAATGTGGGAAAATCCACCCTAATGAATGACCTCGTGGGTGAACGCATATCAATAATCACCTCCAAGGCACAGACCACGCGCCACCGTATCATGGGTATCGTCAACACTCCGGAATATCAGATCGTCTATTCCGATACCCCGGGTGTGCTGAAGCCCAAGTATAAACTCCAGGAATCCATGCTCGAATTTTCGGAGGGTGCCCTGACGGATGCCGATATCCTTCTCTATGTCACCGATGTCGTGGAGGATCCTGAGAAAAACAAGGAGTATCTTGACCGTGTGGCCAAAGAGGATGTCCCCGTGCTTCTCGTCATCAACAAGATCGACCTTCTCAAAGGGGACGGCGAACTTGAGAAACTTGTGGCCCAATGGCACGAGCGTCTGCCGAAGGCGGAGATCTTCCCTACGAGCGCGACTGAGCATTTCAACATAGATAACCTGAAGAACCGTATTGTGGAACTCCTTCCCCCGTCGCCCCCGTTCTTCGGAAAGGATGCCCTCACCGACAAACCCGCACGCTTCTTCGTGACGGAAATCATACGTGAGAAACTGCTCCTCAATTATGACAAGGAGATACCTTACAGCACGGAAGTGATCGTTGAGAAATTTGACGAGAAGGAGAATGCAATCCACATAATGGCAGTCATATATGTGGAGCGTGATTCTCAGAAAGGTATCATCATAGGTAAGGGTGGCGAGAAGATCAAGAAGGTAGGCATCGAAGCCCGTCAGGATATAGAGAAATTCTTCGGCAAGAAGGTTTTCCTCGAGATGTTTGTCAAGGTAGAGAAAGACTGGAGAAACCGCGAGAATAAACTCAGGGCGTTCGGGTATCTTGAATGATACGTCGTTTTTAATTAGAATAAAGAATATCACACCCTCCCCGGCCAATGACGGGGGAGGGTGGCTTTCATAAAGAATTATAAAAATAATGAGCAGATTAGTAGCAATAGTAGGGCGGCCGAATGTGGGGAAATCCACATTGTTCAACCGTTTGACGCAGACCCGCAGCGCGATTGTCGACAACACCGCGGGCACTACCCGCGACCGCCAGTACGGTAAGGTCGACTGGTGCGGGCAGGAGTTCTCAATTGTCGACACCGGAGGCTGGGTGGTCAATTCCGAGGATATTTTCGAGGGGGAGATCAACAAGCAGGTGGAGATAGCCATTGAGGAGGCCGACGTGATTCTTTTCGTCGTGGATGCCTCAAACGGGGTGACCGATCTCGACGACCAGGTGGCGGCCATACTACGCCGTTCCAAAAAGCCCGTGATTCTTGTGGCCAACAAGGAGGATAAGGGTGACGCACGTTTCAACATCCCGGAATTCTATTCCCTCGGTCTCGGCGATCCGATAGAGGTATCGTCGGCCAACGGTAGCGGCACCGGCGAACTGCTTGACACGATAATAGCCGATATGCCGGAGCCCAAGGAGGATGACAAACCGGAGGACAACATAGCCAAGTTTGCCATCGTAGGGCGTCCGAACGCAGGTAAATCATCCCTCATCAATGCCTTCATCGGCGAGGAGAGACATATAGTGACGGATATTGCCGGCACTACCCGCGACTCCATATATCACCGCTATAACAAATATGGCTTCGATTTCTATCTGGTCGACACCGCCGGAATAAGGAAGAAGCAGAAGGTGAACGAGGATATAGAGTATTACAGCGTGATACGCTCCATACGCTCCATTGAGGCGAGCGACGTCTGCATCCTGATGATCGACGCCACACGTGGAATCGAGGGGCAGGATGCCAACATATTCGGCCTGATACAGAGAAACAGGAAAGGGCTTGTGGTCTGCGTAAATAAGTGGGATCTTGTCGAAGACAAGTCCCTTACCGCCCAGAAGCGTTTTGAGGAGGCAATACGCAGCCGTTTCGCACCCTTTACCGATTTCCCGATACTCTTCACGTCCGCGCTGACGAAGCAGAGGATATTCAAGGTGCTGGAGACGGCAATCGAGGTGTTCAACAACCGCAAGAGGCTCATTCCCACCTCACAGCTCAACACCTATATGCTTGAGCAGATAGCCATAACTCCCCCGCCGAGCAATAAGGGTAAGTTTGTGAAGATCAAATATGTCACCATGCTTAAGGAGGCCGTTATACCTACGTTTGTCTTCTTCTGCAACCTTCCCCAGTGGGTGAAGGAGCCTTACCGCCGTTTCCTTGAGAACAAGATCCGTGAGAAATGGGACTTCACAGGAACGCCGATACAGATCTTCATGAGGGATAAATAGGTCTCATTACCCCCCGGAGCGGTTATTTCACAAGTGGTCGGAGAGAACAAATATGGGTAGAAAGGGGTTTTAAAGGAAAACATCATTGCTTATGAAAAAAATTTCCTTCAGCAGTATCCTCTTCACCCTCATACTCGCACTCGCTACAGCCACGTTGCTGACGGGTTGCGTCGACGACGACGACAATTGGCCTTACGCACCGCCGCCGGGTTGGGGCTCCAATTATTTCTATGACCAGGACCTTAACGGCACCTGGGAACTTGTGCAGGCCAACTCACAGCCTGTAGGACGCTATGATACCAATTACATGGAGTTCTACGGAGGTGGCAGAGGGCGTTACTACTACTATGACTACGGCCGCCTGTATGCTGAGACGATGGCATATTTCTGCCAGATGTCGGGCAACACCACGACCAACTATCAGATCAACGTGCAGTATGCCAACGGTGAACAGTCTACGATGGCTTATTGGTTTACCGACGGATATGACACACTCTGGCTACAATGGCAGATAGGCAACCGCACACAGACATATATTTACGAAAGAGTGTCGAGGGTGCCTTGATTTGACGCAAAGCGCTCCCGGTGAAATAAAAGATGAAGGATATTTGCAGAATTATTTGTAATTTTGCAGATATTCTTCATCTTTCTGTCTTATACCCTCTGCCGTGAGGGAAATGGGGCAGGATATAATTCAAAAGACAATGTCATTGAAATGCGGTATAGTAGGACTGCCGAATGTCGGAAAGTCCACACTTTTCAACTGTCTGAGCAACGCCAAGGCTCAGTCTGCAAATTTCCCGTTCTGCACTATTGAGCCGAACGTGGGGATGATCACGGTGCCTGATGAGAGGCTCAATAAACTCGTGGAGATGTGCAACCCCCGCAGCGTGGTTCCCGCTACGGTGGAGATCGTGGATATCGCCGGGCTTGTGAAGGGGGCGGCCCAGGGTGAGGGACTCGGCAACAAGTTCCTTGCCAACATACGCGAGACGGATGCCATATTGCACGTGCTCCGTTGTTTTGATGATGACAACATCACCCATGTTGACGGAAGCGTCGACCCCGTAAGGGATATGGAGATAATCAATTACGAACTTCAGTTGAAAGACCTTGAGACCGTCGATGCACGTCTTGCCAAGACCCTGAAGGCTGCCCAGACAGGGGGTGACAAGACAGCCCGTCTGCAGGCCGACGTGCTCCAGGCATACAAGGAGGCTCTGGAGGCCGGTAAACCGGCCCGCAGTGTGCAGTTTGAGACCAAGGATGAGCAGAAGTTCGCCCGTGATCTCTTCCTCCTCACCAATAAGCCGGTGCTTTATGTCTGCAACGTGGATGACGCCTCCGCCGTTGACGGCAACAAGTATGTGGATCAGGTCAGGGAAGCCCTGAAGGATGATCCGGCCGGACTCATGATAGTGGCGGCGGCTACCGAGAGCGAGATAGCCGAACTGGAGACTGCCGAGGAGAGGGCTGAGTTCCTTGAGGAGATAGGGCTCAAGGAGAGTGGCGTGAGCCGTCTGATACGGGCCGCCTATGCGCTCCTTGACCTTCAGACCTATTTCACGGCCGGTCCCGATGAGGTGCGCGCATGGACTTTCCTCCGTGGCACAAAGGCTCCCCAGGCTGCCGGAATCATTCACACCGATTTCGAGAAAGGGTTTATACGTGCCGAGGTCATAAAGTATGATGATTTCGTGAATCTCGGTTCCGAGAACGCTGTCAAGGAAGCCGGCAAGATGTCGGTCGAGGGTAAGGAATACGTGGTGAATGATGGCGACATAATGCACTTCCGCTTCAACGTCTGAAAGATTGCGGAAGATAGTTCAATATTCAGGCATACGGAAGCCGTGGACCTATTAGGGTTTACGGCTTCTTTTTTGAACAATGATGAAGACAGCGGTGTTTTAAATGCAGAAGCAAGTTTAATTATACGTATTATGAAAGACAGTAAGTTTTATATCGTAAGTTTCGGCGATTCCGATAAGTATAGCGTACCTTTTGACGGCTCCAAAGAGGAGTTTGAGAAATCCGGCGAATTCAAGCATATTAAGGACGATGTGTTCGAGTATGTGAAGAGCAAATTCCCGGAGGCTAAGTTCGAGGAATTGATAGCCCCGAAAGTGGAGGAACCCTCACAGCGTGATGAGGTATATCCCGTACTTGATTCCGACAATCTCGGAAAACTGAAACACGACGTAGCGCGTCAGGTAGAGGTGAAGATGCAGGATAAGGATCTGAATTCCGATGCACCTTACTCCAACATCTGATTAGGTATCTTATAGAAGACACTATTCACCCTTAATGTGGTGACGCCCCCTGAAAGCCGTTGCTGGCTTCCGGGGGGCGTCGCTTATAGGGATGATTTTTCAGCAGGTCATTTCATAATCTTGCGGGCTTTGCCGTCGAGCACACGGATTGATACACCCTTCACAGGAGCGGCTATGCGCTCACCTTTAAGATTGAAGTAGATGGCTTCCCCTTCAGCAGCCTCAACGGAAGATATGCCCGTGGAGCCGTCTACGGTGAGTTTCATCGATTCGGGGTCAAAGATGTAGGTGGTTTCCTTCACAAGAATGGAGACCCAATTGAAGGTGCCTTCTGCTGAAGCGGGATATTCACCTTTCTCCTCTATGGAAACCTCCCCCTCTGACTTTATTACCTCCGTTGTCTCCTCCATGCTTACAGTCTTGTCGTATTCCTTTATATAGAATTCCACGAAACCTTCATCAAGAGTAAGTGTCCACAATCCATCGTTTCCGTCCATGGGATAATTCTCCCATTCCCCGTCATCGGTCGTCTTTCCGCACATCACATAGACGTATTCCGGATCGGGGAGAGGCTCCTCGCTTTCAACCTTCTCCACAATGAGGGTCTCCTCTTCGGGATTGTAGGTGATTGTGAAGGAGCCTTCACCAATCGACCAGTTGACATTGTCGGAGGTGGCAGCCTTCATCTCTTCGCCGACCACCACTTCCACGGGACCGTCGGCCTCACCTTTCAGGGCTGAGATCCAGGGGCCCTGTTTATCATTGGCCGTATCGTATGACTTTATGCCGAACTCACCACCCGCTATGTCTGTAACGACCGCCGACCAGAGTCCGTCGGTCTCAGTGAGGGTAATGTCCTTCCAATCGGTACCGTTCTCGATGTTTCCGTGAAGCGTGTATTCCCACACCGGCTCGGGATCAGGGGTAGTGTCTACCTCGCCTGTCACATTCAGGATATAGGTAGCGGGGTTGAATGTGAAGGTGTATGTGCCTTTCTGAATTTTCCAGTTGCAACCCTCGGTAGCCCCGGCATTGTCGCCCCCTACGGTGACCTCGCCGTCAGCATTCACGGATTTGATGTAGAGAGGGGTTGTGGATTCCGCATTCTCAAAAATCTTTATGAGGAATTCCCCGCTCTTTACAGTGACATCTTTCTTGACCCAAAGCCCCTCTTCCCTGGTCATGTCGGAATCATCCCAGGTGCCTGTGAATATATCGCCATACATTTTCACCACCTGCTCCTCGCTCACGGGATAGCCGTTGTCGATCTCCACCTGATAGCGGAGTTCATTTATCTTGTCGACGGTATATACGAGTTGCGCCTTGCCGTCGGTAGTGGTGAACACACCGTCATTGTCGGCATAGAGACGGTCTGTGCCATTGGATTTGTACACCTCCACGAAATGTATATCCTCATCATGCTTCACTATGGTGAATTTACCCTCTTCCCCCATGACGGGCACCACCTCGACAAACTCGCTGACAGATTTAGCCTTGATACCGTTGGCCCTCTCTGAATAGGTCAGCAGATTATTCACGTCGTCAACGAGCTCGTCAAGAGTATATACATCAGTCAGTGTGGAGTGGTCCACAAGAGAAAGCCCGACAGGCTTCTGACCCTCCTCCTCGGGCTGACAATAATCCTTGAATTTCGGGGATAATATGAAGACACGCTTTACAGCACTGTTTGCCGTAAGGTCTTTCGTGATGGAGGTCACGGTATAGGGTAGCACGAAATCGTTAAGTGCAAGACTGAAGGAGAAATTGTTGACGCCAATTTCCGTGAGTCCGTAATGCAGGATCGCCTCCTTGAGTTCACCGCATAGACCGGTCGCCATGCCGCCGATGATACGGCAACCCTCACCGATCTCTATTCTGGTAAGGGAGTTGCAATAGGCGAACGCCTGGTTTCCGATATTCCATACATCCTTCATTATGGCTTCAGTCAGTCCGGAATCCATAAAGGCCTGATCGGATACATACTTTATTCCTGTAAAGTCAAACTTCTTCAGACTTGTGCAGGCATAGAAGGCTCTCGATGGAATTGACGTTATCCCGGCATTGTTAAAAGTGATTGATGTCAGGTCGCGGTTGTTGGCAAAGGCATTCGATGCGAGACTCTCCACTGAGAAGTCGACAGAGTTTACCGTGTAGACATATTTGAGTTGGATGTCGCCGGTCGGCTTATTGTCCGGATTCTGATAGATTTCCACAGATACGGCAGACTTATTGGGTGTCTGGTCTTCGATCACCCTTCCCTTCAAGGTAGGGGTGAGGTCCACCACATCGCCCTTTTTGTATTCGGCCGATGCGGTCGCCGATGCGAGGAGCATACCTCCGCATATCAGCAATTTCGCCATGATGGTAGTTGTTCTCTTCATTTCAGATATATTTAGTTAAGAAAATGAGTATCGGAAAAAATCGATCTTCCTCTCCCCCTCGCGTCGGGGGAGCGAAGACCGTCAGCGTAGTCAAAAAACTTGGCGTAGCATGTAAGAAATATGGATTTGACGTGTGCAAAGTTAGATAAAAAAGATTTAGTTTTGTGGCGCGATAAGGGCAAAGTGGGCTACTTGCTGACGTATATACCCTTAATAGACCGGGAAGGGTGGTATATCTGATTATCAGTGTAGTCTACGACGGTCTATTTATGGTCTATCTCGGTTTTAAACCGTAAAACCGGGATATATTATCGTTGGATTGAACTAACTTTGCAGCATGAAGTCAAACGCCATGAATATCGTGATTGCGGCCGTGATGCTGTCGGCCGGTATACTCCTCTCGGGTCTATTGTCAGGATGCGGGGGAGAGCGTAGACTATACCCTTTCCGGTGGGAGTCTACCGGAGCGAGGGCCGATTCCCTGACCTTGGCTATGGAGAAGGGTCTCTACATGGGTGAGGACCTTGATTCGCTGTCATCGCTTCTTGCCCTTCTCGATAAGGAGGGGGAAAAGGAGGGTAGGCTCAGGGGGCGTGCGGATTTCTTCCGCACGGCCATAATGGAGCGCGACGGTCGTGAGGCCGTTGCGGATTCTCTCCTGCATGACCTCCTTGAGAGGACGGATTCAGCCGCTGACCCTTACCTCTACAACCGCCTCCGCCTCCGCTTGGGCACGGATGTGGTCTCTCCTTCGACCTATAATGAGAAATTTTTGCTTTTGGAATACTTCCGCAGTGTCGACGACCCCTTCCAGACAGCGGCTGCGGCTATCGACATGGGCAATCTTCTGAAGGAGGTGAATGATCCCGACGGGGCGTTGATGGCTTATTCCGAGGCAGACTCTCTCCTCAGGATTGCCGGTTTCCCGGAGATAGCGATTCCGATTGGTATAAATGTGGCCAATGCCCTTCAGATAAAGGGGGACTCGGCAGGGGGCGTGAGGCTTCTCCACAAGCTCCTTCAGGATCCATATATCTCATCCGATCTGTCGCTGCAATATACGATACTCAGCAACCTTTTCACCTCCACGCTCGATACGGTGGCAGCGCGTGAGATGGTGACAATCTGTGAGGAGGAGGGGGAACCGGTGGAGGGCGACTGCAAACTCGCCACTTTCCTGTCGGAAACGGAGTATGATAAGGGGAATTATAAGGAGGCTTTGCGACTTGCCCGTGCCGGATACGTGCAGGCCACCATTGATGATAATGCCGATGTGAGGGGGAAAAGTATGCAGAGTATGGCGAATGCTTTCTACGCGCTTGGCATGATAGACAGCGCGTACTATTACTTGGGTACGGGTGTGACGTTTGTTGATTCAATAGAGTTGGCCCGTATGCCTCAGGAGATTCAGGCCACGGAGACGGGGCGCATAATCAGGGAGAAGAAAATGGAGAGGGAGTTGCAACACGGAAAGAAGATGATGTGGGTCATTACATTTATCTTTTTCCTATTCCTGTGTATGGTGGTGGCTGCCGGGGTCGTGGTTTGGCGTATCCATGCCCTGCGTCTGGATAGGGCGAGGGCTTCTGTGGAGAGGGAGAAGGCCCATCGCAGGCTTATGGCTACCCAAATCCTCATGGAGGAGAAAGATGCCTTGCTCAACACGTTGAACCGCGACCTACGTCATCTTGAAGAGAAGGGTGAGATAAGTTCGGGAACGAAGGGGCACATTGCCAACCCCATCAAGACCCATATCGTGCAATCGTCAGGGCGTGAGACTTTCCTCGATACTTTTTCCGAACTTCATCCCGATTTCACGGAGCGTCTCAAGGAGCAGGCTCCTGATCTGACGGAGACGGATCTGCGTCTTGCGAAGTATATAGCCGTAGGACTTGATAACAAGCAGATCGCCAGCACCCTCGGCATACGTCCCGAATCCGTGAAACAGGCCCGTTGGCGTCTGCGCAGCAAACTTCATCTCCCCTCCGGTGCCTCCCTGGAGGAGCATCTCTCATCCCTCGTAGACTGACCGCTACCTTTAATTCCTTAAAGAGCTCCAAGCTCACTTTGTCCGCTTATCCATCTTTCGTAAAGATTGTTCCATGGCTTTACTATATGCCTGACCCGGACTACAAGATATTATCATTTCTTGTGGGATGAGATTTTAGCGAAAAAATTAATAAAAGTTTGCAAGAGCAAATAATAATAAGTATCTTTAGGCCGTGAATCATAAAACGTTATCAACTCCCTCAACCTTCCACCATGAGATGCTTGAAAATACTGATATCATTTTCCCTATTGCCGGTCGCTCTTATGGCAGACACAGACCGTTTGCTGTCAGTCCGCTGCCTTCCCGTCGAGACCTCCGATGGGCCGTGGATCCTACGTGCGGTAGAGGATTCCGATGACGCTGATTGTCCCCTCTACCGTGTATATGGTGATACCCTTCTCACAGAGGTGTTTATGGAGTGGCGCCAATGGTATTCAACCCGGAATGATTCCTGCCATTATCTCGGAGGGGAGTCACGCAGGAAGCGTCTCACTCCGACTGCGCCGATTCCGACATCAGCGTTCGGTAAACGCTCACTCGGTTCTGTAGTTGAGGAAAATGACAGCGGGGAATACTGCCGCACCTACACACTTGGGAGCCACGGCACTTACGAATCGACCCTGCCTGTTGAGGGAGAACTGACCTTTCCCGGTGGAGTGACACTGCGGGCAAAGGCCGTGACGGAGACACGCAGGATGGGTAATGAGGAGACCCCCGATGAGGAGATGACAAGGGAGAGCAGGAGGACCCGCTGGTTCGTCGGCAACGACCCGCTTCCTGTGGTTCTTCAAGTAGAGGAGAGGGTGATTCATCCGGGGGGAGTCGTGAACCTGACAAGCATCGCATATACGATCGATTCGGGCGATTCAGTCTTTACTGAGGAGAAAGTGGAGCCCTCCGCTGAGGAGATCCTCGGCAACCTGGAGGCCTCGCTCATCGGAAATGTACTGAGGTTATGGGGTGATGTGCCTCCCTCCACACAATTTGAGGTGTCCCTCGCCGATATCCGGGGAATGGGAGTGGCTGTCACATTGGTTGAGACAGGCACGGATGGAGAGGTGCGGGAACTCAGGCTGCCGGCGCTTACCGAAGGTAGGTATGTGCTCACTGTACGACTCCGGGAAGCGGAGAGGAAGATGCTGCTGACAAGAGAGTGAAAAAAACAGGTAATAATCCCACAATCAAAGCCACCACTGCCATGAGACGAACGATTCCATTGATATGCGGCATGCTCATCCTCATCAGCATGACCATCCGGGCCGAGGTACCGTGGCCGGAACGGAATATCTGGCCGGAATCTCCCCGCGCACAGGTTATCCGTCAAGCCATGATGCCCTCCCCGGCACTTCTGACGGGTGCTGTGGAGTTTGATATCCCTGTCTACACAGTAGCGGTGGAAGGACTTGAGATCCCTGTCAGCCTGCATTACCGCACCAACGGCATAAAACCTACTGATGATCCCCAGCCCATAGGATACGGGTGGGTGCTTGATCCGCCTCTGCGGGTCACCCGACAGGTTTTGGGTTATCCTGACGAGTTCACAGCGTGGAAGGGTGATGAGGAGACTGACTTCGCCGACAACAGTTATATGGACGGTTACCGTGTAGTCCATGCTCCGGACCAGATTGTAAGGAAGAAAAACAATACAATCCACGACACCATGCACGACTTGTTCACGGTCTATCTCCCGGGGAAAGTGCTGAGGCTCGTCTATAAGGACGGTTCCCTGAAGGGTGTGCAGTGCGGTGAATACCGTATCGAGAACGATGAACTGCTCAGTTACATAAAGATAACCGATCCTCAGGGAACGGCCTACCGCTTCGCCACGGAGGGTGAGGCAATAGAGTATACAGGGATGAGGACTGAATGGCTTCTGAGCGACATAACCCTCCGCAGCGGCACAAAGATAGAAGCGGGCTGGGAGGCCTGCAAACATGCCACACAGTACCAGCGGGCCCTTCAACCGACAATGGTAATGTATGACTTCGAAACCTACGAGGAGCAGGTTGATGACGGATCGTTCTCCGATTTCCACAAATATTACTTCACGAAGAGGCTGAAGACGCTGACATTCCCCGGAGGAGTATTGGGGTTTGAGTATGACGCCTCCTCAGCCAGCGATATGCTGAAGCGCATAACGCTGAATTCGGGACAGACAGTTCTCCGCGAGATAACCCTCTCACAGGCCGACAATCTCCTCACCTCCGTTGAGATAAGCGGTGAGGGGAAATGGTCATTCTCATACGATCCGGGGAGGTTCGTATCATACACCTCGCTTGACTGGTGGGGATACCACAACGGAAAGGACAATGGGGCGCGTCTGAGTCCGACCGTAGAACTGGGGATGTGCCGAACCGGAGGATACTACAGGGGAGCCGACCGGAGTGTGTCGGTATCAGCCATGAGTGCCAACCTGCTGAGGAAAGTGACGTATCCCACCGGAGGGAGCAGCGAGTGGGAATATGAGGTGCACCGGTTTCCCAGACAGGAGCCTGAGGACTGGGAGAAAACCTATCTCAAGAATGCGTTCTCACTCAGCGAGGGGGGAGGATTGCGCGTCAAGCGTATAACGCAGAGGGAGAGTGATGATGACCCCTCGCCAAGAGTGCGCACCTACACCTACGGGGAGGGAGGTGACGGGCTCGGGAATGTCCCGGCTGTCCCCTTACTCAGCACGTTCATCACGGAGACGGGGTTGTTGCGGTGCCGTAGCTTCAACAAAGAGGGCGGAGGGATAGCCCACGACAATTTCCTTACAGTAAACCGCTTCTCCTCCTATCTCGAGGGTAGGCCGGGGGCAATTCCTGTCTGGTACTCCACGGTGACGGAAACCGAGGGTGAGGGAAAGACGGAATACCGGTTCAGCGACATCTGCGGGGAGGATGTGGTGGATGAATTCTGGGGTGAGAGATATCCTGTCTACATGAACACGGCATTCTCGGATGGCCCCCGGCAGGTGTCGCGCACCGTCTATAAGGGCACCCCCGGCAATTATACAGCGGTGGAGAAGGAGGAGTGCGGATATGAGATGTGCGTGGAGCCTGACATGGAGGAACTGAGGGGACTGTGCGTCTCACGCAACTATGTCTATCTGTACAACCAGTATTCCCCCGACTTCGGACCCATTGACAAGGAACTGGTATGGACGGACAGCGGGAGCGGTCAGCCGGGAAAAGATGTTAACCCGATAGAGGTGAGGCGTGACGATTACACATGGTTCTATGTCAAGGATATGTATCTTTATCCCGCGAGGGAGCGGCTTGTGTCACGTAAGGTAACCACCTATCATGACAACGGAGAAAGGAGCATATCGGAAACCTTCTCCTATCTCGGGAAAACCTCCCTGCCTCACGAGACAAAGACCTCATGCTCAGGAAATACACGCACAGTGACGTATGACTATCCCGGATCCGTGACGACAGATATCGGCAAGGCCATGACGGCGGCTAACGTGCTTGTCCCTATAAAGGTGACGGAGAGGTTCGGCGGCGTCACCACAGGCTACACGTTTGAGATGGCGAGATGGGGTAATGTCTTCCGCCCGAAGTCAATATCCCTGAGAAGGGATAACGTCACCTGGAGTCCGAAGACATACGAGTGGAACAGCATGGGCTGCCTTACAAAACTCACAGGTAAGGACGGAGTGGTGGAGACCTGGACCTACGACACCTACGGCAACCCGCTTACCCACACCATAGGTGGCTCCCTCAGGAGCGAGGCTTCCTGGAGCCACCTCCTGGGGCCCATTTCCCTGAAAGAGCCCTCGGGGGTGACGCACGGTTACACCTATGACCTGTCCGGAAGGCTCGCGGGAGTGAAACTTAACTCACGCAAAATGGAGAGCCACACGTACAGCGTGGAACGTGGTGCCTGTTATGTCCGCACATCCGTGAATAATTCGGCCGCCACATCCTCTTCGGTCACAAGGAAATACGATGGGCTCGGAAGGGAATGGGGAGTATTCACGGAATTGCCGACGGGGGAATGCATCGCATCGATGACCGGATTCGACGCTATGGGAAGACCCTCATTGTCATGGTCACCCGTCACCGTATCCGCCACGTCGGGACCCGCTGATGTGCAGGCGGAGGCACGGAGACTGTATTCAGACACCCGGCCCTACTCCAAGGTTCTTTACGAGGCCTCACCGAGGGAGCTTGAGGTAGGTTCCGTGAAGGCCGGAGAGGCAGCCTCCGGAAGCCGGAGCCGGATTGAGCATCATGTAAATGATTACGGGGCTTATGTCTGTACCAATTATGGCGTGGGATCGGATGGCATAATCCATAAGGGTAACTGGCCCAAGGGAGCGCTGATTGTGGAGACGGTCACTGATGAGACGGGCCATTCGGTGGAGACATATAAGGATTTCCGCGGTCTCACAATATGCCGTAAGGAGGGGGGGACCTCCACGTATTTTGTCTATGACGACTACGGGCAGCTGTGCTACATTCTACCCACCTCCTTCGGGAACAGCGGCAAACGCTCGGACGCTACCATGCAGGCTGTCAGTTACTGGTATGACTACGACTCGAAAGGTCGCAGGGTGCTTAAGAAACTACCGGGAGTCAAGGCAGCCAAAATGGCCTATGACCCCGCCGACAGGCTCGTGGCGGAGTGTTCCGCCCATCACCCTGACGGAAAGTGGCGGTTGTACGGCTATGATTCTTTCGGGAGACAGGTGGTGGCCGCCGATTTCATCATGACCGCTTCCGAGGTGTCGGCTTACGCCGCAACGTGCCATACCTCCGTGCTTCAGGCAGGAGGTGCATTCGCAGGATACACAATGCCGGGGGCACCTTCAGGGGGCACGACGGTAAGCGCATCATATTATGA
This sequence comes from uncultured Porphyromonadaceae bacterium, assembly GCA_947175265.1. Classification (GTDB taxonomy): domain Bacteria; phylum Bacteroidota; class Bacteroidia; order Bacteroidales; family Muribaculaceae; genus Lepagella. Next base: position 45,290 of record CAMWMD010000014.1, on the reverse strand, counting down.
TGACTACAATTTCATTACGGTCAATTCCCTCTCATCCTCATTCCGATTCTCAGGTACGGGTAGTGCCTATTCATTCGCGGGAACAGGGACAGTGTCCTCAGGCCTGTTGACAGGGGTATATACCGGCAGGGGATATGAGGCATACTATTACAATAAGGACGGTCAGCTCATGGAGAGTTACGGCACCGGCTTCAACGCGGTACGTACCAATTACAGTTACACTTACCGTGGCGAACTACAGAAGAAGTGGTGGTCGCTTCCCGACGGTACCGTCAGGTCGGTGGAGTGGGGTTTTGACTCCTCCGGGCGTCCATCGGGTACAATTGTCCTGATGCTCGGGTCAGGGGGTGCACAGACCAAGACGATGCTTTCCTATGACAAGACCGGACAGGTATGGAGGGAGTCCGCTACAGAGGGTATAAAGGAGATCTCACACGACGTTGCAGGGAGAATGATCAGGGAGAGCCTCAAACGTGACGGCAACCTCCGTTGGGAGGAGAGATTGACTTATGACGCTTCCGGCAGGATCTCAAGTAAGAAGGGCTCCGACATAAGCTACACTTACACATACGATGGGAGCGGGCGTCTTAAGTCGGCTTTGACAGATACCGGAGGGAAGGATTTTTCCGTCAACTATACATATAACTCTCGTGGCAACATCACCTCCATCAAGCGTAAGGGTGTTGTTGACAAGGCCGGGACATCCATGAAGTTCGGCATGCTTGACAACCTCACTATGGGTTATGACGGCAACCGGCTGACATCGCTGACAGCGGTCACAGAGGCCCTGCCATTTGACGGAATGACGGGTCTGGGCAAGAACAGGAGCTTCACACTCACGTATGACAGCAGCGGGCGGCTTATTTCTGATCCATCACGCGGAATAACCAACATACAGTATGACAATGACGGCCGGCCGACCCGTGTAAGGTTCTCGGATTCCTCGGAGCATGAATATGTGTGGGATGCAATGGGTAACCATCTGTCTACTGTAGTCTCCTACGTGTCAGATACAGGGAGACCGTATACCAGGCTCAGCAGGGTTTATACTGGAGACGGCAGGGTGATAGACAATGGCATCGAGAAATATGCACGGTTCCCGGGCGGTTATCTTTCCGATGGAAAATATTACCGGCATGTAACGGATTATCAGGGGAACAATGTCGGTGTGCTGAATCAGTCAGGGGTGTTGGAGCAGAAGACGGATTATTATCCGTATGGCGAGCCTTTGATGGAGCCGTCGGGCCAGCCGTGGCTGTACGGCGGTAACGAGCGTCTGCGCATGGAGGGAATCAATGAGTACGACTTCAACGCGAGGCGTTACAACTCCGCTCTCGGCTCGTTCACAACCTGGGATCCTCTCTGCGAGAAATATCCATGGCTCAGCCCCTACTCCTATTGCGGGGGAGATCCGGTCAACCATTCTGATTCAACCGGACTTGACTGGGTAAGTGATGATGATAACAATTCGCGTTACTGGAAATGGAATGATGATGTCACTTCCTTAGATGAAGCATTAGCTGCTGGATTCAGTAGTTACCTCCCAAAGGGTAGTATAATTGAGAATGCCAGAATAGGAAATGGTAAATTGGGAAGTGTATATCTGGGTTATGACTCATCAGATGTTTCATACACTCATTCAAATAAGACTGTAACGCCATTTCAGATCGGGGTGGAATGGTTGACCGGTAAGGGTCCCAGAGAGCGGATATTCCATGATGGGGATTATTTCACTGAACTTCTTCGCAAGCATTCCCATTATAGAAGTGCGGTACGGCAAGCTTCCATTGCGATACAGAATGGAAAGGTAGAGGATAGTTATGATTATGAATTAGGTGGGATAGGGGGTGTTGGAAAATACCTTATTGATTACTCAACATTATCTACCTTAGGATTAACAGGTAACTTAGCAGTAACGTATCTTGGATCCTATCGTCTATCGTGGAGAGGAGAAAGGTTGGAAGATTCTATTGTAATAAGGATAACAGTTTCTAATACGTCGACCATACAATCTGCATCCAGGCCACCGGTAATAGGATATTGGCCTGTATGGGGGAGCACGATAGGGAGTTGGATAAATAATTGTTTCCAAACAGGGTGCTTTTCACCAACAACTCAAATATTTTACATGACAGAGAATATTAAATTATGAAAAGATTTTTTTTAATTATAAGATTATCTTGTATGGTGTTTGTAATATTCGTGATAGGATGTCGTCGGTATGACTCAAAAGAGTTTGCTGATTCCGAATGGGTGTCTGAGGACGGAGCCCGCTTAATCCTGTATGATGATTCCGTATGCAGGGGGATTAATTTCAAATGGGAAAATATCTCACCAATTTTTTATGAGATGTCACCTTATAAAGACAGTGACTCATTTGAGAACTTTTCAGGAAAATGGTTTATTGAATATCCCGAGTCTCCCGTATGGCATGGAAACACTCACTATCTTGTAATAGAATTCTTACGATGCACGTATAGATTTGAGATAGTGGATGAAAACACCATGATCTCCTATCTGTATGATCCGGACGATATTTATAATGTCTTTGTCTTTAAAAGGAGACATAGTAAAATTAAACCTGATGTTAGACCGATGGATGATAAGGAATAAGCTTGCCGTATGGACGGATAATGGCAAATCGGATGTCCGTTCCTTCTTATCGGCTCCGGGTAAATTAGTACAGAAGAACGCTTCCTGCGCAGTCCTTTCCAAATGGAGAATACGGTGTGTACCATTCTCTGTATGGTGTCAAGGTTGCGGGCCGATCTCAATGACCTGCGTCTTATCCTGTCCTGCGACAGATTGGTCATGCCCGTATTGAATGAATACACCGACACGATATCCGGATTTCGCCCGTTCTTCTGGACAGTACCCCGCATGGCCTTGCCGTCAATACATATTATCTCCCTGTCGCGCTCACCTGCACGGAGCTGTGAATGAAACCCCTCGATAAACTCCTGCATCCTGTCTGACATTCCCAGCTCATTGATGCCGTCGTCGACCCTGCATAGTGTGGACTCGGAGGGCACACCTTTTTCAGTATACCCAATTTACAGATCTTGTTGAGGTCGTGCTTACCGAATTTTATTATATCGGCGCGGCTGATACATCCGCAGAGACGCCCAAGTATCATCAGCATGATGATGTCCTTCAGACGGTGACGGAAATTTCTTCTGTCAGATCTTCGGAAATCGAGTACGTACGAGGCAAAATACATCAGCCGACACAGTTTTTTAAATGAAAGAGCCGTGTTCGCGATAAAAGAAATAATGGGTAAAAGTTTGCATAACCGGAAAACAATGACTATCTTTAGGCCGTGAATCATAAAACGTTATCAACTCCCTCAACTTTTCACCATGAGATGCTTAAAAAATGCACGGTTCCCGGGCGGTTATCTTTCCGATGGGAAATATTACCGGTATGTGAGGGATTACCAGGGGAACAATGCCGGTGTGCTGAATCAGTCGCTACAACTCCGCTCTCGGCTCGTTCACAACCTGGGACCCGCTGTGCGAGAAATATCCATGGCTCAGCCCCTACTCCTATTGCGGGGGAGATCCGGTGAATCTTACAGACAGGAGCGGTCTTTTCCCGACAGAGAAGGAGGCTATGGAGTACTCTACTGAAAACCTGATGGGGGCCACCGCCTTTTGGGATAATGAGAATAAGGAGTGGTATCTTGCGTTGAATGAGACCGGCAAGATAGCCTATACCGGCAAAGGGAAGATGGTAAAATTTTATGGTGTAGATTCTCCGTTCAATACACCGTTCCCAGGAAAGAGTGCAAAACTTAGCATGGTAGGGACAGCTTTCAATCAGGCAATTTCGTTAAAATTAAATATGATAGGGAGTGTGGCCAAAGGAGATCTGAAGGGCAAGGGTATCCCTTTTAGGAGAACCGACGAGGCCGTGAAGATGGCATTAGGAAAATCGATGCTATTTTATTTTAGGGTATTCAAGATCACTGCATTGGTACTTGATGGTTGGTATATAGGTGATCAGGTAAACGAAATGTTTAAAAAATTTCAAACTGGCGAACTCAATGCATGGATGGGATCACGATATTTGACCAATATTGCCTTCACTGTGGTTGGTTATGGCGGTTGGGAAGGATATGTATTAGGTTTAGGATACTTTCTGATAGATGCAGCTGTTGGGGATGAAATGTGGGATTGGATGTCTGACGGAGAGATAAATAAGTGAAATTGAGATAAAATAGAGGAGATATGATACATCCTGTAAAATCATTGTTTTTCCAGTATTATTGGTGGCAAGACCGCCATGGCCATAAGGGTGAGCCATTGCCTGCATCTTTAAGTTTCTTTAGTATATGTATTCAGCTTTATGTGTTTGCATTAGTTATGTTTTTCTATGAGGTAGTCATTCACTTCTCTTTTGTGATAGAACTTTTGCGTACAATCACGATATTGCTCATACTGTATCTATTATTTATAGTGTTGTATAAGAAGGAGTATAAAAAGATACTTAAGGACAGGAGATACCACACACGAACCCAAAGAATAATGGCGATTGTGTTTGGTGTAGGGGCATTATTATCTACCATTACTACTGTTTTCTTTATGGTTGCTAATAATGATGGAACAATAAAGTTGGATCTTCCTCTGATAATGTAGAGTATCTGTGGAATGAAATCAGTTTGATTGACAAGGGAGAGACTGGATCGGTAAATGGTAACAGACTGAAAGTGGAGAGAATCTATGGTGAGATAATCGATTGAGGTACAGATAAAAACAGAAGAGATATGAAACATCCTGTAAAATCATTGTTTTTCCAGTATTATTGGAGGCAGAGGAAACAAGGGCATAACATAGCGGAATGGTCAACTGAGTGTGCAGACCGGACTATAAGGTTTGATGACAAATAAGTACAGAAGGTATGTTGCATAAATTGAGATGCTATAAAGAGTGGTCGGGGAGTCTGGTGGCAGTGTTGGTTCTGTCTATGGCTATGGCAGGATGTATCGGGTATTACAGTGAGGTTAGCCATCTTACAGATGATGATCTGGAGTGGTACAATGCCTGGGAGGTGGGTGATACCGTTCTGTTCGACTCCACGGCAGGAAATGTGGATACCTTGGTTGTCGTGAATAAACGATTGGAAGATATCAGGAATCCGTTTTACACTCACTGCGTGGATAATGATCGTGGACCTACATACGAGGCCAGTGCATATTATCAATATGAAATCAAGCATCCTGACAAAGTTATGGAAGGGAGTCTGAGTACCTTTAAACGGATATGCAATGATTCCCTTGAGATAAAGGGGAGACTTGACAGCCGGTTTTCTAATGGACGAAAGTTCTCATTCGACCATGCCAGAGATTTGATGGTATTTGAGGGTGACAATCCCATAAAGCCCCGCAGGATACGTTTCAAGGGTATTTATCTGGAGGAGTGCATAGTATTTGACTCATGCAATTCGGACTACGGCCGTTATAGTGTGGCCGGAGACAGCATAGAGAGCTTCATAATAAGCAAGCGACATGGCCTTATCTCGTATAGGTTTAAAAACGGAGAGGAATATACCCGTCGGGATCTGTAGAATTGACTTGATCCTCAGGGTTGACTGTCGGATAAATGAAGTAACGCAATGATTAAAAGCATAATCAGAGACATGAAAAAGAGATTGGGACAGAATGGATCCTTGAGGGTAATCCTTTCCTGCATCGGGGTCTATGTAACTCTTCTGTTGCTCTCCACTGTTTGGATGACTGACATATTCCTTACCTTGATGTACAGGTATGTTGACGACAGTTCTTTACTGCTCAACGTGTATCTTTGGGTATTAGTCGTGGTGTATGTCAAGATTTTCCGTAGGATGCGGGAATACTTCAGCGGACGACCGATCTACAAGACCATACTTTTCCTTGAGATCCTGTTTCCTCTCAACCTGCTTGTTGTCGTTGTAGGGATTTTCTGCATTCTCTTCAGATGAATTAATAAATAGGTTATGAAAGAATATCTTAACATCAGGAACTTGCCGAGGCTTCTGTCGCTTGGGTGGCTGCTTTGCGGCTTTCTTGTGATTCTGTTCATTGAGTTCGTTTGTCTCCGTCAATGTATGGGCGATGCCGCCATGTCCCTTATCACGGGAGCCATGACCGTTGCAGCCTGTGTGGCGGTCTATATTTTAGTGAACCATCTTTCTGTGGCGTCATACTTTCCCACCCTGGTAGTGATTGTTGAGACGCTGCTCGTTTTTAACCTCATATTATGGTGGGTGGCTGTCACGAATGGCTGGCTGGTGTTTAATTGACCGTCACGACGTCAGCCCTCACTCTGCAAGCATAGTGTCATTTCCAAGGCATTCGACAGTCAATTGGTATAAATAACAAAGATTAAATATAGCAGGGAGAATAAATCAGGTTTAGGATATGTCAAAAAAAGTATTCTTTAAATCAGCATGGTTTTGGATCTTACTGATTTTCTTGGCTTTTATATTCTTTGTTGTAAGGGATCTCAGAGATATTTCCGACTATTTAGGGATTGTACCGGAAAGGTTCTTCTGTACAAAAAGTGAGAAACCCCAGAAAGGTGGTATAGTAACGCCGAAGATGTATGTAGACAGGTATAACATAGAAAGAGATTATCTTCATAATATAGAGTCTCTTCGACGGCATAAGTTATATGACTGTGATAGCCTACATCATAAAAGTGAGTCCATTTATACGAAATACAGGGATGGCAGCGGCTACAGTTATTATATAACCAATTGGCCAAAAACAAAAAGGAGAGATTTCGGTAAGGAAGAGATTATTTATGATAGAAATATTGAAAACTATGTGAAAATATTTTTAGATACACTGTTCTACAGTAGTGACAGCCTTCTATGCGGAGGGCTTGTTATAATTGAGTATCCTGACTTTAACAGGGGCGCACAAGTTGATTATACGGCTTACGACGGATACTTGCTTTTAGGATGCCGGAAAGATAAAAATCAAAAGTTCTCCACTTATACTTTTGATAAGGTCTCATTGCATAGTGAGACCTCATTCCCCAGAATGTCTAAGGATTTAAAGGATTTGTATTTTAAAAAGCGAAAAGGAGGATGGATAATATATGGTTTGGACGACAGTCGCTTTTTCACCAATCCGATATTTAATCATTCTCGGGATGGACACTATATTTTTCAACACCATATCACTTCATGGGATTCGGTAGAGGAGGAAAGAGTATTATACAGCAATGAAAGAGATCGAAATTTTCATCTGCCGCAGGATACCACGTTCATACCATACCGACCGAATCTATAGTCAAAGATTGGTTTTGAAAAATTGTCCAATAATTCTCCCACTAATGACTCCGCTCTCGGCTCGTTCACAACCCGGGATCCTCTGTGCGAGAAATATCCATGGCTCAGTCCCTACTCCTATTGCGGAGGAGATCCGGTTGGTGGGGATATGGATTAGGTTTAGGATACTTCCTGATAGATGCAGACGTAGGGGATGAAATATGGGATTGGATGTCTGACGGAGAGATAAATAAATGAAATTGAAGAAAAAATAGAAGAGATATGATACATCCTGTAAAATCATTGTTTTTCCAATTATATTGGTGGCAATCACGCCATGGACGTAAGAGTGACCCCTTTATAGATGCATTGGGAATGTTTACCATGTGTATCATATTGTATACATTAGAGATAGTTACTCTTTTCGATTGTATAATCATTCACTTTTCTTTTTATTTAAGAGTAATAGAGGCAATAATTATAATATCCCTTTTTTACCTGTTGTACACATTGTTGTATAAGAGGGAATATAAAAAGATACTCAAAGATAGGAGATATCATACACGAGTCCAAAGAATCATGGCACTTTTGTTTGCTGTGGGGTCACTGCTGTCGTACATTTGTTATGGAATATTTCTACTACTGCTTTCTGGCGGAACAATAAAGTTGGATCTTCCTCTGATAAAGTAGAGTATCTGTGGAATGAAATCAGTGTGATTGACAAGGGAGAGACTGGGTCGGTAATGGGTAAAAGACTGAAAGTGGAGAGAATCTATGGTGAGATAAACGATTGAGGTACAGATAAGAATAGAAGAGATATGATACATCCTGTAAAATCATTGTTTTTCCAGTATTATTGGTGGCAGAGGAAACAAGGGCATAACATAGCGGAATGGTCAACTGAGCGAGGAGCGGGAGCGGGTTTCGACGGGGTCGTTTCAGGGGTGGAACGTTTTGCAGGATATGGTAGGATTTATAACGGATTAATATACAGTGGGGAATAGAGGAATTTAAGGGTAAAAACACCTTTAAAATATGTTAAAATCGTTCCGTTCCAAAAAATAAAAAAATGCGAAAAACGGAATTTTCTTGTGAGGTCAAGAGATATTCGGAAGGATTATAAGAGTGATTTAAAATAAATTGAGTGGCAAAGAAAGCAATATGTATTCAAAAGGGATGCTTATTCTACAATGGAACAAGAATCTTAAATGAAAGAGCCATGTTCGCGATAAAAGAAATAATGAGTAAAAGTTTGCATAACCGGAAAACAATGACTATCTTTAGGCCGTGAATTATAAAACGTTATCAACTCCCTCAACCTTTCACCATGAGATACTTGAAATATGCTTGGTTCCCGGGCGGTTATCTTTCCGATGGAAAATATTTCCGGTATGTGAGGGATTACCAGGCGAACAATGTCGGTGTGCTGAATCAGTCGCTACAACTCCGCTCTCGGCTCGTTCACAACCTGGGATTCTCTCTGCGAGAAATATCCATGGCTCAGCCCCTACTCCTATTGCGGAGGGGATCCTGTCAACCATTCTGATTCAACCGGACTTGACTGGGTGAGTGATGATGATAACAATTCGCGTTACTGGAAATGGAATGATGATGTCACTTCCTTAGATGAAGCATTAGCTGCTGGATTCAGTAGTTACCTCCCAAAGGGTAGTATAATTGAGAATGCCAGAATAGGAAATGGTAAATTGGGAAGTGTATATCTGGGTTATGACTCATCAGATGTTTCATACACTCATTCAAATAAGACTGTAACGCCATTTCAGATCGGGGTGGAATGGTTGACCGGTAAGGGTCCCAGAGAGCGGATATTCCATGATGGGGATTATTTCACTGAACTTCTTCGCAAGCATTCCCATTATAGAAGTGCGGTACGGCAAGCTTCCATTGCGATACAGAATGGAAAGGTAGAGGATAGTTATGATTATGAATTAGGTGGGATAGGGGGTGTTGGAAAATACCTTATTGATTACTCAACATTATCTACCTTAGGATTAACAGGTAACTTAGCAGTAACGTATCTTGGATCCTATCGTCTATCGTGGAGAGGAGAAAGGTTGGAAGATTCTATTGTAATAAGGATAACAGTTTCTAATACGTCGACCATACAATCTGCATCCAGGCCACCGGTAATAGGATATTGGCCTGTATGGGGGAGCACGATAGGGAGTTGGATAAATAATTGTTTCCAAACAGGGTGCTTTTCACCAACAACTCAAATATTTTACATGACAGAGAATATTAAATTATGAAAAGATTTTTTTTAATTATAAGATTATCTTGTATGGTGTTTGTAATATTCGTGATAGGATGTCGTCGGTATGACTCAAAAGAGTTTGCTGATTCCGAATGGGTGTCTGAGGACGGAGCCCGCTTAATCCTGTATGATGATTCCGTATGCAGGGGGATTAATTTCAAATGGGAAAATATCTCACCAATTTTTTATGAGATGTCACCTTATAAAGACAGTGACTCATTTGAGAACTTTTCAGGAAAATGGTTTATTGAATATCCCGAGTCTCCCGTATGGCATGGAAACACTCACTATCTTGTAATAGAATTCTTACGATGCACGTATAGATTTGAGATAGTGGATGAAAACACCATGATCTCCTATCTGTATGATCCGGACGATATTTATAATGTCTTTGTCTTTAAAAGGAGACATAGTAAAATTAAACCTGATGTTAGACCGATGGATGATAAGGAATAAGCTTGCCGTATGGACGGATAATGGCAAATCGGATGTCCGTTCCTTCTTATCGGCTCCGGGCAAATTAGTACAGAAGGTATGTTGCATGAATTGAGAGGTTTTATAGATAGGTTGAGCCGTCTGGTGGCGGTGATGTTAATGACCACGGCTATAGCAGGATGTATCGGGTATTACAGTGAGATTAGCCATCTTACAGATGATGATCTGGAGTGGTACAATGCCTGGGAGGTGGGTGATACCGTTCTGTTCGACTCCACGGCAGGAAATGTGGATACCTTGGTTGTCGTAAAAAAACGATTGGAAGATATCAGGAATCCCTTTTACACTCACTGCGTGGATAATGATCGTGGACCGACATACGAGGCCAGTGCAAGGTATAGTTATGAAATCAAACATCCCGGAATAGTTATGGAAGGGTCTTTCAGAACCATTAAATTGATATGCAATGATTCCCTTGAGATAAAGGGGTGGTTGGACGGGCTGTTTTCTAAAGGATGGGATTACTCATACGACTATGACAGACTTGTGAGGGTAGTTGAGGGTGACAATCCCATAAAGCCCCGCAGGATACGTTTCAAGGGGATGGATCTGGAGGAGTGCATAGTATTTGACTCATGCAATTCGGACTACGGCCGTTATAGTGTGGCCGGAGACAGCATAGAGAGCTTCATAATAAGCAAGCGACATGGCCTTATCTCGTATAGGTTTAAAAACGGAGAGGAATATACCCGTCGGGATCTGTAGAATTGACTTGATCCTCAGGGTTGACTGTCGGATAAATGAAGAAATACAATGATTAAAAGCAAAATCAGAGACATGAAAAAGAGATTGGGACAGAATGGATCCCTGAGGGTAATCCTTTCCTGCATCGGGGTCTATGTAACTCTTCTGCTGCTCTCCACTGTTTGGATGACTGACATATTCCTTACCTTTATGTACAGGTATGTTGACGACAGTTCTTTACTGCTCAACGTGTATCTTTGGGGATTAGTCGTGGTATATGTCAAGATTTTCCGTAGGATGCGGGAATATTTCAGCGGACGACCGATCTACAGGACCATACTTTTCCTTGAGATCCTGTTTCCCCTCAACCTGCTTGTTGTCGTTGTAGGGATTTTCTGCATTCTCTTCAGATGAATTAATAAATAGGTTATGAAAGAATATCTTAACATCAGGAACTTGCCGAGGCTTCTGTCGCTTGGGTGGCTGCTTTGCGGCTTTCTTGTGATTCTGTTCATTGAGTTCGTTTGTCTCCGTCAATGTATGGGCGATGCCGCCATGTCCCTTATCACGGGAGCCATGACCGTTGCAGCCTGTGTGGCGGTCTATATTTTAGTGAACCATCTTTCTGTGGCGTCATACTTTCCCACCCTGGTAGTGATTGTTGAGGCGCTGCTCGTTTTTAACCTCATCTTATGGTGGGTGGCTGTCACGAATGGCTGGCTGGTGTTTAATTGACTGTCACGATGTCAGCCCTCACTCTGCAAGCATAGTGTCATTTCCAAGGCATTCCACAGTCAATTGGTATAAATAACAAAGATTAAATATCGTAGAAAGAATGAATCAGGTTTAAAATAAATCTCTTCACGGGGGTTGGATATGCCGGTTGGTGGGGATATGGATTAGGTTTAGGATTCGCCCAGATGTGCCAGTTTACGTGTCTCGGCAAGTAGCGAGGGATGGACAGAAAAGGCATCGGAAAGAAAAATCGGGGTAGCCCACCAGGAAACATAACCAGCATAGGCTCCAGATCCAACTACTGCAATAGTTTCTCCAGTGCGATTGTATGCATTATGATAATAGGCAGGCTTTTGTCCTCCTGCAATAACGGGGAACTCTCCAGGGACTGAATCTTTTTCAGTTATAGTCTGCCCTCTACGAAAATCAAGTACATCTCCAAACTTTTTGTAAGGCACTCCCTCCGGGCAAAGTCAATCAATCAGTTCTTTCAGTTTGCTCATAGTTCATCCTCCTTGTTTTTTTTGCCTTTAATCTGTTTTAACTTCTTCTCCTTTCTTTCTAACTTCTTAATGCTTTCCGCAACCGGAAGATCTTCCGGCATTGTTCCTCCAATATCTTTTATGGCTTTCCTGACTTTTGCACCTACCTGTTTATGAACTTTGTTGGCATTCTCCTTTCCTTTGATACCCTCTCTCCTGAGTTTCTCCTCAGTCTGGGTGGCGCGAAAAAGGTTAGCAGCCAATTCAGTGCTTCCCATGTGGTCTAATATATCCTGTGACTTACCAAGACCTTTTCGTGCGTGAATGTCATTTTTGTTCAAGCCGTTGTATAAGCCTTGATACCCGGCATTCTGGAAAACTGCATAATCTTTCGTAGTGGTAACACCGGCTTCTTTCGCAACTCCTGCCAGTTGAACATTATGCTTCTTCATTTCAGCGCGAAGTAATAAACGACGTTGTTCCTCTTCTGACAACGGAGTGTTATCAAGGATAACTTCCGCTCTGCGTGTTTGAATTGCGAAATACGTTTGTGCTTGAGCAACAATGGGTTTAGATGGATCTGCATTCTGCACAGCGAGATAGCATGCATATCGGCTCATTTTGACATTATTTACTTGACGTTCAGCACCTTTCCCGGCAATTATCATATCGGTGGTTTCAACGAAATGATCCGATGGATTAATTCCGCTATTTTTGCATGCTTCAAATGCTTTTCTACCAACATTCCTGAAATTTCTGTAATCCGAGTATCCCAATGCTGAGGCAAGATCTCGTGACATCCAAAACTCGGTGCCATTATCATCAACATGCTTAATGCGTTCAAAGGAAGCAAAAGCTTCTTTTGTTAATTTATTGCTCATATAGTTTCCTTCTCCAATTCTTTTATGATAGTATCAATCTCTGCACGTAGTTTGTTTTCATGCTCTACGATGCGGGCTATGCGGGCGTTAAGTTCCTTAATGTCGATTTGTGGTCGAGTGTCTTCAGCCTCAACATAACTGCTGACCCAAAGTCACATTGAGATTAGGATCATTCTTAGCTCTCTTACGCACATTGCAGAAGAGTTGTGAGGGAAGAATAAAAAATCCCTTTTCACGTACAAGGTCATCTTTTGCTACAGCGGCTTCTTCATCCGAGAAGTTGGCGTAATCGAAATCGGCATCGCCTGCCGCCCTCTGCATCTGATTGATGTAGTTAGTTATATTCTCGGAAATAAAGCGATAAAATAGGATACCAAGAACGTAGCTCTTGAAATCCCAGCCATCTACTGAGTTGCGTAGATCCTCGGCGGTTGCCCATATAGCCTTAAATAGTTCTTGTTTCTGCTGAGTACTCGTTGCCATAATCAAAACAAGAACATCCATGTAGTATCTGAAGGCCGACCAAAGCCTGTAACGACTACAAGGATGTTCCCAAAGTTTTTCGGCTCTCGCCGTATGTCTTTTTTATTTACTGACTGGTCATTTTCAGAAAGGCGTTACTTAATTGCAAAATTAGTAAATTTTTCTGAGATTACAGCTATAAATCAGTCGTAAATTTTGTGCGCAGAGTGCTGACTAAAGGGATGTTGGACGTTTTTTGTACGTGCTTATCTACGACTACGACACTTGTACTGCCGGAACGATTCCGAAAAAATACTTCCTCCCGGGAAATACTTTTGGATGAAAGGACGATAGTCTACTTTTTACAATATAATCCGTTATTTTGCCGTAGTTAGTCAGGAATTTATTAACTTTGCTGACTGAACGGCGACTACGGGGATTTCCCCGGAGTTGCCTTCACTGATATGCAGCGTTCGGGAGTGCAATCCCCCGACGGGATTTCTCTAATATGCAGAATATGGTTTACAGATATGATTATCTTGTGATCGGGTGTGGCATAGCCGGCATGAGTTTCGCGCTGAAGGCTGCCCGTAAGGGAAAAGTGGCTATCGTGTGCAAGACCACACTTGAGGAAGCCAACACATTTTTGGCTCAGGGAGGTGTGGCAAGTGTCACAAACCTGGAGGTGGATGATTTCGACAAACATATCGAAGACACCATGATAGCCGGCGACTGGCTTTCCGACAGAAAAGCCGTGGAGAAGGTGGTGCGCGAGGCCCCCTCGCAGATCAACGAACTTATCGGCTGGGGCGTCGACTTCGATAAACGTGACGACGGCTCCTTCGACCTCCACCGCGAAGGGGGGCACAGTGAATTCCGTATCCTACACCATGCCGACAATACAGGCGCCGAGATTCAGCTGAGCCTCGTGGAGCAGGTGAGGAATAACCCGAACATAGATGTGTTTGAGCATCATTTCGCCCTTGAGATAATCACGCAACATCATCTCGGCAAGATAGTGACCCGACGCACCCCCGACATAACCTGCTACGGTGCATACATACTGAACGAAGCCACCGGCAGTTGCGACACCTTTCTGGCCAAAATCACAGTCATGGCCACAGGTGGGGTAGGAGCGGTCTACACCACCACCACCAACCCCCTTATCGCAACAGGCGACGGCATAGCCATGGCCTACCGTGCGAAAGGGACGGTGAGCGATATGGAGTTCATCCAGTTTCACCCCACGGCATTATACCACCCCGGCGACCGCCCCTCATTCCTCATAACGGAGGCGATGCGCGGTTACGGAGCGGTGTTGCGCAATCTCGACGGAGAGGAATTCATGCACAAATATGACCCCCGCCTTTCTCTTGCCCCACGCGACATAGTGGCCCGCGCCATAGACTCCGAGATGAAACTGCACGGCACAGACCATGTGTATCTCGACGTCACCCACAAGGATCCCGAAGAGACCAAACGCCATTTCCCCAATATCTATGAGAAATGCCTGTCGCTGGGAATCGACATAACCAAGGATATGATCCCCGTGGCCCCGGCAGCACACTATCTCTGCGGAGGCATTAAGGTAGACCTCAACGGGGAATCATCCATAAAACGTCTCTACGCTCTCGGAGAATGCAGTTGCACGGGTCTGCACGGTGGTAACCGCCTTGCCAGCAATTCGCTTATAGAGGCAGTGGTCTACGCCGATGCAGCCGCACGACACGCTGCCTCCGTCGTGGAGGGGTATGATTTCCGTAACGACGTGCCCGACTGGAACGACGAGGGCACCGCACACCCGGAGGAGATGGTGCTTATAACCCAAAGCATCAAGGAGGTGAACCAGATTATGGGGTATTACGTTGGAATCGTAAGGAGCGACCTGCGTCTCGACCGGGCATGGAACCGCCTTGACATCCTTTATGAAGAGACCGAAAAGCTTTTCAAGGTCAGCAAGCCGAGCAGGGAACTCTGCGAATTGCGCAACATGATAAACGTGGCCTATCTCATAATGCGTCAGGCTCGCGAAAGAAAGGAGAGCCGCGGGCTGCATTATACGGTAGACTATCCTCCGCACACCCAAGGGAGGAACAATTGAATAATCACGAATGATAAATATGTCCAGAAAATTTTGTCTCCTCATGGCCGTAGTTGCGGCAGCCCTGTCCTCAATCGGGATTCAGGCGCAATCGCAGGCCGACAAATCCCCCACCCGGAGCCATGACATGGCCCTTAACCATAACTTGAGCATCTTCAATTCGCTGGTCAAGGAACTTGAATTGAACTACGTAGACTCCATCCGCCCCAAGGAGGCCTTTGGAGCCGCTATAGATGCCCTGCTCTCGACGGTGGATCCCTACACCACCTATTACACTGCCGATGATAGGACCGAACTCCTGCAGATGACTACGGGAGAATACGATTTCGGTGGAATCGGAAGTTTCATAATGGAACGTGACGGCTCAAGCTATATCTCAGGTCCGAAAGCCGGTGCCCCTGCGGCACTCGCCGGATTGAGAAGCGGCGACAAAATCATTCGCGTAGACAGTGTCGACACAAGCAACTTCGGCTCCGCGGAGGTCACCAAACTCCTCCGGGGAACTGTGGGCACACCCGTGAATGTCACGGTAGTGCGTCCATACGTGGCCGACTCCGTGCTCAACTTCAGCATGACACGCGCCAAACTGACCGACCCCTCGGTGCCGTTCTGGGGCGTGATTGACGGCAACACAGGCTACATACGCCTTACCTCTTTCATAGCCTCTACAGGAAAAGAGGTAAGGGAAGCCCTTGAGTCGTTTAAGGGGAATCCTGCCGTCACACAGATTGTGCTTGACCTGCGCGGAAACGGCGGCGGACTCCTTGAGAGTGCGGTCGATGTCTTGGGCAATTTCCTCCCGAAAGGGACCGAAGTGCTCCGCACCAAAGGGAGCGAGAGCCGCACGGAGAAAATCTATAAAACCACCCATACACCCATATTCCCCGACATACCACTGGCCGTGCTCATCGACGGCGGGTCGGCCTCATCATCTGAGATAACGGCCGGGGCATTGCAGGATTTGGACAGGGCCGTGCTGATAGGGAGCCGCAGTTTCGGCAAGGGACTCGTGCAGCGCACGCTACCGCTCCCTTACGACGGAATGCTGAAGGTGACCGTGGCAAAGTATTACATACCGTCGGGGAGGCTTATCCAGGCTCTTGACTATTCCCGCCGTAATCCTGACGGAACTGTGGCGCCGACACCGGATTCACTTACCAACGTCTATCATACGGCTCACGGACGCGAGGTGCGCGACGGCGGTGGCCTGACTCCTGACTTCAAAATTGATGTGGAGCCTTACAGTTATCTGACGTATAATCTGGTGAAGGATCTCAAGATATTCGATTTCGCCAACAAGTATGCCAACACCCATCCCTCCATCCCTCCCGTGGAGGAGTTCACGGTGACGGATGAGATATACGACGAGTTCAAGAAGAGCATAGACCCCGCCACATTCAAGTCAGACAAGATTTGTGAGGATATGCTTGATAAACTGCGCGACGTTGTGGAGAAGGAGGGATACATGGACGAGCAGACGAAGGCTGCAATAGATGCCCTCGCCCCTCTGCTTAAGCAGGACCTTAACCGTGAACTCGATGTCAAGCATGAGGAGGTGGCGGATTATCTCGAAGGTGAAATCGCCGAACGCTACTATTTCAACGAGGGGAAACTGCGTCAGGAACTGAAGACTGACAAGGCTCTGAAGAAAGCGCAGGAAATCTTGTCAGACCCTCAGGCTCTTGCGAAAACTTTAGGCACGGCTCCGGTTCCCGCATCAGGGAAGGGCGCAAGGAAAGGTAAGTAACACCGCGGTATTATGCAACTCGTAGAAGCAGACAGACTCTTCGCCACGCCGGCCCGTATAAAGGCCATAGAAGGGGCGATAGACGACAGTAAGATAAAAAGAATAAGGTTATCAGGCCTGAAGGGGAGTGCGGCAGCACTCCTCTTTGCTGCTTTACCCCCCCGGAAGAGTCCATATCTGATAATAGCCGACGATATGGATGCCGCGGGTTACGTATATCATGACCTTTGCCAGACGGCCGGAGAGGATAAGGTGGCCATTTTCCCAAGCGGATACCGCAGGGATATAAAATACGGCCAGCCCGACCCCCCATCCCAGATACTCCGTACGGAGACCCTCGATGCATGGGGGAGGAAGGATCATCCCTTATGGGTGGTGACGTGCCCGGAGGCTTTGGCGGAGAAAGTGCCCTCTCGTAAGATTCTTTCAGATACGACCCTCACTTTGCGGAAGGGTATGAGAAAGGAGATGAGTGAGGTGGCCGGAAGGCTCCGTGAACTAGACTTCAAGGAGGTGGACTATGTGTATGAGCCGGGACAGTTTGCTGTCAGGGGGTCGATTATGGATGTCTACAGTTTTTCAGGCGAACTTCCCTATCGTATCGATTGGTTTGACGATGAGATAGACTCCATACGCCTTTTCAATGTGGAGACACAGTTGTCGGAAAGGAAAGTGGAGGCCATATCAGTCATCCCCTCCGTATCGTCGGAGAGCGGCCGGGGTGGGGTAAGCCTTCCGGAATTTGCCGACCCGTCCACAATCGTGTTGTGCCAGTCGGTGGAATGGTTGAAAAGCCGCGTGAGAGGTATAAGCGGTGAGACCCTCTCCCAATCCGTGGCAATCTCCGGAGAGGGAGACGGGAATGCCATGGATAACGTGGTGGATGCCGAGGCCTTCGAGAAAGCCCTTGACCGGCTTAAGATCATAGAATACGGCGGAGGCACGGGAAGCACGTTTGAACCGGACGCCACAATGACTTTCGACACCTCCCTACAGACAATCTATCACAAGAATTTCAACCTTATCTCGGAATCGTTCCGAAGTTTCCTGAATGACGGCTACACGCTCCTCATCCTCAGTGACAGCCCTTATCAGACGGACAGGCTTAAGGCTATCTTTGATGACAGGGGTGACGAGATACCGTTCACTCCGGTCAGCCATACGGTGCATGAAGGATTTGTAGACCATGAGACAAAAACGTGCTTCTTCACCGACCATCAGATATTCGACCGTTTCCATAAGTATAACCTCAAGAGCGACCGTGCGAGGGGCGGAAAACTCGCACTCTCCCTAAAGGAACTCCAGCAGATAGAGGCGGGTGACTACATAGTGCACATAGACCATGGGATAGCCAAATTCGGCGGCCTGGTGAAGACAGATGTAAACGGTCATCCCCAGGAAATGATAAAACTCCTTTTCCAGAACGATGACATTGTCCTGGTGAGCATCCATGCCCTGCATAAACTTTCAAAATACAGGGGTAAAGACGGGATACCCCCCAAGATAAGCAAACTCGGGAGCGGAGCCTGGAACAAACTGAAGGAGAAGACCAAGACCAAACTGAAGGATATAGCGCGCGACCTGATAAAACTTTATGCCGCACGCCGACAGGAGAAGGGTTTCGCCTACGCCCCGGACACGTATCTTCAGCATGAACTTGAGGCAAGTTTCATATACGAGGATACCCCGGACCAAATCAAGGCCACGCGCGACGTAAAGGCCGATATGGAGTCGGCCCGACCTATGGACCGCCTGATATGCGGCGACGTAGGGTTCGGAAAGACGGAGATAGCCGTCAGGGCGGCATTCAAGGCCGCTGCCGACAACAAACAGACAGCAGTGCTTGTGCCTACGACGGTGCTTGCCATGCAGCATTACCACACATTCTCCGAGCGTCTCAAGGACCTCCCCGTGAGAGTGGAATTCATATCCAGGGCACGCAAGCCGAAGGAGGTGAAACAGATTCTGAAGGATCTGGAGGAGGGGAAGATCGACATTCTAATAGGCACCCACAAACTCATAGGGAAGGGGGTCAAGTTTAAGGATCTCGGTCTGCTCATAGTGGATGAGGAACAGAAATTCGGGGTAGCCGTCAAGGAGAAACTGAAGCAACTCAAGGTGAATGTCGATACCCTGACAATGAGTGCCACCCCCATACCGCGCACGTTGCAGTTCTCACTCATGGGGGCTCGCGACCTGTCGTCGCTCAACACGCCTCCGAGCAACCGCCAGCCGATAGAGACCAACGTCTCGACTTTCGACGATGAGGTGATAGCGGAGGCTGTAAATTTCGAATTGAGCAGAAACGGGCAGGTGTTCTTCATCTCCAACCGCATAGAGAATCTCACCACGATAGAGAATACGCTGCGCAGGCTTATTCCGGGAATCAGGATAGTGACGGCACACGGGCAGATGCCACCTGAGAAACTTGAACAGGCCATCATAGATTTCGCCGCACACGATTATGACGTGCTCCTCTCCACGACAATTGTGGAGAACGGCATAGATATGCCGAACGTAAACACCATCCTTATAAACAATGCCCATCATTTCGGTCTGAGCGAACTTCATCAGTTGCGCGGACGTGTGGGGCGTAACAATAAGAAGGCCTTCTGCTATCTGCTTGTTCCCCCCGGCTCACCCCTCACTCCGGAGGCACGACGCAGGCTTCAGGCAATAGAGAACTTCAGCGACCTCGGAAGCGGCATCCATATAGCCATGCAGGACCTTGACATCCGCGGAGCCGGCAATCTGCTGGGCGCGGAGCAGAGCGGTTTTATCGCCGACTTGGGGTATGAGGCCTACCAGAAGATTCTGAAGGAATCCGTGCTGGAACTGAAGACGGAGGAGTTCGCGGAGGAATTTGACGAACTCTCAGCCGGTAAGGAGGAGGAGTTCGTGGCAGACTGCACCATAGAGAGCGACCTGGAATTGCGTCTTCCTCCCGAGTATGTCCCTCAGGAGAGTGAGCGCATCTCGCTTTACCAGCAACTCGACAATATGGAGACCACGGCACAGACCGAGGAGTTCCGGCGACAACTGACGGACCGTTTCGGTGCCATACCCGAAATATCGGAGGAGTTGATACGGGTTGTCGCACTCCGCCGTTCGGCCCGCAGGCTGGGTATAGAGCGTCTTGCCCTTAAGGGGGGTAAGATGCGCGTGTATTTCGTCGGCGATGACAACAAGGCCTACTATCAGAGCGCGGCATTCGGTAAAGTGCTGAGTTATGTGCAGGCCGACCCTATGAGATGTGAGATAAGGGAGATAAAAGGTAAACGGTCGATACTCATATCGAGAGTATCGACCGTTGCGGAGGCCTTGTCCATCCTTCAGAAGATGGAAGGTTTCGGTGGTAAATGAAACCGTTTTTTCAGAACTTGAACATCACACGCGCTTGGATAATGTTCTCGTGGCGCGGGAACTGCACATCGCTTTCACGCACGTTGGTGTAGCTGTATCTCAGACGCGCAATGATGTATTTGTTGATATAATAGTTGAAAGTAACGGAATAGTCGTTGGTTATGCCACCCATGATTCCTGCGGCGCAGTCGGTAGCGTTCATGTAGTCGTAGCCGAGCACACATTCGAGTGTCTTTGGCTTCGGAGTTGCCAGGCCGGCATCGGCATGTGAATATGAATACTGCGAGTCGCCTACGAGGAGGCATCTCAGCAGGCCGTATGCACCCTGTGCCGTGTATGAGCTGTAGCCATGCTCGCGATGGATGTTCATGTAGTAGTACTGGCTCTCAAGGGCGAATCTCCCTTTTGACAGGAGGAGTTCGGGAGTCATGCGGAACATCCCTTTCGAGTTGTTGATCTTGGCTGACAGGAGGGGCACGCTCTCAACTTTCGTCGGGAAGCCAACGCTGTAGTTGAAATATCCTGTGGATGTCTCGGTCTTTCCATCATCGTCGGTAACGGCGAGATGCTGCGGAGTCTGATACCAGGAGGAGAAACCGACCTGAGCAATCGCTCCGGGGTCGCGCAGCGGACGCCATACGAATCTTTCCACAAATCCCACACTGATTTTACCCTGCTTGCTGGGGCTGACTGTCATGGCATTGGGGGTGAGGGCGGTGACACCGAGGAAAACGGGACCCCTGTCGTGGATATACATAATCCCGACATTTCTTCCGGTGGCGTTCAGATAGGAGTCGGCCGTGGAGGCGATCATCTGGGGCTTCATTGAACTTGATGTCGCTGAATTGAGGCCAAATTGCTGAACGAAGTATCCGGCTCTTATCAGGTTCTCCGAATTAGGAGTATATTGGAGATAGACATCCTTCATGCTGAGCACGCCGTTCCCATAGCCTATGTCGATTTTTGCCGATACTTTACCGTAAGTGGCCGTCGCGCCGATACGCACGTCGGGAATAGCCACACCGTCGGCAAAACCATCTTTGTTGGGTATAAATAACGCTCCGTCAAATAAGGCGCGTCCCGAGGGCTTCACAGTTAATTTTGGCTTGTCGGATTCATTGTCATCTGCCATTGCCACAGGTGCGGAAACGGACGTCATGATAGCCAGTGCTGATAAGATGAAGAGTTTTTTCATAGTTGGAAGGATTTCATGGTTAAAGGTGTATATGGAGGAGGCGGCTATCGGTTAAAGGAATAACCGGCCATCATGACATTTTAACAAAGATACTATATTAAAGTTTATCAAAATTTGAATAAAATTAAATATAATTTACAATCTATGGAAAAATTTGCACAAAACGGGGGGTATAAACGTTTCTAAGGTATAAGACCGGAAAACTATATCCGGAATAACAGAAATGAGCGAAATAGAATATGACAGAGCCGGGGTAATCTTCGAAGGTAAGATTGCTTTGGTAAAGAACGTGATGAGTTCGTCCGTAATGCCTCCGCCGCCGGGATTCGCTACCCGGCTCGGATACTGGGAGGCGGCTACGGGAATAAGACATCCGAAATGTGCGCATGAGATATGTGAGCGGGAGGCAACGCACGGCGCCATAGCCACCCTCGCCTTCAGCAGCGACAGGAGGCACTATGTCTTCCCGGCGTGCGAGACATGTGCGCGGCGCACGGAGATGCTGTATGTCAAGGGCCCGCTGGTCATGATAGAAAGTCAAAGAGAGTAGTATATGGATACACGAGAAAAGGAGCATACTGAAATATGCTGCATAGGGCATATCACCCATGATAAGATAGTCACCCCCCGGAGTACGGTACATTTACCGGGCGGGACGGCCTATTATTTCGGCCACGCCATGGCCGGAATAGGAGCGAAAGATTTCCGGCTCGTGACCTCCCTCGCCGCTGCCGACCTTGCCGCGGTGGATGAACTGCGTGATGCGGGTGTGACGGTGGATGTCATACCAAGCAGCATGACGGTATGTTTTGAGAATATCTACGGCACAGACACCAACCACCGCACTCAGCGTGTGACGGCTAAAGCCGATCCTTTCACGGTAGATAAACTTGCAGACGTTAAGGGAGACATATTCCATCTCGGCACCCTTCTCGCCGACGATTTCTCGACGGAGGTGTTGCGGGAATTATCGCGGAGGGGGCGTGTGAGCGTCGATGCCCAAGGCTATCTCCGGGAGGTGGTGGGGAATGATGTCAGGGCAGTGGATTGGCTTGATAAGGAGGAGGCCTTCAGATATATCGACATACTGAAAGCCAACGAGCATGAGATGGAGGTGCTGACGGGGAGCACCGATCCTTCGGAGGCTGCGGCGCGTCTTGCCGCGATGGGTATCGATGAGGTGGTGATTACTCTCGGGAGCGAGGGCTCGATGATACTCTCCGAAGGTAAGGAGCACCATATATCCGCATTCCCACCGCGTGATGTCGTGGATGCCACGGGATGTGGCGACACATACATGGCCGGCTATCTTTATTGCCGTTCCATAGGTAAGGGGATAGAGGAGAGCGGCCATTACGCCGCCGCGATGTGTACGCTGAAACTCGAGGGGAACGGCCCCTTCCGAGGATGCGGAAAAGACGTCGAGGAGGTGCTGGAGGGAAGAAAACAGTTATAAAAGGCATTAAATCTTAATTTTAACATTTCAGGAGATGCGATTTAACATTTTGAAAGGTTATTAGACGGATTATTATATGTAAATTTGCATATCTTCTGACAGATAGTCATATCTTTCGGAAGTCCTGAAATTCAAGTCGGTTCTAAAACGTACCTACAAATAGAAGTTTATAACTGCTTGTAAAGGCGATTAGGTCATCAACAGGTTGTGAAACTAAAGGATAATATAATTGCTTTTTCAGAAACGTTATCCACTCCCTTGCGAAAGAGAGGAGATAGCCTCCGCAATGAATCCAGAAATTCGTTGCGGTAGGTAGTTTCAAGAATCTATACTTGAATTTTGGTTATGGGGGGATGGTGTCTTTGAGAAGAGATACCATCCTTTCCTGTATCAGACGATATGGCCGGGGCTTTACCCCCGGATACGATAAGGCCGCGGCTCCCGGGAGCCGCGGCCTTTATTCACAAATGGTCGGGGAGGTCAATTCTCCTCGATGTCTACCTCGAAGTCATCGCCGAAAAGATCCTCATTATCCTGTTCCGCCCCGAACTCATCATCGCGCGGAGCATCATCATCTTTGCCGTCGGAATTTGAAGACGCGCTTACGGCATAGGGATTCCCTCCGCGAGCGCGGGCCTCCTCACGCTTGGCGTTGAGTGTAGCCATGATTTTCTCTTCCAGTTCCGCCATGAGTTCCGGCTTATCCTTGATCACCTTCTTCACGGCATCCCTACCCTGGCCGAGTTTGGTGCCGTTGTAAGAGAACCAGGCACCGCTCTTCTTGAGAATGCCATGCTCTACGCCAAGGTCAACAATCTCGCCGGCCTTTGATATACCCTCGCCGAACATAAGTTCGAACTCAGCCTTCATGAATGGGGGCGCCACTTTGTTTTTCACCACCTTCACTTTGGCGAGACGTCCGATATTTGTCTCTCCATCCTTGATCATGGTGGAGGGGCGGATATCCAATCTTACGGAAGAATAGAATTTAAGGGCGTTACCGCCTGTCGTAGTCTCGGGATTACCGAACATGAGGCCTATCTTCTCACGTATCTGGTTGATGAATATGCAGCATGTGCGTGTCCTGGATATTGAGCCGGTAAGTTTCCTCATTGCCTGGCTCATGAGGCGGGCATGCAGGCCGACGTTCTTATCACCCATCTCGCCCTCGATTTCCGCCTTGGGGGTGAGGGCAGCCACGGAGTCGACCACGAGCACATCTATAGCACCGGAGTTAATCAACTGTTCCGCGATGTCAAGAGCCTGCTCCCCGTTGTCGGGCTGTGCGATATAGAGGTTATTCACGTCGACACCCAATTTCTCGGCATAGAAACGGTCGAAGGCATGCTCGGCATCGACTATGGCGCAGATGCCCCCCTGTTTCTGAGCCTCCGCTATGACGTGGATTGCGAGGGTGGTCTTACCTGAGGACTCGGGGCCATATATCTCGGTGATTCTACCACGCGGGAGACCGCCTACTCCGAGAGCGAAGTCAAGACCGATAGAGCCGGTTGAGATTGTCTCGACATCCTGTACGGCATCATCACCGAGACGCATCACCGTGCCGGTTCCGAAATCCTTCTCGAGGCGACCCATTGCCACCGCAAGGGCTTTCCTTTTCTCTTCGAGGTCGCTTATGCGACCCACCTGAGGTGAGGCCGCTGCTTTCTTTTTTGCCATCTTATATGTTTTTTTTATTATTATACGAATCAGGGCGGAGCAATAGTTGTTTCCGCACTGCAAAGATAATACAAATAAGGTCTAAAAGCCTAATTTTTGAAGCGGTAAATGATGATTCAGGCAATTAAATAATCTTAATGACAACGTCTGCAATGCAAAAATATTGCAGTGCAGTAGATATATGTGGCTGACTGATAAAAGGGGGTAGAAAAGGGAATGAAGTTTAAAAAAAAGGGTATGATATGAGTTATTTGCCACATTTTTTGTAACTTTGCAGACCCCTCTGTTCAGGTCTTGGGGGAAATAATCAGAGAAAACGTCAGAATAAATATGAAACCGGAAATATCGCAACGGGGCTATGAGATGCCGTCGTCGCCAATACGAAAGCTTGTTGGAGCCGCCCGAGGAGCCGAGCGCCGCGGGGTGAGCGTCTATCGTCTCAACATCGGTCAGCCCGACGTGCCGACCCCTCCGCAGGCATTGGAGGCGCTCCACCATATCGACCGCAAGGTGCTGGAGTATTCACCCTCCGAGGGTATAGAGAGCCTGCGGCTGCGGATGTCTGATTATTATGCCAGATTTGACATGGATATTTCCCCGGATCAGATAATCATCACTTCCGGAGGTTCGGAGGCTGTGCTTTTCGCTTTCATGGCCTGTCTTGACCCGGGCGACGAGATAATCATCCCGGAGCCGGCCTACGCCAACTATATGGCCTTCGCCATTTCAGCAGGTGCTGTCATCAAGAGTGTCAACGCCAATATAGAAGACGGCTTCAGGCTTCCTCCCGTGGATGAGTTCGAGGCGTTGATAACTCCGCGCACGAAGGGTATTCTCATCTGCAACCCCAATAACCCGACGGGCTACATCTATTCGAAAGAGGAGTTGATGAAGATCGCGGATATCGTGAAGCGTCACAATCTCTTCCTTTTCTCGGATGAGGTGTATAGGGAGTTCTGCTATACCGACACCCCTTTCATATCGGCAATGTCGTTGCCGGGTATCGAGGAGAATGTGGTGCTGATAGACTCCGTATCCAAGCGATATAACGAATGCGGCATACGCATCGGGGCGATTGTAACGCGCCATAAGGAGTTACGCGCCAACGTTATGAAATTCTGTCAGGCGCGTCTGTCACCCCCGCTGCTCGGTCAGATTGTGGCGGAGGCGAGTATATCCACCCCCGAGGATTATATGCGCTATGTCTATGAGGAATATCTCAAACGGCGCGATTTCCTGATCAAACGTCTGAACGAGATACCGGGTGTCTATTCCCCTATGCCTATGGGTGCGTTCTATACGGTGGCATCGCTTCCCGTGGAGGATGCCGATGATTTCTGCAAGTGGTGTCTCGATGAGTTCAGCCATAACGGATATACCATATTCATGGCTCCGGCGTCAGGTTTCTACACGACTCCCGGGGAGGGACGCAATCAGGTGCGCCTCGCATACGTCCATGAGGTGGAATACCTTTCCGGAGCGATGGATACCCTCGAGGCCGCGCTGAAGGAATACAGGAGAATCAAGAATCTCTGACCGGTAAGGGAAAGAATCAGGATAAAGAGAAAAAAACAATGCCGCATCTCCAGACAGGGGATGCGGCATTGTTTCGTATATATCGTCGGTTACTTCTTCTCGTCGATCTCTTTCAGGAGTTCCTTGACGGCGGTCTCAATCTGAGAGTCTATTCCGCGGATTACGTCGGCCGGGAGATTGTCTACCTTAATGTCCGGCTCAAGTTGGGTATTCTCCAGAATCACACCGTCATTCGTGCGGAAGGCTACCACCGGAATGCCGAATACCAACTGCGGGTCCTGGAGAGTGATCCAGTTGACGGACGACATTGTGCCCGGGACAGGCATACCCACGACCTTACCCATATTCTTGTGCTTATACACCCAGGGGGTACCGTGCGCGTTGCTATAGTTGGCCTCACCGGTCACCATTATGCTCGGGCGGTTCCAGCGGCGGGAAGGGAATTCCGCCGACTTGCGGCCGTGGATTTCCTGCGTGAGATATTTCTCACCGCTGAAGAGCACCTCAATATCCTCGTGCAGACGGCCACCACCATTCCAGCGGGTGTCGATCACGATACCGTCTTTCCCGATATATTCTCCCATAACTTTGGCATATATAGTGCGGAAACTGTCGTCGCTCATGGCGCGGATATGCACATATCCGAGTCGGCCCCCGCTGAGACTGTCCACAAGATGCTCACGCCCTTTTACCCAGCGGTTGTAGAGGAGGTCAGACATCTTAGCTGCCGATATGGGGAGAATCACTTCCTCATTTTCGCCCGATGCTCCCTTGAATCTTATGAGAGTCTTTTTCCCGGCGATGCCGTTGAGGAGTTTTGACCAGTCGGAATCGGCGGTAAGCATTTCGCCGTTGATTGTGGTCACAATGTCGCCGGGTTTGAGACGTGTCGTGGCACGGTCAAAAGGTCCGCCTTCGACAATCTCGCTGACACGTCGGCCGTCACCCGTATAGGTCTGGTCGAAGATAAGGCCGAGGGAGGCAGTGGCCTCGTTGGCACCCTTCGCATGGAATCTACCACCCGAATGCGACACGTTGAGCTCACCCAACAACTCGCTCAGTAGGCGGGCGAAGTCGTAGTTATTATTTATGTGGGGGAGGAAACGCCTGTAATTGTCAACATACATCTTCCAGTCGACAGGCATTTCGGGAAGGAGGAAACGTTCGCGGGCCTCAAGTTCCACGAAGTCAAGCATCGCTTCCCTCTCCTTAGCCCTGTCGAGTTTCATTTTCCCTGAGATGTTCACTTTCTTGAGGTCTTTGGTCTTGGGGTCGAACTTCATGACCTGGCTTCCGGCAATGAAGATGTTGCCATCCTTATCCCTGAGGAGATGGCCGCCACGCCCTTCAAGTTTCTTTACCAGCGAGACATCCCCCTTGCGGAGATCCTTCTTCCAGAGGTCGGCCCCTTTCTCGAAACTTGCGATATAATAAAGGGTCTCTCCGTCCTTGGAAAGGGTGAAGTCGCCGAGATTTGATGAATTGGGGGTAAGGCGGACGATGCGGTCCTCAATCCCCTCGCGGTCTATCTTCACGCTCTTGTCCTCTTTCGGGGCAGCGTTGGCACTATCGTCTTTTTTCCCTTTCTTATCTTTGGCATCCCCTTTCTTGGCTTTTGCCTCGGCATCCTTCTTCTGCTGCTTCTCCACGTCCTGGAGGAGAGCGAAATCCTCTTCGGAGAGACGGAAACGGTCGTACGCCTCCTTGTTGAGGAATATCATCATGACGTCATGCTGAGAGCCCCAAGAGGCATGGTTACGCATACCGTAACGCTCGCTGGAGAATATTATGGCATTCCCGTCAGGGCTCCAGTGCGGCCCTCCGTCGAAATATCCGGTCTTCGTCAGAGGTATCAGTTCGCCGGTGGAGGCATTGATTATTGCGATATCGGTGTATGGTTCATGGAGCGGATTCATCACTTCGAGAGCGAGCCAACGGCTGTCGGGACTCCATTCCATTGTGTACTCCCCGTTCCTGTAATTGTTGACGGGCTCCTGGGTGAGTGTGGTCACTTTCTTTGTGGAGAGGTCCATCACCTTGAGAATGTTGCGGTCTTCAAGGAAGGCCATTTTCTTACCGTCGGGAGAGATGAGAGGGTAACTGCGCTCCACCCCGTCAGACTTGAACATCGGCTCCTCATCGATCAGAGTGGCGTTGGAGAAGTTGGGCTCCTCGCTACGGGCTATCTTGGCCCTGTATATCTCCTGTATCCCGTTTCTGCGTGAAGTGTAGTAGAGAGATTTCCCATCTTTCCCCCACGACAATTCCCCTTCTATTGCAGGAGTGTTGGTAATCTGTTTGGTGGAGGGGTATTTTACGGAAGTCACGAACACTTCGCCACGGTTAGTGAAAGCCACCTGGGATCCGTCGGGAGAAACGGCTGATTCAGAAGCCCGTGAGAATGATATGGTCTCCGGTTCCTCCACATCCATATCAGTCACCTCAATGTCCATTTTTGAAGGTTTACCACCCGGAGTCATGGTGTATAGTTCCCCGTTATAGGTGAATGCGAGCAGGTCGTTACCACCCCGGCTGAGGTATCTCACGGGATGTGTGGTGAATGATGTGAGTGGAGTTGGGTTTCCACCGGAAGCCGGCATGGAATAGATGTTGAAGGAGCCACCGTCACGTTCGCTGAGGAAGAATACGGTTTTTCCGTCGGCGGACGGTGCGGGGGAGCGGTCCTCGCCGGGGTGTGCTGTAAGATTGGTGAATATGCCGGTTGAGGGATCGTAAGTCCAGAGGTCACGGGTCACGGAAGAGGTGTGGTGTTTTCTCCATTTGTCCTCACCCCCCTTGATACCCTCATAGATGAATTTTGAGGAGGAGGGGACGGTGCGTAGATTTGCGGCCGGGATTGCAAACAGTTGGGTATAACGTCCACCTTGCACTGGTACGGAATATACTTCTGTCATACTTTTCACAGGTCCGAGCGCGCTTTGAGCGGGGTCTTCGATCTGTGCTCCGAAGATTATATTCTTGCTGTCAGGGGTAAAGGCCTGCGGGACTTGGGTCGCGGAGTTGAAGGTAAGACGTTTTTGAGCCGACCCGTCCGCATTCATGACGTATATGTCCATTCCCCCGTTTCTGTCGGAGGCGAATGCGATGGTCTTTCCGTCCGGGCTCCAGATAGGGCTGGATTCTACGGCTGTCCCGTCAGTGAGTCGGGTAGCCTTTCCGCCGGTCGACGGCACTGTGAAAATATCACCCTTATACACAAACGCCACCTTAGAGCCGTCGGGGGAGAGCATAGCATCGGAGACCCAGATAGGAGCAACGGCGGAGGCAGCGGATGCAGAAGCGGCAAACAGAGCCGCCATGATAGTTTTTTTCATGATAAATAAAGGATTGTATCGTTTGGTACGGCACGTGCCGATGATGATATGGTTATCGTTCCAAAATTATGCAAAAAAAATGAATCTGCAAAAAAGGAATCAAAAATAATGGAATCAATCCATATATTCAATTTCGTTGGTAAACTTCCTAATTCCGTCTAATTTAAGGTCCGGCGTATTTAATCTGATATCACAATCTATCACATAATAGTTTCCTAATTTTGATTTGATTATGTTCTCATCATGTAAATCGCTTAAGTAAATATAGGGTGTGGTATATGTCCAGTTCCTTCTGTTTCTGAGTTGGAATCCTATGGAGGTGATGAAATTCTCAATTTCCTCTTCCGATAATGGAAATCCCTCTATGAAAGGTTGCTCCACGATTATTTTGAACTGTTGATCAGAGTCTTTCCCAAATCCTATGACCGTTAGCCTTGTTTCAGGAAAATAAGTGTTATGAAGAGAGATGCGGTCTAAGGCATGAACCGGTTGAATGAAGTAATCGAGGCCAATGCTTTTGACAAGAGATGCTCCGTTATCATACACCTTAGCCTCTCCGCCTTCCGATATGAAATCACCGAAACTGTTTTTAAGGAAGATATCGGTATTATTTATCCAGACTCCTGAAGCTTTTGCCCATTTTTCTATTATTTCAGTTTGGTACGCTCCATGTTCGAACTCCTTTTTGAAATTCGGGAGTTCTTCAGTGATTCGATTTGACGGAGTTTCTGTTCCCGCGAGAATGGTTGCAATGACATGAGTCGTGCCTCCTGTTGCGCAGCCATACTGTTCTTGCGGTGCGAATCGTTTAAAAAGGAGCCTCCCTGTGGAAAATAGTTCTGCATATCTCTCTAATAAATCAATTCCTTCCGGCGTAAAACCATTGCTGATTATATTCTTTACCGAAAGCCAAAATGTAAGATTATTCATCTTAGCATGAATGGGTGTTGGTTATCGTTCCAAAATTATGCAAAAAAAATGAATCTGCAAAAAAGGGGGGAGTGAAAATCATTTGTCAAGACGGCGTTGGGAAAAGAAACGGCGTGTGAAGAGGAAGAACAGCACTGTGCCGACACCCTGCATCACGGCCGCTCCCCAGAATGCGGCTGAATAGGATATGTATTCAAGCAGAAAACCTCCGGTCACGATTCCGATACCCATGCCGACATCCCAGGCTGTAAGGATTGATGAATTGGCCGTACCCCGCTGGTCATTCCTTGCAAGTTTGATGAACATGTTGAGGAAGGCCGGATACATGTGTCCGTTGCCGAGACCAATCAGGAGAGCCGAGACGTAATAGGCCCATGGATGCTCAACAATTGCGAAAAGTGAGTATCCGGCCAGAGAGAGCAACACACCTATGGCGGCATTCTCCACAATCTTCCCTTTTGCCAAGGCCTTGGAGCCTTGCAGACGGGAGGAGAAGAGACCTATTGACAGAATCATGAAGAAGAGGCCTGTGCCATCCGTA
Organism: uncultured Porphyromonadaceae bacterium; assembly: GCA_947175265.1. Lineage (GTDB taxonomy): Bacteria > Bacteroidota > Bacteroidia > Bacteroidales > Muribaculaceae > Lepagella. Next base: position 14,138 of record CAMWMD010000014.1, on the reverse strand, counting down.
ATGCCGACCACCTCCTTGCCGTAAATGGCCACATAATTCGACATTATTCCCCAGCAGAGGGAGAAACACACGATATTCACGGCCAGGAGCCATCCCCGGGTAAGGAAGAAACGGTCAAAACTTAACGGAGCCTTCTCCTTGACTTTCTCCCGTCTCGGCAACTTTATGGTGGAGACGGTGATGAATCCGATGAAGGCGGTGGCGAGGGCGAGCCAGAAAAGGAGTGTGAAATTTCCGGTAGCACCATACAGCCATATACCCACGGAGGGGGCGAACGCCATCGCAAGGTTGTTGCTGAGGCCGTAGAATCCGATACCCTCGTTACGCCGTGAGGAGGGTAGGGAATCTATCGCTACGGTGGAGTTTGCTACGGTGACAGCCCCGAAGGGGAGGCCGTGGAGCGTGCGGACTATAGCGAAGAGGAGAATCGTACCTGCTCCGATATATCCCGTGAAGAGGATAAAGAATATGAAGAAGCATATTGCCAGGACGCGCTTACGGTCGAACGTATCAACGATAAATCCGCTGAAGGGGCGCACCAGAAGAGCCGCCACTACATATCCCGACAGGACGAGCCCCATGACGTCTTTGTCGGCCTTAAATTGCGCGTCAAGGTATAAAGGAAGAAGAGGAGTGAGGATATAGAAGGAGAAGAAGAGCATGAAATTGCCCACCATCGCCTTGTTATAGTTGCGGTTCCAAAGTTTCTCCATATATGCCGGAAATAAAGGGTTGTTTTCATTTACGGTTGGCCTCGGTAGTCGCCGGAGTCAGCCGGTCGTCAAGCATACGGTCCATATAAGACTGGATGAGGGCCTTGAGTTCGCGCTCCATCTCCCCCTGTTGCTTCACCTTTCCCATTAGATTATCCGCCATGAGGTGGTCGTCAATGTCGTATATGCCGATAGTCTTCTCACCATCGAATAGAAGCACGTGGCCATACTTCACATATTGATACGTGTTGTTGGTATAGTTCACGGCCCATGTATCCCCTTCGGGAGTTGAGAAGAGGTCGCATCCGTAAGCGATGTAAGGGCGGTCATATCCGATATGGTTCAGGAGAGTGGGCATTATGTCGATCTGCTGGGCGATAGCCATGCGCTCACCCGGAGTGATTTCGCCGCTTGGATCGAAAATGATTATCGGGCCGTAGAATGCGCCGATGCTGCTTCTGTATTCGTCATGGTCGCGCATGTTCGTGTGGTCGTTTGTAATCACGAATATTGTGTTGTCATACCAAGGCTGTCTGCGGGCAGTCTCGAAGAAACGGCGTAGCGCCATGTCGGTGTATCCCACGGTGGGGTGTATCGCCATAGACCCTTCCGGGAATCGTCCCTTGTATTTGTCAGGGATATTGAAAGGATGATGGTTGGAGGCGGTGAATATGGCCGTCATGAAAGGCTGTTTCATCTCCGACATCTGCAGGGCATAGTATTGCATGAACGGCTCGTCCCAGATAGCCCAATATCCGTCGAAATCATCATCACCGCCGAAACGGCTGTCAAGATTGAAATCCTCCCTGCCGTGATAGCGTCCGAACCCTATCGAGCGGGCGAACCCGTCAAATCCCATGCTTCCGGTCCTTGCTCCATGGAAGAAAGCCGTCTCATATCCGAACTCATCCAGGGCACCGGGCAAACCTTGGAGATGATTCACGGCTTGCGGTGTCACAATGAAGGGGCGCACGAACATCGGAATCCCGGCCAGTATGCTCGGCATTCCGTCGATACTCTTTTGCCCATTGTCATACGAGTATTTCCAATATGCGGAGTGGGTGAGCAGGGAATCCGTGAAGGGAGTGAAGCCGCGGTAGCCTTCGCCCAGGATATCTTTATTGAGTGAGCCAATGTATTCTTTCCCGAAACTCTCTATGATGAAGATGACGATATTCTTCTTCCGTGGCTGCACGGAATCCGAGGGGGTATGCAGGGGAGAGAAAATCTTCTCGGCCTCCGCTGTGGAGGGGAAGTAGCCGGGATGGTGGAACGGGACGTTACCGATAGAGCGAATCATTGAGAATGGAGTGTTGAGCACGAGGGCTGTCTCCACGGGATGCTCGGTGAATGCGTTTGCATTCGATATGGCTATGGGGCGTATGTCACGGTGTCGCCATCCCCCTATGGGTGCCGTTGCGAGGAGAAAGACGGCCGCAGTCAGAGTCACCGCTCCTCCCCAGCGGTATGCCGCGCTCACCTTGCGTCGCTTGAAGAGGCGGTATGATATGTAGAGAAGGGGGAGAGCCGCGATATAGTTCTGCCAATGGTTGAAGAGGCCCCCGCGTATACCCGTTACTGTTATTGTAGCCGCCAGGGCAAGGCTCAATATGGAAAGTATATAGTAGCGGGGAAGCGACTGTCGCTTGATATCCATTCCCGGAGAGACGTAGAGTCTCCACATACCCCAGACAAGGAGAGCGAATAGGAGCAGGAGATACCAGTGCCTCAGAATCTCCACGCCGATTATCTTACTGAAATTCTCCGACCCGAACTCACTGAATACGCTCCAGGACGTCCTTTTCAGCGTGTAGTTGAAATAGACGGAATCAGCGAGATTCACAGCCAGTGCAAGGGAGTTTATGACGATGAACACAATCTTGCAGAAACGGTACCACCCCCGGTTCTCCTTGAGATGGATGGGGAGGAGCATGAGGATGATGTAAAGGGCGTTTGTATAGAATATTCCCGAAGTGTCGAAGCGCAGTCCGGCAAGGAAGAGGTCGGCCAGCCGGCCGTCGGAGAAAGCCTGCGAGAACCAGCTTCTGTTCTCAAGCAGGAATTCCAGACGGGCTACCGAATATATGACATATACGAGCACGATATTTGCTGCCGTGGCAAGAATAGGCGACAGCACGGATTTTTTCGGGAAAAGTGATTTCATTCAGGTCGGTTTAAATAGAATTATAAGATTCATAAGGTCGCCGGAGGGAACTTATAAATCTTATAATCCATGAATTTCAGAAAAGTTGTGAAAGATCAGATCAGTTGCAGGTAATGCAGTTCGTCACGTATCTCAAGACCGGAGAGGGAGCGTCGGCGGGAGAGTATGCGAGCGAACTCGTCGACAGCCGGATGCAGCCTCGGGTTATTGAAAAGGCGTCGCATTCGCGTCATGGCTGTGTTGTAGAGTTGTTCTATCTCGTCATCCTCCAGTTCGCAGGTGTCGCGTCCTTCGCGTTCCACCTCACGATATATCTCCGACATCACCTCCTTGGGAGCCTCCTCCTTCATTCTCACCAGGGAGCGTGCCATAATGTTTGACAGCACCATGGAGGTGGTAAGGTGGAAATTGCTCACGAGATTATCCCAGGTTGCCTTCGGGGAGATTGTAGGATTCCCGGGGAAGTAGTATTCATGGGAAAACTCCACCATAGGCCCGTCGGAATCCAGGTTTACTTCAGCGATACGGTCTGTGGCATGAAGGCTGGCAAGGGAGATGACCATACCGGCCAGGCCGTAAGCCCGGTCGTCTTCATTGAGATATGCTAAGGTTAATGTCTTTTGGCTCATATAGATTGCAATTTTATGTCGTGGCAGCACCCCGTATCCCTGTGGGATATGGAGAGCGTCTATCTTATTCAACGGCTTGGAGGGGCTGTTGGTTTAAAACAGAAGTTTTACTCCGGCTGTCAGTGTCAGTCCCTGAGCCGGTTGCAGAGGAAGCACGTCGTCGTGGCGGTTCAGGATATTGTCTGCCTGCACCCAGACGGAGAAATTCGGGTTGAAATCCCAGTTTGCGCCAAAATTGAGGAGGCAGAGGTCAGGAAGCCTCATTTCCATGAATCTGCTCTTGCCGCCTCCGTTGATTGATACCGTGGGTACACCTCCGTCAGCACGGGTATATATGTTTCGTACTCCACGGTAGTCATATCCGAGTGAGAGGCGCAGGGATGCGACAGGGGATACGGAAACGTGTGCATCGGCCGTCACACGCGGGCGGTCATAACCGTTGAAATACCCTTTCTCCCCGTTTTGTGGCTGATAACTTGCATTAGCCTGGAGGGAGAGGATTCTCAGGGGTGTATATTCCATTCTTGCGCCGACGCTGAAACCGTGCATGTTGATTCCGTCTTTATCCAGGGAGTAGAGGAGTCTCTCTCCGGGCTTGGATAAGTCTCCCATACCGGGTATAGGGTTTGTCCCGTAATCCATCCAAGCGGTGTACCATCCACCGAGGGGCACGTTGCGCGAAACCCTGAATGCGCCATAGACCCCGAGGGAGAACCCTGAGAAGGGGCCGAGATTCACTCCGAATGTGGCATCAAGGGGAGTGTATGTCGGGCGGGTGGAGAGGAGGGTAGGCATCATGTAGTAATCCCTTTCGTGGAGGACGGCGAGGGTATTGAGGGTTGTGCCTCCGAGTACATTGAGAAACACACCTGTCTGCCCTGTCTGCATAGCGAATCTCACCTCAGGGGCGAAGTGGAACAGGGAGTATCGCGAGCCGGGCTCTCCGGCACGTACGGCGATATCTACGTCAGCCCCGAGTTTTATGTCGAGGAGACCGCGTGTGAAACGGTAGTATGGGGTAAGGGTCAGCAGTGCATATTTGTTAGGGCGCACGAGGGAGACGCTTGGATTGGTCGGGTTGCCGTCGTAAAGGAGCGTGGATTCCTGGCCTCCGTAAAGGAGAAGGTCGAATTTTGCATCCAGCCCTATTGAGGAACCGTTATCCCAAGGCATTCTCACAGTGCCGGCGAGTTTCACATCAGTTTCCCTCGCTCCTTTACCCTCGGTGCCGTTCCACAAAGAGGGGATGGGGAGTGCACGGAATGCGAAGTGGCGCACACCGGCCGATAATGCGTAGGAAAAACTCGGCTCTGGACTCAGGCGGGAGCGCCAGTCGACTTTCGCTGAAACGTCATTGAGGGTCTGGGTGGGTGCGTTAAGTTTCTCACCCGGCAATGCCGAAGGATTCAGCCATCCGTAATAATTGAATACCCCCACATGATAGTCTATTGCGGCGTCAAGCCTTCCGGCTCCTCTGAAGACATGTGATGCGTAGAGACCCACCGACTCGTCATACCGCCACTGCTTCACATCAGCGGTAGCCTCACTCATTTCCGGTTTCCAGAGCGATGTGGAGTTATGCTGGAGGCGTATTCCGAACAGAGTCGAGGAATTGTCGACGAACCGATATCCGGCACTGAGAGTCGAGTTAAGCCAGGAGCCTGTCCCGAGTTCGAGGTACCCTCTCTTATGGTCTACGGTCCGTGTGGCCCTCCAGCCGGTAGCCGGCAGGGGCATCAGGACGGGAGAGAACGAGGCGGCCACTCCCTCCCCCTCGTAGGGTAGGGAGGGAGTGGTCAGGGTGAGGTCCAAAGCCTTCGGGAAGGCATTTATCTTTTCCGCCTTTATGATTTCCGGGACGTATTTACCCTCGACGTTAATCTGCTCGTGGAGTTGAGCCGCGACGGGAAACGACCCCAGAAGAAGCGAAGGGAGCAAGGCACGGCGAAGGATATCTGCCGGCGATAAGATATGATGACTCATAGATTTTATTTTTTCCATTTCTCAAGGCGTGAATTGATCATGTCGTGGATATCAAGTTCCTTCCCAGGATAGTTGTCGCGCAGGCTCTTCAGATATTCCACGGCGAGATAATCTTTATTGCGGAGATGGCAGACGTCGGCCAAGGATATGAATCCTCTTGCCAGCCAGTATTCATGGGGAGTTCCGGCCTCCGTAAAAGCAGTGAGCACCTTGTCGGCACCGCTGATATTTCCGTTGTCGATATAGAATTGTCCGAGCGTCACGGCAGCCTTGGCACCGGAAAGGCTCTTGGGGTTGGAAGCGAGACGCAGGAGCACCTCTTCCGCTTTTTTCACATTTCCGTCGTTGAGCATGGCGGAGGCTTCATAGAGTTCGGCCTCCTCCAGTTGGTCGGCAGAAAGGCCTGCACTGTTCTTCACGAGCGCGGCATATTTCATGCGTTCGGAATCCTTGTCGGTGGTCCTCATTATTCCGGCGAAAGCGTCGGCGGCATACTCGGCTCCGCCACGTTTCTCAAGTTCACGGAAAGCGGAAAGAGCCTCCTTGCGTGATGACGCACCGCGCTCCTCGAGGATAGTGGCCTTCAGGAGAAGAGCCTCGCCCACCTGCGGAGAGTCTGCGCGCTTGTCAAGAAGGCGGCGGAGGGCATCGAGCGCACCGTTGTCATCCCCTTTCTCATTCCTCCCCTCGGCTATGTCGAGGAGGGCGCGTGATAGGTAGCGCCCGTTTGGATAGTCGGCGACATACTTCTCCAGGAGTGAGATGGAGGTGATATCCTCGGAGAAAGCGGTCTCGGCTCCCTCGAAGGCAAGTTTCTCCATCTCGTCGGCATTCATCTGAGGAGCATCCGGCACAGACCGGAGGAATTCGGCATACTCCGTTAGTCGGCCGTTTGAGGCATAGTAGCGGCGTAGGTCTTCATTCGCCATTGAGGCCTCATCGCTTGAGGGCCAGCGGGAGATCACCTCACGGTATGCTGATTCCCCTTTGGCATCCTGCCCTTTCTCCATGTATGAGATGGCGAGGTTGAGCATACCCTTGCGGGCTTGTGCCGACCCCTTGTAGGTGGTGCGCAGTTGCTCGAAAGCCTCCACCGCCTTATCCGTATCCCCGAGTCCGTTATAGGTCTGTCCTTTCTCCAGGAGAGCGGCCGGGAGCCATTTTGAACCCGGGAAAGCGGAGGGCATTGATGAGAGTTCTGATAATTTCCTCTTTATGTCGCCGGCCAGACCATACATGACGGCACGGCGATATGTGGCGTAATCGCGGTCGTAGGCACCGTTCTCAATCGCCGAGGTATAATTTTTCAGGGCGAGGTTATAAGAACCGGCGTAATACTGAGCGTCGGCCATGCGTATCAGGGCATCATCGTAGAGCCGCTTCGGGAGCATGGGGTCGGCTTTCATTGCATCGGCGAAGGCATTGACAGCCTTCTGGTACTTATCCTGGAGAAGCAGTGAGTATGCCAGATTGTAGGTGGCGAGAGTGCGGTTCTCACCTCTGCGGTCGGCCTGAAGGTAAGCCGTGTATGCCTTCTCGGCGTCGGCATACTTTCCGAGGGCATAGCAAGCGTCGCCCAGCCACAGGTATGCCTGCGCCCTTATATCCGCCTCCCCCTTTATGGATGTGGCTTCCGAGAGGTATCGGCGTGCCTGCTCCGGGCGATTGTTCGACATCGACTCCATGCCCAGTTCATAAAGCACCTTCTGCTTCACGCCAAGCACCTTTGCCGAAGGGTTTCTTATCTCATTTATGCTCGCCAGGGCATTGGCGTAATCCTTCTCATTGAAATAGGCGTTGGCGAGATATTCCCTGACCTCAGGGGCATATCCCGAATGGGGAAATTCACGCAGGAAGCCCGTGATGAGTGGTATCGATGAACTGAAAGGTATGTTTCCGCCCCGAGTGCGCGCGGCTATGTAGTTGTATAGTGCGGCCTCGGTGACGTTGCGGTCGAAATTCATTTTCGAGGCTTTCTCGAATGATATGGCGGCGGCATTGCTGTCGCCCTCTTTTACTGAAATCTGACCGAGATAAAGGTATGCGCTTTGTGCAAGATCGTTGTTTAGGTCTGTGAGTCGTGCGAATCTGTCGCGTGCGGCAGAGAGGTTATCATCCCTGTATTCAATCACGCCGAGAGCGTATTCGGCATCGGCGGCCGTAGTGATATCGGGGATACGGGCATATTTCATCAGCATATCCTTTGCGGCCTCGTAGTCGCCTGTCTTGAAGTAACTGAGTCCGACGATACGCCTGATTTCCGGTTCGAGTTCCTCCATTCCTCCCTGCCTGAGCAGGCGGCTTCCGAGAGAGATTACCTTCTCATAATCCCCTCTGGTGTAGTCAATCTGAGCCATGTAATAGGCAGGGGCGAGCCCTTCCGTATCCTTTCCACCTGTCAGATCCTCCACTTCTGAAAATCCGGCGTATGCCTGGTCGGTGTTTCCCTCGCTATAGTCGATATACGCGAGATAATATATTGCGGCAGTTGAGTATTCCCTGATACCCTTTAGCCCCTCCAGAATTTCGCGTGCCTCTCCGGCATGGCCGATCTTAATCATCGATAGGGCCTTGCGGTATTGATAGAGGGGGCGGTCGGAAGGTTGGATGCGTGAATAGTCGATATCGTTGTATGCGGCCAGAGCATTAGCGAAATGTCCGGCGAAGAAGAAATAGTCGGCCGCTGCAAGACGCGCCGGGAGAGCCAGTGAGGATGCGGGATACGTCTCGGAAAACTCCCTGAGGAGATCCACGCAGTCGGCATCGGCACGCTCATAAAGGGCAATGGCCAGAAGATACATGCAGTCTTCACGCTCCCTCGGGGCGAGATTTACGCCTTGGGTGTCGAGGTGCTTTAACTGGTCAACCACACCGGCAAAGTTACCGTCATCAATCATCAGGCGGGCTCTTTCCACATAACCGGCGGCCAGAGGGCTGAGTCGGTCCTCACGCTGAAGAGTGGTAGCCGCAGCGCGCGGTGCGGAAGCGGCGATGAGAAGAGCCAGCGTGCCGGCGGCCACTCCGCGGCGTGAAAGTGAGAAGTTAATCTTCATTATCTTGCATTTGAATTAGGCTTCGCGTCAATGCGCGAAATTATGAGTTGAGGATTGATTCCATTGAGGCAGTGGTAGTCGCCGCGGCGGCAGGGTTTGTTGCCGAACACGGAGCATGGGCGGCACACCATATCGAGCTGCACGGCATCGGCCCTGTCCTGACCTATCCCGTAGAACCCGCAGAAGGGATGGGTTGCTCCCCATACGGAGACGGTGCGCAGTCCCACGAGCGATGCGAGGTGCATATTTGCCGAGTCCATCGCCAGCATTGAGTCACACCGGCTCATGAGGGCCAGTTCCCCTTTTATCCCTATTTTCTTCTCGGCCATGTTCACCACGTTCTCCCTTCCTTTCGCAAGAGTATCTATGCGCTGTTTCTCCTCATCCCCCGCACCGAATACGAATATCTTCATGCCGGGGATAGCGGTGTAGTGGTCGATGATCTCAGCCATCAGGGATAGAGGGTATATCTTACCCTTGTGAGCGGCGAAAGGAGCGACGGCCAGCCATTTCTCCCCATCCTTTTTGGGGGATGTGGCCTGAGCGTAAAGAGCGGGTGCGGGGGGAGTGGTGTGGAAAAGGGGTGTGAAATCTGCCGACACTTCTATTCCGGCGCGCCTGAAAGCATCGCGGTATCTGTCGGATGAATGAAGTAGTTCCACAAGTTTCTTGGCGCTGTTTCGTGTGAGAGCCTTCTTCTCCCTTCTCCCTTTGTGGATCTTTGTCACCCGGAGTCCGCCTAAGCGGGCGAGGATGCGGAGTATTGACGTGCGGAGTACGTCGTGGAGGTCGACATACGTGTCGAAGGCATATTTCTCCATCAGTTCGCGGAAAAGCCTTCTGAGCCCTGCCACTCCCTTGTAGGCTGCGGTATCGATCCCGACAACCGTGAGGTTTTCGGGATGATCGATAAATAATTTCGCGGGGAGTTTTCGGGTTAGAAACACGAAATTCCTGCCGGGGTTTTTCCGGCAGGCATCATACACCACGGGGAGGGCGAGAGCCACATCTCCGAGAGCGGAGAATCGTGTTATGAGAATGTTTCTTGCCTCAGTCTTTTTTCCCATACAGCACCGGGTTGGTGGCCGGATCGTTATACATCTTCATCTGGCGGTAGACCTTCATATACTTTCTACCGTTCTCGATGTCGTCAAGGAGCGTATCGATGGCTGAGGTTAGGTCTTCGCGCTGCTCAAGAAGGATGTCGAGTTTCCCCTTGCATTTAGCAATGTGAGCCTCGTCGGCATCCTTGCGCTCCACCTGTTCTCTCATGTGCCATATCTTCAGGGCGAGGATAGAGAGGCGGTCGAGAGCCCAAGCGGGCGACTCGGTGTTGATAGTAGCGTCCGGCAGGGGAGTGACGTGTGCGTATTTGTCACGGAACCAGGAATCTATTTCCTCCACCATGTCAGTTCTGACCTGATTAGAGGCATCAATCCTGCGTTTCAGGGCAAGCGCCTCGAGGGGGTCTATCTGCGGGTCACGGATAATGTCTTCAAGGTGCCATTGCACGGCATCCACCCAGTTTTTAGCGAATAGAATCCCCTCGAGGGATGTCGGTTCGTAAGGATTCGGGCAGGGGAAGTCGATATTATCAGTGATATGGTATTTAGCGACAGAATCGTCAAAGACCTTATTGGCGAGTTCAGCTGTTTTCATGATAGCGTGATTAGTGGCGCGAGGCGCCTGGTGAAACAATAATCCCGCCCCCACCGTACCCCGAGATGATAAACCTTTAGAAAAAGGGTGAGGCCGGCACTGGAAACAGTAACCGGCCTCTGGGGATAGGATGGATTTAGGGAGGTAGCCCATAGCAGAGTCGAACTGCTCTTTAGAGAATGAAAATCTCTCGTCCTAACCGATAGACGAATGGGCCGACACAATCCTTTTAGCCAGCTGCGCGTCGGCCAAAGGCGTGCGCATGCTGAAGGAAATATCTGTCAAACTTCCGGGGAAATCCCCGAGGGTTTACGCAAGCTTGTTGATGTGTGTAGCAAGACCGCTGCAAAGGTTGGCAGCCTTGTTCTTGGAGATGATGTTCTTGCGGCCGAGACGCTGGAGGAGCGCGCTGACTTTGTTGTAAGCGGCAGTAGCCTCTGCCTTGTCTGTCATCTTGCGCACACGACGCACGGCATTACGTGCGGTCTTAGCCCAATAGCGGTTCTCGAGTCTTCTCTTCTCCGCCTGACGGATCCTTTTAAGGGATGATTTATGGTTTGCCATATCTAATGTATGCTTTCTTTTGTTTATAATTGGTAGCCCATAGCAGAGTCGAACTGCTCTTTAGAGAATGAAAATCTCTCGTCCTAACCGATAGACGAATGGGCCACTGGATTACAACTGCACCCGGGTGGGGTACATTTTGCGAGTGCAAAGGTAGAACGTTTTCAGATAATATGCAAATTTTTCTGCAATAAAAATGAAAAAAAGCATGGTTCTCTCATTTAAAAGTCTTTCTCGGTAGAAAGTCCCGCTCCGGAATCGTTTCAGGGGTGGAACGTTTTGTAGGATAAGGATGAGATTATAACCCGCTAATGGATAATGAATAAACAGGCAATTTGAGGGGATAAAATCTAAAAATAAGGTAAAAATCGTTCCATTCCGAAAAAATAAAAATGCAAAAACTCAGCTTTTCCGTGAGTCCGGGAGATTTCCGAGCGATTGTGAGGAATGTAAATTCTGTATTTAGTGGCAAAGAAAGCAATGGGGATTTAAAAGGTATTCTTATTCTGCAATGGAGTAAGAAAGAATAAGCATCTTAAAAGAAAAAGCCTTAATTGAAACAGATTTAGGGTTTGGCTTTTCGCTTTTTTTGGTGTATCTTTGCAAAAAAGATGCGGTATGGAGAAAAGAAATGTGAAATATCCGATTGGAGAACAATCCTTCGAGTTGCTTCGTCGAGAAGGATATATATATGTGGATAAGACCCCTTACATTGAAAAAATCGTAAATGGGTCTAAATATTATTTCTTGGGTCGACCTCGCCGTTTCGGGAAAAGCCTTTTCCTCTCCACATTGAAATGCTTCTTTGAGGGGAAAAGGGATTTGTTCAAAGATCTCTATATCGATACGATTGATTGGGATTGGGAGCCTTACCCCGTGCTATATCTTGATCTGAACAATCAGCAGTATAAGGAAGAGAACAATCTGGAAATTTTATTAGAAAATTTTCTATCAATCAAGGAGAGAGAATATGACCTGCAACCCACACAGCAAGACCATTCTGTCAGGTTTTCCAATCTGATAAAAAGAATGTATGAGACTACCGGTAAAAGGGTGGTGATATTGGTCGATGAATATGACAAGCCATTGGTCAACAATATCCACAACCGTGAACGGTTTGAGATGTATCGTGGTAAACTGGCAACAGTATATTCCAATTTCAAGAGTTCCGCCGACTATATAAGGCTCGTCTTTCTCACGGGGGTTAGTAGGTTCGGAAAGCTCAGTGTCTTCTCCGGTCTGAATAATATCAGCGACATATCCTTCGATATTGATTTCTCCGCGATCTGCGGGATAACGGAAGAGGAACTTAAAGACAATTTTAAAGAAGGTATTGAGAATCTTTCGCAAAGATATAGACGGAGTGTGGATGAAGAGGTGCAGGAACTCAAACGTCACTATGACGGCTACCATTTCTCGGAAGAATCTCCCGATATTTACAATCCATTCTCGCTGTTACAGGTCTTTGCCAAAAGGAAATATAGCAACTACTGGATTTCATCAGGCACGCCAACCCTTCTTGTTGAACAACTTAAACGCACAGACACCGACTTAAAAAAACTTCTGAATGCAAGATGCAGTCAGAATGATTTATCAGGGCTGGATATTGAGAATGTCACACCGCTATCCCTTTTCTATCAGACAGGATATCTTACCATCAAGCAATATGATCCCAAAAGGGACCTCTATCGGTTGGGGTTGCCGAACATAGAGGTAAAACAGGGTTTCTTTGAGTTTCTCTTGCCCTATTACACTCATGTAAATAATAATGATGTGAGGGTATTTGTCTTTGATTTCCTTGATGAGATGGAAGAGGGACGTGTGGAAGACTTTATGAAGCGCCTGGAGTCGATGTTTGCCGGTATAGGGTATGACATGCAGTTTGATGAGGAACGCAACGTTCAGAACGCTCTCCTTATACTCTTCACCCTTATCGGGCTTAATGTGGAGGCCGAGGTCAGGACTTCCGATGGGCGGATAGATATTCTTGTGCGGACTGAGGATTACGTCTACATAATGGAACTCAAATATGACGGCACTCCCGAAGAGGCTCTTGAACAGATAGAGCGCAAAGAATACGCTCTGCCCTGGGCGGTTGACAACCGGAGGATAATTGAAATCGGTATCAACTATTCATCCGAAAAAAGACGCATAGACGGCTGGAAAGTAAGATAGCGGGAAGGGGTCTTGGGGTGTTTATTTAGGCTTTTGGCTTTTTTGGTGTATATTTGCAGAAAAGATGCGGTATGGAGAAAAGAAATGTGAAATATCCGATTGGTCAGCAATCCTTTGAAACTCTCAGGCAAAGAGGGTATCTATATGTCGATAAAACTCATTTCATTGAAAAGATTATAGATACATCACAATATTATTTCTTGGGTCGACCTCGCCGTTTCGGGAAAAGCCTTTTCCTCTCCACATTGAAATGCTTCTTTGAGGGGAAAAGGGATTTGTTCAAAGATCTCTATATCGATACGATTGATTGGGATTGGGAGCCTTACCCCGTGCTATATCTTGATCTGAACAATCAGCAGTATAAGGAAGAGAACAATCTGGAAATTTTATTAGAAAATTTTCTATCAATCAAGGAGAGAGAATATGACCTGCAACCCACACAGCAAGACCATTCTGTCAGGTTTTCCAATCTGATAAAAAGAATGTATGAGACTACCGGTAAAAGGGTGGTGATATTGGTCGATGAATATGACAAGCCATTGGTCAACAATATCCACAACCGTGAACGGTTTGAGATGTATCGTGGTAAACTGGCAACAGTATATTCCAATTTCAAGAGTTCCGCCGACTATATAAGGCTCGTCTTTCTCACGGGGGTTAGTAGGTTCGGAAAGCTCAGTGTCTTCTCCGGTCTGAATAATATCAGCGACATATCCTTCGATATTGATTTCTCCGCGATCTGCGGGATAACGGAAGAGGAACTTAAAGACAATTTTAAAGAAGGTATTGAGAATCTTTCGCAAAGATATAGACGGAGTGTGGATGAAGAGGTTCAGGAACTCAAACGCCACTATGATGGCTACCATTTCTCGGAAGAATCTCCTGATCTTTACAATCCCTTTTCCATTCTTCAGGTTTTTGGGAAAAGACAATATGACAACTATTGGATTTCATCAGGAACTCCGACACTACTGGTGGAGCAACTTAAGCGAACAGACACGGATCTCACCAGACTTCTTAACATCAGATGCAGCAGAAACGCGCTTCGCGGACTTGATATAGATAATATATCACCGGAAGCCCTTTTCTATCAGACCGGATATCTGACCATAAGGCAATATGATTCCAAAAGGGGTCTCTATAGGTTGGGGTTGCCGAACATAGAGGTAAAACAGGGTTTCTTTGAGTTTCTCTTGCC
>CAMWMD010000013.1 GCA_947175265.1 uncultured Porphyromonadaceae bacterium | reverse complement strand
TGAGGGGGTAGTGGCCGTTAGGCTGTGTGAGTTCGAGTCTCATCTTGGACACTGACTGTCGGGTATTAATCTATATAGATTAATACCCGACAGTTTTTATGTAATTGTATGTGAGAAAATAAGTTATAATATTTTTACTAAACCAAATTCATTCCCGAAGCGTTTTAAAACTAAGTTCATTGCTTTTGTTGAACTCTATAATATTTCCACAAAGACAAAAAAATATATGTTATGGAATGGCTGTACGATTTATTACGCCAAAATCCGGTTGTGCCCATTTTTCTCACTATAGGTCTCGGATTTTGGATCGGAAACATGAAAATCAAATCTTTCTCACTCGGACCTGTTACTGCGACATTGCTTGTCGGCGTAATCATCGGGCAGATTGGTATTGAAATTGCCGAACCTCTCAAATCCGTAGCTTTCATGCTGTTCTTATTCGCCATAGGCTATAGCGTCGGCCCGCAATTCTTTCAATCCCTAAAAGGTCAGGGCCTGAAACAGATAGGATTTGCTGTGGTGGAAGGGTTGATCTGTGTATTTGTCACTATAGGCGTAGCCAAGATGATGGGGTACAATACCGGAACTGCGATAGGTGTATTCTCAGGTTCGCAGACCATCTCTGCCGTGATAGGAGTAGGCGGTGACACACTTAGATCGTTGAATCTCCCAAAAGAAAAGACTGACTATCTGATAGGTATGATACCTTCAGCATACGCTGTGACTTATGTATTCGGAACTGTAGGCACAGCGTGGGTGATAGCGAATTTGGGACCGCGAATACTCGGCGGCCTTAAGAAGGTGAAGCAGGAGACGGCTGAAATTGAGGCGGAACTTGATACAGGTGAATTTGTGCCGGACCCGGGCATGATAGTGGCTAATCGTCCGGTTTCATTTCGTTCATTTAGAGCGGAATCCGATTTCTTCAGGATTCCTAAGAGAGTGGACGAGATAGAAAGACGTATGAAAGACAAGGGCGTTAGACTATTCGTGGAACGTCTGAGAATCAAGGGTGAGATAGTCGAACCATCACCCGACGTTCTCGTAAGAAAAGGGGATGTGATAGTACTGGCGGGACGTAGGGAAACCATGATAAGAGAAAGCGACATCATCGGACCGGAGGTTGTGGATCATGACCTTATGAGTTTCAGTACGGAGAATCTTCCTGTGACGGTTTCAAAGAAGGGGGCGGAAGGAAAGACTATAGGGGAACTCAGACAGAATCCGTGTATGAGAGGTGTCATGGTAAGAGGTATAACGAGGAACAACGTATCCTTACCGTTAAGGTCGAAGACCGAACTTCGCCGAGGAGACGTGGTTACTCTGGTTGGGTTGCCAGAGGATGTCGCGAACGCAGTGGATGAGATAGGTTTTTCCGACCGTCATACAGTTGAGACCGATATGGTCTTTGTAGGTCTTGGAATTGCCATAGGTTGCTTTATCGGCGCAATCACTATAAAGATGGGTGGTATTCCCATATCCTTAAGCACAAGTGGCGGGGCTTTGATTGCCGGTCTCTTTTTTGGCTGGCTCCGCAACAGACGTCCTACTTTTGGAAGAATCCCGAGTTCGGTGGTCTGGGTGATGGATAATGTAGGCCTGAATATGTTTATCGCGGTCGTTGGCCTTTCGGCAGGACCCTCATTTATCAGCGGGCTGAAGGAAGTCGGAATAGGGCTGTTTTTTGTCGGTATCTTGTGTACGACTATTCCGCTCATAATATCAATTTATATCGGGCGCTATCTGTTTAAGTTTTCTTCAGCCGAGACTCTCGGGTGTGTGGCAGGTAGTCGTAATGCGGTGGCTGCCTTAGGTGCAATTCAGGATAATCTTGAGAGCACACTGCCTGCTATGGGATATACAGTGACGTACGCTGTAGGAAACTTTGTACTGATTTTCTCGGGAATATTGGTCGCCCTTTTGGTTTGAGTTTATCCAAGCACAGATTCAGAAGAAATCATTAAGCGGGGGTTTACACAATTATGCGGAAAACTCCCGCTTCTTTATCGAATTTTAGTCCGTCTCTATCGAAATATCTCCCTATTTCCCCCTCTTTTGCCAAAAAGGAAGGGGAGCCGATGCTCAATCCTTTATTCTTGTCAAGGAGCCATATTTTATCGGCTATCTGCAGGGCAAGTTCAAGGTCATGTGTTGAAATGAAAACCGTCTTACCCTTATCAGCGGCAAGACCACGCAGCAGCAGCATTATTTCGGCTTTGCTCGGATAATCGAGGAAAGCCGTAGGTTCGTCAAGAAAAATCACGGGAGTCTCCTGAGCCAGTGCCTTTGCGATAAGTGCTTTCTGTCTCTCTCCATCGCTAAGGGTGACAACCGACCTTTGCCGCAAGTCGGCTATTCCCACGAGTTCAATTGCTTCATCAACGATACTTCTGTCTGAGGAAGAAGGGCGCCCGAAAAATCCGGTGTAAGGACTTCTGCCTAATTCTACCAATTGTTCTACCGTCATGTTCGTCAAAGAGAGGCGGTCAGTGAGGACGACACCTATCAGGCGAGCCCTTTCACTCTCCTTGTAATCATATATATTGACGCCATTGAGATAAATATTTCCTTCCAGAGGGGGAAGAAAGCCCGATAAGGTTTTCAGTAAGGTTGTTTTTCCCGCACCATTCGGACCAAGCAGACACGTCAGTTCTCCACAGAGAAGGTCGGCCTCAAGATTCTTGGTTACGGCAATACAACCATGCGAGTTACGGTATCCTGTGGTTACACGTTCGATTTTAATAGTGTCATTATTCATCATTATAAAATATTGAGAATCGCGATGCAAATTTAGCAAAAAAAAATTTGATATTTCAGAAATAGTTTTTGAGGAAAATTAAAAAAAATTGTTTTAAATTTGCAACGAAATAATTCTTACATGAAATTTAATACCAAATCATGAATTTTGCTAAAAATGTATTGTGCGGAACGATGCTCCTTTCAGCATCGCTGGCTTCGTATGCAGGCACATTCGTAGGAAATCGAACTGATTTCAGAGATGAGACGATTTATTTCGCCATGACAACTCGTTTTTATGACGGTGACCCGGCGAATAATGTCTATTGCTGGGACGGGGTCAATAACATAAATGACCCGGAATGGCGAGGTGATTTCAAGGGACTTATTCAGAAACTGGATTATATCAAGGCTTTGGGTTTCACGGCAGTATGGATAACCCCCATAGTGGAGAATGCATCCGGGCTCGATTATCATGGTTACCATGCCATGGATTTTTCAAAGGTCGACCATCGTTATGTCAACAAGGAGGCTACTGCTGAAGATGCTGATGTTGCCTTTCAGGAACTCATAAATGAAGTGCACAAGAGGGGAATGAAGATAATTCTCGATATCGTCGTACAGCATACGGGTAACTTCGGAGAGGCCAATCTTGCTCCTATGTTCAAGAAGGATTACTCTAAGGATCTGGGGGATATCAATGCTTCAATGATACCCCTTACAGTCAGCAACGGAGGAGTCCTTCCCGATAACTATGAAAATCTGAAACCTGCCGACCAGTATGGAACCCGTCTCGCAATAATGAAGAACAGCGACTTCACAAACAGAGATGTCCATAACTACTATCATCACAAAGCTTGGTTTGACTGGGATGATCCCTCCAGATGGTGGGGACAGATAGCAGGCGACTGTGTGGATCTGAACACGGAACATCCCGGAGTGACCAACTATATCGTAGATTGTTATTCCCGTTTCATAAAAATGGGTCTCGACGGTTTCCGTATAGACACTGCCGGCCATATACCGCGACTCGCATTCAACAATATGTTTATACCGCAGTTCATAGCCGCTTCGGAGAGTGAGGAGGCAAAGAAGAATCGCGGTGACGCGCCATTCTTCATGTATGGAGAGGTCTGTGCGCGTTCAATGGAGGTGATATATCGTGGCGACAACTACAATTGCTCACCCTGTTATTATACTTGGAAAGAAAACAAGGATTATCCTTGGGATATGGATCCGGCAAGTTGGGATAGCGTTGTGAAAATTCCTACGGAGACTGAGGGCTCGCAAGATTATTTTACCGTTGACGGACATACCAATTGGGATTCAGTGCTTCAATCGGCATCTGATGATAAAGGGCATTCCTCATCAATACTCCGAAAAAGTGACAATGCGTGGTTGAAGGGAAATGATTATCACACTCCCGACCATTCTTCACATTCCGGACTTAACGTAATCGACTTCGCCATGCACTGGAATTTCAATTCCGCCTCAGGTGCATACGGAGTAAGGAGTCAGGATGATCTGTATAACGATGCCACCTATAATGTGGTCTATGTCGATTCTCATGATTATGCGCCTGACAGTAACTACAGGTTCAAGGGTGATCAGGCAACATGGGCGGAAAACCTTTCACTGATGTTTACCTTCAGGGGAATCCCTTGTCTTTACTATGGTTCGGAAGTTGAGTTCCAGAAGGGTAAGGATATAGATAAAGGTGCAATTCTGGCTCTCAAGGATACGGGACGCGCATATTTCGGCGGTTATCTTGAGGGATCTGTAAAGGTGAATGATTTCGCCGATTATGAAGATGCTGAAGGAAATATCAAGTCAACGCTTGAATATCCTCTCGCACGCCATATACAGCGTCTCAACAAAATTCGCGCTGCCGTTCCGGCTCTTCGCAAAGGGCAGTACAGCAACGAGGGTTGTTCCGGTAAGATGGCCTTTAAACGCCGCTATACGGATGAAACAACTGATTCATACGTGTTGGTAACCATCTCCGGCGACGCAACTTTCAGCGGTGTGCTCAACGGGCGTTATGTAGATGCAATTACAGGAGATGTGCAGAATGTAACAGATGGCAAACTTACAGCCAAATGTTCCGGTAAGGGTAATCTGCGTGTCTACGTCCTTGATACGGAAAAGACAAAGGCTCCCGGAAAAGTTGGAGAAGACGGGAAATATCTATATCCTGAATCTTCTGTAGATCAGCCTTGGACAGAATGGCAAGATGAGACAATGCCGGAAGAGACCTGGACGG
Source organism: uncultured Porphyromonadaceae bacterium (assembly GCA_947175265.1). Taxonomy (GTDB): domain Bacteria; phylum Bacteroidota; class Bacteroidia; order Bacteroidales; family Muribaculaceae; genus Lepagella. Next base: position 60,147 of record CAMWMD010000013.1, on the reverse strand, counting down.
TAAAACCCAATAATAATGGCGGCGGCGGTAATGCCGGTGGCGACCGTGAGGAACCGAATCCGATAGTAGAGCCTTCAATGTCGGAAGGCGAGCAGGCTATATTCTTCGAGCATGATTCATGGTGGCCTGTATCAGTATGGGTATGGACATCTTCTGCAAACTATACCGGAGGAAATTGGCCGGGACAGAATCTCACATATCTTGGAAACAACGTGTATAAATGGACGTATACCGGAGAAGGGAAGATTCCTTCAGGAGCGAAAGTCATTTTCTCAAGAAACGGTGGTGACCAGACATCGAAAGATGGTTGGGATTTTGTAAACGGTGGCTACTATACTTCCAACGGTTATTTCAAGACCATAGAAGGTGCCGGAGAAATTGAGGATGATCCCGCACCTACTCCTGTAGAACCCGGTATTTGGACTGCATACTTCGATAATTCTGCCTCAAACTGGGACAAAGTATATGCCTGGGTTTGGGACATCAATGACGGGAACAAGAATTACACCGGAGGAAATTGGCCCGGACAAGAGTTGAAAGAGAAGGATCCTGTCACAGGTAATTACATGTTCAGAACGTCTGTTGCATCATCAAATCCCAAAATGATGATCATTTTCAACAATGGATCTCAACAGACAAGTGATCTTGAATTTGTGAATAACGGAGTTTATACGGCAACGGGTTATTCAGGCACCACTGGTGTTGACGAAGTTTCTTCTTCCGAGAATCTCAAGGTTTGGACCAACGGTGGACACCTTGTGGTTGATACTCCCGTTTCAATGATTCTATCTGTATCAAGAATGGACGGAGTGACTTTCCCTGTAATGCTTCATGTAGGACGTAACCAGGTGGAATTGCCTAAGGGTATGTATATAGTAATGGGTAAGAAAGTAAGACTGTAAAAAAGTTGATGGAAAAGAGATGAGCACGCCTTTTGGACGTGCTCATATTTTATGTATATATCCTGAGAAAAAGTTCTATAGATACTAATTAAATCCTTTCCCAAATCCATGGATTTGAGAAACGTGAATTAATCTCTTTAGAATTAAGTTTCTGTTGAAGTTCCTCTTTTCTGTCAGAACTTGCAACTGATACCCTTGTGACTTTTTTCGATGAAATTGTCATCAGCGGGAAATCATTTGTTGAATATTTCTCCGCATAAGCCTTGGCCTCCTGAGCATCCGTGAACGTTGCTACAATAAGATAGAAATCCGGTTGCTTCTCTGAATTGACAGAGTCGGGGAGTGCAACTTTCGGTACAGTTACGGCCTGCAGGCTGTCTGTTTCCGGAATTGAGACCGGTTTATTAAAGATTGCTTCAACTGGCAGTACGGAGGCTTTCTGTTCTCTCTGGTCGGATGGTAATGGATAGATCAAAGATGCAATAGCCAACGCGATCGTTACAGTGACCACAGCAGCTATTTTCCGCACAGAATGGAAAAATCTCTTTTTCGGGGTAGTTTGCAGGAAAGATTCCCTATTGTAATTCGTGCATTTTAAATCTACCTCCTTAAGTCCGGGCACTATGGATAGAGAGTCGGAAGCATCCGATGGAAAGAAAAGAAGAGTATTCTCTTCACCTATCATCATAGTGCCAATCTTACCAAAAGAGTACCTTCCGTTGGCGGCCAATTCATTCTTTATATAATTCACCTCGCGGAACAAAACCTGACGGGCTTCTTCAAATGAAAGGCCGTTTTTACGAACTATTGAATTGGTGAGTAATCCATCCTCTGTTGTGACAGCCTGATTGAACATTATCGAACGACAGGGAGGAACGATGACTCCTTTCTCAACATCTATTCGGGCAGACGTCTCGGTAACAATAAATGCACCTAAACCCGGCACGATCACACAATCATGATGTAGAAGGAGATATTCAATATGTAATATGAGGCTGTTCATGCTGTTACTGTCGTTTGAATAATACAATTATGGTCGCAAAGTTAATAAAATCCCTCTAAATAACCTAAAGAGAGGGGTTCCGGTCAATGGATAAATCAAGGAATATAGATTTCAACTAATTTACTGTCAGCACCTTTTGAAAGGGCGATTTTTTTGTCGGCGATAGCCTCTTCATCTCTGTAATTGAGCCGACTCAGATAGCCGCGCCAAAGATAAAAGTAGGGATATTCAGGATATTTTGCAATACTTTCCCGGAGTTCGGAAGCTGCCCCACTGTAATTTTCCATGTCAATTTTCAGAAGTATCCTCCAAGATCTTGTCTCAGGATTATCCGACAGCCTGAGAGCCTCATCGTAATACCTAAGGGCGTCCTCCTTATTGCCTTCTTTCTCCGATATGCGTCCCAATGCAGCCATACCTACATCGTTATATGGAAAATGATGGCAAAGAAGATTGAAAATATCTTTCGATTCTTCCAATTTATTATTCTCAAGCAACAGCAACCCTTTCATCTGAAGAGGCCATTCCTGGATGGAATCAATCTTGAGAGACGCTTCGATGTCTTCAAGCGCTTCATCACCTCTTTTAAGGTGAAGCAGGGTTCTTGCACGATTATTATGTAAAGTCGAGGAATTAGGAGCAATTGACAACCCCAGACGAAAAGATTCCAAAGCATCCTCATATCTTTTCATTCCGGTCTGCACCACTCCAAGATTGGAGAGAAGTAAAGAATTGGAGAAATTTGCAGGTTCGAGGCGCAACGCTGAAATTATCACTCTCTCAGCATCTGCCCAACGTTCACGTTTTATGTAATTGTCCGCAGAATCAGCGAGCGCTATATATTCCGGCGAAGAGGCATAAGAGAGAAATCCTGTGAAAAAGAGAGATAGTGAAAGAAAAAGTCTTCTCATAAAATTGATGATTTTACTCATTTCTAATTATGTAAACGAATATTGGGTATAGGTATTATATGGATGATTAGATTAAGATTCCTTTCCGAGTATATGAAATTATTTTTGTAAAGATTGAGGAAATGGAACAAAACAATTAATTTTGCGGAAAATATAAATTATGTCTTATGGCGAAACAGGATTATGTAAAGAAGAATACGGAGTGGCTTGAGGAAAAGAGATCAGAGCCGGGTATAAATTCACTTGAAAACGGCATTTGTTACAAGATAATCAAGAAGGGAGATAGCAGTTCGCATACTCCCTCAAAGGGGAGTGTGGTAACGGTGCATTATACCGGTAAAACCATAAACGGTAAAACTTTCGACAGTAGCAGGGGTGGTGTGGCTCCGGCTTTCAGACTGCGGGATTTGATACCGGGTTGGATCATAGCGTTGCAGAAAATGCATATCGGTGACCGTTGGGAGGTGTATATTCCCGCGAGCGAAGCGTATGGAAAAACTAACCAACCCGGTATACCGGGCGGTTCAACCCTAATATTCGATATAGAATTACTTGCAATAAACTGAATTAAACTCAAGGACAGCTAAATGGAGACTTTTGAAGAAATATGGAAAAGCATGACGGGAGGGGAAATTTATGATGCCACTCATCCCGAATTGGTAAAACGACTTGAATTCACGAGAGAAAAAATCTGGGAATTTAATTCCATAAGGCCATCTCATAAAGCGGCCCAGCGGGAAATCCTGAAAGAGATACTGGGGAGTTACAAAAATAATTTCCATTTCAATCAACCGTTCCGTTGCGATTATGGCAGCAATATATTTATCGGAGAGAACTTCTTTGCCAATTTTAATCTTACCATTCTTGATGAAGCGGAGGTGAGATTTGGCGATAACTGTTTTATCGGTCCGAATGTGAGTATCTATACCGCTTGCCATCCTCTTGATCAGGAGAGACGAAACAAGGCACTTGAATGGGCTGAACCGGTAATTATCGGGGATAATGTTTGGATAGGAGGGTCGGTGACCATAGTCCCGGGTGTAAGAATCGGAAATAATGTCGTGATAGGAGCCGGTTCCGTCGTTACTAAAAGTTTTCCAGACAACGTTGTCATTGCAGGAAATCCGGCAAGAATAATAAAGAATCTGATTTAGAATTCTTTATAGAGTGAAATAGGCTGCCAAACCATTCATCGTTTGGCAGCCTATTCCGCATTTAAGAATTGAATCTTGCTATCATAATTATTTACTTTCTTTATATCTGTCGATACCCTGACGAAGGAAACTTCTGTAAGCGGGTATATCCTCCTTATACACGAAAGCAGGAGCAAGTGGACGAGCATCCTTATCGACAATCACATGGAAAGGTTGGGCGTTCGCTCCGAATTTGGACCTCTGAAGGTAACTCCATTTGTCGCCGTAAGTCCGCAAGGTCCGTTCAGTTCCATCTTTTTCCTTTACCTTTATTGGCTCAGGAAGAGGCTTCTTATCATCTACCATAAGCGTCACAAGGACAAAATCATTGTCAATGGAATTCTTAACCTGAGAATCAGTCCATACAGCCGCCTCCATCTTTCTGCAGTTGACGCATCCGTAACCTGAGAAATCAAGAAGGACAGGTTTATCTACTTTTGCAGCGAGTTTCATTCCCTCTTCAAAATCGTCAACCTGAGCGGTGACCTCCCCATCATATAAGGAGAAATCCTGTGTTGACAACGGAGGTGAGAACGCGCTTATACTCTTGAGGGGAGCACCCCAAAGCCCCGGCAGCATGTAAACGGCGAAAGCCAAGGATATGCAGGCAAGCATAAATCTTGTGACACCGATTTTCTCAACCTCATCGTCATGAGGCAAACGTATTTTCCCGAGAAGGTATAGGCCGAGAAGAGCAAAGATGACGATCCATAGCGAAATGAATACCTCTCTATCGAGTATTCTCCATCCGTAGGCGAGATCAGCGACTGACAGAAATTTCAGGGCAAGTGCCAGCTCAAGGAATCCAAGCACGACCTTCACGGTGTTCATCCATCCTCCGCTCTTAGGCATCGATTTCAAAACAGTCGGGAACATTGCGAAAATCGAGAAGGGGAGAGCAAGAGCGAGAGCGAAACCAAACATTCCGATTGCGGGGGAAATGAAGTTGGATGTCGCGGCAGCCTCCACGAGAAGAGTCCCTATGATGGGCCCGGTGCAGGAGAATGAAACGAGACACAAAGTGAAAGCCATGAAGAAGATACTCAGGTATCCCGTGGTGGAGTCAACTTTAGAGTCCATTTTGTTAGTCCAGGAAGAGGGAAGGGTAAGTTCGAATCCCCCCATAAAGGATATTGCGAAAATTACAAGCAGCACGAAGAAAGCGATGTTGAATCCTGCGCTTGTAGCAAGTTCATTTAAGGCAGATGCTCCGAATAGTGCGGTGACTATAAGGCCCAACCCCACATATATCACAATGATTGACAAACCATAGACCGCAGCCGTCATCACAGACTTCCTTTTTGTCTTGTTTTGCTTCAGGAAGAAACTGACAGTCATGGGTATCATTGGCCATACACAAGGAGTGACAAGGGCGATCAATCCTCCGATAAAACCTGCGATGAATATATACAACAAAGAGCGGGTCTGTTGATTGGGATTATCGGAGAAAACCTTGAGTTCCGCCTCCACGTTTTCCCACCATGATAAATCGTCACCACTTATTCCGCTTGAATTCACTGAAGGCAATAACGGATCCTCCGCACTTTGAAGTGAATCGGTTGCCTCGGCAAGTAACTGAGAACGGTCTTCGGAAACAGTAGCCTCCTCGGAGGGGATGCTTTTGTCTTCCTCTTTGCTTGGGGAAGTCACCGGCGCTTTACCGGAAAAAGAGTGGGATGCGAATATTGGCATGCATCCGGTATCATTGCAACTCTGTCCTTTAATTTCCCATGTCACGGAGTATGAGGGATCAACAGCCTTCAAGCGTTGGGTGAATGTTACTGAACCGGTATAAAAATGCTGGTCGACTTCAAAAATCTCGTCATACTCTTTTATGTATGGTTTATTCGCCGTGGACTTACCATCAAGTTTGCAACCCTTCAGATCAAAATGGAATTCAAGTGGGTTAGAGCCACCGGCGGGGTTGTCAAGACTGAAAATATGGTAGCCTGATTCAATTTTGGCAGTGGCCTCAAGTACAGGATTTAAAGTGTTGTCATTAACAAGACGGAATGACCATGACACACCGTCCTGTGCCCAGATAGACAACATCACCAAATGAAGGATAAGAGTCAGAAGATGTTTTTTCATTGTAGATGTAGGTTAAAATTAAATTATTTAGATAAGTTGTTCAAGGAGAAAATTTTTGCTAAATTACAAAATAAATAGTTAAGCAACAAAATAATCTGGAATAAAACAAGAATAAACATCTTATAGACAGCGACTCTTTTATTTAAGATTCTTATACTTGTGTAGAATAAGTCTCCCTTTCAAATTCATGTTATTCTCTTTGCTGTGAGTTTATATGAATCCTCCAAATAAACCTTCCAAATTTTTCTTGACCTAACCGAGAAGTTGAGATTTTATAGTTTTTTATTTTTTGAAACGGAACGATTTTGACATGATCTTTAGGTTTTTTACTCTTAAATTAGCAGATGATTTTCTGTCCATTAGGCTTATATGATTCCTCCCTTATCCTGCAAAACGTTCCACCCCTGAAACGGTTTGTAAAATATTTACTCTTTAAAAATACCTATAAATGTATGAACAGTGTTCATACACCGATAAAGAATAATGACACAATCGGGGCATGAATGTGTGGTAAAACAGAAGACACAACTTTGGTATAATCGTGGAATTTATTAATTTTGCAGATAAACGAACTAACCTGAATCAACATGAAAACTGAAAATACCGAAAGCAGCCTACTAAAAAAGGTGGATTACAGAAGAAAACCAGACTGGTTGAAAATTAAATTGCCGAGAGGATTCAAGACAAGCCAGGTGATAGGGCTGCTCAATTCAAAACATCTCCACACGATTTGCAGCAGCGGTATGTGTCCGAATCGGGCGGAATGCTGGGGAAACGGGACGGCTACGTTTATGATTGGTGGAAATATATGCACCCGCAACTGTAAATTCTGCAATGTCCCAACCGGTCGCCCTTTGCCATTGGAAGAAAAAGAGATAGAGGAAATCATAGATTCCATAAAACAACTACGGCTAAAGCATGTGGTGATAACTTCGGTAGACCGTGATGACCTTCCCGATCTCGGAGCCAACCATTGGGCCAAGATGATACGGCGTTTGAAGACGGAATGTCCCGGAGTGACGATGGAGGTGTTGATACCCGATTTTCAAGGTAGAGAGGAATTGATAGATATCGTCATTTCAGAAAAACCGGATGTCATATCCCATAATCTTGAGACTGTAAGGCGTATTACTCCGGCGGTGCGTACATTTGCCACTTATGAAAACTCATTAAAAGTGATACATAGAATCGCAGAAAGCGGAATAAGAAGTAAATCGGGCATTATGCTTGGTCTTGGCGAGACAAAGGAGGAGATACTGGAGACTATGGATGATCTCCTTTCAGTAGGGTGTGAGGTGATGACAATAGGGCAATACCTGCAACCGGCAAAAGACAATTTCCCACTTCATGAATACATTCATCCCGACGTTTTTGATGAATATGGAAGGATAGGACGGGAGAAGGGATTCCGTCATATAGAGAGCAGTCCGATGGTAAGGTCAAGTTATCATGCTGAAAAGCATGTCTTCTGAAAGTTATGTTGGAAATCAGAGATCTCGGAAGAATGGAATATGAGGATGCTTGGAATCTTCAGCATTCAATATTTGATGTGATGGTTGAGAATAAGAGGAAAGGTAATCGAAACTCTAATGAAACCGTATTGCTCGTAGAACATTCTCCGGTGATAACATTGGGGAGGCATGCCCGTAAAGATAATGTTTTATTTTCAAGCGACATGCTTGTGAAACAGGGAGTGAGAATATTTGAAATAGAGCGTGGGGGAGATGTGACGTATCATGGTCCCGGTCAACTCGTCGCTTATCCTTTGATGGACCTTGAGATTCATAAGATGGGAATTAAGAAGTATATGAATATGTTGGAAGAGGTGGTGATTCGCACATTAGCCCACTATGAGGTCAGAGGAGAAAGGGTAGAGGGTGCTTCGGGTGTATGGATTGGTGCCGGGACTGAAAGAGAGCGGAAGATATGCGCTGTAGGTGTGAAATGCAGTCGGTTCTGCACTATGCACGGACTTGCACTCAACATTAATACCGACCTCACAGGATTCAAAATGATAAATCCCTGCGGATTTGTTGACAAGGATGTGACATCTCTTGCAAACGAAACCGGCAGGGAAATGGATTTTGAGGAAGTGAAAGAAATTTTCAAGAAGGAATTCAGCGCGCTTTTCCGGACTCATACTCCTTTTCAAGAAATTTCTTGACCTCACGGAACAGTTTTGAGGCAAATACGAAATCATTAAGGGATTGACTCGTGCTGCGGAAGATAGTCTTATCGTTACCAACCCAGTCGCAATGACCTTTGTTGATGAAGACAATCTTCTCACCGATTCCGAGAACTGAATTCATGTCATGGGTATTGATAATTGTCGTGATATCATACTCATGAGTAATGTCGCTCAGAAGTTCATCAATAAGTATTGATGTTCGGGGGTCAAGACCTGAGTTCGGTTCGTCGCAAAAAAGATATTTTGGATTAAGGGCTATCGCACGTGCTATGGCCACACGTTTTTGCATACCTCCTGATATTTCAGAGGGATATTTCTCGTCAGCGTTGGTGAGGCCGACACGCTTTATGCAGAAATGCGCTCTCTCGAGTTGTTCCTCATGAGATAGAGGACTGAACATTTTCAGGGGAAACATCACATTGCCAAGTACAGTCTCGTTGTCAAATAGGGCTGAACCCTGGAACAGCATACCGATCTCCGTACGCAACGTCTTTCGTTCCTGATTATTCATGGAGCGGAAGTTCCTGCCGTCGTATATGATCTCACCCTCCTCAGGAGTCAGCAATCCGATGAGACATTTCATAAAAACTGTTTTTCCGGAACCACTTTGACCAATTATCAGATTTGTCTTCCCGGAATCGAAAGTCGCGGTAATATCATAGAGCACCTGCTGGCCGTCAAACCATTTGGATACGTTTTTTGCTTCAATCATCTTTATAAAAGGATTAAAAGTGACAAAGGAGAGAAGAATTAATTTATTGGAGTAGCATCTTCGTGAGAATCACATCAGCGAGAAGGATGAGAATGGAACTCGACACTACAGCCCTTGTACTCGCCTGGCCCACCTCAAGCGCACCACCCTTGACGTAATAACCATAGTAAGCAGCCACGCTCGCTATGATATAGGCGAATACTACAGTCTTAATAATACCGTACCATACATACCATTCATTAAAGAACGACTGGATACCAAATACATAGTTCTCAACAGAGATCATGGTGGTGAACTCGGCGATGAACCATCCTCCGACAAGTCCCATAAACATTGAAAGGACGCAAAGCACAGGGACGAATAGAACAAATCCCACGACTTTCGGCAGGACTATGAAATTGGCAGAGTTGATACCCATGATGTCTAATGCGTCAATCTGCTCCGTCACTCTCATGGTTCCTATTTCTGAAGCAATGTTGCTTCCTACCTTGCCTGCAAGAATAAGACTCATCATAGAGGATGAAAATTCAAGCAGAAGAATCTCTCGGGTTGCCAATCCCGTGGAGTAGGAGGGTATCAGCGGTGAGACTATGTTAATGGTCATCTGTATAGTGATGACAGCTCCGATAAAGAGAGAGATGATTATGACAAGTGGAATAGAATCAACACCAAGTTTACTGATTTCAAGCACAAGCCTTTGGAAGAAAACCCTCCATTTGTCAGGCGTGCGGAAGACTTGGGTCATGAACAAGCAGTACTTGCCGAAAGATTTTATAGAAGATACCAACATCTTGAATTGAATTAAAATTTTGGGAGACAAAGATGATTCTATGTCCAACCGGTTGCAAAATTAATAAAAAAAACAATACCGTTCTCTAAAAAAGAGAGATATGGAGAAAGGATGGAGAAGGTAATGAAGCGTTATCTATAATAATATCGGATAAAGGGTAATAAAGTTTGCTTAAAAAATGATTTTTTATTAATTTTACCCAAAAATATATCTCAATAATAAGTATGCTCGTAATCGGAATAGCCGGAGGGACAGGGTCAGGGAAGACAACTGTCGTCAGGAAAATCATAGAGTCACTTCCAAAGGATGAGGTGACCGTAATTCCTCAGGACTGTTATTATAAGGATAATGCACATATTCCTCTTGAGGAGAGGCTCAAAATGAACTACGATGAGCCGGCTTCTATAGAATGGAATTTGCTTTGCAGGCAGTTGATGTCTCTTAAGGAGGGTCATGATGTGGAAATGCCGACTTACGATTTCCTGACGTGTTCACGTCTGAAAGAGACTGTGACACTTAAGCCGAGGGAAGTCGTGGTGGTGGAAGGGATACTTGTTCTCACGGATAAGGAACTGCGGGATATGATGGACGTGAAGGTGTTTGTAGATGCTGACGCTGATGAACGACTGATCAGGGTAATATCCCGAGATTGCATTGAACGTGGACGGACTCCTCAGATGGTGATAGACCGCTATCAGGAAACTCTAAAACCCATGCATGAACTTTATATTGAGCCGAGCAAACGTTATGCAGACCTCATAATACCTCAAGGAGGCAATAATGACGTAGCGATAAAACTATTAACAGATTACATTCGATCACTCTTGAAATGAAGATATTCCCATTATTCCACAAAAAAAAGGAAGGTGCCAATCTCACTCCTGAGGAGGAAAAAGAAGCCAGAGAAATGGAATTTTCTCCCGAGCCCGATTTGCAGGAGGATATCCGGACGGAAGTTACTGTCAAGGATGTCGGTGATGAGGAGATGGTTTCGGCCGCTACTGTGATCACACCGGAAAAGGGTATACTTCGGACAGATAATCTGGTGAAGAAATATGGTAAACGTACGGTTGCCAATCATGTGTCCATTAATGTGACTCAGGGTGAGATTGTCGGACTATTGGGCCCCAACGGTGCAGGAAAAACAACGACATTCTATATGACAACCGGACTCATTTCTCCAAATGAGGGGAGAATTTTTCTGGATGATAAGGATATTACCGGTTTTCCTGTCTATAAACGTGCGCAATTGGGTATCGGATATCTCGCTCAGGAGGCTTCTGTTTTCAGGAAACTCAGCGTAGAAAATAATATAAGGGCTGTGTTGGAGATGACCCCGACCACTAAAGAATATCAACAGGAAAAACTTGAAAGTCTTATAGCGGAATTCCGTCTCCAGAAAGTGAGGAAGAATCTTGGAGACCAACTTTCAGGAGGTGAACGAAGGAGGACGGAAATTGCGCGTTGCCTTGCAATCAATCCGAAATTCATAATGCTCGATGAGCCTTTTGCCGGAGTCGACCCCATAGCAGTGGAGGATATTCAGGAGATAGTGTATAAACTGAAGGAAAAGAATATCGGGATATTGATAACCGACCATAATGCTCCCGAGACATTGAGTATAACCGACCGGGCATACCTTCTTTTCGAAGGGAAAATACTTTTTCAAGGCACCAGTGAGGAACTTGCGGATAATCCTGTCGTAAGGGAGAAGTATCTAGGAAGGAATTTTGTGTTCAGAAGAAAAAAATTCAATATCTAATGGTAAACCGAGATATAAGAGACCTGACCTCGCTGAGGCTTTTGATTCTGTTGTCTTCTTTCTGTATTGCCTTATTGCTATCCTCTCTGATAGGGATGGGAATAGGTATGATAGAGGGGTTGAAAGAAAGTTACAAGTTATTGTTATCTTCAGCTGTACAGTGTGTCGTCGCCTTTTGTATCCCGGCATGGTTGACTGCCCGATTCTGTACGCATGATGCGTCGAAATGGTTGGGCCTGAATAAAATGCCCGGTCTTAAGGCATTTATTGGAGTTGTAATCGCTTATGCGCTTGCTCTCCCGGCATTCAATTGGATAGTTGATTGGAATCAGCATATCCATCTACCCGATGCTTTTAGTCAAATAGAGGAAACCTTCAGGAATTGGGAGGAAACGAACGGGAGTGTTGCAGTGAAGATGCTTTCTGATGCAAACGTCGCTACAATAGTGACGGCTGTCATTGTGGTTGGACTGCTGACAGGTTTCTCTGAAGAGGTTTTCTTCCGTGGAGCCTTGCAGGGAATTTTCCAAAGGGGCAATGTTTCATCCTTTGTTGCAGTATGGGGAGCGGCAGCAATTTTCAGTGCCTTACATTTTCAGTTTTTTGGTTTTATCCCCCGATTGCTGATGGGTGCATTTTTCGGATACCTCTTTTTGTGGTCGGAAAGCCTTTGGCTGCCGATTTTCGCACATGCTTTGAATAATTCAATTGTGGTAGTCACATTCAATAGCCAAGGGGGAGAGATAGATACAATAGGCACAACCTCTGCAGGGGAGATAGGTTGGCTTGCTATAGGTAGTGCTGTCATAACGCTTGCATATCTCTATTTCTTCAAGGGTATGCTTGTCAAAGGGAGGAAAAGATAAGTTTAGGGTTGGAATAGAATTGTAGAAGAAAGAGATGGCAAAAAAATCGAGTGGTGTAATCTTCCGTGAATTGATGACATCGATAAAGAAGGGTAGTTTTGCACCGGTTTATATACTTATGGGAGAGGAGGCTTATTATCTCGATCAATTGACGCAGGCATTGGAAGCCAATGTTATAAAAGAGGAAGATAGGGATTTCAACTCAATGGTATTCTATGGTGCTGAAAGTGATATAGGCAGCATTATAGGAGCCGCGCAACAATATCCGGTAATGTCAGACAGGCAAATAGTTGTGCTGAAGGAAGCTCAGGCCATGACCAATGCGAAAAACCAACTTGAAAAACTTTCTTCGTATATTTCGAGGCCAAACAGGAGCACTGTCCTTGTGATAGTCTATAAAGGTGGAACACTCTCTTCAACCTCATCTCTCATCAAGTCTGCCAAAGAACCTGATACAATAGTATTCAAAAGTGAGAAATTAAGGGATTATGAATTGTCAGGTCCCATAATAGATTATTGTGCCTCTCTCGGAATCGGTATAGATGAGAAAGCGGTCAATCTTCTTTGCGATTATATCGGAAATCCTTTAAGCAAACTTTTCGGAGAAATAGACAAACTTGTCATTGCCGGAGGGAAGGAGATGAGGAGAATCTCGCCTGATATTATTGAGAAAAATATAGGAATCTCCAAAGACTACAATACATTTGAATTAATCAAGGCTCTTGCAAGAAAGGATTATCCGCGATCCATGATGATTGTCGATTATTTCTCAAAAAATCCGAAACAGAATCCGGGAGTCATGATAGTGGCGACAATTTTCGGGTATTTCTCAAAATTGTTTATTGCGACAGTAACCAGAGATAAGAGTGACTCATCCTTGATGCAGACTCTTGAACTTAGAAATGTATATGCTTTACGCGACTACCGGGAGGGATTGCAGAGATATAATGCCAAAATGGCATTGGGAGCGGTTCATGCCATAAGGGAATACGATGCCCAAAGTAAGGGTATTGGTTCAACCCAAAATGAATATGAACTTTTGAAAGAATTGATATTTAAAATATTTACAGCACAATAACCTTCACCATGATATTTTATTTTTCCGGAACAGGCAATTCTTCATACGTTGCAAATGAACTTGGAAGAATTCTGAAGGAGAAAGTCTATTTAATCTCCACAGTAAATCCGGCCACACAGATTTTTGAAGGGGAGAGGCTTATATTTGTTTTCCCTGTATATTCATGGGGAGTGCCTCCTATCGTAATCAATTTTATTCTTAACTTATCCGATGTTTTCAAAGAGAATCTGAGGAATAATGGAATCCCGATATCAGTTGTGATGACGTGCGGGGATGAAGTGGGCAAAGCACCGGAAATGATTGAGAAGACACTGGAAAAAATAGGATTAAAGGTTAAGGGAATTTGGAGTGTCATAATGCCTAACGACTATGTACTCCTGCCGGGGTTTGATGTTGATTCGATTGCGGTAGAGAAAGATAAACTTAAGAAAGCCCCCGAAAGAATTCAAGAAATTTCTGAGGGTATCATTGAAGGTCGTGAGACTGTGGATGTAGTCAGGGGGAGTCTCGCATGGATTAAGACTTATTTAGTTTACCCACTCTTCAAGCGTTGGGGCGTGTTCCCTAACAAATGGCATTCCACTCCTTCTTGTGTAGGATGCGGGATATGCGCAAAAGTCTGTCCCTTGGGAAACGTCAGCATGACTTCACAAAGGAAACCAAAATGGGGAAACAAATGCTGTTCGTGTGTGGCATGTTATCACAGTTGCCCGAGGCATTCGGTGGAATATGGGAACATGACCGGAAAAAAAGGTCAATATTTGCATCCGGAGAAAATGAACATAAGAAATGACAGACACCCTGTGTGATTTTCATGGTCACACAGGGTGTCTGCTATAATCTTTATTTGATTTCTATTTCTTAAAAGAAACCGGTGCAGTCGTTATCATAGCATATCGCTATCGGGCCGTCACCGAAATCTACAAGAGAATAAGCCTGTTGGTTATCAGGGGTCATAAAGACAACAATGTTGCCATTGACTGTTCCCCGATAACTGTGGCCATTAATTTCTGCAGTCCATGCATTTCCATCAGATGAAACTTTAATGGTTGCACCTGCTTTGTTTGAAACCTTGTAAACACCGGCTTTTGGAAGATGCGTTGGAGTGCCCAGACGCTGATCTGATATGTAACCGCGTAACCCCGGTGAATATTCAACAAGATGCCATCCATTTGAATTCTCCAGAGATTTGAATACCATACCCGGGGAAGGGGTGACTTCCTGGTTTTTTGTATTCAAAGTCACATAACCCTTTACATTCGGTTCATCAAATATTTTTGCCGGTTTATCGACAGCAACAAATGTCTCAGCTAACGCCATATTCAAAGACAGAAGTAAAGATATTGAGGACAGTATTCTTCTGAGGTTTGATTTACCCATAGTCTACGAGTTATTAAAGGTTAATAATAATTTCGTAATCTCAAGAATTATCATCAAATGGATTGACAACTATTACAACTGCAACAAAGCCATAATCTTGTCAGCAGCCGCTGAGAGACCGTCCAGATCTTTGCCTCCGGCCTGAGCGAAGAAGGGTTGACCGCCACCTCCACCTTTAATCAGTTTTGCTGCTTCCCTAATGATATTTGACGCATTGTTACCGGCTTTTACCAGATCATCGGTAATCATCAGTGTCAGAAGCGGCTTTTCGCCACCGGAGGTCGCACCTATAAATACAGTGTTCTCGGGTGACATTTTCTTTATTGAGAAAGCAACGTTCTTAACTACTTCAGGAAGTCGCGGACCACTCATGCGACAAATTGAAACACCGTCTTTTACGGTTGCTCCCGTAAGAAGTTCGGAAGCGAGATTCTTTACCCTCTCTTCCATATAACCTTCTACTTGCTTGCGGAGATCGGCATTTTCTCTGATTGCTTTTTCGACAGCCACCTTAAGATTTGAGGCATTGCCGAGGAAAGATGAAACATCCCTCATAGTATCCTGCATGTCATCAAGGACACTTTCAACACCGGAAGCAGTCACGGCTTCAATTCTTCGTATGCCGGCTGCAATGGAACTTTCCGACAAAATTCTCACCATACCTATATTTCCGGAATTGGCAACATGTGTGCCACCGCAAAGTTCCACGGAAGAACCATACTTCACAACGCGTACTTTATCTCCATACTTCTCGCCAAACAGTGCCATCGCGCCCATTTTACGTGCTTCCTCTATAGGCATCTCGCGAGCTTCCTCAAGAGGCATAGCCTTTCTGATACGTGCATTGACAATATGCTCCACCTTCCGCAACTCTTCGGGAGTCACTCTTTGAAAATGAGAGAAGTCAAAGCGCAATACTTCAGGAGATACGAAAGAGCCTTTCTGCTCCACATGACTGCCCAGGACCTCACGGAGTGCTTCATGAAGAAGGTGAGTAGCCGAGTGATTCGCAGAGGTTGCACCACGTGCCTCCTCGTCAATCCTCGCTACGAATTCAGCCTGAGGATCCGAGGGAAGTTTATGTGTCAGATGAACACCGATGTTATTCTCCCTTTTTGTATCAAAAATCTCAATTACCTCACCCGTCGGAGAAGTCATGGTGCCGCGGTCGCCTACCTGACCACCCATTTCAGCATAGAAAGGCGTTTTTGACAATATCAGTTGATAAAAATCTTTTCCTTTTTGTTTCACCTTTCTGTAGCGGAGAATACGGGTGGGAGTTTCATTGAGATCATAACCTACAAATTCCTGATCGCCCTGATTAACTACGGTCCAGTCTCCGGTCTCAACAGCGGCAGCGTTTCTTGCGCGTTCCTTCTGTTTCTTCATTTCAGCATCAAATTCCTCCTGATTAAGGGTCATGCCATTCTCACGGAGAATCAATTCTGTGAGATCAAGAGGGAATCCGTATGTGTCATAAAGGGTAAAGGCATCTTTACCGGATATTGTAGTCTTACCATCCTTCTTTGCCTTCTCCATTAAGGAATCGAGAAGTTTTATACCATTGTCAAGTGTACGCAAGAAAGAGTCTTCCTCCTCTTTCATGACCTTCTTGATCAATTCTTTCTGTGCCTTTATCTCGGGATATGAATCGCCCATCTGGTCAACCAACGTATCTACGAGTTGGTAGAGGAATGCCTCTTTACGGTTTAGGAAAGTATATGCGTATCTGACGGCACGGCGAAGTATACGGCGTATGACATATCCTGCCTTGGCATTTGAGGGGAGTTGGGAATCAGCGATAGAGAAAGCAATCGTGCGCAAATGGTCAGCGACCACACGCATTGCCACATCCACCTTTTCATCATCGCCATATTTAAGACCTGTTATCTTTGAGATGACCTCTATAATAGGAGTGAAAACATCGGTGTCATAGTTCGACTTTTTCCCTTGCAGAGCCATGCAAAGTCGCTCAAATCCCATACCCGTATCAATGACCTTTGCGGGAAGAGGTTCAAGGGTCCCGTCTGCCTTTCGGTTATATTGCATGAAGACAAGGTTCCAGATTTCGATTACCTGGGGATTATCCTTGTTGACAAGAGAAGCACCGTCGACCGCCGCTCTCTCTTCATCAGAGCGGAGATCAATGTGAATCTCGCTGCAGGGGCCACAAGGACCGGTATCACCCATCTCCCAGAAATTGTCATGTCTGTTGCCATTAATTATATGAGAAGCCGGAAGATGCTTTTCCCAAATCCCGGCAGCCTCATTGTCGCGCTCAAGACCTTCGGGGGCATATCCCTCAAAAACCGTGGCATAAAGACGGTCAGGGTTTAGTTTCAGGACATCAACAAGGTATTCCCAAGCCCAGTCAATGGCTTCTTTTTTGAAATAATCGCCGAAGGACCAATTCCCCAGCATCTCAAACATCGTGTGGTGATAAGTGTCATGACCCACTTCTTCGAGGTCATTATGCTTTCCGGAGACACGAAGACATTTCTGGCTGTCGGCAACCCTTTTGTGGGTGGCGGGACGGTTGCCAAGGATTATGTCCTTGAACTGGTTCATGCCGGCATTGGTAAACATTAGGGTAGGATCGTCTTTTATGACCATAGGAGCGGAGGGTACTATCTGGTGCCCACGGTCACGGAAAAACGCCTTGAAAGATTCTCTAATTTCGTTTGATGTCATTGTAATTATTGATGAAAAGCCGGCCGTTAGCCAACCGGTGGGTATTTACTATATCTGAATTATCTTGCAAATTTATTCAAAAACGCTTAATTTTGCAAATAATGAAGCACTTCTCTTCGTTATGCTGTCTAAACTTCCCCCGTAGAATGTATATAAGTTCTGTGGTAACTATTTTTAGGGAGTCATATAATAAGGAGAAGATAAAGGAAAGATAATTTGGCAAAGAATATTTTATATAGGTATAATCCGGAGACGGATAATTTTGAAAGAGCCTATCCTTCGGTTGGATCACGTGTGCTTAGATGGATAAAGACCGGAGGAGTGGCATTCATTCTTGCAGCACTTATGTTTGCAGTTGTATTCTATTGCTTAGATTCTCCTACAGAGGAGAATTTAAGGATTGAGAACAGGCAGTTGCGGACACAATTCAATATTCTGAACCGGCGTATGGATAACTCTCTGAAAGTGCTTGAACACATAAGGGAGAGGGATGATAATTTCTACAGAGTCATGATGCAGATAGAGCCTATGGGTGCTTCGCAGCGTCTTGCCGGTCTTGACAATGAAAGCAGATATAGGGAACTCGAAGATCTAAGCGATGCCGACCTCGTGAGACAATTGTCGAGAAGAATGGATTTGATTGAACGCCAATTGCTGGCACAGGTGCAGAGTTTTGATCAACTCAGGGATGCCATAAGCAGGGAGAAAGAGAAAATGACACATATCCCGACTATAATGCCTGTAGATAAACGGCTTTTCACTATAGCCTGTGGATTTGGTTACCGTCGAGATCCAATTTCCGGACATTCAAAATTCCATGAAGGGATAGATATTACTGCTGCCAAGGGGACTCCTGTCTTGGCAACAGCAGACGGAAAGGTGGCGACGGCTGAGAGAAAAGCCGGATACGGAAATTATATTGAGATAGATCATGGGTATAATTATTCCTCACGTTATGCCCACTTGTCGGAGTTGACGGTGAAACAGGGGGATATGGTCAAAAGAGGACAAATCATAGGTAGGGTAGGATCGTCCGGTATTTCAACGGGCTCTCACCTGCATTATGAGGTGAGATATAAAGATGAATCCCAGAACCCTATAAATTACTTATATATGGATATAAATCCTGAGGAGTATGAAGATTTCACAAGGAAAGGGGAGAATGCCGGCCACCTTATGGATTGATTTTCTTTTACCAATAATATTTAATGAATGGGATCTACAGAATTATCAAAGAAATATTATAAAATAAGTGACGTGGCTGAAATCCTCGGAATCTCTGCCTCCACAATAAGGTATTGGGAAAGTGAATTTCCGGAAATCAGCCCTATGCGTAGTGTCAGCAACCAGCGGTTTTATACCCCGGAGGATATAGAAGTCCTTCGAATCATCTACTTCCTTTTAAAAATCAAAGGCCTAAAGATAGAGGCCGCCAAGGAGCAGATGCGTCTCAATCGTAATAATATCTCCAAACGGGCTGAAATAGTAGAAAGGCTGCTCGACGTCAGGGACGAACTCAACATGATGCTCAAGGCGCTGGAGAAAAGACGCTGAATAAGCCGGGCCGGCAATTATAGGTTGGAATTATAGTACTGAGGCTGCCCGGTGACATTTTCTCCGGCAAAAGGGGGTAACGGATACTGCGTTTCCTTATCAGGAAGCTCTATCTCGCCTACGACCAGCCCCGCTCTTTCACCGAGAAATTCATCAATTTCCCAAACGAAGCCTCCATAAGGCACATTATACCTGTATTTTTCTATTATAGGTGGCAAACAAAGCCTGAGTAAGCTTGTGGCATCCTCAAGAGGAATTTCGTATTCGAATTCAAGCCGGATCTCTCCTTGGTTTTTCCCTTTGACAGTAATAAAGCCTTTCTCATCGAATATTCTTATCCGGACTGTTCGTTCCGGAATCCTGCTGAGGTATCCCTGGATTATCAGATGTTTTGAGGTGGCTGATTCTTTATAAGAATTATCCTTAACAAGATACTTGTGTTCAATTTCTATGCCCATATCTTAAATATTTATTATGCGAAGTTAGTAAAAAGGAGGGACAATGGCAATCTGTATGAGTCTTGACAAAGGGTTATTAATATTTATTAATAGGCATAGATATAACATTTTTCACATATATTTCCGTTAATTTTTAGAAATCCTATGTTTAAGGAGTCTTAATCCTATGATTGGAATGAAAAGAGGACTATATATTTTTATTGCTCTTATTATTTTTTTCCTGCTATGCAATTGCGGACTGGAAGCAAAATCTTCCGTAATGTCAACACCCACGGGTAATCCATCCTACAAAAAGATTACCGGGAAAGTGATTGATTCGGAAACCGGTGAACCCTTACCTTTTGCCACAATTAAAAGCATGAGTAACCTAAAGGATAGCCGTATGGCGGATGAAAATGGAAATTTTGTTATTCCAATTGGGTATAAAGGGAAGTCCTGGACTGTATCAATGACCGGTTATGAACCGTATTTATTTGAGTATGAAGGAAACGATTCTGTACTGATAATCTCCCTTTCTCCATCTCAGATGTTGTTGGAAGAGGTTGTTATAAACCCCGGGAAAGAGAAATATTCAAAAAAGAATAATCCGGCCGTTGAATTCGTGAAGAGATTAAAAATGGCATCCCGCAGGCATAACCCCGTTTCAGAGCCATATTACAGTTATGATTTGTATGAGAAGACGGTCATTGGTCTGAACGATTTCAATAGCGATTTCTCAAAGGGAATAATGTCAAAGAGTGGGAAATTTCTTGAAAACTATGTGGATGTGTCGCCGGTAACCGGACGTAAGGTGCTTGACCTTATGCTGAAGGAAAAGTCTTCTTCACGTCTGTATAGTAAAACGGAGGGCACATCTGCCGTGGAGGTATTGAGGGGATATAGAAGTTTTGGTGTTGATGAAGTTATCAATCAGGATAATATGCGTATTATTCTTGAAGATGCGGTCAGGGAGATTGATCCTTTCAATAATGACATTATCTTGTTGCAAAACCGGTTTGTCAGTCCTTTATCTTCAATAGGTCCGGATTTCTATAAGTATTTTCTTACCGATACAGTTGATTTGGCGGGAGAACGATGCATAGAATTATCTTTTGTGCCTCATAATCCACAATCAATGGGTTTCAATGGAAAAATTTATGTGCCTGAAAATGATTCGATGATGTTCGTGAGGAAGATTACGATGCGGACACCCGGAGATATCAATATGAATCTCGTGGATAATATTTTCATCAGTCTGTCTTACGATAAAGATGGGTTGGGAAACAGACACAAAACCTATGATGACGTATGTATTGAATTTTCTCTTATCCCTCAGGCTCCGAAATTATACGGCAGAAAAACTACCCTATATAAAAATTTCAGTTATAAGAAAAGAGATGATCTGAAAGATTTCTATAAGAAGATGGGCAGTTATTTTGTCTTGGAGAAATCGGATTCAAGAGACGGATCATTTTGGGAAGCAAACAGATTGATGCCTTTATCGTCGGTTGAAGAGAAGATGGGAGGATTCATGCAAGAGGCACGGCATAACAAAGTGCTTTTCTGGGGGGAGAAACTTTTACGGCTGCTTGAGAGCGGTTATGTAATCACAGGGAAGCCCAGTAAATTTGATTTCGGACCTATCAATACCCTTATAAGTGCAAATACAGTTGAAGGAGTTCGGTTCAGACTTGGCGGAATGACGGTAGCGGCGTTAAATCCACATTTATTCACAGCAGCATATATAGCATACGGGACAAAGGATAAGAAATTCAAGTATGACGTGAAGATGGAATATTCTTTTGAAAAAAAGAAGATGCACTCATTTGAATGGCCCCGACATGGTTTTTTCGCAAGATATGGATATGATGTGGATATGATCGGCCAACATTACCTATTCACTAATTCAGATAATGTCTTCCTTTCTTTCAAGCGTAAGGAGAGCATCTTAGCCACTTACAGGAGAATAATAGAATTGGGATATATTATTGAGTTAAAGAATAATTTCTCTTTTGAGGCCCGGATAAGAAAGGAAACTCAGGAGGCGACAAAGTGGATAGAATTTAAGTTTCCTGACGGAAGGGTGATAGGAAAATATGGGCAAAACGCCATGGCGCTATCTTTAAGGTGGGCACCCGGAGAGAAATTTATTCAGGGTAGAACAACAAGAAGTCCCGTCAATATGGATGCATGGGTTTTCCAATTGACACACGAATTCGGCCCGAAAGGTCTGGGCGGATCCTCCTTTAGTCTCAACCGTACTGAATTGAAAATTCAGAAAAGATTGTGGTTTTCCGCTTTCGGATATACCGACATCATCGCTAAGGGAGGTATAATATGGAGTTCTGTTTTCTTTCCGGCGCTTTTATGGCCGAATACCAACTTATCGTATACAATCCAGCCGGAAAGTTTCTCTCTGCTGAATCCTATGGAATTTGCGAATGACAAATATGGATCACTTGACTTATCCTATTATGGAATGGGAGTATTGTTTAATCGTGTCCCGTTGATAAAAAAATTGAAATTAAGGGAAATTATTACATTCAAGGGGTTGGTAGGTGGTTTATCTCCAAGAAATAATCCGTCGTTAATGAAGGATCTTCCTATTTTCCCTGATGATGCGAATGTAGGTCTTATGCGGTCCACTCCTTACATGGAAGCGGGGGTTGGCATCGACAACATATTGATGTTTCTCCGAGTGGATTATATTTGGAGATTGACTTATAGAGATAAACCGGGATGCGACAATAGCGGACTGAGAATATCGGCGCATTTTTCATTTTGATAAGCGAGACCGGATAAAAAGAGGGAGTTGATGCAACTGCATCAACTCCCTTACACAAAAGGATATAGGTTGTGAAAATTATCTGAAGTCCTTAAGATCCTCACGAAGTTTTTTCCTTGCGAAGAAAATACGACTTTTTACAGTACCTACCGGAAGATTCATCTTTTCAGCAATCTCAGTATACTTATATCCGGCGATATACATATTGAAAGGTATCCTGTATTCATCGGAGAAAGTGTTCAGGGCCGCTGAAATTTCCTTAACGGCATAAGACCCTTCCGGAGTAGATAAACCCGAGTCTTGAGAAAGATTCAGGTGATAGAGATCCTCACTTTGATCAATAACAGTTGCCTTCTTTACAGTCTGGCGATAGTTATTGATAAAAATGTTACGCATAATTGTGAAAATCCAACCTTTGAAATTGACATTGTCAACAAACTTTTCTTCGTTGTCAAGTGCCTTAAGGGTGGTGTCCTGAAGAAGGTCGTGGGCCTCTTCTTTGTTCGTAGTCAACTGGTAAGCGAAACTTAGAAGGTTTCCTTGCAGTCCTAAAATCTTTTGCTGGAATGAATTCGCTCTCATGTTGTCTCTGTTGTTTTGTCGTTGTATATCCTGTGTTTATAACTATAACAGATATTGCGTGGTAAAAGTTTATAAAAAATTGGGCAAGGAAGCAAAATTTACAAAATATATGATAAAAGATGGAATTAATCTGTGAAGGGCAAATAAAAAGCGGCTGTCCTTAAAAGGGCAGCCGCTTGAAACTGACTCATGCGTGATCCATTTTATCTGAAATCTTTCAGTTGCTCACGAAGTTTCTGGCGAGCAACGAAAATTCTCGTTTTGACCGTACCGATAGGGAGATTCATTTTTTCCGCGATCTCTGAATATTTGTAACCGGCGACGTACAGATTGAATGGTATTCTGTATTCGTCGGAGAACTCGTTGAGAGCGGCGGAAATCTCTTTAACGGCGTAGGATCCCTCCGGAGTGGAAAGACCTGAATCCTGCGAGAGATTCAAATGGAATAAATCTTCAGACTGATCAATTACAGTAGCCTTTTTAACAGACTGACGGTAATTGTTGATGAAGATGTTACGCATGATGGTGAATACCCATCCCTTAAAGTTCACATTGTCAACAAACTTTTCTTCGTTATCAAGTGCCTTAAGGGTAGTGTCCTGAAGGAGGTCGTGCGCTTCTTCACGATTGGAAGTAAGCTGATAGGCAAAACTCAGAAGGTTTGCCTGAAGACCCAGAATCTTTTTTTGGAACGAATTGTTCGTCTTCATGTTGTTAGTAAGTAGTAAAGTCGTTTCACTAAGATAACTCATGAGTGTTATTAATTATTGTGTGAATGAAGAAAAATTTTTATTAATATTTGAGTTTTCTTGCATTTTATATCATGGAACTTTATTTTTGAAAAATTGATAAAAATTACTAATTTTGCAGATATTCAATTATTATGAGCCGGTCATATTTTATAATTTATTCTGACATGCAAATTTTTGAGTATGTTCAGATGGCATAAAGACCGAAAGCTCAGATTGATTATTTTATATAATAAGATTTTTGCGATGCGTTTCGAAGACATACTGACTAATGATGACCTCCTTGATGCCCTCTATGATATGCATTTCGATGAGTGTACACCAATTCAAGAACTTGCAATACCTCCGGTTCTGGAAGGGAGAGATCTTCTTGCTGTGGCACAGACAGGCACAGGAAAAACCGCGGCATATCTGCTTCCGGTGATAGAAAGACTTGTAAACGATAATTATCCTCAGGAAAATGTCAATTGTGTTGTAATGGCTCCTACAAGGGAATTGGCACAACAGATTGACAGGCAAATGCAAGGATTTTCATATTTTATGCCGGTCAGCAGTATGGCCATTTATGGTGGCACTGACGGCCATACATACGAGCAACAAAGAAAAGGTCTGAAAAGCGGAGCCGATGTTGTCATTGCAACTCCCGGTAGGTTGCTCGCTCATTTGAGTATGGGGTATGTGGATTTGTCGAAAGTATCCTTTTTCGTACTTGATGAAGCGGACCGAATGCTCGATATGGGTTTCTTTGACGATATAATGCAAATTGTGGGTCATCTCCCCAAGGAAAGGCAGACACTTCTCTTTTCTGCGACCATGCCTCCAAAGATTCAGATGATGGCAAAGCAGATTCTGAGAGACCCTGCTGAGGTAAAACTTGCTGTGTCAAAACCTGCGGAGAAAATAAAGCAGATGGCATACGTCTGTTACGAGACTCAAAAATTTCCTATTCTTGAAAGACTCTTTAAGGAGAATCCACCGAAGAGAGTTCTGATTTTCTCATCGTCAAAACAAAAGGTGAAAGAACTATCAAGGGCTCTGAACAAATTAAATATTAAGGTTGCAGCGATGCACTCTGATCTCCCTCAGAACGAGCGGGAGGAAGTAATGCTCAAATTTAAGGCTTCCAGAATTAATGTTGTGGTGGCCACAGATATAATTGCACGCGGTATTGATATTGATAATATTGAGACAGTCATCAATTATGATGTCCCTCATGAAGGTGAAGATTATATCCACCGTATCGGTAGAACGGCTCGTGCAGACAGAGAGGGATGTGCTTATACCTTCATCAGTGAAAAGGAGAGGGGTCGGTTCAGATTGATTGAGCGTTTGCTTGAGAAGGAGGTGGATAAATTGCCGGTGCCGTCAGATCTCGGAGAGGCTCCGGCTTACAATCAGACGAAGGGGAGTCAAAACGAGAAAAGTAAAGGGGGAAATTTCAGGAGAAATTATGGAGGGCGTAACCAGAGATATAAGTCATTTAATGCTTCAAAAAAGAATCCGGAAGGAAATAATAGGAATAATCCGGAAAATCAAGAAACCTATCCATCGGAAAAGTCAAAACCGAAGAAGAGGTATATAAGGAGGGGCAGAAACTTTTCAAGCAAAGTCAACGCTTCGAAGAGTCAGACTCAGGAAAAGATTTCCTGAGTCTCGACTGATGTCGCATAAGTTGCCAGGAGTTTATGATATTCTGCCAGGCAACATAAGATGCCGGTGCAATAGAGGCTATCGGGTTGAGATATGCGAGCGCCAACCAGACTGCAAGAACCGTATTCTTTTGACCCAGCCCTTGGCCACCCGAAACTTTATCTCCAAACTTTCCACCGATGACTCTTCCAAGTTTAAATTGAAGGACACATGCCACTAATGCGCCCAATGCAAGAAGGAGCATGGTGGAAGTGGATTCGGGAGTCCAATTTTTGATGGCGAATGCCACACAACTTCCGACTACTATAAAAAGGGAGACAGCCCAGAGATAAAAGGAGAGTTGTTGCATGCCGACTATTTTGGAATGTATTTTTGGAGAAACATACCTGAGAATCAAGGCCAGGGCAAGAGGCGCAAGAATCAAGGGGAATACCTGGGCAAGAATCATTCCGAAAGAGTGAAGGAATGTTATTTCAGGATGTTCCCCGATTGCTGCAAACATCAGTGGGCCGGCTATAGCCACGAAGGCATTACATAAAAGACTATACGTGGCCACTTTTGAAATGCTTCCTCCAAGCATGGACGTAATCACAGGTGCAGCCGTGGCTGTCGGGATAATAAAGCAAATGAAAACGCCCTCAGCCAATGTCCTGTTCCAGAAATAGCAAAGCAAATATGCCAATATTGCAAGCACTATCTGGGTGACAAGAAGCGTTACTTCAAAACGGTTTGGCTTAAAATCACTGATTTTTAATTTGCAATATGTGATAAATAGCATTGTGAAAATCAGATAGGGGGAGAGGAATGTGAGATGCCCCATCCAAGGATAAAAAATTGCTCCCGCCACCATAGCGATCGGGAGCATAAGAGTCTTTAAGGTTGATTTACTCAGTTCAATCTTCATCGTATTTCTACTATTTCAGATTCTCTATTATTTTTCTTACCACTTCAAATGTCTTTACAGGGGCATCTTGCCAAAAATTCCTGTATTGTTCAATATTTTCTCCTTCTCCCGGAGTGTCACTGACAACCCTGATGATGTTGAAGGGTGTGTTAGTCATGAAACACACTTGTGCTATTGAGGCAGACTCCATGTCTACGGCTTTCACATCAGGGAAATGAGAGCGTATAAACATCACTTCCTCATGCGTCGATATGAAGCGGTCGCCGCTGCACATCAGTCCGTAATACACATTGTGAAGGGTATCGCCGAGACTTTGGGCAAGTCTGATTATTTGTGGCGACGGCAAGAAAAACAACGGACAACCATCTGCTTCACCGAAATTCGTACCAGGGCCACACCACACATCATCGTATGCAACCTTATCTGCTATAAGAATCGAGCCTATGGGTAAGCCTGCCCCCCCCGCCACTCCACTGTTAAGTACAAGATCAGGCTTGAATATCTGAATCAGTGAAAAGGTGCGTATTGCAGCATTGACTTTCCCAATGCCGCATTTAGCCAATGTGATGTGATGGTCGCCGATACGGCCGGTAAATAAATTTATGCCGGCTTCAGTTCTTTCGTTGACTTCATTCAGATGCGACAGGATAAGTTGCAACTCCTTGTCCATCGCTGTCAAAATTAATATTTTCATTTTCGTAATATTCGAAAAGATTTGTTTCTGTCATTTTATCATCGCCACAGCCGAGTGGTATTTGGCGATATTTCCCGCTTTACGGATTGCTTTCCAGGCTTTCCTCCCTATTTCATCCTCCGCATATTCCCAGAATGGCTTAATTTTTGATATAATTTGGCTCTCGCCGCACAGAGTCTCATTGTAATGGGATAGGAGGGACCTATGAAACTCCAGCATACGTTCCTTGCGTTCGGAGGGAGCCAATTCATGTCCCGAGGTCCATTCCTCTATTAAGGAGGGGCGGGCGAGAAGACCCCTTCCAATCATAATGCCTGAAATTTTCGGGAATTCAGACAAAATGCGGTCTATGTCGCCCGGTGTTCTGATATCCCCATTAAACACTACCGGATTAACGCTTTCACCAATTAATTCAGAGAATTGGTTAAGGTGCAGGTCACCGGTATATTGTTGACGGGCAATGCGCGGATGAACGGTTATATCCTTAAGGCTAACGTCATTCAGAAACGGGAGTAAAATTTTCCATTCATCAGGATCATTCAATCCCAGTCTCATCTTTAAAGAAAAGGTGATATCCGGGTTATTGCTTACCGCTTCTGCGACCGCCTGACCCATGATAGGGGAGGATATGGTGGCCGCTCCTCGCCCATGTCCTGTCTGAAGGGGGAACGGACATCCCATGTTTAGATTTATTTCCTTACATCCGGTACGTTTTAAGATACCGATTAAGGCGTTCAACTCCTGTTCATCACGAAATATAATCTGCGGAACGAGAGTCATTCCGGAATTTAAGGATGATGTCAAATCTTTAGAATCTCTCTGTCTCACCTCATCATGCTCAAGCCTTATGAAAGGAGTATAGTAAGTAATCTGAGGAGAGTTTCCGTAGAATTCTTTGTGAAAATGTCTATAGGAAGCATCAGTATGTCCCTGAATCGGGGCAAAATGAAAAGTAGTCATAAATCCAATGATGGGATAATTTACGATTTGTTGGGAAGAAACGTAAAACAAACTGCGGCAACAAGACAAATGAAAGCCGCCACATTATTCCAATGAAGTTTCTCACCTGAGAGAAAGAACATTGCAAGGATGGTGAACACGGTCAGTGAAATCACCTCCTGAATGATTTTCAATTGGAATAGAGAGAAGGGGCCACCGTTTTCCTGAAAACCTATTCTGTTGGCGGGAATCATGAACAGATACTCAAGGAGAGCGATTCCCCACGAGAACAGGATGACGACAATCAGAGGCCAGTTTTTTGAAATTCCTGCTGATTGAAGTTTCAAATGTCCGTACCATGCAAATGTCATGAAGACGTTCGAAACAATCAGAAGCAGGATTGTGATTAAAGATGCTTTCATATAAAAGACTCTACAAATTTAGATTTCCAATCCGGGTGCAAAGTTACTCAAAATTTCTTCAATGGCAGGAATCTTCCTTTGGATTAATACGAAATTTAAGTAATTTTGCAGTCTGAATTGTTATTACATTAAGTAAAGGGGATTTCCACAACGCGACACCGCGTTTTCTCCATAAATTGCATATATTATGAATATCAGTAAAATCACAGAGGGAGTTTATTATGTAGGGGTTAATGATCGTACGACCGACCGGTTTGAAGGGCTATGGTCGCTTCCCAACGGAGTAAGTTATAACTCCTATATAGTAAGGGGAAACACGAAAACAGCATTGATTGATACGGTAGAGGTAGGCGCTGTCCACAATTATTTCCGTGCGATATTTGCGGAGATAGGGGAGTCGGAGATAGATTATCTGGTGGTGAATCACATGGAGCCGGATCATTCGGGCGGTATACCGATGATATTGTCTCATTTCCCAAATCTTAAGATTGTCGGAAACAAGCACACGATTGCCATGATAAAGGGTTTCTATCATATTAATGACGATTCACGGTTCATGGAGGTTAAGGATGGCGACGTCTTGGACCTTGGAGGAAAATCATTGAAGGTTGTACTCACACCAATGGTGCATTGGCCTGAAACCATGATGACCTATCTTGAGGAATCGGGTGTGATATTTTCCGGTGATGCCTTTGGCTGTTTCGGAGCATTAAACGGAGGGGTCGTGGACACGGAAATGAATACCGATTGGTATTGGGATGAGATGTACCGTTATTACTCCAACATTGTCGGTAAGTACGGGCGCTTTGTTCAGAAGGCGTTGGAAAAGACTTCTGGCCTGACTCTGAAATATATATGTCCTACACATGGACCCATCTGGCATGAAAATATTGCCAAGGTTGTGGATATCTATGACCGTCTCAGCAAATATGAGAGTGAGCCGGGTGTGACGATAATATTTGGCTCAATGTATGGTAATACAGGTGAAATCGCAGAAAGCATTGCGCGTCAGCTTGCTGCAAGAGGAGTGAAAAATATAAAAATCCATAATGCGGCAAAAGCGGACCTCAGTTACATGATATCTGATGCATTCCGTTATGAGGGGTTGATTGTCGGGGGACCGACATATTCGATGCACCTCTTCCCCCCTGTTGAAAATTTCATGATTGCGATGGAGACGAGGGAAATTAAAAACAAGGTGTTTGCCACATTTGGCTCATTCACCTGGGCTTCAGCCGCTGCAAAAACTCTTGGAGAATATCTGAATAAGATGAAAATGGAGCCGGTAGCGACCCTTGAGATGAAGCATTCGGCTTCAGAATCGACTTATACAGCCGTCGAACAACTTGCAGAAAGCGTGGTTAACGCCTTAAAACTCAAGTGATGGAAATTGAACAACACCCTTGGCCACCCTTCATCCCTGAAAATGCCAAAGTGTTGATTATGGGCACATTCCCACCTCAACCCAAAAGATGGTCGATGAATTTTTACTATCCCAACAGAACCAATGATTTCTGGTATATGATGGGCTTGATATTCTTCGGCGATAGGTATGCTTTGTGCAATCAGGATCGGAAAAGTTTTAATCTGGATGCCATCAAGAGCCTACTTGTGGAGAAAGGCATAGCGATGAACGATACCGCCCGCAAGGTGCGTCGTCTTCAGGGTAACGCATCCGATAAATTTTTAGAGATTCTGGAACCAGTACCGTTAAAAGAACTTCTTGAAAAAATTCCTGAATGTCATACCTTATGCACGACAGGAGAGAAGGCTGCCGGAGTGATAGCAGACTTGACCGGCACTACTGTACCCAAAATGGGAGAGAAAGTTGTTTCCGGTTCAGGTTTATCAATCTGGAGGATGCCCTCAACCAGCCGAGCCTATCCACTCAAGCTTGAGTTAAAGGCGGAGTATTATGAAAAGATGTTCCGTAATTGTGGCGTTTTGTGAATATGGAATGGCTCAATGACATATTCATTACACACACTCCTCTCCAGGCGGTGATTGTTATTTCAGTCATTATAGCGGTTGGTCTCGGCTTAGGCAAGATTCAGATATTCGGAGTGTCGCTTGGTGTTACCTGGGTATTCTTTGCAGGAATTCTCGCAGGTCATTTGGGGCTGTCGGTTGATCAGTCCATGTTGCAATACGCGGAAAGTTTCGGTCTCGTATTGTTTGTCTATGAACTTGGACTAAAGGTTGGACCCGGATTTTTCAGTTCGTTCCGTAAGGGAGGGGTAAAACTGAATATGCTTGGTCTTGCCACAGTGCTTGTTGGTACGGGACTTGCGGTATTTCTCTCTTATGTCGTTCATATACCTATGCAGGATATGGTAGGTATCATTAGTGGTGCCACCACCAACACTCCATCTCTCGGAGCGGCACAACAGACATTGAGTCAGGTGGGTCTTTCGGCAAACGGAGCGGCCTTGAGTTGTGCAGTCACTTATCCTTTGGGAGTCGTAGGAGTGATAATCGCTATAGTCTTTATGAGAAAATGCTTTGTCAGGACAGGGGATATAATCTCCGGGAACCAGGAAGAAGAGAACCTGACTTTTATAGCCACATTTAGGGTAAAGAATCCCGGCATTTACGGTAAGACTGTTGAGGAGGTGGCCAAGATATGCAAGACACCTTTTGTAATATCCAGGATATGGCATGAGGGGGAGGTACATGTCCCGACATCAGATTTCAGAATTAATGATGGCGACAGATTGATGATTATCACGACAGAAAGGGAAGTGGAAGGTCTGTCGGCTTTCTTGGGAGAACATGAAAGTCGTGATTGGAACACGGGTAAGATTGACTGGAACAAGATTGACAGTAGTCTTACCTCTCGCCATATCATCATCAGTAAACCTGAAATTAATGGACATAAGTTGGGTTCACTCAAACTTAGAAATAACTATGGTATCAATATCACCAGAGTATCAAGAAGTGGGGTAAGTCTGCTTGCTACTCCGGGGTTGGTGCTCCAGTTAGGCGACCGCCTAACCGTAGTAGGAAAGGATAAACAGATAGATGAGGTGGCCAAGTTGTTGGGTAATACCGAATCAAAACTTAAGGATCCTAATCTTGCTGTCATTTTCATTGGAATAGTTCTTGGTTTACTTCTCGGTTCACTACCCATAATGATACCCGGCATTTCTGTTCCAGTCAGGTTAGGATTGGCCGGAGGTCCGATTGTCGTGGGAATTTTGATGGGACGCTTCGGCCCTAACCTCCACATGGTGACTTATACTACCAGGAGTGCCAATCTTATGTTGAGGGGTATAGGCTTGTCTTTATATCTCGCATGCTTAGGTCTTGATGCGGGTGCCCACTTTGTCGAGACGATATTCCGAGGTGACGGATTGGTTTGGATAGGAGCAGGTTTTGCGATTACTGTCATTCCAGTATTAATCGTGGGAATGATGTCAATGCGCCTGTGGAAGATGGACTTCGGTTCAACTTGCGGTATGGTCTGTGGAGCCATGGCAAATCCAATGGCATTGAATTATGCTAATGATACCCTTCCCGGGGATTTGGCCTCGGTAAGTTATGCCACAGTCTATCCCTTGGCGATGTTTACAAGAGTCGTGATAGCACAATTGCTGGTTATAATTTTTATATAGAGAATAATTCGTTCAAAAGAAACTGATTAATAAATATGGTGATTGACCTTATCCCTTTGGCACTTTTTGACGCAAGCCAATTCTTTCAGTGGTTTGTCGATAATGCCAATTATCTTTTTGTATTTGTCTTCATGGTGATTGAGAGTTCGTTTATCCCTTTCCCATCAGAGGTAGTTGTGCCTCCGGCAGCGTATCTTGCAAGTACGAATGCGGGAGCCGGCTCAGACATGAATATATTTCTTGTAGTGATAATTGCCACCCTGGGAGCACTCGTGGGAGCTTTCATCAATTATTATCTTGCCCTATGGATCGGGAGGCCGGTTGTTTATTCTTTTGCAGAAAGCAGGGTAGGCCATATTCTGATGATCAATAAGGAGAAGGTGGAGAAAGCGGAGGCATATTTTGATAAGCATGGAGCGATTTCAACATTTGTCGGGAGGTTGATTCCGGCAATCAGACAGCTTATCTCCATACCTGCCGGTATCTCTAAAATGAATGTAGGCCAATTTGCTCTGTTTACTTTTTTAGGAGCCCTTGTATGGAATGGAATCCTGGGTGCGCTTGGGTATTGGCTCGCGCAGACCGTTTCCCCCGATCAATTGTTTATCAAGGTAGAGGAGTATAACACTTATCTGACATGGATAGGTTATGGAATCGGAGCAGTATGCATAATTTTCATTTTATGGAATGCTTTTAAACCGAAAAAAACAAAGGCATGAATCCGGAAATGGAATCATGATGTCATATAAAAAATTCAAATCAAGAAATGAAAGTATCGCCCTCTTTGCTGTCAGCAAATTTCGCAAATCTTACCCCCGATATTGAGATGATTAATTCATCTGATGCTGATTATCTGCATATCGATGTCATGGACGGTGTGTTTGTACCAAACATATCATTCGGATTCCCGGTTATGGATGCGGTTTCAAAAATATGTGAGAAGCCTTTGGATGTGCATCTGATGATTGTGGAACCCGATAAGTGGATTTCTCAGGTAAGGGATTCGGGAGCATGGCTAATGAATGTACATTATGAGGCCTGCACTCATCTTAACAGTACGGTTGCGAGAATACATCAGGCAGGTATGAAGGCCGGTGTCACCTTGAATCCGTCGACTCCTGTATCTCTGCTTGAAGACATAATACAGGATGTGGATCTTGTACTGTTGATGTCTGTCAATCCAGGATTCGGTGGCCAGCCTTTCATCAGGAATACAATTAAAAAAACCGGAGATCTCCGAAGGCTTATAGAACGGTCAGGTTCAAAAGCATTGATAGAAGTTGACGGTGGAGTAAATGATAAGACGGGAAAAGAACTTGCAGAGGCTGGTGCTGATATACTCGTTGCAGGAAGTTACATATTCGGTGCGCCTGATCCTAAAGAAAGGATACGGCTATTAAAGAATCTTTAATCGTTACGTAAAAATTTTTTAGTCGAGCGATATATATATAAATGATGGAGGCACTAACATAGAAGATGCCTCCATCATTTATATCTCGCTTGATATGTATAATCATGATTTGGGATTACTTTCTTTTATAAATAAATTATGGATGGAGTATTTTTCCGATTGCTAAAAATGATGTAAAGCCAGTTAATCTTTTATGTTACTTGATTGTTCTTATATTAAAAGGTTGTTTTGGTTTCACTCATTACACCTTAAACCAATAATCTAATTATTAAAAAATGACAGCGTTTGAAACTAAACTTGCAAAAGATCTTCATCAGTATCTTATAAGTGAAAAACTTGTAGATGAGAAATTACCCGAGTGCCCTGATCTTGAGGATTTGTGGCATGCCGTAGAGGAGGCATACTTGCCTGACGGTATAAGGGAGTTTAACGATTATCCGAATGTTTCTCTCGGTTGGATGATGTTTATAGGTATGGCTTTTGCTTTCTATTGGGATGTTGATTGGGAGAAATACTCAAAGGAGACAGTGGAACAATTGTATAAAGGATTGAGAGATGCGAAAGGTTACGACAATATGGATGATTATATCCTGAAGGAATTGCTGAATCTTCCGGAAGAGGAAGCAGAGAAAATGTCATCGGTCGTAGGGGAATGTGCAGCACGTGCATACCATGCGCTTCATCATTCAAATCTTGAGCCGGGTACAAAAGAGGCTGCGCTTGCTTATGTTGATGCCCTTCATCAACTCTATCTTATGGGTATTGCTCTTGAACTGAATAACCTCGGTTACCACATGACGCTCCTCGGTCAGAACTAAGGAACGGAATGCTGCAACAATATATAAGAAGGAGATGGCAACTGTCATTTAGTTGCCATCTCTTTTTTTGCTCTTTTGGGATTCTCTGGAAACCATCCTTTCCTGACACGTTCAACTTGCTCGTCAACCTCTTTTATACTCCAGAACGAACTGAATGAAGCGACACCGAAAAGTGATGAAATGAGCATATCATCAATGAGAACGGAGCAAACGAGGAAAATGATACCTGATACTAAAAAACACCATCTAATTTTCCTGCCGAAATAGTATTCTCCCTTTATTACCAAAGGATGATAGAGACCTATAATTAAAAAGGTGAATATACCTATCAGTAATCCTTTATAATTGAGGAGTGATAAAATGTCAAATTGCATAATCTGATTAAAAAGTGAAAAATCAATCCACGAAATTAATAATAATTATCTTAAGCAATAAAGAGGAGGGTTAAACTTTTAACAAATATTACTATAATTTGGGAATTATATCTTTTAGAATAGTCTAACATAGATCTAATATTTCCTAAAAGTTTACCTTATGTTTACCCGAAATAATGCCGATGACGACATAATTAATTATAGGGATAAAAATAACTCACTTAAAGATTATTGCTAAACTGCTTTCTTTAAGTGAGTTATCTTTTGTGGAGCATACGAGACTCGAACTCGTCACCTCTTGACTGCCAGTCAAACGCTCTAGCCAGATGAGCTAATGCCCCTTTTTACAGAGGCAAAGTTAAGTCATTTTTTCGGATAATGCAAATTTTTAAGAAAAATAATGTGCATTAAATCAAGGTGCCGGTATTCAATGTGGGAGTGACGGGTTCATCTGTGCAGAGGACTACGAGCAAATTGCTGACCATGGTTGCTTTCTTTTCGTTGTCAAGTTTCACCATGTCGCTTTTTTCAATTCTTGCTAAAGCCATCTCCACCATTGAAACAGCTCCCTCAACAATTTTCTCTCTTGCCGTAATTATTGCGGAAGCCTGCTGACGGCGCAGCATCACGGCAGCAATTTCGGGAGCATAAGCGAGGTAATTCAAACGAGCCTCAAGAACTTCCAAACCGGCCATCGCGAGTCGCTCATTAATCTTTTTCTCCAGTAATTCATTTATGGTAGTTCCTCCATCCCTTAAAGTAACTTCTTCCGGATTATTCGCGTCAGACTGATCATAGGCAAAGTGTCCGGTGACTTCTCTTAAGGCGGCATCACTCTGAATACGGACAAATTTTTCAAGTGCCCCTTGATTTATAGTGCTACCCGTACCTCCCAAAGACTTTGAATCAAGATCAAACACCACTTTATATGTATCTTTGATTTTCCAAACCAATACCATTCCGATCAATACAGGATTGCCTACCTTATCATTTACTTTAATAGGCTCGATATCCATATTTCTGATGCGCAGGGAGAGTTTATTCCTGTTCAGAAAAGGATTAACCCAAAAGTAACCTACCTTTTTACATGTGCCGGCATATTTTCCAAAGAAAATCATTACACGTGCCTCGTTCGGTTCCTGAACAAAGTAACCCACACATCCCAAAATGAACACTATAAAAAGGACAACACTAACAGGGATGGTTATGAGAAGATGATCCTCACCTCCGAGCATTAGTGTAACTACTATCAATAGCGGAATGAGTATAAATGTAAAAAAGATCATTGCGAATCCATTTATACAAAGGCCGCCATATTCATATTCATGATTCTGGTTCTTTTCCATATTATGAATTTTTATTCAAAAAATGAAGTCGGTAAAAATAAACTCATTCATTTGTATTCTGGAGGCTTCTGTAGATATTCCAGATAGCGAAAGGTATCCAGATCAATGCGGCGATGGGTCCAAGTACGAAAAATACCCATGCTATAAAAAAGGTCCAGCATGTCGATTCCAAAGTGATTCTGGCTCTGAGGGTTAATTCTCTGACCGTCTTTCCTGAAATCAACATGTAAGTGAACCAGCCTAACCAGAAGAATGTGATGATTGCCGAAGTAAGATTAAGAGCGACTTCAACCGAGTAAAGATTCAGAAGACCTGCAATTCTACCTGATAATAGACCGATAAGGAGAAAGAGGATACTGTAAAGAGTGATCCCCGAGTTCATGAGTGAGATTAATCGATTCTTCATTTTTTATAAAAGTTGTATATGTCCAATAGACGCGCCAAAAGCGTATTTATCTATCCTATAAATGCAAAGATAGTAAATCTTTTTTATATACCGGTATCTGTTATACAATTTTCTAACATCCTATTAAAAAAATGGATGAAAGTAAAAATAAATTGAAATAATCATTTCTCAGAATAAAGAATTTTATATAACTTTATTGTCATTTTAAATCGGACTTAGATTATATAAAATGACTAATCGAACCACAGAGATAGATCTTGAGAACGAAGAATTTCAGCAGGCTTACAGACTTCTGAAGGATTCAAATGCAAATGTATTCCTGACAGGCAGGGCAGGTACCGGTAAATCTACGTTCCTCCGATATTTGTGTCAACATCTTCAGAAAAAATATGTGGTTCTTGCTCCTACAGGTGTGGCTGCAGTAAATGTCGGTGGCGTTACGATTCATTCATTTTTTCAAATGCCTCTAAGACCCGTCCCACCGGATGACCCGGATTATTCGGTCGGCTCGTTTAAGAAGACTCAAAAGTTTTCCCGTCAGAAAAGAAAATTATTGAGGGAACTTGAACTTATCATAATTGATGAAGTCTCTATGGTGAGACCTGACATGATAGATTTTATCGACAGGGTGCTTAGAGGTGTCACCGGAAGACGTGGAAAGCCTTTTGGAGGAGTACAATTGCTCCTCGTCGGAGACATATTTCAACTTGAACCGGTGGTGAATGCCGACACAAGATTGATACTTTCAAAGTATTACGACGATTTCTTTTTCTTTAATGCCAAAGCATATAATTCTACAAATTTAGTTTCAATTGAGTTAAAGAAAATTTATCGGCAATCAGATCCTTCATTCATAGGTATACTTGACAGAGTAAGGAACAATAGTGTAACTTATGAAGATGTGGCCCTATTGAACAGAAATGTCATAAATAAAAAATGTGAAGATATATCCGATGCTGATTTCGGTATAACCCTGACCTCAAGAAGAGATATCGCATCTAATATAAATAGAGACAAAATGGAATCGTTGCCGGGTGAGGAATTCATTTTCAAAGGAGAGATAAATGATGATTTCCCGGAAAAACTTCTCCCTACAGATCTTAATCTTGTATTGAAAAAAGATGCACAGG
The DNA here is from genome assembly GCA_947175265.1 of uncultured Porphyromonadaceae bacterium. Lineage (GTDB taxonomy): Bacteria > Bacteroidota > Bacteroidia > Bacteroidales > Muribaculaceae > Lepagella. The sequence goes on along the minus strand of CAMWMD010000013.1, from coordinate 22,765 downwards.
TAATGTTGATCCGAAATGACAAAGATAGAAGATGGGTCAATGGTACTCTTGCAAAAATTACTGAGATCAGTCAGACATCGATAACTGTAAAATTGGAGAATGGTAATGAGGAAAAGGTTGAAAGGGAAATATGGAGCAATATCACCTATACGTACGATGAAAAAGAGAAGAAAGTAAAGGAAGAAATATTGGGAACTTTCGTGCAATTTCCTCTAAGGGCAGCATGGGCTTTGACAATTCATAAAAGTCAGGGATTGACTTTCAATAATGTGGCAATCGATATGGGGGCCGGGGCATTCTCAGCCGGTCAGACTTATGTGGCGTTGAGCCGATGCCGCACGTTGGAGGGTATTCAGTTTATTAATCCAATCAAAAGAGGGGATGTGATAGTGAGTAAGGGTGCGAGGTCTTTCAGTAAGGGTTTTAATGATACTCAGCAGACCGAAATGGTGTTGAGGAGGGCAAAAGCATCCAGACTCAGTAAGGAGGCAAAGGAGAAATTCGGCGAGAGGAATTTCAAGGATTCAATTGAACTCTTGTGGGAAATTCATGAGTTGACAGGTGGTCTTTCTGCTGAATCGGTTAGAAGATTTATCTCAGGCAAACTATCTATAATAAGTCAACTGGAAAGTGAGTTGAAAAGACAGAAAGAAGAACTTAAAAATCTTTCAAATGAGTTTTGTGAAATGGCAATTGCCTCAAAGGAGGATATTGCGATGTCAAAGTATTATTTTTCCAAAGCATATAGCATCGATAGTGAAAACATGAGTGCCAGGATAGGAATCGCAGAATGTCTGATAGCGGAGGGTAATGCGAAAGAGGCATTGAAGATTCTTGATGAAGTTGTCAAAAAAGATAAAAAATCAATGTTCAGGTGCATGATGCTGAAAGGTATGCTCCACGAAAATGAGAATGACTTGGCTGGAGCCGTTTTGTCTTACACTTCTGCCATGAAAAAAGACAAGAATGCAAAAGAGCCAGTATTAAAAATTATTGACCTTTATGAAAAAGCCGGGATGGAAGAGGAGGCTCAGAAATATAAAGAATGGCTTGAAGAAAAGTTTCCTTAAGCCATTCTTTATGGGAATATCAATCAAGAAACCTTGAAGAAATACCTTTATAAGCGTCAATTCTACGGTCGCGCAAAAATGGCCACCAGTTCCTCACATTTTCGGTTCTGTCACGGTCAATATTCACAATCACCTCTTCTTGTAGTTCCTCGGGTGCCATATACAATATCTCACCCTGTGGGCCAGCCACGAAACTTGAACCCCAGAAATCAATTCCTGAGGTCTGTCCTGATAAATCTTCCTCAAATCCACATCTGTTGACGCTGATTACAGGCAAACCGTTAGCGACAGCGTGACTGCGTTGAATTGTGATCCATGCATCCCTCTGTCTGTTTTTTTCATCTTGAGGATCATCAGGATTCCATCCTATGGCAGTGGGATAGATCAATACTTCCGCTCCTTTGAGCGCCATCAGGCGCGCTGCTTCAGGATACCATTGGTCCCAACATACGAGCACTCCTAACTTGCCTAATGATGTCTGTATAGGTTCGAACCCGAGATCACCGGGGGCAAAATAAAATTTCTCATAAAAGCCCGGATCATCAGGGATGTGCATTTTTCGATATTTCCCGGCAACCGATCCGTCGGAATCAAATACCAATGCAGTGTTGTGATAGAGTCCGGGTGCGCGTCGTTCGAATGAACTTCCCACCAACACTACATTGTTCTCAGATGCCGCTTTAGAATAAACTTTTATGAAGTCGTCAAGTTTAACTGCATATTTAAAGTTATTGACGTCTTCACTCTGGCAAAAGTATAGCGAATCATGTAACTCGGAAAGTACTATCAGTTGAGCACCTTCCGCGGCGAGATTCTGTATCGCGGCAAGATTCCTCTGTCGATTTACATTGATGTCGGTGCTGAAGGAATGTTGTACAATACCTACTTTTAGGGAATTCCCTGAAGATTCAATTTTTTCCTGGAAGGATGATTCACTTTCCACATTGCCTGTTTCCTCAGGCTGATTATAATCATTTAACATACACTTCGGGATTAAAAAGATTTGTTGGAATCTGCATGGTGGCACAATGAAGGGATCCATGCTGTTTTATCAACGTTCTGCAATCTATACCGATCACCTTATGATCCGGGAATGCGATTTTTAGAGTCTGCATAGCAAGTGTGTCGTTTGCCGGCTGGTTATAAGTGGGTACGAAAACAACTGAATCTGTAATCAGATAATTCGCATAGGTTGCCGGAAGACGTTCTCCATTTTCATCAAATATCGCATCAGGCAGAGGCAACTCTATAAGATTGAAAGGCATTCCCTCGGCATTACGAAACATAGATAACTGGGCTCTCATCTTTATCAGATCTTCAAACTGGGGGTCATCCAAATTTCTGCATCCGGTAAAAAGGATTGTATTCTCGGGAGCGATTCTTGCGAGTGTGTCGATATGGGAATCAGTGTCATCTCCCTCCAATGCACCGTAGTCAAGAAAGAGGACATGAGAGACGCCAAGACGGTTGCGCAGCTCTTTTTCTGCCTCAGCCTTCGTCAGACCACCGTTTCGGTTGGGTGAACAAAGACATTTGGTAGTGGTGAGTAAAGTGCCCTCACCGTCAGTTTCAATCGACCCCCCCTCAAGCACGAAAGAACGTTCATTCCTGTAAGTCTCCGGAAGAATCACATATCTCTCGGTGAGGCGAAGATTTACAAGATTGTCTTTATTGCTTGCGAATTTCAGACCCCAACCGTTGAAACCGAAATCCAAAGCCCTCAGCCTATCGTCCTTTATTATGGCTATGGGGCCGTAATCTCTTGTCCATGTGTCATTGTAATCTGCTTCAAGAAGAATCAGGTAACGTTGGTCACATGAACTCAGAAACTCGGAGATCTCAACTTTATCTTTACATAAAAGGATTACACGCACTCCTTCGTCTGTCAGCGATTTTATTATGGTCAAATACTGTTGGCGCGCTTCACCAAGAATATATAGCCAATCCGTATCTGGAGATGGCATTGCCATAAGGATGGCTTCTTGTGGAGCCCATTCCGGGAGTAATGTTCTCATAGACTTATCTGAGGAGAGAGAATTACATTTTCAATTATGCAAATTTAGAAATTAAATATAAAAGTAACAAAAGGGTATTTGAAATTTCACCAAAAATTGAGTAAAATAATCGCTATAATCTATCTTCTCAACGATATTTTATCTTAATTGATTAAATTTGCAAAAAAAATCAATGACATGGAAAAGAAAGATAACAGTGTACACGACACGGATAAGGAATTCTCAGAGATGATTTCACTCTGTCGAGGTATTTTTGAAAAGAAACTGGAGGATTACGGCACATCATGGAGAGTGATGCGCCCATCAAGCCTTACAGACCAAATCTACATAAAGGCAAGGAGAATACGTTCAATTGAGGAAATGGGGGAGAGCGCGGCAAAAATTGATGAAGGTATAGAGCCGGAATTTATAGGAATAGTGAACTATTGCGCCATATCGTTGATCCAACTGAAACTTGGAGCGGGGGAGCAGATCGATAAAAAGGAAGCGTTGAAATTATATGATGAGGCGCTCAATTCAGCAACCTCATTAATGAATAATAAGAATCATGATTATGATGAGGCTTGGCGATTCATGAGGATATCAAGTTTCACCGATATTATCCTACAGAAGTTGCTAAGGACTAAAGAGATTGAAGATCACAATGGAAAAACACTGATTAGTGAGGGGGTTGAAGCCAACTACATGGATATGATAAACTATGCACTGTTTGCTTTAATCAAGTTGAATTATGGCAAGTGAGAAGGGTACGATCCGGTCGTTGGTAACCTGGATTGTAAGGATTATTGTAGGGGGAGTCTTCATTTTCTCAGGATTCGTGAAGGCTGTGGATCCTTGGGGTACTATGTACAAGGTAGACGACTATCTTAATGTGATGTCGTTGAATATATGGCCTAATCTTGTTGTTGTTGGAGTGTTCCTGTTATGTGGAATAGAATTCCTGATAGGTGTGTTCATCGTGCTGGGTTGTTTCCGAAGGTCGGCTCCTATTATGGCGGCAGTCCTTATGACCTTCATGGTGCCATTGACGTTATGGATTGCAGTGAAGAATCCTGTGCCCGATTGCGGATGTTTTGGAGATGCTCTTGTCATTTCCAACTGGGCTACTTTCTGGAAGAATATCATACTTTGTTTAGGAATCTGGTGGTTAATAAGGAACAATAAAGCAAATACATGGTTGGTTACACCGGCCCTTCAATGGATTTTGTTTATCCTAACTGCCATTTTTATTGTCGTCATCGAACTTTACGGTTACGTGTCGCAACCTCTTTTGGATTTCAGGAATTATCCGGTGGGTGAGGCATTAATCGACGGAACCGAGTCTGACGGCAATGATGTAGAATTTACTTTCATCTATGAGAAGGAAGGTAAATTACGCGAATTTCAAGAGAATGATACTCTGCCGTCAGAAGAAGATGGCTGGGTGTTTGTAGAAAGAAAAGAGAAATCAACTCCTTCGCAAGTTGAAAAAGAGAGTGGCGAGAAATCTTTCAGGTTTTGGGATACGGATGATGAGGATGTGACAACAGACGTCATCAGAGGAGAAGGTCCGGAATTGCTTGTGATGATTCCTGATTTAAAATCTGTTTCTCCGGCGACAACATGGAAATTGAATTCCCTTTATGAATGGTCGGAAAAAAATGATGTGTCCATGATCGGAATAGTTTCCGGAGATGATAAAGATTTGGATGAATGGATTGACCTTTCAATGGCAAGTTATCCTATCTACCGTGCAGATGATACCCAAATCAAGGAAGTTGTCAGAGGTAATCCTGCAATAGTTTATCTCCTTGATGGTAGGGTAGTGTGGAAAAGCACACTGGTAGCAATTAATATAGATGACTTCCTCTCTCCTGAGACAGCGTCGGATGCAAGTGATTTCGGTGTGGACAATACTCAGATATTGAAAAACTGTATCGGGCTTTACTGTATCTGTATAACTGTTCTCATCATAATGTCATTCATGCCGAAGTTGAGATTCCTGTTCTTTAAAAAGAGGAAGCCGGAAAATGATTCTCCGGTTCAATCATGATGATATGGTTCTCCTTTTAGGATGGTCATCGCGCGATATATTTGTTCAGTGAAAAAGAGGCGTATCATTTCATGAGTGAAAGTCATCTTTGAGAATGAGATCTTTTCATCCGCACGATTGTAGACGGCTTGTGAAAAACCATAGGGACCACCAACGATGAACACGGCTCTCTTTCTCCCGGAAGCCATAATCTTCTGAAGTCTTCCAGAAAACTCTACAGAGGTATATTCCTTTCCTCTTTCATCAAGAAGGATACAGAAGTCAGAAGTGGTGATGCTATTTAAAATGGCATCACCCTCTTTTTCCTTTTGGAGTTCTGCTGTCAAAGACTTTGCTGATTTTAAATCAGGGATTGTTTCAATTTTAAAAGAAACGTATCTTTTAAGTCGTTTCAAGTATTCATCTATTCCCGCCTGAATGAAGGTTTGAGATGTTTTACCGATTGTCAGAAGTATAATTTCCATAAAAATTATTAACTTTGCGCAAAGTTATAAAATATAATGATGGAAACAAAAGAGAAATTGATAGAAGATCTGCTTGATCTTGCCTTTGCTGAAGATATTGGCGACGGAGACCACACGACTTTATCTACTATACCCGCGGATGCTATGGGCCGTTCAAGATTGATAATAAAGGAAGATGGCATCGTGGCCGGAGTGAAGGAAGCTCAGAGAGTGCTTCACAAGGTAGATCCATCAATAAAGATCGATGTCATGATTGAAGATGGCGCAAGGGTTAAGCCCGGGGATGTGGTCTTTACTGCGGAAGGCCCTGTGCGCTCCCTTTTGATAGCAGAGAGAACCATGCTCAATATCATGCAGAGGATGAGTGGCGTGGCCACAATGACTGCCAAATATCAGGATGAACTGAAGGGTCTCCATACTAAAGTTCTGGATACCCGTAAGACTACGCCCGGTATGCGAATCATGGAGAAAGAGGCAGTGAAGATCGGTGGTGGCACCAACCATAGGATTGGTCTCTTTGATATGATTTTGATAAAAGACAACCATATCGATTTCGCAGGAGGGATAGAGAAGGCTATTGAGAGGGCACGCGAATACTGTAAGGATAATAATAAAGATCTCAAGATAGAGGTCGAAGTCCGCTCGCTTGATGATATTCGCAGAGTGATGGCAATAGGAGGAGTTGACAGAATAATGTTTGACAATTTTACTCCCGAACTGACTAAGGAGGCGGTCGCACTTGTGAATGGGACTATGGAAACAGAGTCATCCGGAGGAATTACTATTACTAATCTGCGTGAATATGGAGAAGCCGGAGTAGATTTCATTTCAGTAGGAGCTCTCACTCATAGTGTCAAGGGTCTTGATATGTCTTTCAAGGCATTCTGACGTAATGAGCCGGGAGCAAAAACTTCGGAATCTTGAATTTGGCAGATTTGCTGAAGAAAAGGCAACTGAATTTTATATAACGGAAGGTTATGCCATAAGGGAACGCAACTGGCGATTGAATAAAATAGAAATTGATATTATAGCCCAAAAGGGAGAGACTATAATTTTTGTTGAAGTCAAGGCACGCAGCGGCAGGGATATGGATCCAGTCGATGCTGTTACTCCTGAGAAAATGCGGCTTATGGCAAAAGGAGCGGATAGTTATCTGCGCCGACTGAAAGGTAGATATGAATATAGATATGACATATTTACCTTGACAGGCGACATGGAAAATTATACGACGGAACATTATCCTGATGCATTTTTATCTCCACTTATTTAGAAATTTTAATCTTTTAATTTATATAATATACACAAATCAATTTAGGGGTGTTTGACTGAATTGTTCCTTTCGAAGTTTTAGTCAATCTGAGAATATACCCTTTGAACCTGATCCGGGTAATACCGGCGTAGTGAAAAATATGAATAAATTTGCTTTATCGGCAGCTGTTCTGACGTTCGGAACGGTGAGCCTTTGTGCAGAGACTGTCGAAGAAGGACAGCCAAGTGACAGTGTTGGAACTGACTTGAGGGAGGTAGAGATTGTTGCTAACAGGGCAGGATACAAGACTCCTGTAGCCTTCAGCAACGTCTCCAAAACTGAACTGAATAAGAACAATGACGGAAGGGATTTGACTTATTTGCTTCAATTGACCCCCTCCGTCACGGTGACATCAGATGCAGGTGCGGGAATGGGCTATACCTCGATGCGAATCAGGGGAACTGATGGCTCGCGTATAAACGTGACTGCTAATGGAATACCGATAAATAACCCTGAAAGTCATAACGTCTATTGGGTCAATATGCCGGATTTGGCATCTTCCCTCAGGGATGTGCAGGTGCAGAGGGGAGCAGGAACCTCAACTAATGGAGCCGGTGCTTTCGGTGGAAGTATCAATATGATGACGGACGCTCCGTCAATTGACCCATATTCAGAAATATCATTAGCATACGGTTCCTACAACAGTAACCGGGAAACATTTCGTGTAGGCTCAGGACTTTTGAAAGATCATTGGAGTTTTGATGCCAAGATTAGCCATCTTGGATCCGACGGATATATAGATAGGGCCTCCTCCGCGCTTTGGAGTTATTTTACCCAAGGTGCATACAGAAATGAGAATACTATGTTGCGTCTTCTTGTTTTCGGAGGAAAGGAGAAAACATATATGGCCTGGGATTACGCAACAAAGGAGGAGATGGAAAAGTATGGCAGACGCTATAATCCTTGCGGGAAGTATATTGATAATGATGGCAATGTCGCATTCTACAAGGATCAGAATGACAATTACACACAGCATCATTTCCAATTGCTCCTTTCGCAACATCTCGGTGAGAGGTTCAATCTGGCTGCCGCATTACACTATACACATGACAACGGCTATTATGACCAATATAAGCAAAAGAGGACATTGGTCGAATACGGATTGACCCCTTTTATCGGAGAAGACGGGGAACTGGTAAAGAAATCAGATTTGATTCGTCTGAAGAATAACGTCAACCATTATTATGGTGGCAATGTGCGGTTGACATACACTGGCGAGCGTTTCAATATTATGGCGGGAATTGCTGCTTCAGACTTCAAAGGGCATCATTTCGGACAGATAAAATGGGTAAGGAATTATGTGGGGAAATTAGACCCCCTTCAGCCTTATTATGACAATAAAGGATTGAAGTATGATATCAATTTATTCGTAAGAGGCAATTATGACATAAACGATAAGTTATCGTTGTTTGCCGACTTGCAGTATAGGTTCATCAATTATAGGATTAAGGGAGAATCCGATAATTATGACTGGAATATTGAAGGACCCGCAATCCTAAATATAAAGAGACATTGGAATTTCTTCAATCCTAAATTGGGTATTAACCTTGATTTGGGACAACACCGTGCTTTTGCATCCTGGTCAGTGGCTCAGAAGGAACCTACCAGAGATAATTTTACCGATGGAGATCCATACAGGCAACCTGAGTCAGAGCGATTGAATGATTTTGAATTGGGATATGCTTACAATGGCGGTATTTTTGCTTGCGGGGTTAACTTATATTATATGCTTTATAAGGATCAATTGGTCGCTACAGGGGAACTGTCAGATACGGGAAATGCTATAAGTGTCAATGTACCCGATTCTTATAGAACCGGAATTGAGATTCAGGGTGCGCTCTTGCCTTGCGACTGGTTTGAATGGAATTTGAATCTCACATTATCACGCAACAGGATAAAGAATTTCGTCGAATATATATATGAGGATGAATGGACCAATCCCATAACATTTGATTTGGGTTCGACACCTATCGCATTTTCTCCTGATTTGATTTTTAACAACTCTTTCCGTTTCAAATGGAAAAATGCAGACGCAGTATTGGAAACCAAATATGTCGGAAGCCAATATATGAATAACGCAAGGAGTAGTGAAGCCAAATTGGACGCGTATTTTATAACAGACCTTCATCTCGGTTATTCTTTTAAAAACCTTAAGGGAATAAAAGATATGAGAATTGGCCTTAACGTCTACAATATTTTCAATGCAAAATACTTCAATAACGGTTATTCAGGAGCCGGGTACTATATTGAAAACGGTGAAAAGATTATTTACAGGTATTCCGGATATGCAGCCCAAGCACCTGCTAATGTAATGGCTACATTAAGTTTGAAGTTCTAAAGATGACGTTTGATACATTTCGGGAGATACTTGGATTCTCTATCGGCATATTATATCTCTGGTGGGAATACCATGCTAATCCCAAAGTATGGCTTGCATCAGTCGTAATGCCTGCAATTTCAATGTGGATTTATTATTCCAAAGGACTTTATGCTGATTTCGCTATTAATATTTATTATCTGGTGATAGCGGCTTATGGGTTTTGGAATTGGACACATGGAGTTGAAAAGAAAGAAAGTGGAAAACCCAGGATTATAAGAATAAACCTCAAATTGGCACTCGGGTGTATATCAGTCGGACTTATTCTTTGGTATATAATCTGGTGGATATTGGTGACTTTGACTGATTCTACCGTTCCTGTGGCAGATGCCTTTACCACCTCGTTCTCAATTGTTGGCCTCTGGATGATGGCCAGGAAGATAGCGGAGCAATGGCTTGTATGGTTTATTGTTGATTTGGTTTGCACTGCCTTGTATTATTATAAAGGAATACCTTTTTATAGTATTCTTTACTTTATATATACTATCATATCCGTCTTGGGATACAGGAAGTGGTTGAAGATGATAAAAAAGGAGATTTGAAAAATTTCATCACTAATAAAAAAATAGGGAATCCACAAAAATGGATTCCCTATTTTTACTATCTAAACAGATCAGATGTTTTCGCTGATTGCGGGAGTTTCCTGTACCTTTTCATCTGTCGGGATATGTTCCTTAATGAAGAAGACACATACAGAACCGATTATTATTGCTATACCGGCCACCGTCATCATCAGGTACTCCGGGGCGAGTTCTCCCGGTGTGCTCATCATGCTCAATATCCAACCACCGGCGAGGGCTGCGATAATCTGGGGTACACAGATTGTACAGTTGAAAAGTCCTAGATATGCACCGATATTGCCGCCTTTAAGTGAATTGGTCAGGATAGTGAACGGCCATGCCAACATTGCAGCCCAACCACATCCTATGAGAAGGAAGGCGATAAACAGTATCCACTGGTTAGTCATGAACGACATAAGTATGAAACCGATACCGGCAAGCAGAAGAGAAAGCGAATAAGAGAATTTGCGACTTCTGAACTTGGGAAGAACGACAGCCCAGATTACTGAACCTATGGCCTGAACTGCGAAAAGAAGGCCAACCCAGTTACCTGCATCGTTATACTGAGGAGTAGCGGAATTGAGGACAGTCTTTGTCTCAAAAGAGCATTTTGAGGCGTCGGCAATCTGTACGTTGGATGCATCCTCAACTGATAAGGCTCCATTCGCACCCTTAGCAACGATGGCCGCCTGGGTCAGTTGGAAAGGCCCCTGAAGACGTGACAGATAATCAGAAATTGTTACATTCTTGCAGTCGGTCATTTCCTTACCATTGATTTTAAGACTCTTGACTCCTGAAAGTGGTTTGCCAAATGATGCTTTTGCAAGTCCATTTTCTGAATTCAGAATCTGATGGTCTGACACGATTGTATCGTTTCCGTTTATTACTATCTGGGATGCAGGATAGAAGACTCCGTCTACAGTCACCCCTTCAGCGAGAGCGTGTCCGTGGGTCATGATAAGCACTGAGTCCTGAATAAGGAGATTCTTTGCTTCATACACTTTATTGCCATCTTTCAGACCAACGATACTTTGAGTGGTTGGTGTATCAAAAGCCTTGAATGCAACGGTATTGGTTGCGTATGTCCAGAGGAAAAGGAAAGCGAACCAGCAGAAGAATTGAACGAGACCCACAGTCCAGAATGTGGAAGGTGCATTTTTCAAAAGGCTTATTACTCCTGGAGTTGGCTGCTTTGTCTCTTTTTCCTCTACACCATTATATTCATTGTATACGTGGGGAGGCCATTCTTTAATTTTCACCAATGAGTAAACCACGCAAAGCAAAAGAATCGCTGCTCCGATATAGAAAGACCATATAACAGTGGGGGGCACCATACCGGAGGGGGCTGTGTTCTTAATACCTATCCAGCCAAAACAAATTGGGAAAATATATCCAACTACTGATCCCGAATTGCAGAGGAAACTTTGAATGGAATAGGCGAGACCTTTCTGCTTCTCATTTACCATATCACCAACAAGCATCTTGAAAGGCTGCATTGCCATGTTTATGGAGGTGTCAAGAAGCATGAGGGCAATAAGGCCGAAGAGTATGGCGCTTGATACAGTAAACTGGAAACTTCCTGCATTGGGAAGCAGGCACATCACTATTACAGCAATGGTTGCACCAAGGATTAGATAAGGGAGTCGGCGTCCGAATCTATTCCAAGTGCGGTCGCTCATCATGCCGACGATTGGTTGGACGATAAGTCCCATTAGAGGGGGCAGAATCCAGAAATAACTTAAGTCATGTGGGTCGGCACCTATGGTAGTAAAGATACGCGACACGTTCGCACTTTGAAGTGCGTAGGCAATTTGGACACCGAAAAATCCGAAACTCAGATTCCATAGTTTCCAAAATCCTAAATCAGGTTTTGTTTTCATACTGGTATTATATTGAATTTGAAAATTTTCCAAAATTCTTCCACTGCTTTATTCTGAAGTCTGGGAATAAAGCCAAGCAATCTCCTCTGCCCATATACTGTCATCAGGAGTCTCCAATATCAGAGGTATGCCGTCAAAGCGTGGATCTTTCATCAGTCGGCTAAAGAAATCCCGACCCAAAGTTCCTTGCCCGATACTTTCATGGCGGTCAATCCGCGAGCCAAGTTCACGTTTGTCGTCATTGAGATGCATTCCTCTCAAATATCGGAAGCCAATTATTTCATCAAACATCCTCCACGTCTCATCATATCCCTCTTCGGAGGATAAATCATAGCCGGCAGAATAGGCATGGCAAGTATCGATGCAAACACCGATTCTATCTTTATCTTCCACTTTATCGATAATGTGGGCCAACTGTTCGAATGAGTGTCCTAAATTTGAGCCTTGTCCCGCAACATTTTCAAGTACGGCTGTCACGCCTGTGGAATGTTCCAGAGAAAGATTTAATGATTCGGCTATTTGATCGAGACACTCGTTTTCTGTCAACACATTCAGATGGCTTCCAGGGTGAAAATTAAGCATTGTCAGACCCAATTGTTCGCAACGCTTCAACTCTTCAAGAAAAGATTTCCGGGATTTTTCGAGTTTTTCCTTATCCGGACTGCCGAGATTAATCAAAAAATTGTCATGGGGAAGTATGACTTCTGGTGTGTAGCCAAACAGCCGGCAATTTTCTTTGAATTTTTCAATTTCCTTATCAGTTATAGCCTTGGAGGACCATCGGTTGCTACTACCGGTGAACAGAGCGAATGCTTTCGCTCCGATAACGTTAGCTTCAATCGGAGCATTTGACACTCCTCCCGCCACACTTACATGGGCTCCTATGTATTTCATGTCATGTTAAGAATTTATTTCAAGATTTGTACAAAATTAATCAAAAGATATGTAAATGGCAAAAAAATCATTAACTTTGGAAAAAAATAGGATATTAAGGAACAGTAGATGGAACTGTCGAAAAGCAAAGCAAACGTAATTTCTTCTTTATCCTCAAAGAAAATGAGGATAAAACATGGCTTATTCCTTGCGGAAGGGGAGAAGTGTGTCCTCGATATGCTTGATGCATACCAGGTGGAATACATTGTCGCTACCCCCGAATGGATTGAAAGGAATATAAGACGGCTAAAAATACCGGATACTCAGATATTTGAGGCACATTTAAATGAGATTAGGAAGATGTCGTCATTGTCAACGCCTTCTCAGGTAATGGCTATTTTTAAAATGCCGGGAAACGAAATGCCGGAGATAAAACAGGATAAACTGTACCTCTTATTGGACGGAGTTCAGGATCCCGGAAATCTTGGTACTATCATTCGTACATGTGACTGGTTCGGTGTTGATACTATTTTCGCTTCTGACTCCACTGTGGATGCCTTCAATCCGAAGACAGTCCAATCGACTATGGGTTCCTTGAAAAGGGTAAAAGTTTACTATACCGATCTCAGGTGTCTGATAGAACGTTATCCCGACATGCCGGTATATGGGACAGTTCTTGACGGGAGGAATATATATAAAATGAACCTGAAAGACTTCGGTTTCATCGTCATGGGGAATGAAGGTAACGGCATTACAGATTCTATAAAAAACAAAATCAAAATACCTCTCCTTATTCCTCCTTATGACAAGGATTCTCACGCTGAGTCATTGAATGTGGCTATTGCAACAGCGGTTGTCCTCTCAACATTCAGGTTTGGATAGCCAATATTAAACTTAGAGAAAAAGTATGGCAACAAAGACAAAGATATTATATTTTTGCCAATCATGTGGGTACGAGTCTCCGAAATGGCTTGGAAAATGCCCTTCCTGTGGAGAGTGGAATTCTTTTGTAGAGGAAAAGGTTAAGGCTTCAAAACAAGGTCTTAAAACGTCTCGATCCAAGATTGATACCGAACCCCTGCGCCTTTCCGAGATTCAGACACTTGAAGAACCACGAATAAATATGCCTTCCGGAGAGTTGAATAGGGTCTTGGGCGGTGGATTGGTGGCCGGGAGCCTTACGTTGATAGGCGGTGAGCCCGGAATAGGGAAATCAACGCTCCTTCTTCAGAATATACTCTCAATCAGAAACAAGAAGATATTATACGTTTCGGGAGAGGAAAGCGCCACCCAATTGAAAATGAGGGCTGAGAGACTGGGCAAGATGTCGGATAACACATATATTCTTTGCGAGACAAGACTGGATAATATATTCAGTCAGATTGAAAAACTTGCTCCCCAAATTGTGGTGGTTGATTCCATTCAGACGATTGCCTCAGATCAAGTGGAATCAGCAGCCGGAAGCGTCAGTCAAGTCAGAGAATGTGCTGCATCCTTGTTAAGATATGCAAAAGAATCCGGGGTGCCTGTCATCCTTGTCGGTCATATTAATAAGGATGGTGCTATAGCCGGACCCAAGGTACTTGAGCACATAGTTGATACCGTACTCCAATTTGAGGGAGACAGACAGTATCTTTACAGAATTCTCCGATCGATAAAAAACAGATTTGGTTCTACTTCGGAAATCGGAATTTACGAAATGGTGCAAAAAGGACTGAGAGAGGTTAAAAATCCATCTGAGATGCTGTTGTCGGAGAACAGGGAAGAGGAGATGAGTGGTATCGCCATAGGTGTTACTCTTGAAGGGGCAAGACCGTTCATGGTTGAGGTTCAGGCTTTGGTATCGAGTGCCGCTTATGGCACACCTCAAAGGTCAGTGACAGGATTCGATCAGCGGAGATTGAATATGCTGTTGGCAGTCCTTGAGAAGCGTGCTCGTTTCAGGCTCGGACAAAAAGATGTATTCCTCAACATGGCGGGAGGATTAAAAGTGATAGATCCGGCGATTGATTTGGCAGTGGTTGCGTCTATCATGTCCTCAAACTTTGATATAGCCATAAGCCGTAAGACAGCCTTCATTGGAGAGGTGGGTCTATCAGGAGAGATACGTACAGTCACAAGAATTGACCAACGTGTTGGTGAGGCTCAAAAATTAGGCTTTGATACGGTTATAATACCAAAAGGTAACCTTAAAGGCGTAAAAGACAATTTCTCTATCCGACTGGTGGAAGTCGGAAAAATTGAAGAGATGTTGCGGCTCCTTTTTGAGTAAATTCTACCACGGCGGTTCAGAATACGATCTGCAAAAAAAATAATTATGATATTATTATAAAACCTTCAAATTTTGAAACGGACGTGAAAACAATAACAACTGCAATGAATATAGACAAAAGGTGCTTATGGCTATCCGCGCTAATTTTGTCGGGGAGTCTTAACGTTTTTTCTCAATCGGATACGACAAAAGTGCTACCTCCGGATATCCAAAGGATTGAAAATATGATTGGGTCCACTCACGTAATAACAAATTCCTCACGGGAACATGAGGATTCGATCAACAGAATGCTCAATAGGTTCTATTATGATCAGTACAGGCACTTCCAGGATCCGAGGGCTCCTTATTTCCTTTTTATGAGTAGAAATGGAAATCTTGCCTTAGGTGTGGGTGGTGTTATCCGTATGAGAGGTTATTTTGATTGGAACGGGTCGATACCTACGAGTGGTTTCTCTCCATATTTTATCACGATTCCAAAAGATCCGACACATGACAAAGCCTTATCGTCAAATCCTTCCGGGACAGCATTGTATTTTACACTCCTCGGGCATAATTCCATTTTTGGAGATTATCTTGGTTATATAGAAGCAGGTTTCTCCGGTTATAATAATAGAGACTTCAAACTAAAGAAAGCCTATATACAGGTGGGGGATTGGACTGCGGGATATGCCACTACTACATTTGAAGATACAAAGGCCGAGCCCTCTACGATTGATGGCGCAGGGGCTAATGGGAAAAATACCAGGACAAATGTTCTGGTAAGGTACCTTCACACCTTTAAGGGAAATCATTGGAGTTTGGCCGGGTCATTTGAGTTTCCCTCTACGTCGATTGATGCCGACGGCACATACACTAAGGCTTGCGCGGACTATGTGCCGGACATAGCTGCATTTGCGCAATATCAATGGGATGGCGGGTCGAGCCACATACGTATCTCTGGATTAGGTCGTGTCTTGACGTACAGGAATCTTTTGGCGGAGAAAAATCAGGATATTTTTGGATGGGCTGCTCAACTTTCCGGAGTAGTGAAGGTTTTGCCCCAACTTAATATATATGGAATCGCCTCCATAGGGCAAGGACATGAATCCTATACGACAGATCTTGTAGGAGGAAGTTTCGATCTAATAGCCAAACCGGGGCAGGAGGGTGAACTATACGCTCCGACTGCTGCCGGATACGTATTCGGCGCGTCATATTATTTTTCACCCAAAATATTCTCCAATTTGACATTGTCAGAGCAAAAATACTATCCGCGTCAGAACCCTGATAATTCCCAATATAAATATGGGCTTTATGGTGCTATAAATCTTTTCTACGATGTCACCCCGCGCTTTGAAATTGGAGCAGAGTATCTCGTGGGGAAACGAATGAATTTTGACGGAACTCATGGAAATGCCAACAGGGTGACGGCTATGATGATGTTGAGTTTCTGATTTTACCGGCTTTACGGATATTACTCCCCGGTTTATCTTGCACAGACCGGGGATTATAATTAATTTTGTGCCTTAAAGAAAGAAAAATGAGCGTAATAGTAAACTATAAGGATGTCGAGATTGAAAGGGCAGAAAAGAGTGTCCTTAAAGGGGTGTCCTTTTCTCTGTCAAAAGGGGAGTTCCATTATCTGGTCGGCAGGGTAGGTAGTGGGAAAAGCAGTCTTTTGAAATCAATGTATGCAGATGTAGTGGTCCATTCCGGGTCAAAGGCAGAGGTTATGGGATTTGACCTTCTGACACTGAAGAAGAAGAATATTCCATATCTCCGTAGAAAGATTGGAATTGTCTTTCAGGATTTTCAACTTCTGCAGGATCGCTCGGTGAATGGAAATCTGAGGTTTGTGCTTCGTGCCACCGGATGGAAAAACAAGAGTGAGATGGAAGATAGGATAGAAGAGGTGCTTGAAATGGTGGGGATGGCAAATAAGAGTTATAAAATGCCCCATGAACTCAGTGGCGGTGAACAGCAGAGGATTGTGATCGCCAGGGCTCTTTTGAATAGACCGGATCTCATTCTCGCTGATGAGCCGACGGGCAATCTTGATCCACAGACAGGGAATCAGATAGTGACTCTCCTTCATAGTCTTTCATCCAAGGGACATTGTGTGGTCATGGCTACTCACAATATGCAACTGGTGGAAGAGTTCCCGGGAAAAATTCTCAGGTGTGAAGGAAAGAAATTAGAGGTGGAGTGATTAGGTTAAAGCATAATGAAATTAAATCAAACCTTAACACAAGGTCAAATAAAAAAATAAAAAAGAAAATCCCGAAAAATTTCCTTAAATGAAAACAAATGGCTAAATTTGCATCAACTGAAGCAAATTTGGCCATTGTTGTTATGCCCATATAATTAAAAAAACGAAAAGGGTGTGACACTAATCAGCAAAAATGATAGAAACAGTGGCAGTTGTTTCAAGGAAAAGTAAAAGACCCAACATCTATACATAAAGCTATAAAACTTATGGCAAAAAACGAAAAATTATTTGACATGTTCTCTCCCACCTCTACGGAGGATTGGGTGGCTAAGATCAATGTCGACCTCAAGGGTGCCGATTTTAATAAGAAACTTGTGTGGCGCACCAATGAGGGCTTTGAAGTACAGCCTTTCTATCGCCGTGACGACTTAAAGGAAATTCCACACATGGGAACTCTTCCGGGACAATTCCCATACGTAAGAGGTACAAGAGACAATAATGACTGGCTGATTCGTCAGCAGATTCAGGGAAATACTCCTGAAGAACTGAATAAGGAGGCCCTTCATGTCATTGACCGTGGAGTTGATTCAATCGGAGTTCATCTTTCTAAGGATGTCACCTATTCAGATATGGAAACTATCTTTAATGACATAGATCTGAAAAAGGTAGAAGTTAATATTTCCTGCTGTATGGGTAAGGCTGTGGAAGTAGCAAAACTTTTTGTTGAATATCTCACTGCAAGAGGTGCCGTAGAAGATTTCAGAGGATCAATAGATTTTAATCCGTTCAAACGTCTTCTTAAGCATGGCCTGCCTTTCCCAAAAGATCTGAAAGCGGAGGCAATTGCTCTTTATGATGTGGTGAAACCGGTAAAGAATCTCCGCTGTTTTGCCGTTGACAGTTTTATGCTCAATAATGCGGGGGCATACATTACACAGGAATTGGGTTATGCACTTTCATGGGGTGCCGAATGGATGACTCTGCTTACGGAAGCAGGACTTACCCCTTGTGAGGCTTCATCCCGTATTAAGTTTAATATGGGTATCTCCTCAAATTATTTCATGGAACTTGCAAAATTCCGTGCTGCCCGTATGCTCTGGGCTGAGATAGTAAAAGCCTACGGAGCAGAAGATGAATGCTGCAAGATGATGGTTCACGCAGTGACCAGCCAGTTCAATCAGACTATATATGATGCCCATGTCAACCTGCTCCGTTCTCAGACAGAGACTATGAGTGCAGCCTTGGCGGGAGTAGATTCAATAGAGACACTTCCTTTTGATCTCCAATATAAGAAGCCTGACGAGTTTAGTGAGCGTATTGCACGCAACCAGCAGTTGCTTCTCAGAGAGGAAAGCCATTTGAACAAGGTGGTCGATCCTGCAGGTGGCTCCTACTATATCGAGCATCTTACCGCATCGATTGCTAAAGTAGCTTGGGAACTTTTCTGCAAGACAGAAGAAGAGGGTGGTTTCCTTTCCCTGCTTGAGAAAGGGGAGATTCAGAAGAAGGTAAATGAATCAGGAGTAAAACGTCATATTGACGTAGCACGTCGTAAGGAGATACTGCTCGGCACAAACCAATACCCGAATTTCAATGAAAAGGCTCTTGATAAGATTGAAAAGGATGGGTGTGCTTGCGGATGTGGTTGTTCTGCGGAAGTGACTGACGGTGCTGTGGAAGCATTGAATTTTGATCGTGCGGCAAGCCAGTTTGAGCAACTCCGACTTGATACTGAGAGAAGCGGTAAACGTCCTAAAGTGTTTATGCTTACTATCGGCAACTTGGCTATGCGACTTGCTCGTGCTCAGTTCTCAGCAAACTTCTTCGGTTGTGCCGGATATGAGATTATCGATAATATCGGTTTCAATTCTGTCAAGGAGGGCGTTGATGCCGCTTTAGAGAAAGGTGCAGACGTTGTTGTGCTTTGTTCAAGTGATGATGAATACGCAACGTATGCCCCGGAAGCATTTAAAGAGTTGGCCGGAAGGGCAATGTTCGTGATTGCCGGAGCACCAGCATGTATGGACGAACTCAAGGCTCAAGGTATTGAAGAGTTTATCCATGTGAGAGTAAATGTGCTTGACACGCTTGTAAAATTCAACGCAAAACTTCTAAAGTGAAATGAGACCAAATTTCAAAGAAATAGATATAAATGCAGTCGTGGCAGAAAGGCCGGCTGCACCGGTAAATGAGAAGAAAGAGGCTGATTGGATTACGGCCGAACTTATTCCCGTGAAACCGGTATATACAGAAGAGGATCTTGAAGGATTGGAGCATTTGGATTATGTATCCGGACTCCCTCCATTCCTCAGAGGCCCGTATAGCGCGATGTATCCTCTTCGTCCCTGGACTATCCGTCAATATGCCGGATTCTCTACAGCCGCTGAATCTAATGCGTTCTACAGAAGAAATCTTGCATCAGGACAGAAAGGTCTGTCGGTGGCATTTGACCTTCCGACCCACAGAGGATATGATGCCAATCATGAGCGTGTGGTAGGCGATGTCGGTAAAGCAGGCGTTTCAATCTGTTCACTGGAGGATATGAAAGTGCTTTTCGATGGAATTCCATTGAATAAGATGTCTGTATCCATGACTATGAACGGTGCTGTGCTTCCTGTTTTGGCATTCTATATCAACGCAGGTCTCGAACAAGGGGCAAAACTTGACGAGATGGCCGGAACCATACAGAACGATATCCTCAAGGAGTTCATGGTCCGCAATACTTATATCTATCCGCCGGCATTCTCTATGAAGATTATAGCAGATATCTTTGAATACACTTCAAAGAATATGCCGAAATTCAACTCCATCTCAATTTCCGGTTATCACATGCAGGAGGCAGGTGCAACTGCGGATATTGAGTTGGCTTATACACTTGCAGATGGTCTTGAGTATCTCAGAGCAGGTGTTAACGCAGGAATGGATATCGATTCATTTGCTCCCCGTCTTTCTTTCTTCTGGGCAATCTCTATGAATTATTTCATGGAAATAGCCAAGATGAGGGCTGCGCGTATGTTGTGGGCAAAGATAGTCAAGCAATTCAACCCGAAAAATCCGAAATCACTCGCATTGCGTACACACAGTCAGACTTCAGGCTGGAGTCTGACGGAGCAGGATCCGTTCAATAATGTGGGTCGCACATGTGTCGAGGCAATGGGTGCGGTGCTTGGTCATACACAATCTCTGCATACCAATGCTCTTGATGAGGCGATTGCATTGCCTACCGATTTCTCAGCACGTATAGCACGTAACACCCAGATATATATTCAGGAGGAAACCTATGTAACAAAACAGGTAGATCCCTGGGGCGGAAGTTATTATGTAGAGGCATTGACCAACGAGATAGCTCATAAGGCTTGGGAACATATCCAGGAAATAGAGAAACTCGGTGGCATGGCGAAAGCAATTGAGACCGGTCTGCCGAAACTGAAAATTGAGGAGGCGGCAGCCCGTACACAAGCTCGTATTGATTCCGGCAAACAGACTATTGTCGGTATTAATAAATATCGTCTTGATCATGAGGATCCGATTGATATTCTTGAGGTTGATAATACTGAGGTACGTAAGGAACAGTGTGCGAGACTTGAGGATCTTAAGGGTAAGCGAGATGAGGAGGCTGTGAAGAAAGCACTTGAGGCAATCACGGAGTGCGTCAAGGATCCCTCAAAGGGTAATCTTCTTGATCTTGCTGTCAAGGCAGCAGGCGTGAGAGCAACCTTAGGGGAGATCTCAGATGCTTGCGAAGCAGTTGTGGGACGTTATAAGGCTGTAATTAAAACAATATCCGGAGTGTATAGTAGCGAAGAAAAGGGTGATCCCGAATTTGAGGAGGCACGTAAGGCTGTAGCTGAATTTGCGGCTCGTGAAGGTCGTCAGCCTCGAATCATGATTGCAAAAATGGGTCAGGATGGCCATGATCGTGGTGCAAAAGTTGTGGCTACCGGTTATGCCGACTGTGGTTTTGACGTCGATATGGGTCCTCTTTTCCAGACTCCTGCTGAAGCAGCCCGTCAGGCTGTAGAGAATGATGTGCACATCCTTGGTGTTTCATCTCTCGCTGCCGGCCACAAGACACTCATTCCACAGGTTATAGCAGAACTTGAGAAATTGGGTCGTCCCGATATATTGGTGACTGCAGGTGGTGTAATCCCCGCACAAGATTATGATTTCCTGTATAAAGCGGGCGTAGCGGCTATATTCGGCCCCGGAACACGTATTCCTAAGAGTGCCATAGAGATGATACGTCTTCTGAATGAGGATAGAAAAGATTGAGTTTTATAGAATCTCAATTGGTATAAAACCGTTCCCGGATAATTTGGGAACGGTTTTTTTGTTTAGTTTGTAAGTTTTATCTAAATTTGCAAGTGAATTATGGAAGAACGAGAAGACGATAATATATACGTATACACTGAACCATCAGAAAGTACGGATTCCCTTGATGATTCTGGCCCTAATTATGCGCAGGCTGAGAATGTTTCTCAGGAAGCCGCTAAGACGGAAGAGAAAAATGAGAAAAGGGATAAGAGAGACGTCCCCAATCCGTTTCATTTGCTTTTTAAGGTGATGCTGAATCCTGTAGAAGGATGGAAGTCGGTAAGACGAAGCAAAATTACGGCTGAAGAAATTCAGGTTGGGTGTTTTTATCCTTTGGTAGCCTTGTTGGCGGTTAGCCAATTTGTCGAAATGATTTATTCATCAAGAATTTCGCTTTCGACAGCCGTTGAAAATGCTGTCTTCGCTTTTGTCTCATTCTTCTTCGGCTATTTTCTCATTGTAATTCTTTTGAGAGTCATTATGCCGAGACTTACCACAAAATCGATTGAAGGGGATTTCGGAAAGGTCTTTGTACTCGTTAATCTGTCGACCCTCTGTATGTTCTTTACCTTGACTCAGTTGTTACCTATGCTTTGGGCGATTTTAATTTTCTTGCCCTTATGGACAGTATATTTAATAAGCCGTGGAACCCGTTTCTTTGTTTTCCCACATAACAGACAAATCACTTGTACAGCTGTATTATGTCTTATTATCGTGGGCATCCCGATGTTTCTCGGATGGATATTAGAAAAACTGTTACCTTCGGTGCAATAGAAACATTTATTCTTATTCCTGCAGATGAAAGCGAACCAGATCAATATTAAAAACAAGAAGGCCAATTTTAATTATGAGATTGGCGATACCTACACTGCCGGTATGGTGCTTACCGGAACAGAGATTAAATCTATAAGGGATGGTAAGGCAAGTCTTACAGACAGTTATTGTGTGGTGGATAGAGGTGAAGTCTGGGTTAAGGGGATGCACATCTCGGAATATACTTACGGTTCCTATAACAATCATCAGACCAGACGAGATAGGAAACTTCTCTTATCCAAGAAGGAAATTGGTAAGATAAGTAAGGATTCTTCCGATCCTGGTTTCACAATAGTTCCTCTGAGAATGTTTATAAGTGAAAAGGGTTTTGCCAAACTTGTGATTGGTATCGGACGAGGAAAAAAACAATACGACAAGCGGCAGTCAATAAAAGAGCGAGAAGACAAACGCAATATTGACAGATTCTTTAAACAATAACAAGAGAGTCCGCTGAAGGAGGTTTTGAAACCTCCTTCAGCGGACTCTCCACTTTTATATAGTAATATGGACTTCTATTAAACACATCTCCGAGCCCACAAGCCGTAGAGGAATATAGTATGACGTCTTGTGGTAGAAAAAAAAATAGGGGGGGGTGGGG